>JBJORF010000112.1:0-12426 GCA_046049545.1 Cyanobacteriota bacterium | reverse complement strand
TCCGGTGTCTGGATGGTCGGGGCCTAACTGCGCTTCGCTGATCGCCAACGATCGCGCCCTACATCTCTCCGCCTCCTGCCACAAACTCAAACTCGCATAAAACCGCGCTAAACCCTCACAACACCAAGCCTTATCCTCATTCGCCAACCCCTCCGTCCACTGCGCCGCTACCACCTCCAAATGCGGCACCGCCCCCGCCACCTCCTGCCGCTGCGCCACCGTCACCGTCTGCGGAATCGTCTTCGCAATCCCCACCATCACCCCCGCAAACCGCCCCGGCAACGCATCCGCCAAATCGACCGCCAACCGCTTCACCGCAAAAAACTCCTGCACCAACGCATGCACCCCATACTCCGCCGTGCCCAGCCGCTTCAACCAATGCACCTGCAACAGTTCGACCTGCGCCGTCTCCAGCTCCTCCTCCTCCATTTCCGCCAGACAATCCTGCACCCACTGCCAGGCCACGGGTGCCGCCGCAAACAACCCAAACAACCCCGCCAAGCGCCGCGCCTCCCCCGACAACGGCTCCCAACTCAACTCAAACGCCGCCGCCACTCCCAGCTTGGCCGTCATCTCTGGATGCCGCTCAATCAACGCCTGCGCCGCCAGCCGTTTTCCATCCAACCGCTCCAGCAACTTCGCCGCCGTCAACTCGGGCCGCTTCGCCCAATATCGCCCCACCAATTCCAGCCCCAACGGCAATCGCCCCACCCAATCACACAGCCTTTCCGCATCCTCCAGGGCCGCATCAATCCGCCACGCCCCCACCAAACTCCGCAGCAAATCCAACGCCGCATCTAACCCCAACACCTCCAGCGTCAACCGCTGCCCCCCAGCCAAAATCGCCTGCCGCGTCGTCAACAAAATCCGAAGCCGACTACCACTCGGCAACAGCGGCTTCAGCGCCCCATAATCCGCCACATCATCCACAATCAGCAGCACCAGCCCCGCTCCCGGCCACCGCTGCACACACCAAGCGATCGGATTCTCCACCCCCTCCGGCACCTCCAGCCCCAAACAAACCCGCGCAAACTCAAGCACCTGGGGCGCGATCGGCTCCTGCCCCCGCAACCAACACACCCCACCCGCAAAATCGTCCCCCTGCATCAAGGCATACTGCAACGCCAGTTCCGTCTTGCCGACACCGCCCATGCCCACCGCCGCCGCAATATTCACCTGCTGATTTTCCCGCAGCAAGCGATCGAGGGTTTTCCGATCGTCTTCACGACCCACAAATGCCACAACGTTACTAATCGGCAAATTATTCGGGGTGCTTAACTTTGGCGGTGCCCCTCCCGCCGACTCCAGTCAAAGCGTAATGTTATTCGTCTGATTCTCCACCTTGCCCAAATTCACCACCCCAATCTTTTCCGCCAGTTTGGTCAGATGTTGCAACCCGATCGCATCCGCTTCGATCGCCTTCACCGTCGCTTCGATCGCCTGCTGCACTTCCGGTTCCGCCGCCGCCACCCGCTGCACTTCTTCAATAATCACCGCATCAATCACATTCGGATCAGCCGCCGCTTCCAACCGCAGCACAGTCTCCGGTGATTTCCGTCGCAATACGTCCAGCAACCTTTTCCCTTGAGCGATCGCACCTTCCCCAATCTTCTCACCGACCTTTTCCGTCGCCTTCGTCGCCAATAGAGTCAGCGCGATCGTCACCAAACTAATCGGTTCCATAACAGCACACCCAATAAAATTTTCAATACAGATATTCTTACATCGCCTCCCCATCAAATTCCACCAAAAATCCATAATTTATTCCGCAATCAAGATAGACTGGATCGCCCCGCATTCCAGGAAGCCCTACTTTGAGTCAGTCTGCCAATTCATCGCATGATCAACCCATCACGATCGGGCAACTCTGGCGCGAGTTTCTGCCCCTGTCCCTGAGTGACATCACCATGGCCTTTGGTGATCCATTAATGACGATTACCTTAACGCGATTGCCCGATGCCAGAGTCAATCTAGCCGCAGCGGGAATTGCCCGATCGCTCGCAATTTGCCTGGAAAGTCCAATCATCATGATTCTCCATGCCTCCAATGCCCTAGCGCCGACCATGGCTTCGCGGCGGGCGCTATGGCGGTTTGTCCTAATTGCTGGAGGCAGCCTGAGTGCGTTGCTGATGCTCTTGGCTTGGCCACCGATGTTTAATTTGATCGGACGACAGTTGTTGCAGATTCCAGCAGAACTTGCCCCGACAGTGCAGCAGATTTTGGTGCTGGTGGGATTGTGGCCGTTCGCGATCGCTTGGCGGCGATATTTTCAGGGAATTTTGATTTATCACGGGCAGGCAGCAGCGGTGGCCAATGCCAGTCTGTGGCGGCTGGGAACAGTGGCAGGCGTGTTTGCGCTGGGCTATTGGCAGCAGGGATCGGGGGCGGTGTTGGCGGGGTTGTCGCTGGTATTGGGCGTAATTGTTGAGGCGATCGTGGTGACGATTGTAGTGAAGTACCGATCGGCCCAGTTGCAGCCCCCACCCTTGAATCCTGAGGCGCGGCCCTTACCGCAGACGATCGGGGCAGTGAGCCAGTTTTATTGGCCGTTGGCAAATTCGATGGTGGTGGCTTGGGCGGGACGAACGTTGCTGGTGGGAATTGTGGCGCGGGCATTTGATGCGAAATTAGCGTTGGCGGCTTGGCCAGCGGCTTGGGGGCTGGTGGTGCTGATTGTAAATTCGACGCGAATGGTGCAGCAAATTACGATTAAATATCGCCATCGCATTCCCGATCAGCAACTGTTGCGGTTTGCATTAACAGTAGGGATGATGGGGGCATTGGTTTTGGGCTTAATCGGGATGAGTCCGATCGGGATGGCAATTATTCAATTATTTGTTGGGGGCGATCGGGAATTGGCATTGCAGATTCGGCCAGTGTTGTGGGTTTGTTTAATCAATCCATTGCTAGTTGCATTGTTGAATGCGATGCAGGGAATGATGGTAAGCGAAGGCCGAACAGGCAGCGTGAATCTGGCAACTTGGCTGGGAACAGGGACGCTGTTGGCGGTGGCAAGTTGGGGGGTGCATGTGGGACTGCCAGGGGCGATCGCAGCGGCAGGCGCAATGCTGGCGGCAAGTTTAGTGGAAGTGGGTGGGCTGTTATGGCAGCGTCAGACGGGGCCACGCGGTTAGGCTAATGCCTCACGCACCAAAATTACCGTCTGCTCACAACGCTGGGCGATCGCGGCGGGAATATTTCCTTGAATCACTTGCTGCAACATCCCCGATCGTGTCGCCCCAATCACAATCACATCACAATCATATTCCCCCGCAACACTAACAATTGCCGTTGCCACATCATTACTCTGACATTCAATCGTGGCGATCGGCATATCAATTCGTTGTCGCAAGGAATCGACCGTTGGCTGCAAAGCATTTTTCGGCACAGTATCCAATGTCCGCACCACCTGACAGAGAAACACCTGTGGCTTTTCGCCTAATTCCACCAAAGACGGCAATAACCGCAATGCCTGACGGGAATTCGGCCCCCCAGCAGTCGGGACAAGCCAGCGATCGAACGCGGGTTCCGCCACCAATTTCACCAGCAGCATTCGACAATTTGCCCGCTGCACCAATGTATCGACCACTGACCCAAACACAAATCCCGCCGCTGGATTTTCGCCATTCCAGCCCATGAGTAATAAGTCAATGTGTCGCTCACGAATGATTTCTAGGATACTTTCCGCAATGTTGTGGGCCACACGAATTTGCGTATGAACCGAAATCCCATATTCCTGACCGATTTGGGTCGCGCGATCGGTCAAAGCCCGACTCGCATACATGCTCACTGGCGTTTCGGCGGGAGACTGGTAACTGGGCAGTTGAATGATTTGGACACATTCCATTTCATAGTGCTGCGCCTGCGCGATCGTTGCCGCCATTCGCAGTAGCGGTTCCGCCGTCACGGGATTCGCCACCGGAACCAGCAATCGTCCTACCCCGATCGCGGGTTCGCGGGTTTGATAGACTAAATAGGACGGTTCAGCGATCGGCAAATCGGGTAGCCCGTCGCCTGTGAGCTGTTCCGATTCGGCGCGAATAATATCAGCCCGCGTGATAATCCCAACCAGCTTATGCCGATCGACCACAGGCAGCCGACTAATTTGATAGCGATTGAGCAAATACAAAACTTGACTTAATGAATCATGGGGTCTTACCGTCACGGGGTTCGGGGTCATCCGATCGCGAATTAATCCCGTATCACCATCCTGCAAACCATTTCGGGTTAAATCGGATTGGGTCAAAATCCCGATCAATTCCCCTTCTGCCAACACCGGAAAGCCTCGGTGGTGTGAACTATTAAACCGCGCTTTTGCCTGTTCGATCGTTGTTTCAGCGGGCATGGATTCTACCTGTCGCTGCATCAGATCCGAGGCTTTGAGATCGGCAATTTTTGTTGCCCCAGCGGCGATCGATTGGAGTTTAATCCCCTTCAGCGCCAGCATATATTTATAAATTGAACCACTTTTGATCCCCTCCGCGACCCAGTAGGAAGTCACCGCACCGATCATCAACGGCAAAATTAAATTAAAGTCTCCCGTGATTTCAAACACGATCACGATCGCCGTAATTGGCCCCCGCGTCACGGCACTAAAGAGTGCCGCCATTCCCGTTAACGCAAACGTATTCGCAAAATTCGGCCCCAGGGACACGCCCCAATCCACGGGCATCAACTGCTCCAGCGCCGTCACCCCATAGGCAAAGAAGTAGCCAAAGGTCGAACCCAGAATCAGCGACGGGGCAAAAATTCCCCCTGGCCCCCCCGAGCTTGAAGCAATTAATGTTAAACCCAACTTCACGACAAACAGCAAGGCCAACAGCGGCAGTGTGAATTCTCCCGTATTGCTAATTTCCTGCAATCCCGCACTATCGCGAAAGGTCGCGGGTAACAGCGCCGTCACTGCCCCGGCCAAGCCCCCCACGATCGCCAACCGCGCAACAAACAAGCGCGGCATCCAGCGCTTCACCCAGTGATGGCACCACACCACCCCCTGAATAAACACCACGCCCAGCACCCCCAGCAGCGCCCCGAGCAATAAAAACAGCGGAATATGACTCAGCTCAAAATCGGGATTCACCACCATTTGATTCGGACTCAGGAGCGCTGCCCCACCCAAACTACGCGACACCACTGCACCAATAAATGATGCGAGAATTGCTGTGCCTAGGGTCAGCCCGGAGACATCTTGCAGCAACTCTTCAATCACAAACAACACCCCCGCGATCGGCGCATTAAACCCCGCCGCCAAACCTGCCGCTGCCCCCGCTGCAATTAACTGTCGCCGATGCTCCGGCGAAGTCGGAAACCAGCGACTAAACTGCGCCGCGATCGCCGCCCCAATCTGTACCGTCGGCCCTTGCCGCCCCAACGGAAACCCCGAACTCAAAATCACTAGCGTTGCCAGCAGTTTCGCGATCGCCAACCGCGCATTCAACTTCGTCGGCAACCCCGCCAACGCCACCTTCACCTGGGGAATACCACTTCCCGCCGCATCCGGCGCAATCTGATCGATCACCAACCCCGCCAACGCTCCCCCGATCGCCCCGATCACTGGCAACACCAACCAGGCCGGATATTGGCTCGCCAAACTCAGCCGCATCCCGCCCCAGAAGCCCACACTCTGCTTCAGAAAAACCGCCGCCACCCCGGACAACAGCCCAATAATCGAAGCCTCAAACACCGCCAACTGACGGGGCCGGAATGTCGCCTGAATTTGCTTAAACCAATCGTCTTGCCAAGCCATGAGCGAGAGAGCACGGGGAGAATCAGTTCGTCTCTATGGTGCCACACCGATCGCCCAGTGGTGGATTTGAATTACAGCGGCAGCTTCAGATTACGGCTGTAGCATTGCCCGAGGCTGCACCAACTGATCAAACTGTTCACCGCTGAGCAATCCCAGTTCGACACAAGCCGCTTTTAGGGTTGTATTTTCTTTGTAGGCTTTATAGGCCACCTTTGCCGCGTTGTCATAGCCAATGTGGGGATTCAGCGCCGTGACCAACATCAGCGAGTGCTCCAGATAAGCCTGGATCTGTTCCCGGTTCGGTTCCGTCCCGACGACCATGTGATCGGTGAACGATCGGCAAGCATCGCTCAACAGCCGGATCGAATGCAGCAAATTGTGAATCATCACGGGCTTAAACACATTCAGCTCGAAGTTCCCTTGGCTCCCGGCAAAGCCGATCGCCGCGTCATTGCCCATCACCTGCACGCAGACCATCGTCATCGCCTCGCACTGAGTCGGATTCACCTTCCCCGGCATAATCGAAGAACCCGGCTCATTGGCGGGCAAAACCAGCTCACCCAAGCCACAGCGCGGCCCCGATCCCATCCAGCGAAAATCATTGGCGATCTTCATCAAGGCTGCCGCCAAGGCTTTCAAGCTCCCACTGGCTGCAACGATCGCCTCATGCCCCGCCAACGCCGCAAACTTATTCGGCGCACTGGTGAAGGGATACCCCGTCAATTCCGCAATTTTCGCGGCTGAGCGATCGGCAAACTCGGGATGGGTATTCAGCCCTGTCCCCACCGCCGTTCCGCCCAGCGCTAGCTCATACAGCTCCGGCAGCACTGCCTCAATCCGCCGCATTCCGGCATCGAGTTGGGCAATGTAGCCCGACAGTTCCTGCGCCAAACTCAACGGCACCGCATCCATCAAATGCGTCCGCCCAATTTTGATAATGTCGGCCCAAGTTGCTTCCTGGGTCGCGAGGCCCTGACGTAAATGCTGCACCGCTGGTAATAGCTTTTCTCGCAGCATTTCCACCGCCGCAATGTGCATCGCTGTCGGGAAGGTGTCATTCGAAGACTGGGACATGTTCACATGGTCATTCGGATGCACGGGGGTTTTGCTGCCCATCACACCACCTGCCAGCTCGATCGCTCGGTTCGAGATTACCTCATTCGCATTCATATTCGTCTGCGTCCCACTGCCCGTCTGCCAGACACTCAGCGGAAAATGCGCATCCAGCTTTCCGGCGATGACTTCATCGGCGGCCTGAACCAGCCACTGTGCCCGATCGTCCGGCAACTTCCCCAAATCCTGATTCACCAACGCCGCCGCCTTCTTCAGCGTCCCAAAGGCCCGAATCAATTCCTGGGGCATCCGATCGTCGCCAATCGCAAAGTAATGCAGCGATCGGGCCGTCTGTGCGCCCCAGTAGCGATCGCTCGGCACCGCGATCGGCCCCATACTGTCGGACTCTTGGCGTGTAGCCGTGGGGTTTAAGTCAGAAAAATGCTCAGCCATGACGATCGCGGCTCAACCCGCAGTCCAAATAACAACAAGATAACTTCGGCCCCTATTGAACCATATTCGGTTCCGGCAAAAGTCAAACAAGTCTTGGATCCGTCAAATTGGTCGTTTGATCACAAATTCCAGGCAAGGTCGTTAGGCGAAGAAAGATTGAGAAGCAGATTGCCGATTTACCATTTAGTTTTGGTAGATCCCGTCGTAACCGGAACAACGTCAACCACCCTGACAAGATGATTGAACGTAGGTCTGCTCCTAAGGTGCCCAAGTCGAGTTGGGATCGAACAGATCCACCCCATTGAATCGCACCTATTGCATCGCACCCATTGAATCGGGATCATCCAATCGAAAAAGTGCGATCGGATCTGTGGTTGAATTGGCATGGCTGAATCGGTATTTCCCTATGACTACGATCCCCCCGTTCGACTTGTCCGTGCAGTTCCAGCAGATCGGCGATGAGATTAATCAAGCCGCATTGACCGTCCTCAGCTCGGGACGCTACATCGGCGGGGCCACAGTCGAAAAATTTGAGCAGGAATTTGCCGCCTATCACGGCATGGCTGAATGCGTCGCCTGCAACTCCGGCACCGATGCGCTGTATCTAGCGGTGAAAGCGTTGGGGATTGGGCTTGGCGATGAAGTGATTACCACGCCGTTTACTTTCTTCGCAACAGCGGAAATGATTAGCGCGACTGGAGCCACCCCAGTCTTCATCGACATCGACCCGATTACCTGCAATCTCGATCCCGAAAAAATCACGGCGGCCATCACGCCCCGCACCAAGGCGATCATGCCCGTGCATTTGTTTGGCCGATCGGCCCCGATGGATCAGATCATGACGATCGCCGAGCAGCATCACCTGGCTGTCATCGAAGACTGCGCTCAGGCAACCGGGACGGAATGGCAAGGCCGTAAAGTCGGCAGTATCGGACATATCGGCTGCTTTAGTTTTTATCCGACCAAAAATCTTGGAGCCTGCGGCGACGGCGGGGCAATGACCACCAACGATCCCGCGATCGCCAAGCAATTGCGGATTCTGCGCGACCATGGCCGCACCGCCATGTATTACCACGAGGAACTGGGCCTCAATAGCCGCCTCGATGCCGTCCAAGCCGCCATCCTCTCGGTCAAACTGCCCTATCTGGATCAATGGATTGCCCATCGACGGCGCATCGCCGATCGCTACCAAACGCGACTCCAAGGCATTCCCGGCATTGTGATCCCGATCGATGCGGATGGCATGAGCTGGAACCAGTTCACGATCAGGATTCTGAACGGCAAGCGCGACCCGGTGCGCGAACAGTTGCAAGGTGCCGGAATCATCACCATGATTTATTACCCACTGCCCATGCACCTTCAGCCTGTCTACGCCGGACTCGGCTACCAAGCCGGACAACTGCCCCAAGCGGAAGCTGCCGCAGCGGAAGTGCTATCGCTGCCGATGTTCCCAGAAATGAGTGAAGCTCAGCAAGATCAAGTTGTGGCCGCGTTGCGCACAATCATGATGCGTTTCCAGGAGTAAGCGATCGACTAATACACGATCGCTCAACACTGCTTAATCTAAATCAATCCGGAAAGTCGGCGCGATCGGCGGTTAGTAATGTATAAGTACATTAGATCCATGAATGCTTTGCGCGATCGTCTGGTGTGTGCGGTAGCGTTTACCTTGGATCAAGCGCTGCGATTCCCTGCTAGTTCACTATGTCAATCTCCTCACCGAAGGCCCCATTGCTCACTCCCCAGATTCCCCAACATCCTGATTTTCGATTAATTAACGTCGAGTCAGCGGTGGATTTTGGCTGGGTGTATTGCATGGAATATGAGCAGCGATCGGTGATCCTCGAAGAACTGCTGCCCAGTGCCGACACCCAAACTGACTTGGAAACCCTGCAAATCCAATTGCGGGATCACCTATTGCCCTTGACTGCCCTGGCTGACCCACAGATTGCGCCGAGCCTCGGGGTGGTGCTGATTGACGATCGGTTGTTTTGGTTACGCGAACCAGTGGTCGGCACAAGCTATCGCCGCTGGCTGGCACAGGTGATGCAGCAGGGGGATTGGTTTGAGGAAACGGCGGTATGGGATTACTTAGTCGGTGTGCTGGCGGTGCTGGCGCGATTGCACCAAGCGGGCCTCAGTCATGGCGCGATCGATCTCGATTCAGTGATTTGCCGCGATCGTGATGGCGTGATTCTGTTGCAACGCGGCGGCAACATTCGGGAATTTGGGCAAATCCATCAGCTCACCACCGTACAGCCCAACCTTAACCCCGTTTGGCTCTCGCCGCAGACCGCCCAGGACTGGATCAGTCAGGATTTGCGGGATTTGGGTTGGTCGGCACTGGTGTTACTCACAGGCGACGCGACGATCGCGGACCCAAAAGCGGCCCTGTGCGATCTTCACCGCGACGGGGCGATCCACCCCGACCTGCACAAATTCCTCAGCCGCCTCCTGATTCCCCAATCCTGGCAACGGTTGCGCGATGCCACTGCGGCGCTTCAGGCGATCCCTGCATCCCAGCGGCTGGCAGCCCCGCCCAGCGAAACAGTGCCCCCTACTGTCGCTCCCTCCCCTCAAGTCCCCAAATCACCCTCGAAACAGCGCCGATCGCGGCACCGATCGCTTGATCCGGCGATGCTGGGGCTGAGCTTGGTTTTCTTCGTCCTGCTCGGCATTCTGGGGTATCGATTGTTTCGCGGTCGGAGCATTCTGAGCATTCTGCGACCGCCCACACAGGCAACATCCGTCGAAGTCGGCAAATTTTCTGGCAAACCCAGTGGCAGCACGCCCAACTTAAATGCCATCAGCGCCGCCGAAACCAACGCGCCCGCGAATGCCGCAGCGATCGCCACTGACGATCAGAGCGCAATCCAAGGCATCCCCCAAGCCCTCTACGACCAACTCAAAACCGAGCTCAAACCCACCATCAAGCAACCTGAATCCCTGATCGACAAACAACTCCAAAATCTGAGCGAAACTGCCCGTCAGGAAATCGGCACCTATCGTCGGAAAAACTACGATCGCTGGTTTGCCAGTTTGAGCGATCGCCAGGTGAGCCAACCCACCGTCGATATTTTGGCGGATACCGCATTGTATTTACATTTTCCTAGCCTCCAGGACAAACCGCTGAATCCTCGCAGCTTCGGGCAAATCTGGTACGCGATCGCCCGCGATCGAATCACCGCCCTCGAACAACAGAAACAGCTCAAAATCGTCATCCCAAAAACCTTCCAGGAATCCGGACAACTCCAACAAGGCAACGGCCAAGTTTTTCAAGTGGCGATCGCCCCCGGCGAACAGTTGCAGATTAATCTTCAGGCCGATCGGGAAGATTTGCGCCTGTCGGTGATCGAGAACGAAATCGTCCGCACCCGCGACTCCCTCAACACCCGCTGGACTGCCCCAAAAGCGACCCAAGCAACGATGTATGAAATTATCTTGACCCCGCAGAAACTCGAAACTGTCAACTATCAACTCAAACTGCGACGCAACTGATACCCGATCCAGCAATAAATGCCACAGCTCCAGCCGAACCAACTCCTAAGCAGAATTCTTGGGGGAGCTTTGGGATTGGATCGGCATCTGGCCATTCTCGATTTCTTCCTGGTTCGTCTTTAGCTTATGAGAAGGGTGTACCAGAGAAGACGGCACTAATTAATCTCCAGACTATTGACTGAATTTCAATCCTGTTTAAGCACTATCCATGATGCAAAATCCAACTCTTTTGGCAACGATCATCGTCAGTACCGTTAGCTTACTGGCTCCAGCCCAGGCGATTGCGCAAGCGATTCCCGTCAGTGTCGATTGGAATCAAGTCACCGGGAATGCCACAGGTTTGCATTATGGCTTGAATGTGTATCAAGGTTTCGACCCGAATATTGCGCAGAATGCCAGCTATCAAGCCGGAATCCGCTCCATGCAACCGGGCATTTTGCGGTATCACCGCGCCGATATGTTGGCCGATTCCAGCACCACCACTTCCGGTTGGGTCAAGAATCCGTCATCAGCTCCCACTTGGGATCAAGCGAAAATTCATCGTGCGATGATGGGCAGTTATCCCGGTGTGCCCACCCCCCGCATGATGAATATTGTCGGTTTTCCAGCGGCGATGAAAGATGCTTCTGGCCGCCTGAAGCCGGAATTTTATGCGGCTTATGCGGATTTTTGTGCTGATCTTGTGCGGATTATCAATCGTGATTATGGCCTTGCCGTACGCTATTGGGAAGTGACTAATGAGCTGGATGTGAGCAGTTACAGCCAAGATATGGCCGAGCTTGGACGCATTTATCGGCAAGTTGCAGTAGCCATGCGATCGGTCGATCCCAGCATTCAGATTGGCGGCCCCGCGATGGCGAATCCCTACGGCCAAGCCCAGCTCCAGGCGTTTATGCGCGAAGCCTACAGCCAGTTAGATTTTGTCTCGGTGCATAGCTACAGCACTTCGATGCCCTATGCCACTGATGCCCAGGCTTGGCAGTCCGCAGAAAACCGGGCCGATGCTGTCCGTCCGGCCCGATCGGCAGTCGCCCAAGCGAAAAAGCAATTTGGTGATCGCCCGATCGCGATATTTCTCACTGAATTCAATATTTCCAGTAATTACCGCACCGCCGACAGTCGGATGCAGAACGAGAAAGGCATGATTTATGATGCCTTGGCTCTCGCGGCGATCGCGAACACCGGTATTACGGGCAATATGGCCTGGAATGAAGCGGATGGCATCTATGGCAAACTGGGGCCGCGTAATGGCAACTGGGTCGCCCGTCCCGCCACCCACGTCTTCAATTTATATAATCAATATTTTCAAGGCCAAATTGTCAAAACCTCTTCCCCACCGCGTACGCTCGATATTAATTCAACCACGGCGAACCGGGTCACGACCTATGCGGTAAAAAATGGGACAAGCAAAGCCTTAGCCGTGATTAATCGATCGGGTCAACCGGTACAAATCAGCTTGAATTGGGGCAGTGCCGCCAAAGTAACGGCTTTCAGAGCTGCGGCATCGGGGGTGACCCAACAGCAAATCCAACTGACAATCGGGGGTTCGAGTCAAACGTTAGCCAAGGATACGATCGTCTTTTTTGTGCAGCCCTAACGTGACATTGCACTTTCCAGCCGCTTGACGCTATGGTTTGACGCTGTGATTCAACGCTGTGATTCAACGCTGTGATTCA
>JBJORF010000111.1:0-19708 GCA_046049545.1 Cyanobacteriota bacterium | reverse complement strand
GACCGATCGCCGCGCCCTGCCGAATTAGAATTTTGGTTGGTGCACTGATGATTTGGGCATCGCGCAGATAACCACCGAGGGCCGCCGCCGCTGATCCGGTTGCGGGATCTTCGATCACGCCGCCGATCGGAAATGGATTGCGGGCGTGGCAAACAGTATCCGATTCCTGAAAAATTAATTGCAATGTCAACAGGTCATAGTGCTGCATTAGGGCTTTTAATCGATCGAAGTCATAATCCAGGTTGTTGAGTCGTTCCAGGGTGCGTGCCGCCAAAACTAAATGCCATGCCCCAGCGAAGGTGAGCATCGCGGGAATTGTGGGGTTCAGTTCTGACGGTTGCCAAGCGATCGCGGCTAAAACTGCCGTGACTAATTCGGCGGATGCGGTTTTTTGCTGGGGTTCGACGGAAGTCAGCGATGCAATATATTGCCCATCCTGTTCCTGCACAACGACGGGAATCATGCCGACAGCGGTTGATAACTGATAGGTGCCAGGGCCATGACGTTGGCCCAAGGCGACTCCCACTGCGATCGTTGCATGACCACAGAACGGCACCTCAGTTGCAGGACTAAAATACCGCACTGTCCGGTGAAATCCCTGGCTCGGGACCACAAAGGCCGTCTCCGAAAAGCCTACAGCTGCCGCAATCTGGAGCATTTCTGCTGGCTCTGGTAATGTGTCACCGATCCAGACTCCGGCGGGATTTCCACCTGTGGGATGATCAGTGAAGGCCGCTAAACATTGGACAGAATTGAGATACATTGCAGTTATCGTATTCGGTGACCTCTTCTAAAATGCCATAGATCGAAAATGACATGGGTATGGGGGATATGAAATTTCATTGGGGTTTCATTCGGACTCGGCAAAATTAGGTCACTCACTACCCGGTGAACCTGTTATGCAAACTTCATTGCCAGCCTCGGTCAAGTCTTCCCTTCATCCGATCGCACCGTTACTCGTGCCTTCGCCACTCTTCCAAGATGTTACTCAAGCCGTTGGTATGGTGCCGATCGTCCGCCTGAATCGCCTGCACCCTGCCTGTAATGCCCACGATCTCTACCTCAAACTCGAATCCTGCAACCCCGGCGGCAGCATCAAAGAAAAAAACGCTACTTATCTTGTGCAACTCGCTGAGCTCAGCGGTTGGCTTAAACCCGGTGGCACCATCATTGAATCGAGTTCGGGTAACTTTGGGCTGGGATTAGCGATCGTTGGGGCAGCCAAGGGCTATCGCGTCAAGATTGTCATTGATCCAAAAACATCGCCGACGATGCGACAAATGCTGTCGGTTTATGGTGCCGAACTGGTTGAAGTTTCTGCCAGCGACGCTGATCCCCACGGCTCCATGCAGGTTGCCCGGATGGAAGCGGCTGCGGCATTAGCTGCCGAAACTCCTGGCGGCTGGTACGTCTGTCAGCACCAAAATCCCCATAACCCAGAATCCCATGCAATCATGACTGCGAGGGAAATTGAAGCGGCGTTTGGCGGTGCGCCGGATGTCATCGTCATTGGGGTGAGTACGGCGGGGCAACTGGCTGGAATTGCGCAATTTTTTCGATCGCGCTATCCCAAAACCCGACTGGTTGGCGTTGATGTTGCGGGTTCTGCAATTTTTGGCACCCCCCGTCATGCCTACAAAATGACGGGTCTCGGTCTTTCGTTTATCCCACCGAATTTCGCACCGACGATGATCGATGCCGCTTACAGCGTGAGTGATCAACTGGTATTTTCCGTTTGTCATGCGATGGCGCGCCAAGAAGGGCTGATGTTGGGTGGTTCTACTGGGGCAATTGTCGCGGCGGCACTCGCTGATGTGCAGCAGTTTAGCCAAACCCAACGTGTGCTGATGCTGAATCCCGATCGCGGCGATCGCTACCTTGAGACACTCTATAATCCCGCTTGGTTAGTTGAACAACAAATGACCCTTCTGTACGATCGTCCCCTTAGGCAAGCCATAGATTCACTCGAAGCCGTGCATCTAGTCCCAGAATGATTACACTGGCAAATAAACAGTAAAGATACTGCCCCGACCCACTTGACTGACAACCTCTACCCGTCCTCCATGAGCTTGGGCGATCGCCTGCACAATTGCTAATCCCAAGCCCGATCCGCCCGTTGATCGCGAGCGATCGCGATTCACCCGATAAAAGCGCTCAAATAGATGTGGCAAATTTGCTGCGGCAATTCCAACCCCATGATCTTCAACTTGAATCACTGCTTCATTACCAATTTGCTTCAAGTAGATGATCACTTTACTCCCTGCCGGACTATAGCTGATGCCATTCGTGACGAGGTTACTCAACATCCGGTAAAGCTGATTTGTGTTGCCATAGATTGGAAATGGGGGTTGAATTTCAATTTGACAGGATAAATCGATTTGGGCGGCGATCGCCAATGGAGCCAATTCTTCTTCAATATCTTCAATCAGTTCATTGAGATCGATGGATTGACCGGGGGGGGCTACTTGATGATCGAGCCGGGTTAAAAATAATAAATCTTGTACCAGTTGATTTAACCGCTGGTTCTGGCGATCGAGGGACTGTAAGGTCTGATAGTAATGCTCAGGTGTTTGCATCGCTTCATTCAGAGCCGTTTCCACAATCGCTTGGGTTGTGGCCAGGGGCGTTTTTAGCTCATGAGCGACATCCGTGGTGAACTGCTGCATCCGTGCATAGGACTGATAAATCGGTCGCATTGCTACACCCGCAAGTTTCCAGCTGCCCCCCCCGATCATAAGCATGCTGACGGGCACCCCCCCAATCAGCAACCACTGTAAATTCCGCATATAGTCGTCCATTTGTTGCACCGAACGACTCACCTGAAGATATCCCCAGGGTTGCGATTGAGCGGATTTTAGCGGCAGCAGGTGAATGTGAAAGGCTTCGCCACTGCTCAATCTTACGGTCTGAGAGTCAAGCAGTTGTAGATTATTGGGGAAGTTATCTGGGGCCTCGGCGATCGCGGCGATTATTTGACCATTTAGGTTCAAGATTTGGATATGGTAGCCATCGTGGTGTAAATCTTGCAGTAGCGAGCGCTGCTCAACTGGCTGACAAGGCTGGGAGAGCCAGCATAGCTCCGGAAACACTTGTTTAGCTTGCGGCGAGATCACACCGGGCGTTTGCAAAACACCCATCAGTTGTGCATTTAAAGCCTTAGATAATAAGTCTAATTCCCGATCGACGATTCGATCAAATGCACGATGCATCACCGTATGGGCAATCCCTCCCAGTGAGCATAAAATCGCACCAATTACAGCAGAATATAGAATTGTCAATTTCAACCGAGAACGCTTAAAAATTAAATTTGATTGCTGATTCATGGCTCACTAGACACTGATGGCAATGGATTTAGGCGATAACCGATGCCGCGCACCGTTTCGATCATCGTTCCGCAACCGACTTCAGTGAGACGTTTTCGGAGGAGGCGAATCTGCGCTGCAACCACGTTACTAACGGCTTCATCCGCCCAATTCCAGAGTCGTGATTTAATTTGATCATGGGTCAAAATTTGATGCGGATGTTGCATAAAGTATTCCAACAATTGGAATTCCTTCGCGGTTAATTGCACGGGGGAATATCCTGCTTTGACTATCGTAAACCCACGATAGTCCAAAATCAAATCCTGAACTTGCAACTGCGGTGACTGAATCTGGTTCGGCCGTCGTTGGAGCGCCCGCAGGCGCGCCAGTAATTCCTGCATCCCAAACGGTTTGACTAAGTAATCATCCGCCCCTGCATCAAGTCCCAGCACCCGATCTTCCATCGCATCGCGCGCCGTCAATAGCAAAATTGGCAGGTTTTCGCCGCGTGATCGCAGTTCCCGGCACAGCTCCAAGCCAGATAGACCTGGTACCATCCAGTCAAAAATTGCCATAGTGTAGGGGTGATTGGGGCCGATCTCGTCCCGCGCTGCCAGCCCGTCCTGAAATCGATCGACTACGTAGCGATGCTGAATCAGTGATCGTTGAATTGCATGGCCTAAATCCGTTTCGTCCTCTAATAGGAGCAATCGCATGGCAAAAAGTTTTCGCTAATGATAGTCATTCAAAAAAGGAAAAATTATCTAATTATCATTGTTGATTGTGAAATTAATATGAAATGTGATGATCAATATTAGCGGGTTATCCGATCGGATAACCTACCTGAATTGTGGGCATTTCCGAGAAATCAGCAGTATGATCAAACTATCGCCTTCGCTTCATTGCCCTGACCTATGTTGATTACAACTTATTCGCGAATGCTGCTCATCGGCAGTGCGATTACGCTCACCAGTATTATAACGAGCTGCATGGCTGATCACAGTCAAATGCCATCGAACAGTACGCCATCGAACAGTACGCCATCGAACAGTACGCCATCGAACAGTGGCAACAGCCATGCCCCCACAATGAATCACGGCAACCATGGCATGAATCACGGCATGGATCTGGGGCCAGCCGATGCGGCTTATGATCTCCGGTTCATCGATGCAATGATGCCCCATCACGAAGGGGCGATAGTCATGGCAAATGTTGTTCTGAAGCAATCCCAACGCCCAGAACTGAAAAAGCTGGCCCAAGCGATCGTCACGGCCCAAGCCCAAGAAATCACCCAAATGCAACAATGGCGCAAAGCCTGGTATCCCAAGGCTGAGAGCACACCCGTGATGTGGCACCGATCGATGCAGCATATGATCCCAATGGATGAAGCGACGATTAAATCAATGCGCATGGATCTAGATTTAGGGCCAGCGGATACCACGTTCGACCAACGCTTTATTGATGCGATGATCCCCCATCATGAAGCTGCTGTGACCATGGCGCAAGATTTAGCTGGCAAAACTCAGCGCCCCGAGATGAAAACCCTTGCCAAGAACATTCTGTCATCGCAGCAAGCTGAGATTAATCAGCTAAAGCAATGGCGCAAAGCCTGGTATGGGAATTGACTACGGACTGCATCGAGGGATTAGATCAGGGTCTGAGCGATCACTCAAACCCTGATGAATCACTGATTTAGAAACTACCGACAAGCACAGCTAAGGTCATCAGGCAGATGCACGCGATTGCCATTAGTACGATCGTGGGGTAAGGCGCATGATTCACTTGTGCAAAATATTGACGGACTTTTTCATCCTGCGGCTCCGGTCGCCAAATCATTTGTTTCATCGGATTTACCTCGCGACGCATAGGGAATGCAAACAATGCAGCGAATTCGGCTCCTCACTAGATGCTATCATCCTAGTCCAACCGCATGTTCCGCAGGCCAAATCGCCCAAAATCTTAATTTCAGATTGTGAATCTTAATTTTGTGGTTAGGGCGTTTGTCTCCTGGGCCTGCCACGTGGGTAAAACGATAGGTTTTGCCGTTGTTATGATCTTCGGCTAAAATTGGGAAGATTGATATCTGGTCGATCGTATGATTCATGCGTCAGCAAGTTTTTCCCAGAATAAACCTGACTCAAGCCTGTTAGCAGGTTTGACAGAAATTGGTGTGAGTGGATTTAAGTCATTCCGTGAAGAAGTGCGAATTCAGTTGGGTTCGCTGACAATTCTGGCTGGAGCAAATAGTTCGGGCAAGTCAAGCATTATGCAGCCGTTGTTGTTGATGAAGCAGACTTTGGAGGCTCCTTATGACCCCGGTGCACTGCTGTTAGATGGGCCCAATGTTAGCTTTACCTCCGGTGAACAATTTCTCTCAAAATTCCAGTCGAATGAGGTGCAAAGGAGATTCACTGTATCACTTTTTCAAGGGGAAATGATTTCCAAAAGCATGTTTAGCTGGTCACCCAGTTTCGGAATTGATATTCTTAAGCAAATTCTTTTTTCTCCTCAGTCTTCACCGATCGAGCTCAGCCAGGCAATGACTGGTGAGGAAATCAAAAAATCATTACAAGGAGCGTTTGGACATCTTTCAGATATTCTAGAGAGTGGGCAAGTAGAAAGTGACAAGTGTTTTTTAAGTGTAGTCGCAGGTGGTCTGAGGGTTGACTTTATGAATCCATCTTTTAGCCAATTGCTGACTTCGATCATCCATATCCAAGGGCTACGGGATACTCCTTCCCGAGTTTATAAAACTGCCGCTATTTCCGGCGCTAAGTTCACGGGGCGTTTTGAAAACTATGTAGCAAGTGTAATCAATTACTTTCAGAAAGAAAGCCCTGAAAAGATAATTCAGCTTCAGAACGCATTGCAGAAACTTGGTTTAACGGATTTAATTCAGTCGCAACGCTTGAATGATACGCAGATTGAATTGCGGGTTGGGCGAGTTTTAGGCGGTCAGGATGAAGCGGATACGGTAAATATTGCTGATGTTGGGTTTGGGGTATCCCAGGTTTTGCCTGTGATCGTTGCATTATTAGTAGCAGAACCAGGGCAGTTAGTTTACATTGAGCAACCGGAGATTCATTTGCATCCCCGCGCCCAAATCGCTTTGGGTGAAATCTTTGCTGATGCGGCGAATCGTGGCGTTCGAGTTGTTGTTGAAACCCATAGTGAACTATTTTTGTTAGGAATTCAAACTTTGGTCGCAGAAGATAAACTCGATCCAAGTACCGTTAAACTCCACTGGTTCACCCGTAATCCCGATGGCTCATCCAAAGTCACGAGTGCTGAACTCGATGAAACGGGTGCATTCGGCGACTGGCCGGAGGATTTCGGCACGACTGCATTAATGCTGGAAAATCGCTATCTCAGCGCAGCAGAAGCAAAATTATGGAACGGTAATGGTTCGCATGACTAAATGTTTAGTAATCGATGCCTCGATCGCGCGTTCCTGTGGTGATGAAAATGCCATTTACCCGACATCTGTTCGTTGTCGTGATTTCCTGATGGCGGTGCAAGAATACCAACACAAAATTGTCATGACGAAGGAAATTAAAACCGAATGGGATAAACATCAATCTCGCTTTGCTAGACAATGGTTGCGCCAGATGATTGCCCGCAAGCACCTGAATCCACTACCGGATTTACCGATCGACTCCGAACTATGGACACCGATCGAAGCGATGGCGCAAAGTGATTCAGAACGATCGGCGATGACCAAAGACATTTTGCTGCTAGAAGCGGCGTTAGCCAGCGATCGTAGCATTGCCTCTCTCGATGAGAACACAGCCCGAAAATACTTTACTCAAGCTGCTAAATCCATTCCCAAGCTACAATCAATCATTTGGGTCAATCCGGACAAACCCGAAGAAGCGGCGATCGATTGGCTTAGAGCAGGCGCGCCCGCAGAATCTCAACGCATGTTGGGCAATGCCTCTTAGGAATTTTTTCGCCCCTTGTCAATCGCCAAAATCCTCGCTACGATCGAATCATTCTTATCTTCATCTCTCTAAAGCTATGCAACTCTCCATTGAAGGTAATCAGCTCAAGATTGAACTCTCCCGCTCCGAACGTCTCTGGGCTTGCCATATGGGTAAAACAATTACGGTGCCGCTAGAGCAAATCCAACAGGTCAGCACAGAGCTGCCAGAAACCAATTGGCAGGAGCTACGATCGCCTGGAACCTATGTCCCAGGCTTGATTAAAGCAGGAAATTATTACCAAAATCGAATCCGATCGTTCTGGTATACACAGCCGAAAAAGCCTGTGTTGACGCTGGAATTATCACCGCAACATTACTATCGCCAAATTGTTTTAGCGTTGGATAATGCGGGTAGTTGGGTGAATCGGTTGCAGCACCGCTAATTTTTACGTTTATACAAATAAACGGTGGGTGGCATAGGCTGTGGGCGTGGAATGCACGCCCCTACGAATCAATGATCACCACATGGATACGATCGGCAATGATCAATCCCGTACGGGCGCGTTTTCCGCGCCCTCAATCTCGCAACGATGCCATTTAATCCAATGCTAATGAACAAATTTTAAATTTGAATTCAGCTTTAAAATTTGCCATCAATAGCCTCAACGCAGCGTTCGCAAATCAATGGGTGTTCAGCAGATTCGCTAACGTGGGTGGAATAGTTCCAGCACCGATCGCACTTCTTTCCATCGGCATCGGCTACCCCGATCGACAGGTTTTCCAGTTGGGCAGCGTATTTCATGCCAGAGATGCGATCGATGTTATCCACTAACTCCACTTGAGAAGTAAGGAATAAATACCGCAATTCATCGACGGCATTACTCTTCAGGCTGTCCGCTGGATTTAGCGTTTGCAAAACGGATTTCCAAGCATTGTCATTAACGTAAATCAATAACTTGGCTTCCAGTGAAGAACCGATTTCTTTTGCAGCGCGGGCTTGTTCTAGCACCTTATTCGCTTCGGTACGGAGATCACGCAATTTCGACCATTTTTCCGCCAGTTCCGGTTGCACCCATTGCGCTTCCAATTTCACCCAACCCGCTTCAAACACCGATTTACAGGGTGCTTGATAGGGCAGGAATTGCCAGATGTCTTCGGCCAGGTGAGAGAGCACTGGCGCGATCGCGCGGGCCAGGTTTTCCAAGGCAATTTGAATTACCGTTTGGCAACTGCGACGACGGACTGCGTTTGGCGAACTGATGTAGAGGCGGTCTTTGGCAATGTCTAGGTAGAAGTTGGACAAATCCACCACGCAGAAGTTCTGCACTGTCTGGAAAAAGCGCGAAAACTGGAAGGTTTCGTAGGCTTCGGCGATTTCGTTGAAGACTTCGGTGATGCGGTGGAGCATGTAGCGATCGAGTTCGGGCAGTTCCGCATAGGACACGGCATCTTTCGCTGGATCGAAGTCATGCAAGTTACCCAACAGAAAGCGTGCCGTATTACGGATTTTCCCACGGACATCGTTCAACTGCTTGAGCATGTTTTTGCCCAAGGGAATATCGTTGGAATAATCGACAGAGGAGGCCCAAAGCCGCAACACATCAGCACCATAGGGTGGCTCCTGCTGTTGATTTTTCCCGCCAACAATTACAGTCAAGGGATCAACAACATTCCCCTCGGATTTACTCATTTTGCGGCCACTTTCATCAACTGTAAAACCGTGGGTTAGAACAGTTTTATAGGGTGCTTGGCCATTAACTGCAACGCTGGTCAGCAAGCTGGACTGGAACCAACCGCGATGTTGGTCAGAACCTTCGAGATAAACATCCGCTGGATAATGATCGCGCAGTTCTGGGCGCTGTTGCACCACGGAAGCCCAGGATGAGCCGGAGTCGAACCAGACATCCATGGTGTCGAAGCCCTTGCGGTAGGTTTTGCCATTATTATGGAATTCCGCTGGGAGCAGTTCTTCTACGCTCATTTCCCACCAGGCATCGGAGCCTTTTTCAGCGACGATCGCTTGAATATGCTCGATCGTCTCCTTGGTCAACAACGGCTCATTTGTCGCTTCGTCGTAGAATACTGGAATCGGTACGCCCCAGCTTCTTTGGCGGGAAATACACCAGTCCGATCGTTCGGCAACCATCGGCGTGATCCGATTTTCGCCCTGCTCGGGAATCCAGCGCACATTTTTAATCGCCTGCAATGCCGCTTCCCGGAAGCCTTCGAGGGATGCAAACCACTGCTCCGTCGCGCGGAAAATTACGGGCTTTTTCGTGCGCCAATCGTAGGGATATTTGTGTTGGTAGGCTTCTTCTTTAATTAACGAACCCGCTTCTTTCATTGCAGCGATTACCGCCGGATTCGCGTCCTTCAATACGTTCAACCCAGCGAATGCGCCAGCATCCTCGGTCATGTTGCCCGCATCATCCACCGGCGACAAAATCGGCAAGCCATAACGCTGACCCACCATGTAGTCTTCTTGCCCGTGGCCAGGCGCAGTGTGGACTAGCCCAGTACCCGCATCGGTTGTGATGTAATCGCCACCGATAATGATTTCCGACTCACGATCGAAGAGCGGATGCTTGTAAGTGCAATGCTCCAACATTTTACCCATCGCGGAAGCCTGCACCGTCAAGCTCACGCCCAACTGCTCACTCAGACTCTCCACCATATCTTTGGCGACTAACCAATACTTAAACCGAGTCGGATTCTCACCGCCCACTTCCACCACGGCATAGGCCAAGTCAGGATTTACCGCCACGGCGAGATTCCCCGGAATTGTCCAAGGTGTCGTCGTCCAGATTGCCACGCCGAGGTCGCCCAGGAAATTGTCCAACGGCATCCGCAGCGGTTCCGACAAACTCTTCAGCTCAAAGGCGGCGAACATACTGGTCGAAGTGTGGCC
Organism: Cyanobacteriota bacterium; assembly: GCA_046049545.1. Taxonomy (GTDB): domain Bacteria; phylum Cyanobacteriota; class Cyanobacteriia; order Leptolyngbyales; family Leptolyngbyaceae; genus Romeriopsis. The sequence continues at coordinate 9,576 of JBJORF010000111.1, read as the reverse complement.
TTCGGGATATTCCAGTTCGGCTTCGGCCAAGGCGGTGCGGGAACTGGGACTCCAGTAGACGGGCTTGAGGCCGCGATAGATGTAGCCCTTGAGGAACATTTGTCCAAATACGCCAATCTGCGCGGCTTCGTAGGCCGGATCAAGGGTGACGTAGGGATGCTCCCAATCGGCCCAAACGCCATACTGCTTAAAACTTTCGCGCTGCTTGGCGATCGTTTCCTTGGCAAATCCCGCCGCTTTTTTGCGAATCCCGATCGGGGTCAGGGCTTTCTTTTCATCCGGCTTAAGGCTTTGCAGGACTTTCAGTTCGATCGGCAGGCCGTGGCAGTCCCAGCCGGGAACGAAGCGCACCTTGCGGCCCTGGAGGATTTGGTATTTGTTGATGATGTCTTTGAGGATCTTGTTCAGGGCGTGGCCGACGTGGAGGTCGCCGTTGGCGTAGGGGGGGCCATCATGGATCACAAAGGGTTCGCCGGGGTTGGATTCGGCCAGCTTTTCGTAGAGCTTCTCAGCTTGCCATAGTGCCTGAATCTCTGGTTCCCGCTTCACAGCATTGGCCCGCATGTCGAACTTCGTCTGCGGGAGGTTGACGGTGGTTTTGTAGCTTCCAGGTTCAGTCAGTGGCATGGGGCTTGAGGATCCAGTTAGGCATTACGGTTTTGAGTTTATCATTATAGTCTGTCCAGATGATGGTTTGCCGCGAGGTTCAGTCCGATGCCCCAGCTGGAAATTATGGTCAATTGTGGCGTTGGCCCGGTTCAATTAGGCATGACCCGATCGGCGGTGCAAGCAGCTTTAGCTGATTATACCAATCATCAACTTGACCAAACCGCATCGGCTACGCTGGATTATGCGTTTGGGAGTAGCTTGCAGATTGAGTACGACAGTGATGGCAAAGTCCAATTCATTGGCGTGGGATTTTATGAAGATTGCGGTTGCGACTATTATTTTAATGATCGGCATATTGGTGACTATGAGGCCGCTGATTTATTTGCGTTGCTGTCAAAATTGGATAAGACAACGCCAGAATTTACCCGATCGGGTCATTGCTTCACCACAATTGGGATATTAGTGAGTGGTGCGGATACCCAATATGATTATCGCGGTGGATATCAGCGTAACGTTTATGGAGAAGTCTGTGTGATTAATCAGCGGTATCTTGATGCGGTAGCGGCGATCAGTTAGGGGCGATCGAGTTATTGATTCGATCGTTGTTGGCGATGGGGGGATGGGGCGGATGATTGCGGCGGTGGGTTAGGGAGCGAGATCGTGGTTAACCAGCTTTCAGACGTTCAATATCTTGGCGCAGTCGATCGTTAAGCAAATCACTGACTTCAAAGCCTTGAGATTCAGCTTGTTTGGTGAAAAAATTCAAGACTTTCTCATCCAGATAAATTGGCAACCTAAGCTTTGCATCAGGACGGTGGAGCTTGCCGCGACCGGCCTTGGAGAAGTCATATTCTGGTTTCATCATTGGCCTCCTTCGTACTGCTGGATCTTCAAAATAACTCTGAACTGTTAGTTCATGCCTGGCGGTAGAAGATGTTGGACGCGTTGCACCGCCTCTACCAATTTGGGAATGAGATACCCTTGCGTGTTCGCGGCCAGATCGAGTACTCCACCAAAATGAATCAACCAAGTAAAGACTTCCCAGTTCAAAGATTTTCCCTTTTCCTCTGGGCCAAGGCCAGACAAACGAAGAAGAACTCCACCTATATTCTCTTCAACGACTTTTTTGAGTCTTTCCGTCCCCCCTAAATGATACTGGCGGATAGCAACACAGATTTCTTCTAATCGGATAATCAAAAATGATTTGATGCTTTCTTCTAAATCCGACTCAGTGACTTTCTTAACTAATTCCTCACATTCATTGAGATATTGTTTTAACTGTTCATCACTTAAATCCGGATGAGCATACTCTTGGTCAATAAAAACCGCACAGGAGTTCAAAGCCATCAAAAGCCTTCCCTGTTTAAGGGCACCACTAATGCTTCCCCATGGGCCTTGGAAGATCCCGAACCCAAAGAGAAGATTGCTCAGCTCCTGAATTGACGATATATATTCATCTAAGTCGGGGATTTTTTTGAGGCTTTTAACAGTATTTTCAACATCTCTAATTAAAATTAGAAAATCTGCATACTTGTATCTTTCTAGATCAGGATGATCAATTTTCAGTGCGGGGGCGAGTGCATAGTGTATTGGTTTCTCATCGCTGCCAGTTTCGAGCGCATTCTTCAAAATTCTATGGAGGCAGTTCCTTGAATAACCAGCTATGTCTAAAATCTAACTTCTCCGCCGAATCTCTGGGTATGACACCCGATATTCATACGCAATATTGAAACTGTTCCGCCCGCTGCCTGCTCAATCTTTTGGACTGCCGATCGGTAACTCATTCATCCCACCCCGATGTGTTTCATTCATTTTGCTGCAAAATCTGACGATTGAGAACCGCTGTTGGCGTATTGAATTTCAACAACGCAACTGTCGTTCGACCGATCACTGTCAGATCTCGAATGCGTCCCCGATCGATAACAAAATGTTCTGACCAAACCTGCGATCGTGGATTAAACAGCCGCGTTACCTCACCCGTTTGTGGATCAAAACTTGTTAAATCTGAACCCTTATGGCGATTGCAAGCCAAACAAGCTAACGCCAAATTCTCCAATACCGTTCTGCCACCATGTTTAGTCGCAATTGTATGATCAATCTCATGGGTGTAAATTGAAAAATCTTGATGCAGCCCACAGTATTCACACTTCCCCTGAGCACGTTCAATCACCGATCGGCGCAGAGCGGCTGTCACATCTGAACCCATACTCTATCCTTCCAGCGCATGATGAGTAACTTCATAGGCGCGGATTTTCAACATCTGCATTAGCTGATCCAATTGCTCATAACTATCTAATTCTAAAGATTCATCTTCACTCAACTGACCACTACGATTGCGATCAAGTAATACCTTCAACCGTGCCTGAGCAACTTCTGAAACCTTGAAACTCAGAATATCTTGCGGCATTGGCTGTCTCATTAAAAAGCTCAATACTTCCTGGGATGCAGTTTGTTCAACATCCGATTGATTAACTCGCAAGCCTACAATCCACTGCGTTAACAATTCTGGCAGTTGCGATCGCACCTGCTCTAGCTCAGGCAATAGTGCATCAGGAACTTCGATCGTAAGTTGAGCCATAGCTTGTACTACTCATCAACAGCGTTGGACTTCATTCTAGCGTATTCGATTAGTGTCCGGTAAAGTTCTAGCCATTCGATGTTCGTGCAATCCAGGACTCAACCTGTTCCGTCGCCGTCTCAAGCTCCTGGACGGTCAATCAGTCAGCACCCCACTCCCCCATCATTAACAGTCAGCTCCGTCGATCGGATTCCATTTCACAGTATGCTTGAGGCTGTTGATTTTGCCTTACTGCCTCCCATGAGTTCTGCTATTCCGACCTGCACCTGGAAACGCCCGATCGGTCAAGGGTGGGAAAATCCCTACGTTGTGCGCTATCCCAGCAATCTCGATGACGGCCCGGAGCATGGGATGCCGATCGGGGGCTTTGGGGCCGGGTGCATCGGGCGCAGTCACAATGGCCAATTCAACCTCTGGCATGTCGATGCTGGGGAACATACCTTTCAGAACTTTGCGGGCTGTCAATTTAGCGTTTTTGAGCAAACTGATCAGGGCAGTTGCGCCTATGCCCTCGCCACCCAAGGCCCAGATGACGGTAGCCTCGGCCAGTGGCAATGGTTTGAGGGTGAAGGTGACTATGAAGCGCTCTATCCGCGCAGTTGGTATCACTATCGGCAGCCCTTTAGCGTCAAGCTAAGCTGCGAACAGTTCTCGCCGATCGTTGCCCAAAATTATCAAGAAACCAGTTACCCGATCGGGGTCTTTCTCTGGACAGTGGAGAATCCGACCGACGCGCCGATTACTGTGAGCATCATGCTCTCCTGGGAAAATATGGCGGGCTGGTTCATGAACAGCGCCAAGACCCCGGATGTGAAGGTTCGTGATGATGGTAGCCCCTATTACGACTACGTGCCGCGCATTGCTCAAAGTCAGGGAAATGTAAATCAGCTTGTCGGTGATGAAAATCGAATTTGCATCACCATGGGAAATGCGTTTGATTTACCCGGTGAAGGCGATGGTGAATGGGCAATCGGTTCGTTATTTAATCCGTTGAATGAGGTAACCTATCACACGCGCTGGAATCCGGCGGGCGACGGGGCCGACCTGTGGCAGAGCTTTTCTGCTGATGGGATACTGCCGAATGTGGATAATGAAACGCCTGCTCGGGCAGATGAACGAATTGGGAGCGCGATCGCGATTAAATTTACGATTCGGCCTGGTCGCAGTCGGCAAATTCCATTTATTTTGGCCTGGGATTTGCCCGTCATGGAGTTTAGCCAGGGCGTGGAATATCTAAAGCGTTATACTGACTTTTTTGGTCGATCGGGGCGCAATAGCTGGCCGATGATTCGCACCGCGTTAAAGCAATATCAGACTTGGCAGGAGAAGATTGTGGCTTGGCAGGCACCGATCGTAGATCGGGCAGATTTGCCGAATTGGTTCAAGATGGGATTGTTTAATGAACTGTACGATCTAACCCAAGGTGGTGCGCTTTGGAGTGCGGCCAGTGAACTCGATCCCGTGGGTCAATATGCCGTGCTGGAATGTGTGGACTATCGCTGGTATGAAAGCCTAGATGTCCGGCTGTATGGCTCCTTTGGCCTGATGATGCTCTGGCCGAAGCTGGAAAAAGCGGTAATTTCAGCATTTGCACGGGCGATTCCCGAGCAGAATGATCAATTGCGGAAGATTGGCTACTATTACACGATCGGGGAAGACCGCGATCCCGTGCCGCAAAAGCTCAAAGGTGCGACCCCCCACGATCTTGGCGCACCCAATGAGCATGTCTGGGAAAAAACAAATTACACCAGTTATCAAGATTGCAACCTGTGGAAGGATTTGGGTTCGGATTTTGTGTTGCAGGTTTATCGCAATTACGTTTTGACCGGGGCGACCGATCGGGAATTTCTCGTGGAATGCTGGCCCGCTGTTGTCGAAACGCTGCATTACCTAAAAACCTTTGATATTGACGGTGATGGCATTCCTGAAAATGGTGGCGCACCGGATCAAACCTTTGACGATTGGAAACTTAAGGGGATTAGCGCTTACTGCGGTGGGCTGTGGATTGCGGCGCTGGAAGCGGCGATCGCGGTGGGTAAAATTGTTGAACCGGATAGCAGTGAAATTGCAATATTCCAAAAATGGTTGGAACAATCGCGATCGGTTTATCACACCACGCTTTGGAATGGTAAATACTACAACATCGATAGCCAGTCCGGATCAGACGTGGTGATGGCTGATCAACTCTGTGGGCAGTTCTATGCTCAATTACTCAAGCTCCCTGATGTTGTGCCCGCTGATGCCCTGAAGGTAACCCTGCAAACGGTCTATGATGCTTGCTTTGTTAAGTTTAATCATTACCTTGAAAAAGGTGGTGTCAGTTCCAGTGACGGGCGAATTTCGGAAGGCGATCGGGTACTGGGTAAATCCAAGCTGCCGATCGGGGCAGCGAACGGTGTCCGTCCCAACGGCGAACCGGAAAATCCCAATGCGACGCATCCCCTAGAAGTCTGGACGGGAATTAACTTCGGGTTAGCGGCGTTTATGTACCAGAATGGGATGCCGGATGAAGCGATGGCGATTACTCAGGCCGTCGTCGAGCAAATCTATAACAACGGCCTCCAGTTCCGCACCCCCGAGGCAATTACTGCTAACGCTACCTTCCGCGCCTGCCATTATTTGCGGGCAATGGCGATTTGGGCAATTTATGGGGTGATGGTGGAATTTGATTTAGGCTGATTGCGTTCAGCTAGCAACTTCTCAACGCGGGCTTGATCGAGGTGCGCAGCCAGTTTATCGGCTTCATGCTGGTCGCGAATTGTCTTCGAAATGCTGACCGTGGAACCCAGGCTAAACGTCACGCCCATGCCTAGATAAGCCTTAATCCAGGTATTCACGGGCAGATACAAAATGCCGATGATCGTGGCGCTAATGGAAATGACTAAAGAAGCCCAGGACTGAACGATCCAGGCTTGACTATGGGTGGCTTGAACCGTTGTGTTGCGAGCAGTCATGGCAAAAACCTCAAGATGGAAATGAACTGAAGCGACGTAACACAGGCGCTGTGGAACAAATGAAATATGTCACCTACCAGTGACATATTCAGCTTAGAGGATTGTTGCGGCCATCGGATTGAGGGTGTGACACTTCTTGCGATCGGTCTAGCTGGGTTGTGCGCGTTCATTTTAGCTGTGGGCGGCTATGATTGAGAGCAAGCGATCGTTGAAGTAATTGTGCATCGCTTTGTACTGTGACCTGAGAAGGAATGTTCTAATGCTGCCGGAAGAAATTGAGAAGTTACGGGTTCTGCATGAGCAGGGTACGCTTTCTGATGAGGAATTTGAAGCGGCGAAGGGACAGTTGCTGAAAGCCGATCGGACGACTGGGAAGTCGGATAAATTATTGGGCCTCGACCTCAACAACTACCGCGCTCTGATGCACGGTAGCCAATATGCGGGCTTTATCATTCCGTTTGCTGGATGGGTTGCGCCAGTTGTATTGTGGCAGATGGCTAAGGATGAGTATCCTGAGGTCGATGTCGAAGGTAAAATGATCGCAAACTGGTTGATTTCCGAATTGATTTATCTGGTCGTTTCTGGAATTTTGTGTCTTCTTCTCATCGGTTTTCCGCTGCTCCTACTGGTAATCATCGCTGGGTTGATCCTGCCACTCATTGGCTTGATCAAGGCGACTAACGGTGAATCCTACGAATATCCTATGACGATTAAGTTTATTAAGTGATTTCTTCAGAGATTGCCTCGATCGTGCTTTCCGGCTGCTGTTGAAGGAATCGGAGCGTGAGAATGCCGATCGTGGTACTCAGTCCAACGGTGATCCAAAATCGATGGGTAACGGCTTCGGGTTGGTCCAAGGCCCATCCGCCCGCGATCGGCCCAATGAAGTAGCCGATCGCCCAGCATTGATAGGCGATCGCGGTGTAGGCTCCGCGTAGGTTGGCTGGGGATATTGCTGCAATCCAAGCCGAAGCTGTGGGTTTGTAAATCACCGTTGCGATCGCGAAAATCACCAAAGGCAGTAATGCCGTGCCAAAGCTACTGTTGAGAGGATGCCACAGACCAACCACGCCGAACCCAACTCCCCAAATCACGATCGACAAAATTAAAGATTGCAGATAGCTAAATCGCGCGATCGCCTTCACCACCGGGATTTGAATCAACGCCCCTAACCCCACATAACCAAAGGTGAATAGGTTAGAAACGACGGCTTCATCGAGTTTTTGAAAATTAATTAAATAGAGCGGCAGATTGCTATTGACCAAAGCTAAATAGGTGATGAATAGCGTATTCACGACTAAATAAATGACTAATCGCCGATCGTTCATCGCACTTTTCCAACCCGTGAGTCCATCGACTGGTTCAATATTCACGGGAGTTTCAGTCGAAATTCCCACGGCAAAGAGCAGCAGCATCAGCCCGAAGATTCCCGCCGCGACACCGAACATCTGAAATTCTGGTTGAATATGTTTCAACAGCCAAGCACCGCCGAGTGTGCCGATCGCCAGCCCCAAATTATCGCACAGTCCCAAAATCGAAAAAGCCGATTGCCGTTCGGCCTCCGTTGTCGCATCCATTACCGTTGCATCCGCCGCTGTCCAATACAGTCCGGTGCCAACTCCAAAGCATACATTTGCTGCCAATAGCCAAGGTAATGTGGTCAGACAGGCGGTAATTAGCGTTGCCCCAATCGACAGCAACGCCGCCCCAATCAACGTCCCCCGTCGGCCAATGCGCGTCGAATCAGTCATCGCCCCACCCACAAAATTGCCGAAAAATCCCGCGATCGCCCCACCACCCATGACCAGACCGACTTGGGTTGCCGTCAGACTACCGTAATTCACAAACACGATCGGCAGATAAAATAACAAAATTGCTGAAGCGCACTGATATAGCCCGCGACCGATCGCTTGGATGAGAATAGGTTGAGATATGGTGGGAAATGGCATTGGATGAATATGAATTAAACCGTGGGCCAGTTTTTGGTACGATCGACTGCCTGCAACCAGATTTGGTACTGTTGCTTTGCTTGGGTCGCAGCATTGCTCGGGATGAAGGTGCGATCAATTTGACGCTGCTGGATTAACTGATTATAGTCATCCCAGTAACCCGCCGCCAAGCCCGCCCCAAACGCTGCACCTTGGGCGGTTGCATCTAATACTTGGGGGCGTTCAACGGGAATGCCCAATACATCCGCCTGAAATTGCATCAGAAAATTATTGTTGCAGGCACCGCCATCGACTTTGAGCTGGGTAATTGCTGTGCCGCTGTCGCGTTTCATTGCCTGCACCACATCACCGACCTGAAACGCGATTGCTTCGAGTACCGATCGGACTAAATGCGCTTTGTTGCTCCCCCGCGTCATCCCGAACCAAGCCCCCCGCGCCGTCATATCCCAATGCGGTGCCCCCAATCCACTCAGCGCGGGCACAAAATAAACACCACCGTTATCCGATACCTGCGTTGCCAATGGCTCCGTATCCGCCGCTGTTGAAATTAGCTGTAATTCATCCCGCAACCACTGAATGCAAGCCCCAGCGGTAAACATGCTACCTTCAAGGGCGTACAGTGCTTGATTGGGCGTTGTCCAAGCCACTGTCGAAAGCAACTGATGCTGCGAGGCCACAATCTGATTGCCCGTCTGGACGACCAAAAACGCGCCTGTCCCATAAGTGCATTTCAGCAATCCCGGCTGGTTGCACCCATGGGCAAACAGCGCTGCCTGCTGATCACCAAAAATCGCCCGGATTGGGATATTCGCGCCAATTATGGCGGCATCAGTTATTCCGAAATCACTCATGCTCGATCGCACTTCCGGCAATAAATTCGCGGGAATTTGAAACAAATCGAGTAATTCCTGATCCCAAGCTCGATCGTGTAAGTTATACAGCATTGTCCGGGAAGCGTTACTATCATCGGTCGCATGAACTGCGCCACCCGTTAGTTTCCAGAGTATCCAGCAATCGATCGTACCTGCGAGTAGATTTTCAATGCGAATATCCGATCGCGCCGCTTTGACATAATCTAATAACCAAGCCAGTTTGGTTGCCGAGAAATAAGCATCCAGTACTAAGCCTGTGCGCGATTGAATATTCGGTGCATGACCGGATTGGCGCAGTTGGTCACAGCGATCGGCTGTGCGACGATCCTGCCAAACGATCGCGCGGTGAATTGGCTCCCCGGTCGTTTTATCCCAGAGTAAGCAGGTTTCTCGTTGGACTGTGAGACCGATCGCCGTGATTTGATTCGGTTGAATCTGAGCATTGGCAAGGGCTTCTTGCATTACGGTTTGCGTATCTTGCCAGATTTGGTTTGCATCATGTTCGACCCAGGCTGGCTGAGGATAGTATTGCGTCAGTTCACGATAGGACTGGGCGACGATCGCGCCTTGGCGATTGCGATCGCGCAGGAGACTTTGCGCTGGTCGGTGGATCT
>JBJORF010000110.1:0-12636 GCA_046049545.1 Cyanobacteriota bacterium | reverse complement strand
CGATAGGAAGAAAATCAGAATAGTAGCAACGAGAACTTTAAATCATTGAACAAGATTCCGTTATTGATTCACAGGAATCTACTATTTCCGATAAAGTTTGATGTAGCCGATGCTGTGGCTTGGGCACGGCAGGTTTCTCGGCAACGGCATCGCGATCGTTGTCTGGACAGAGCGGCGTGAGGATGTAATTCGAGTCATTTCAGCACGAAGGGCAAATCGGCATGAACGACAAAGATTTGAACAATACCTCTCAGACCAACTGGGCAGCACTTGAGGCCATGGACGACGAGAATATCGATTATTCCGATATTCCGCCGTTGACGGATGCGTTTTTTGAGAACGCAACGTTGAGAATTCCCGCAAAGCAAGCACGGCAGCTCGTCCCGATCGACCCCGATGTACTTGAATGGTTCCAATCTCAAGGCGGGGAGCACAAAGCATTGATCAATTCAGTTTTACGGCAGTACATTGAGAATGGCGATCGGTCAGCCGTATAAAAATCCGATGAAACGGACTAAAATCCAAATAACCTCTGTTTTCAAGCCATTTCAATGGGTTTTCGCTATCAGCCTTGAAATTAATTTCAAGGCGGGGTTGGGCAACAACCGATCACGGCCTTAGCATCACCACACACCCAAATCTCACCCCAACCCCAACCCATCCAAAGCCTGCCTCGCCGCTTCCTTCTCCGCAATCTGCTTACTGCGTCCCTGCCCCTGCCCATAATGCTGGCCCAAAACCTGCACCGCCGCAATAAACTGCTTATCGTGATCCGGCCCGATCGCGCCCACAATCACATACTTCGGATTTTCCCCATGGGTCGTCAACGCCCAATGCTGAAACCGACTTTTATAATTAATCTCCGGCGCAACTTCCGCCACCGTCACCACCACCGATTCAAAAAACGCCATCATATAATCCCGCACCCGATCGATGTCCCCACAATCCAAGTAATAAGCCCCAATCACCGCCTCAAACGCACTACTCAGCAAATTCGGATTTTCCCGCCCGCCATCACGCTCGGCACCCCGCCCCAGCCGCAACTGATTACCCAAATCGAGTTCCGCCGCAAATTTCGCTAATTGTGATTCATCAACTAGGGCCGATCGCATCGGCGTAAGCCTGCCTTCGGGGAGATCGGGATAGCGCTGGTAGAGAAATTCCCCGCACAAAAAGTTCAAAATCGCGTCGCCGAGAAATTCCAACCGTTCGTTATGCGCTAGCCCTTGGGGGTTTTCGTTGACGTAGGAGCGGTGGATTAAGGCTTGTTCAAGCAGGGTACGATCGGTGAATGGTGGGAGATTTGGCATGATTTGAGGGGGTTGGAATTGCGCGATCGTATATTGGGGGGAATCCTGTGGGTGCGGTGGGCGGTGCCCACCCTACGGGATTGGCTACGGGATTGGCTGGCCGACGATTAATTGCCAGAGCAAGATGACGATCGCCCCGATCGCAAGATGCTGTGGCCAGAGCTTTTGCCAGGATTGTTTGGCGATTTTCTGGGTTAATCCCATGCTACATAGCGTTGCGAGGATTAGCACTGCACTTTGCAAGAAAGCAATTACGGCGGGATGGGCGACCCAAATGGGTAAGGTGGGGCTGGGCGTGAGGCCGATCGTGGCGACTGTCACGGGTATCATCCGTCCGGCTTCGGATAACCCAAATGCTAAATAATGGGCCGTCGTCGCTCCTAGCACCAAGGGTAAATAACCGTAGGCTAACGTGACGAACGATCGGTTCTTGCATTCTGAATTAAATTTCGCAATCACTGCATCCATAGGTAATGCGATTAAAACTGGAATTAATAGCGCAATCATCGAAATTAATGTGTGAATCCCAAAGTGATCTAAATGCAAATTCCATCCCAGCAACGATTCCAACTGCGGCAACCGATGCAAAAACACTGCGCCTAGAAGTAAAAACAACAACGCCACTTCCGGCGCATTCGCCCGATGGGTCGTCCAGAGTTCGATTCCCGGTGGCCGCAGGTTGAGTTCTACCGATCGGTGCGGACAGGCTTTGAGGCAAGTCATGCAGAGAACGCAGTCTTTATTGTCCTGCAACTGCGCCGGATGGGAATAAATCGGACAGCCCCCGGTTTCTTGGCCTTCCCCAAGCTCTGGCCCACCCTTATAGCATTGATAGGTATTGCAAGTTGCGGAGCAAATTCCCTGCTGCGATCGCAACTCCAGCATTGACAATTTCGCAAACATACCGTTCATTCCCCCGATCGGGCAAAGGTAGCGACACCAAAATCGTCGCTCAAAAAGCACCGAAAAAATCACCGCCCCCGCCGTAATCAGCAATAATAAACAGCCCGATAAATAAGCCGTATCTTCCAGATTCCACAGCTCCTCCCACAGCAGAATCAACGCAAATAACCCAAACAAAAACCACCCACCCCACTGATCCGCCGCCTGCCGAGGCCAAGCGCGGAGCGTACCGGGAAAGAACTGCTGCTTCAGCTTTTGGGCGATTTCACCGTAGATCATAAACGGACAAAACGTACACCAAATCCGACCCAAAAACGGAAAAATCAAGCAGCTCCCCAACCACCACCAATCCCAAAAGAAATTCAGCATCACATTGCGATCGCGGGTCTGCGGGCCAAATAGCAACACCAACACCACGATCGGGAAAAACCAACTGGTAAACCCATAATTAATCCGATCGGGATACCAAGCTGATCGCAGAAATTGCCGCAACTGTGGATAAGCATTCAACAAATTCCAGCGAAATCGCCGCGTCTTCTCCCCCGTCGACCAAAAGATTTCCTCCGTCAACGCTGGCGCACCCGCCGCTTGGGTTAAGGCCCGATCGATTAATGCCTGCAATTCTTCGATATTTCCTGGAAAGTCATAGCTCTGCAAGCGTCGCAGCGCCTCCGGTGTTACCGTCGGTTTTGCAATTCGCAACGTCCGCGATCGTAAACTCAGGTAATAGCCCACCTGCGTCGCAATGTCTGCCTTCCGCACCCGCAGCGGCGGCACCTTCACCGTATGCCCCAGCAAATGCTTCTCTTCTAAACAAGCCAGCATTTTTTCCGACGTAATTAAAATCCGGGCTTTGCACTGATGGGTTAAACCATCCGGAGCAAAACTAACTTCAGCCACATCCACCCGCACTGCATCCACCGGACGGTACCGCCCATCCGCCAACAACTGCTTCAACAACGGTTGCAACGTCGGTGGCAGCATTTCCAGATTATCGAACAGCACCGTTCCCTCACCGATCCACTCCAGCAGCCCCGGTTTCCCCCCGACCCGGCCAAACAACTCCGCCCCATGCGGCTGCAACAACCCACAATCCACCCGAATCATCGGCAACTTCCGCCAAGCCGACCCAAAATGAATCAACGCCGCAATATTCGCCTTCTCCAGCCCCGGCTCCCCAAAGATCAACACCGATCCCCGATCGCCACAAGCCTGCTTAATCTCCTGCCGCAACCGCACCGCATAGCGACTATTGCCGACGATGCCGCGCATCACCTGATTCACCAGATAGGGCCGCAGCGCCAACCAATCCGCCCGTGAAGCCAAGTCCGAAGCCGATTCGACCCAAGAAGATTCCACCATCGCTGCCCCCTACCAGTAGATTGCCTGCCGCTCCGCCAACACCCGATCGTAGACCGTCACCGTCTGCCGCGCGATCGCATCCCAACAAAATCGCTTAGCTAAATCTTGGTAGGCATTTTCGACCATCTGGGCCGCTTGCTGCGGATGATTTAACACTTGCACAATCCCCGCCGCGATCGCCTCTGGATCATCCCGCCGCGTCACGATTCCCGTCTGCCCATGCTGCACCACCTCCGGCAATCCCCCCGCATCGGAGACCACCACGGGCACCCGCGCCGCAAAACTTTCGAGCGCCACAATCCCAAACGGCTCATACAAACTGGGAAACACCGCACAATCGGCGATCGTCTGAAAAATATCCAGCTCCGCATCCGGCAAAAATCCCGTAAACAGAAAATGCGGCCCCAACCCCATCTGCTGTACCTGATGCTGGAAGGGCAAAGTATTGCCACCACCGACAATCACAAAACGCACGGGCTGATTCAACATCGCTAACACGATCGGGGCCGCCTCTACAAAGCGCGAAATCCCCTTTTCCGGAGTCATTCGCCCCACGTAATAGACGATCGCGGTATCATCCGCCGCAAACCGCCGCCGAAATGCCTGACGCGCACCCAGCGAATCTAACTGCACTAATTTCTTCTGCGATCGAATGCCGTTATAGATCACATCAATCTTATCCGCCGGAGCCGCCAGCGCCGCCTGCAACTCCCGCCGCATATATTGCGTACAAACAATCACCCGCCAAGCCTCATGGGCCAACAATCGCTCCTGCCCATGAACATGTTGATGCAGCTCCGTATAAATTCCCCGATTGCGGCCATATTCCGTCGCATGGATCGTCGCCACCAAGGGCAACTTGAAATGATGCTTCAGGGCGATCGCGCAGTCCCCCACCAGCCAGTCATGGGCATGGATGAGATCAAACGGCCCTTCATCCTGCAACAGCTGTCCCGCATAGGCCCCCATCACCTCATTCATCCGGCCCACCCAATGCAGAAAATCCGGACTCTGGCCGACCGTTACCCGATGCACATGCAGCCCTTCCACCACCGCCCGATCGGGCAAATCCCCAAACTGCACCGTCACCAAATGCACCGCACAACCGAGCTGCACCAATTCGGGATACAGTTCACCCACATGGCGCGCGATGCCACCAACAATACGCGGCGGAAATTCCCAAGTCAGCACCAAGATCTTCATGATTCGTAACGCTTCATGATTCGTAACGCTCAGTCAAGCCACAACAGTCACCGCAGCGCCTCCGTCCGCCCTGCTTGCGCCCCATTATTCCCCGCAAACGCGGTGGGAACGCCTTCTCCACTTTACAGGCTGAGGGAACTCTGCCAAAATTGCGGCAACCGCCGATGTTGATCAGTCGCAAGTCAATCCCATGCAGGCGCTCCCTGACCCTACTTCCCCGTCCCGCCCAACGCCTCGCCAGCCGCTGCTCCAGCTGCTGCTCTTTGTCGATCGCCGCCCCACCTCCCGCGAACAAATTCAGCAAGCGCGTCGACTGCTTGAAGAATTAGCCGGGGAACGGGAGTATCAGCTCGAAGTCATCGATGTCACCGAACAGCCCCACCTCGCCGAACATTTCCGCCTCCTCACTACCCCAACGCTGATCAAAATTGCCCCGAAGCCGCGCCAGATGCTCGTGGGCAGCAACTTTTTAACGGAACTGCGGAATGCTTGGCCCCAGTGGGAACAACAGTGGCAGCAGTCGCAGGAACAGCCCGCCACCCTAACGGCAACCAGCGCCGCCCGGACGGAAATCACCACTGTCACACTCGCACCAGAATCCCCGATCGGGCTGCCCCCACCCCACAGTCTCCAAAACAGCCTCTACGAAATCACCTCCGCCTCCGAATTAATCACCCTCTCGGATGAGGTCTTTCGCCTGAAACAGGAAAAGGCCGAACTCGCGGCCCAGGTGAAATTCAAGGATCAAGTGATTGCGATGCTGGCCCACGATTTACGCAATCCGCTCACCGCCGCCTCGATCGCCCTGGAAACCCTCGATATGGGCTTTCATCCGAAGGAAGGTCAAGTCAGTCGCCTCACCCCCGCCCTGATCACCCAACTGCTGCGCCAAGCCCGATCGCAGTTGCGGAACATCAATGGCATGATCAC
The DNA here is from genome assembly GCA_046049545.1 of Cyanobacteriota bacterium. Lineage (GTDB taxonomy): Bacteria > Cyanobacteriota > Cyanobacteriia > Leptolyngbyales > Leptolyngbyaceae > Romeriopsis. Next base: position 6,928 of record JBJORF010000110.1, on the reverse strand, counting down.
CGACATTCTTCAGACCGCCCATGGTAGCAGTGCCGACCTGAATATTCGGCCCACTGCCATCAATCTCGCACCGCTCTGCCACGCAGCCCTAGAAGCCATGCGCGATCGCTGTGATGCCAAGTCGATCACCATCGTCACCGACATTCCTTCTGACTTACCGAAGGTCTACATTGACGAGGAACGCATTCGTCAGGTTTTGATCAATCTCGTGGATAATGCAATTAAGTACACTAGCGATGGCGGCAAGATCCAGCTATCAGCCCTATATCGCACTAGCCAGAAGGTGCAAGTCAGCCTGTGCGACACTGGACTGGGAATTCCCGAAGACCAGCGATCGTTGATTTTTGATGACCATGTTCAGGTGCAGCGCGAGCAGGACAAGTCAGGTTACGGCATTGGCCTTTATCTGTGCCAACGCATCGTTCGCGCCCACTACGGACAAATCTGGGTCGACTCCACCCTCGGTCAAGGCAGCTGCTTCCATTTCACTTTGCCCGTGTTTGCGAAGTAATAACGGGACAAAATTGCCAACATTTGAATAACCCACAACTATAGCTTTTTTCTGATTCGCAGAAACCTACGTATATGCACGTAATTTTTTCGATATGTCGTTGGAGAATCTGTGGAAAGTTTGTGGAAAACTGAAATTTAACTGGGGAAACTTCAGGGAAAGTCCCGGCCAGCGATCGCGTTTTCTTACTTAATCACCCCAAAACGCCCATTATTAAAGGTTTTTCACTTTTGTAGATTTCAACAGTAACGTAAACAGTGTGATGCCAATCAACCCAATAAGTGATTTAGATCACAAAATTATCCTGACCAAGCAAGCGATTTCGCGATGGCTCTAATGAGGATTTGAACTTTTCTGGATTGACTGGCAACAATTAGTCGGCTAATTCAAGCCCGTGAGGCAATAGTTATTGGTGAATTTGTGAACTATAAAATCTTCGATCGAACTTGATTTGCGATTAGATTTAAGCCTTAAAAAGATTTTCGCAGAGGAGTTTCAGGATTTTTTTAGACTATTCAAGATGAAGCATAAAGCGTTTTATTCAGTTTAATTAATTATTTTTTTGATCTTTTTGTTTCAATCAATTCGATGGCTTAAAGCTGAATTCGGATCCAAAAGAGAATATGCGTGTAATTACGGTGTTATTCCCTAGAGGCTCAATCTATATATAGTTTTGAGCCAATAACTAGGACATCGATTCTTCTAGGGCATCGACGCTCACTGCATCAACCTTGTTTCTCACACTGCAACACAGCGCTTTGCGCCAGTTCAGTGTTCTGTTTCATCTTTGCGTCGTCTAGTCTTTGTCCGAGTGCTTGAGTCGTGCTACCACATGCGACCATGGCTTTTCTGGAGTTCGAACTCAATGTTCATTGATTGAAAATCGGTTGGTTTGAAAAATGGGAAAAGAAGTCGTCACGCTCTGCCGGGATGCCCGGGAGTATCAGCAACATGCAAAGCCTGCCGAAGTCGGCGTGTATGAATGCGAGATTAAGCTGAAGTTTCGTTTAATCGAAGAAAAAGCAATTTTCAAGGATCGCGATCAGCTGCTGGAATTGCTGCTGGAAGCCTTCACCTACGGCAACGACGAGTACATGGAAACGCTAGACGTGGATATCAACACCGAAGAAATGCCGGAAGTTGAAGCCTCGCCGAAAATGCGGCGGCAGCTAATTCGCCTCCGCAACTCGAAGGACATGCTCTAACAGGGTTCGACCAAGCTGAAAAAACTAGAACCCCAGTGTAGGAAGCTGCGGGGGACGCGATACGCGACTGAACATATTTTCCCAATACCAACCTAGGATTGGGGTGCATTGACTGATGTGCGGAGCCGATTTTCGCCGGGTTGAACCGGATTGAAGATCGGCTCCACGTTCGTTTAAAGCCGCTAGAGGTTGACCGCCTGCCAACTCGCAAATACGGCACAATGGAAGTAGCCTCGATATCCCCCACGCCATGAACCGCCTGCAAAACGCCAAAGACCAACTCGACGACCTGCTGCGGCGCTACCGTCACCAGGCCGATTTCATTGCCCTTCGACTTGAATCCAGTGAAGGTGCTGACGTGATGCTGCGCGGCCAACAAGGAAAAATTAGCATCGAGACACTTAGCATCGAAACGCTTAGCGAAGCCATGGCGATCGGCGGCCAGATTCGCGTTTGCCACAAAGGGGGCTGGGGCTTTGCCAGCTTCAATCGGCTCGATCGGTTGCAGGAACAACTCGAAGCCGCAATCGCCGCCGCGAAACTGGTCGGCGATGATGTCACCCAACTGGCCGCCGTCGAACCGATCCAAGCCATTTGTCAACTGCCCACACCCCAGGGTGATCCCCGATCGATCCCCCTCGCCACCAAAAAAGACCTCTGCGCCGCCTACGCCGAGCAACTGCTGCAATACAACCCCGCCATCACCAGCACCACCGTCCGCTACAACGACAGCACCCAGAGCATCTTGCTGCTCACCTCCGAAGGCACAATCCTAGAGCAATCCTGGGCCGATCTGGAAATGCGCTTTGCCGCGACTGCCCGCAGCGGCGATCGGGTGCAAAGCAGCCGCGAAACCGTCGGTTCCCGCCAAGGCTTCCGCGACTTGCAAGGCTTAGAGACTCAAGTTCTCGGCGCGGCCCAACGGGCCGTCGATGCGCTGACCTTACCAGCGGTCAAAGGCGGCACCTACGACGTGGTGATCGATCCGATCTTGACCGGGCTATTTGTCCATGAAGCCTTTGGGCATTTGTCCGAAGCTGATATGGCCTACGAAAGTCCCGACCTGATGGAAACCATGAGTCTGGGGCGACGCTTCGGGCCAGAGAATTTGCAGATCTTCGATGGCGCGAAGATCGAGGGCCACCGAGGCAGCTATTTCTATGACGACGAAGGCGTTCCGGCCACTGACACCCAACTGATCAAAGATGGCGTGTTAGTCGGGCGACTGCATTCGCGGGAAACTGCAGGCAAACTCGGCGAATCACCCACAGGCAATGCCCGCTGCCTGAACTATCACTATCCCCCGATCGTGCGCATGACAAATACTTGGATTGGGCGCGGCGATACCCCCGTCGGCGACCTCTTCAGCGGCATCAAAAACGGGGTCTACGCCCGCAACTGGAAAGGCGGCATGACCAACGGTGAAATGTTCACCTTCACTGCTGGAGAAGCCTGGATGATTCGCAATGGCGAACTGGCCGAACCCGTGCGCGACGTGACGCTTTCGGGAAATGCCTTTACCACCCTCGGCGACATCGAAGCGATCGGTGACGACTTCTTCTGGGATGAATCCGGCGGCTGCGGCAAAGGCGGCCAAAGTGGACTCGCCGTCGGCTGCGGCGGCCCCAGTTTGAGAATTCGCAATGTTGTCGTCGGCGGTGAAACATAACCCAACCAATCCCGCTCAACGCAAAACGGGGGGGCTATACTAGTCACGCCGCCCCGCTCCATTCAAACTCAACCGAAACTTACATCAGGCCGAGCTGGGCCAAAATGCCTTTGCCTGTGAGCAGCTCAGTTGCAAAGCCGATCACTAAACCCATCATCGCCAGCCGACCATTCAAGCTCTCTGCGAAGTCGTTAAAACCAAAACCTTTCTTATCCATGGGGCGTTCCTCACAAGGTGATACGAGTGATTTGCATCCATAATGTAACATTTCTTAAAGAAACCCGCAACGCGATCGCACCCCTTCCGATACCGCAATTACCGCCCCAAAGAGATCGGTTCCCGACAAATTCCAGAGATCGGTTCCCGACAAATTCCATAGCTGTGGAAGCCGCGTCGTAAAACCAGGCTGATACACTCAAGTAAAATCAATTCATCAAATTCCCAGATGCCCTCCGGCGATCGCTACCTCCTCTTCCACAAGCCCTTCAACGTCCTGAGCCAATTCAGCGCCGACGGCTCGGCAAAGACCACATTGAAGACCTTCATCGCGGTTCCCGAGGTCTATCCCGTGGGTCGATTGGACTACGACAGCGAAGGCTTGATGCTGCTCACCAGCGATGGTTTGCTCCAGCACCGCCTCAGTGACCCAAAATTTGCCCATCCCCGCACCTATTGGGTGCAGGTCGAAAATTGCCCCACCGATGCCCAGCTCGAACCGATTCGACGCGGGGGCTTGTCGATTCAGGACTACAAAACCCGCCCTGCCCAAGCACAATTGATCGCCCCGCCAGCGCTGCCCGATCGCGATCCGCCCATCCGCTACCGCGCCGCCATTCCCACCGCTTGGCTCGCGATGACGCTCACCGAAGGCCGCAACCGCCAAGTCCGCCGCATGACCGCCGCGATCGGTTTTCCCACCCTACGCCTCGTGCGGGCCGCGATTGGTACTCTGCAACTGGGCGATTTAGCACCGGGAACTTGGCGCGACCTCACCCCGGCGGAATTGCAAAGCCTGAAATCCTGGGGCAAGCGTTGACTGCGGTCAACCCTCTAACCCGCAGTCAACCTCTAACCCTGCGCCGCTCGATCCTGCTGCACAATGTCCACCGTCACCTGCACCAACCCGATCGCCGCCACCAACCCCACCACCGACAAGGACGACAGCCCCTGTCCCAGCAGTCCCACGATCGCCAACGCCCCCACCCCAGCAAAGCGCTGCCCAATCAAACTGCGTCGCCGATCAGCCCGCAGACAGGTCAGCCAATGCAGCAGCGCCAATGTCACCAGCGTCAGCCCCATCGAGCCGCAGAGCAACCAACGGCCCGCATCACTCAGCGATGCTAAATAGGCTTTCGATAGCGCATATTTCACCCCCACGCCCGCCGCCGTCACGCCGATCGCCAACGGCAGATGACCATAGAGCCAAATCGTGCTTCGCGCCGTCGGACTCAACTTCGCCGACAGTCCCAATTTCAATGTCTGAAACGGCGACCCACTAGCGGTCTCAAAATACATCCACCACAGCGCAAAGGCATTCACTACCCCCAGCACCGCGATCATCGTCGCCCCCAAGGTCCAATCTTCCTGCTTCGATAATCCCGTTACCACCGCAAACAGCGATTCCCCGAGCATAATCATCGTGAACAGGCCCAAGCGCTCGGGCACATGGGTCATATTCGGCGGAAACTGCGCCAGGTAGCGGCGACCCATTAGCGGGGTCAGAAAATCGATCGCCAACCCCAAGATCCACAGCCCAAATCGCCAAGGCGCAGGCACCACAATCGCAGCCAGCCACAGCATCACACTCAGCCCAAACCCCGTGCGGAAATGGCGAACCATCAACCGCGTTTGGGGATTGAACCAGCCCGCCACCGTATATTGCAGCAGCAAAATCGACCGAAACGCTACATAGCACAGCGCAAAGCCGACCGAGGATTGGTCTAACCCATAATGGGCATTCACCGCCATCACCACCAAAATCATCATCTGCACCAGGGTCACCAACCGATCGCTGAGGCTATCTTGGTCATAGCGCGTGGCGTAGAAGGTTTCCCCGACCCAGCACCACCAAATCGGCACAAACAGCAGCGCGTAATGCAGCAATCCCATCGGCGAAACATCATCCAACAGAACCTTCCCCAGCTCCGTCACCGTCACCACAAACACTAAGTCAAAGAATAACTCCAGCCAAGTTGCCCGACGTTCATGGGATTGATCATCCTGACGCAGTCGTGGCGGCTGCCACAGTCGCTTCATGGCCGCAACACTCCCGTCGATTCCGCCGATCGGGTTGAACTGCCGTGGGTCAACCATTGCTTGACCAGCAGCCCCACGCTCAACGCTGCACAGAAGGTTACAAACGACAATATTAGTAAGCTCATTTGGGTGCGTTGCCACGATCGCGCCGCTTGCAATTCCTGCTTCTGGGCGATCGGTAAGGTATTTTGCAAGAGATAGTGCCGGTTGTTTTGGGTCACTTGGAGGGCAAGCCGATCGGCGGCCGTCGCTGGCTCGCTCTGCACCTGCGCCTGCCGCAACTTGAGCGACTGCTGCAATGCATCATAGGCCGTGGTCAAATCTTCTAATAGCAGCGATCGGGTACCCAACTGATGCCATGCCCAAGCCTCCGCCGCTTTGTCCTCCAATTGCCAAGCCGCTTGCAGCGCCCACTGCAATGCCTGCCCCCACTGCTCCCACTGTTTGCTCAAGGTTAGGGCGGGATCGAGCGATCGAGCCAGGGTCAGCACGTCCTGGCTACGATTTGCCTGGGCCGCCCATTGCAGCAACCGCAGCAACAGGGGTAATTCCACCATGATCGCACCGATCGCCTGCGCCTGCACCCAAGTCTGCATCACCGTCAGGCTCCGTTCCATCCAAGGCTCACTCTCAAATTGTTGGGCCAACCAAGGCTGCCAAGCCGACACCACCTGGTAGCGCGGCGCTAATCCTTGCACCAAGCCTAACTGCGTCAACCGTTGCAGACTGGCCTGCGGCGATTGCGGGCCAGTAATCGCCGCAATCTGACTGATACTCAACGCCGTCCCGCCCAACGCCGTCAGCAACGCCAAAATCCACCGCTGGGGCGTATCTAGAGCGGCCAATTGTTGCGCCATCCTGGATTCCTGCGCAGACATCGGCTGCAGACCGGAATCGGCGACCAGGGTAATCGGGGTAATCGATTGGGCGATCGCGTCATCAATGGTCGTGGTTGAATCTGATGGAGTCAAACTTGATGGGGTCAAACTTGATACCGTCAAACAGGGCTGCTCAACCGTCCAAACCAATGTCGATTGCGGGAGTAGCGCACGAAGCTGACGCAGTTCCTCGGGATTCGGGGCTGGGACATCGATTAACACAAGCGCCTGACAATCTTGCAGAGCCGTTTGCCATTCCGTCACGCTCAAGTAGCTGTCGGGATAAAGATGATAAAACTGTTCGCCCAGGGTGGAGATAATATCAGCGATCGGGCTAATCGCCGTCAGATACAGAATCCCATCGGAGTGGGAAGTCATTACCGCTGGATGGTGGGCTAACTGACGAATA
>JBJORF010000109.1:0-12981 GCA_046049545.1 Cyanobacteriota bacterium | reverse complement strand
CGCCGTTGGATAATCTCCTTGTTGTGCTTGAGCAATCCCTTGTTGTAAAAAATCTGCCACTAAACCTACTCCCTTACTCTTCTTTCTCCTAGGCAATTATGAACCAAAAACTTCTCCCTCTATACCTTTCCACCATTCTCCCAATTTCATCAAATCCTGGTGCAGATCTTCCAGCTCCTGCACATAGGCTTCCGGTGTCATCTCCGATCGGCGCTCCTTCAGCTTCGCCAACCGCAACTGTGCCATCAGCCAGGGCTTGGACAGGCCATCATTAGCTTCAATATAGCGGGCCAAATCATCACTCAACATCACCGCAACCACCTAAAACAACAGAAAATCCACCTAAAAACAGAGGAGACACCCGCCGGCATCTCCTCTATACTTCGCTTAAATTTTCCGTCAATCGAAGTAGGACGATCGGCAGATTTAAGCGGATTTTGCCTATGCCGCCAAGTTAGCAGCCACAAAGTCCCAGTTCACCAACTTATCAAGGAAGTTCGCGATGTAGCCCGGGCGAGCATTGCGGAAGTCGATATAGTAAGCGTGCTCCCACACGTCCAAGGTCAAGAGCGGCTTCTGGCCCTTGGTCAGCGGATTATCTGCATTCCCCGTCTTGGTGATCTTCAGTTGGCCATTCTCTTCGACCAACCAAGCCCAGCCGCTGCCGAACTGCGTCGTTGCAGCGGCGGTGAACTCAGCCTTGAAGTTCTCATAGCTGCCGAACGCCGCATTGATTTTGTCCGCCAGCGCACCCGCTGGCGCACCGCCACCACCCGCTTTGAGGCTGTTCCAGAAGAACGTGTGGTTCCACACCTGTGCCGCATTGTTGAAAATACCAGCGGTGGCATCGTTGCCAGCGGTCATCTTGATCACGTCTTCAAGGGACTTGCCAGCGTATTCCGCTTTGTCCGCGATCAAATTGTTCAGGTTAGTCACGTAGGCGGCGTGGTGCTTACCGTAGTGGTATTCGAAGGTCTCAGCCTTCATGCCGTAGGCTTCCAGATCAGTCGGTGCAAAGGGCAACGGCGCTTGTTCAAATGCCATAGTTATGTCTCTACTTCAGTGTGTCTCTGCTTAAAGGATCGCAACCAGATATCATACCGACGGAGGTCATTCCGAACTCATATCCAGTTCAGTTTGCGCAATCACATTTCAGTGTAACTTCTCCCAGGCGCCCTGCCTACATCAAATTTCTCAGGACCGAGGATTGACGATCGCCACCAATTGGGGCGTTTTTGCCTGAATAGGGCGGGGGAGTTCCGGATTGCTTCACATTGGTTTACCAAAAGCGAGGAACCTTCGATATGATAGGAAGCTGTTTGCGATCGCCCGCATTGACCCCAGAGAGTGCCCCGTGACGACCAATCCTAATCCTTTGATGAATAAGCCCGGTGCGCGCCTGGTGTTGATCGTAAGCGCGATCGCCCTGGCCTTTACAGGTTTAACATTTTTCCTCCTGCGCAATCCGATCGGTGGTAAACCCCAATCCTCGCCCTCGCCCGAACAGACCGATAGCAAGGCCGCGATCGGCAGCGTGGGTGCATTGGGGCGCTTAGAACCGGAGGGGGAAGTGTTTCGCGTCGCACCGCCCGCTGTGGGTTTCAGCTCACGGATTGCCGAAATTTTGGTCAAGGAAGGCGACACCGTGCGGAAAGGTCAACCGATCGCGGTGATGGATAGCTTTAGTACGCTCCAGGCGGCGGGGATGCAGTCCGAAGCCCAAGTCCGGGAAGCCGAAGCCAAGCTCGCGCAAGTGCGTGCCGGGGCGAAATCCGGCGATGTGAATGCTCAACAAGCAGCCGTGATTCAGGCCGGGGCGAATCTAGAACGGGCTAAGTCAGAATTGAGTTCGGCGAATTTTGAATTGCAGAAAGTATTGGCAGCGGCAGTGACGATCAATGCCGATTATCAGAAGGCAAAAGCGGACTACGATCGCTACGCCAAACTGCAAAAACAAGGGGCGATCGCGACAGCGGAACTGGAACGCCGCAACATCACCCTAATCACCGAGCAACAAAAAGTTGAGCAGGGCAAACAAGTCATCAGCCAAGCCCAACAGCTCGTGACCCAGCGCCAAGCCGAAGTCGGACGCGCCGAAGCCCAAATTGCCGAAGCCCAGCAGCGATTGAGCAGCGTCGCCGAAGTTCGACCCACCGATGTCGCCCAAGCCGAAGAGCAGGTGCGTAGCGCCATGGCTGGGGTGCAGAAAGCCAAGGCCGACTTTGACAATGCAGTGGTCAAATCCCCCGTCGATGGCAAAGTCCTGAAAGTTCACGCCAAGGACAACGAAGCCGTCGGCACCAACGGCATCATGGAAATTGGCCGCACGAGCCAGATGTATGCGGTCGCCGAAGTCGATGAAAACCTGATTGGCCGCGTTCAGATTGGCCAAACCGCCACGATTAAAAGTGATGCGATCGGCGGTGAAGCCACAGGCAAAGTCGTCAAAATCGGCAGCAAAGTCGGCAAAAACGCGATCAACAGCACCGATCCCGCCGACAAGCAAGATGCCCGCGTCGTCGAAGTCCGCATTAAGCTCGACAACAGCGTCGCCGTGGCGAATTTGACGAATCTACAAGTGCGCGTATCGATCCAGCCCTAGATTGCCTCAATGCTGGGCAAGCCCAAATCAAAGCCCCCAGCATTGGGGGTTTGGGGGTTTGGAAGCCGCCCAGATCTAACTTTTATTTTTCGCTCCTCCGGGTTTTCCCTCCCATGTTTGCAATTCCCCTCGCCTGGCTCCAACTCAAACGCGAAACCGTCCGCCTGCTGGTCGCCCTCGCCGGGATTGGCTTTGCGGTGATGCTGATGTTTATTCAGCTTGGCTTTAAAGACGCGCTGTTTGAAAGTGCCGTCACCCTCCACCAAAATCTCAAGGGCGATATTTTCATCATCAGTTCCCAATCTACCTCGCTGATCTCGATGAAAAGCTACGACGATCGGCGACTCTATGCCGCTCTTGGTGCCCCCGGCGTTGAGCGGGTCAGCCCCGTGATGATCGGCTTTGGCATCTGGAAAAATCCCTTCTGGGAAGGTCTACCCAAACCCCAAACTCGCAGCATCATGGTTTTGGGCGTTGATCCGAATGACGAAATCATGACGCTACCAGGGATCACGCCAGAAACGCGCGACATGATTCGCGAAGAGGATGTGGTGCTGTTCGATCGCCGATCGCGCGAAGAATTTGGGCCGATCCCCGCGAAGTTTGAAGAATTCCAGAAAACCGGAAAACGCCTTGAAGCCGAACTGGAGAACCGCCGCGTCAAGGTCGGCCAAATCTTTGAACTGGGCGCTTCCTTTGGGGCCGACGGCAACATGCTCACCAGCACCAGTAGCTTTCGGCGGATCTTCTCCAACCGCGGGCCAGGGCTAATCGACATGGGCATCATCCAGCTCAAACCCGGCACCGATGTCATGGCCACCCTCGACAGCCTAAAGAAAAGTCTGCCGGGAGCCTATCGGGTAAATCCCGAACTCAAGCCCGAACAAGCCAAGCAGGACTTTATCCTCGGTGATATTCGAATTCTGTCGCGGGATGCATTCATCGAAGTCGAGCGGAAATATTGGGAAACAGGGACCGGGATCGGGTTTATCTTTGGCCTCGGTACCGTGATTGGCTTCGTCGTCGGGATCGTGATCGTGTACCAAATCCTCTACACCGATGTGGCCGATCACATTTCCGAGTACGCGACCCTGAAGGCCATGGGCTACTACAACCGCTATCTGCTCAAGGTGGTGTTCCAGGAAGCAATCATTCTGTCCCTGATGGGTTTTATTCCCGGCTATTTGCTCAGCAATGGCATGTACCAGTTGACCAAGAGTGCTACGGCACTCCCCATTGGCATGACCTTGGAGCGGGGCATTACAGTGTTGATCTTGACCGTGATCATGTGTGTGGTTTCGGGAGCGATCGCCGTACGAAAAGTGGCCGATGCCGACCCCGCCGACATCTTCTAGCAGGCATAATAGGAACTCTAAATCACCGAATCTACCTTTTCTTCGCATGAGCCGCGCCTTCCCTGAACAACCTCAGGTCCTAATTGTGTTTAACCCGAATGCGGGCCAAGCGGGCAATGTCGAAACCGCGCTGGAACAAGCGGCAGCGCTTTGGCAGCAGCATGGCTGGCGAGTGCGCTTACAGCCGACGCGCTGTGCAGGAGATGCCACGACGATCGCCAAAGCGGCGGCGGCGGCGGGCATTGATATCGTCGTCGCCTGCGGCGGCGACGGCACCGTGAATGAAGTGATCAACGGTTTAGTCAATACCGACACAGCTTTGGCCGTATTACCAGCAGGCACCGTGAATATCTGGGCGCGGGAAATGGGATTATCCATGGATGTCCAGCGTGCAGCGGCAGCAACGCTCCTGGCGCAGTGGCAACAAATCGATGTGGGCCGGGTACGATCGGTCTTCCCCCGCAGTCGGCGCTTGTCCCGCAAACGGGTGGCGCGGCCCAAGGAAGCGCTGGTTGATCGGTATTTTCTCCTCATGGCCGGGGTCGGTTTCGACGCGGCGGTCACAGCGGGGGTTGATCCCCAGGAGAAGAAGCGATTTGGCGCGATCGCCTACATCAAGCAGGCCGTACAAATTGGTTGGAACTATCGCGGCAGCAGCATCGCGCTGAAGATCGACGGCAAAAAGCTCCGGGGCCGCTTCCTCATGGCCGTCGTCGGCAACAGCCAACTCTACGGCGGCGTGATGAAATTCACCGTCAACGCGCTGATCAACGACGGACTGCTGGACATCTGTGCGATCCAAGGCCGCAGCATGATCAAAGCCCCGCTCCGCCTGTTCTCAATCTTTTCCCAAACCCACCACCGCGACGATCGCATCAAGTACCACCAAGCCCGCCAAATCCAATTCCTCAGCCGCAAACCGATCCCGGTTCAAGTCGATGGCGACTACCTCGGCACCACGCCGATGCTGTTTGAAGTCGTGCCCAAAGGTCTCTGGGCCTTGATCCCGCCCAACGCCGATAAGGGACTGTGGCAAGGCGGCGAACTGCCCTCCCGATTCAACCCGGCACAAATTCCTGCAACCATTCCTGAAGCAGTGGATTGACCATTTCCGGCGCTTCATCCTGGGGACAATGGCCCAATCCCGGCAATTCGACAAAGCGGGTCACCGCTGGATAATTGGCAAATTCCCGGCCCAGGGCGATCGGCTCCCAGGGATCATCGCTTCCCCACAAGACGATCGCCGGACACTTTAACTGCGGCAGCAAGTCCTCCGCCAACGGTCCATGGTCATAGGCCGTAAACGCCAAAAACACATCCGCCGCCCCCGGCTGTTTAGCGGGTTCGATTAGATAATTAATCAGTTCATCCGTCACCGCCTCGCGCCGTTTATAAGCCTGGTAGAGAATATTCCGCACCGTTTTCGGTTGCGCGATTTGGCGGAAAAACCAATAGCCGATCGCTTTATTTGCTAGCACCTGCTGCAAAATCGGGGCCCCGATTCGCTTAAACCAAGGTTGCGTGGCCGTTTTCGTCACATGCAACAACCGCAGCGAACAATTAATCAGCGCCACCCCCCGCACCCAATCGGGAAAGTCCACAGCAGTTTGCAAAATCGCGACACAGCCGATCGAATTACCCACCAGCAGCGTCGGCTCACCGATCACCTCCCGACAAAAGTCCCCAATCTGCGCCGCCCAGGTCTCGAAGGTATAGTCCACTTCCCCCGGCAGCGGCTTATCCGAAGCCCCAAAGCCAATCAGGTCGATCGCCCACACGCGATGCCCCTGCGCCAACTCCGGCAAATTCTTGCGCCAATGGTAAGCCGATGCCCCAAAGCCATGGACACAGAGCACCGCCGGGCCGCGATCGCCCTGCTGCTGGTAGCCGATCGCCCGATCACGCCAAGTCCAGGTTTGATAGTCACGCTGCACCGTTGCCACCATTACTCAGACGCTCCATCACTTTACTTAACATTCGTTTACATCTCCTGTAGTCTAGCACTGGCAGCAGATTTCGCGATCGCTCCCGAAATTTGATCAAACAACCGAAAAAATACGGGAATTCAGCCAGATCACCCTGGGCGACCCCACCGAAGCAGGTTAGGATAGCGGTAACTTTGACGCAAAAACTCTGTACATCCCAGTTCCCATGGAAGCACTCGGCACAGCAATTGGTGGATACGCCCCGGACTTTGAACTGCCGGGAACCGATGGCGCAGTTCATCATCTGGCCCGCTATCTGGAAAAGCACCGCGCGATCGCCGTGGTCTTTATCTGCAACCACTGTCCCTACGTCCAGATGTACACCGATCGGCTCAAAGCCCTCCAAACTGAATTCAGCGGCCAAGGTTTCACGCTAATCGGGATTAATTCCAATGATGCCGACCAATACCCCGCCGATGGCTACGAAGAGATGCAGGCATTTGCTGCCGACAAGAGCCTGAACTTTCCCTACCTGCGCGACATGACCCAGGACGTGGCCCAAACCTTTGGCGCGGAAAAGACCCCCCATGCATTCCTGGTCAACCAGCAAGGCATCCTCTGCTACAGCGGCGCGATCGACGACAACGCCCAAGACGCTGGGGCTGTGACTCAAACCTATCTGCGTAGCGCGATCGTCCAGGCATTGAATCAGCACCCGATCAGCACCGCCATAACCCCCCCTGTCGGCTGCTCCGTAAAATGGCGCAAGTAAAAATAACGTAAGTAATCGGCGAAATGGTGCAAGTAATCGGCGATGTCCGATTGTCTGCTATGGTATTCAGGACAACCTGAGATCGAATGGATAGCAATGGGATTAGCATATCGTCGAGTGCTACTGAAACTCAGTGGTGAAGCCCTGATGGGCGATTTAGCCTATGGTATCGATCCAGCGGTTGTGGACGGCATCGCCGATGAAATTGCCGAAGTGATCGCCTCGGGTGTGGAAGTCGCGATCGTCGTGGGTGGCGGCAATATTTTTCGCGGTGTAAAGGGTGCCGCTTCTGGAATGGAGCGCGCCACCGCCGATTACGTCGGCATGATTGCCACGGTGATGAACGCCATCACCCTACAGGATGCCCTGGAACGCAAGCATGTCCAGAGCCGGGTGCAAACCGCAATTGAAATGCAAGAAATCGCCGAACCCTACATTCGCCGTCGGGCCATTCGCCACCTCGAAAAAGGCCGCGTGGTAATCTTCGGCGCGGGTTCCGGCAATCCCTTCTTCACTACCGACACCACCGCTGCCCTCCGCGCTGCTGAAATTGGAGCCGACCTGTTGTTCAAAGCCACCAAGGTGGACGGCATCTATGACGCGGATCCGAAGAGTAATCCTAATGCAAAACGCTACGAGAGCTTGACTTACGCCCACGTTCTCGCCAACGATCTAAAAGTTATGGACAGCACCGCAATCTCGCTGTGCAAAGATAATGACATCCCGATTATGGTGTTTGACTTGTCGGTCAAAGGCAACATCAAACGCGCCGTAATGGGAGAAGCGATCGGTACGACTGTTGGAGGTTCATGTGAAGTTCGCTGACGTTGAAGACCATATGCAAAAATCGATCGAGGCCACCCAGCGATCGTTCAACACCATTCGCACAGGCCGCGCCAACGCCAGCCTGCTCGATAAGGTATTAGTGGAATATTACGGCACGCCGACTGGGCTGAAGCAACTCGCCAATATCAGCACTCCCGATGCCACCACAATTCAAATTCAGCCCTACGATCGCACCGCCATGGGACCGATCGAAAAAGCAATCTCCATGTCGGACTTGGGCTTAACTCCCAACAACGACGGCAGCGTCATTCGGCTGAACATTCCGCCCTTAACCAGCGATCGGCGCAAGGAACTGGTCAAACTCGCCGCCAAATACGCCGAGGATGGTAAAGTCGCCGTACGCAACATTCGACGCGACGCGATCGACACAGTCAAAAAGCAAGAGAAAGATAAGGAATTGTCTGAAGACGAATCCCGCGACCTTCAGGACAAAATCCAAAAACTCACTGACAAATACATCGCCCGCGTCGATACCGTTTTAGGCGAGAAAGAAAAAGACATCATGACCGTCTAAAGCGATTCGTCAAACCACTCAAAATGCCGTGGAGTCAAATGACTCCACGGCATTTTGCTATCAATACTTTGCTATCAATACTTTGACAATGATGGATTGCCATCATTGCATCATTGTCAAAATCCCCTGCTGCCCCAACAACACTTCGCGGGCCAAGCTCAACAACCCCACCCAAATAATCGGGCTAATATCGATGCCACCGATCGGGGGCACCACCTTGCGTGTCGGCCATAGAAACGGTTCAGTAGGCAGCGACACCAGATTAAACGGAAACTTAGTCAGTTCAATCTGGGGATACCAAGTGAGTACAATGCGGAAGATGAACAGCAGCGTCATCGCTCCCAGAACAAGGCTCAAACCGAGGTCAAACCAATCGCCAGTCATCGGGTTACTCCTAGGGCACTGCGCCGAAAATTTAACTTTTGTTCATATTTTACGCTAAGGCTATGCAAGCCTTGCAGAACCCCGTAAAATTCTAGAAAGCTGTGTCAATCATTTCACTGAGATTAAGGTACTGGGACTTATGACTCCTTCACTGACTAATTTTCTGTTAAGTCTTGTCGCTGGTGTAGTAATTATCGTTGTGCCTGCAACGGCTTTCTTACTCTTCATCAGCCAGCGTGATAAAGTGACTCGCTCCTAATTGCCTTGAGCGTTTAGGTAGTAAAACCACGAGTTTTGAAAAAGCCGCTGTCTCTAGACTGGAAGCATTCCAGAAGAGACAGCGGCTTTTTGATGCTTGTATCTTGGGTTTAGTGCATGAAGTGGCGCATCCCAGTAAAGGCCATGATGATCCCCAGCTCATTCGCCGCCGCGATCGAGTCTTGATCCCGCATACTGCCCCCCGGCTGCACGATCGCTCGAATGCCCGCTGCCGCCGCCGTCCGCACCGAATCATCAAACGGGAAGAAGCCGTCACTGGCCAAGACGGCATCGCGCGCCCCACTACCGGACTGTTCTAGAGCGATCTTCGCCGAACCGACACGATTCATCTGCCCCGCACCAACCCCGATCGTCGTACGATTTTTCGCAACCACGATCGCGTTGGATTTGACGTGCTTACAGATTTTCCAGGCAAAGAGCAGTTCGGCAAGGTCAGCATCAGTAGGTTGTTTACTGGTGACAATTTGCCAATCGCTGGGCAGCACTGTGGATTTGTCCGCCGCCTGGACGAGGAAACCACCCGCGATATCTTTAATCACATAGTCCGCCCTCCCCAGCAATTCCGGGAGAACCAGCACCCGCACATTCCCCTTCTTCTGCAAAATTTCCTGGGCCGCTGGTTCGCATCCCGGCGCAACAACGCATTCGAGGAAGGTTTTGGTTAGCTCTTCGGCGGTGGCGGAGTCGATCGGGCGATTCAACGCCACGATTCCCCCAAAGGCAGAAGTCCCATCCGCATTAAAGGCTTTTTGGTAGGCTTCGGCGATCGTGCTGCCCATAGCCGAGCCGCAGGGATTGGTGTGCTTGATGATTGTGGCCGCCGGGTCAGAATTCGCAAACTCGGTAATAATTTTGCGGGCCGCTTCCAGGTCAACCAGATTGTTGTAGCTCAGTTCCTTACCCTGGAGTTTAGTCGCCGCTGCCCAGCCAGTAGGGGTCGCTCCCATCTGATACCAAGCGGCAGGCTGGTGGGGATTTTCGCCGTAGCGGAGATCCTGGATTTTTTGGCCACTGAGACCGAATTGGGCCGGGAGGGTTTGGGTTTCTGTGTTTGAGGCTGCTGCGCCTTCAAGCTGTTCTGACAGGTAAGCCGCGATCGCGCTGTCATAGCCAGCCGTATGCTGGAACGCCGCCAGGGAAGCCTGCTGACGGAAACTCAGCGAAATCTCACCGTTCTGTTTCAGTTCATCCAGATAGGTATCGTACTGACCGGGATTGGTCAAAATCGTCAAATGGGCAAAATTCTTTGCCGAAGCCCGCACCATCGCCGGGCCACCAATATCAATTTGTTCAACCGCTTCTTCCAGCGTGACACCGGGTTTTGCGATCGTTGCTGCAAAGGGGTAGAGGTTGACGACGACAAGATCGATCGGGCGAATCCCATTCGCTTCGAGATCCGCAACGTGATCCGGCAAATCGCGCCGAGCCAGGATACCACCATGGATTTTCGGGTGGAGGGTTTTGACACGCCCCCCGAGGATTTCGGGGGAACCTGTATAGTCGGAAACCTTGGTAACATTCAGCCCAGCGGCTTTCAGCGCTTGGGCCGTGCCACCGCTACTGATCACATCGAAGCCAAACTCATTGATCAACCGCGTTGCAAACTCAACCAGTCCGGCCTTATCGGAAACACTCAACAGGGCTAAACGTGCCATAGGGAATCGGCCTCCTGAGCCGTAGATGAGACGACAAAAAAGATTTCAGTAAATTGCGTTGTATCCTAAAACCCCATCACCTTCGCCACCGCATCAATATCCGGCTCCACCCCTTGATGGAACTGATCTTCGCCGCTGCGCTTGATCGCCGTATCGGGATCCTTGAGTCCATTCCCTGTCAGCACACAGACAATTGTTGCACCGTAGGGCACCTCGTCTTTCTTCTTCAGCAGGCCCGCCACCGAAGCCGCACTCGCGGGTTCGCAGAAAATCCCTTCATTACCTGCTAGCTTTTGGTAGGCCACGAGGATCTCCTCATCAGTGACCGCGTTAAATTCACCTTTACTCGCCGCTTGAACCCGCAAGGCTTTGTCGTAGTTCGCCGGGTTACCGATGCGGATGGCCGTGGCGATCGTCTCCGGATTCGTCACAATGCCACCTTCAACAAACGGTGCCGAACCTGCCGCCTGGAAGCCCATCATCCGGGGCAGCTTCGTGCAGCGGCCCTCTTGATAATACTCATTAAAACCCATCCAGTAGGCGGTGATATTGCCCGCATTGCCGACGGGGATACAGAGCCAATCCGGGGCATTACCGATCGCGTCAGTGACTTCAAAAGCTGCTGTCTTCTGCCCCTGAAGGCGATAGGGGTTAAGCGAATTCACCAAAGTGACGGGATGCTTCTCGGCGGTCTCTTTGACCAGTTCCAGGGCCCGATCGAAGTTACCTTTAATCGCCAACACTTCCGCCCCATACATCAACGCCTGCGCCAATTTACCCAACGCCACATAGCCATCGGGAATCAACACATAGGCCCGCATTCCGGCCCGACGGGCATAGGCGGCGGCAGCAGCTGAGGTGTTCCCGGTACTGGCGCAGATCACGGCTTCCGCGCCTGCTTCCTTGGCTTTGGTCACGGCCATCGTCATGCCACGATCCTTAAAGCTGCCTGTGGGGTTCAAACCGTCATACTTGATGTAAACCTTCACGCCCCGACCAATTTCCGCCGCGATCGACGGCACCGGAATCAATGGCGTGTTGCCCTCCCGCAGCGTCACCACAGGCGTGCTGTCCGTCACGGGCAAATAGCGGCGATATTCCTCAATCAACCCACGCCAAGCGCCGCGCGTTTGGGACTGGGGTGGAGTTTGGGCGCTGGGAGGATTGATAATCACGGCTCAGTTTCAGGGAGAGGATAAAGATGGACTTGCAGACAACCGGGCCAAACCCGTGGCTTGCAGTTTATTAGTATCGCCGATCGGTGTGCATTGGGGTAGTGGGGCGATCGGCACGATCAACAAGCATCGAAAGAAGCGGCGAAAGGTAACTTTTCGCTACAGTTTTCGTCATCCTTCCGGTACTATGATGGTCGCGGTGTGAATTTCATAAAACATAAAGAAAAATGTCTACTACCATTTCCCCTTCCACGTCCCAATCCGAAGCATCTCGCCCGATGGACATCGCCCAGTCGGTGTATCAAGCGGATCATCAAGTGAAGTTGCTCAGCCTCCATGCCGATGCCGAATCCTTACTACAACAGCTACAAGTCTTGAAGCAACAGCGCGAACACCACAATTAAGGGCCTATACTGGGTTTCAGTTCGTTTCATAGTTTTAAGATCAACGGTTTATGAAAACCTTTTGGGCGGATCCTTATCTTTGGATTCATGGTGCCGGTATTGCTGCAGTACCGTTCTGGTTGGTGTTGTGTTTTCTGGGCCTAGGAGCCGGGGATCCGCTATTTCCGAGCGCGATCGAGCTTTTAATCATCGCGATCGTGGGGATCGGGCCAATCGTTTGGATGCAGTGGGAGAAGCCCTTTTGCATTTACAGTCTGTTGGCTGTCAGCCTCAAGTCAGCAAATCTGACCGAAAATCAGCGCAAAATGTTAGCGCTGTTCCAACATCGGCGCAATCCGATCGTGATTGCCATGGGCGCAGGACTGATGTTTTTGCTGTTGAAAGCGGTCAATGACCATGCAGCGATCGCGGCTCCCATAACGCCGATCCCGAATCACGGACTCGGCTTGCTCGTAGCGGCAGTAAGCTTTTTGGCCGCAAATCTATTTTTGCAGGTACCCCTAGCGGTAGGTCAGGTGATGCTAGCGAGCGACAGCGATTTTCAAGCCGCTAGCCCGATCGCAGCGACCGCAGTGGGGCAACAGTTTTTTGAGCCGGGATTGAAGGTCGATCGATTGCTGCCGGACATCGAGGATTAGTCGGTGATGGGGTGGGACTGAAATCTTGGGGCGGAAATTACGAAATGTGGCCTGGGTAACAACCGCACCCGGATTTTGGCATTATGCTAAATAATGGATGGAATAATTGTTGCTTATTGCGACAATGCTTGATTTTTGACACCCTTATAGGATGGTCTGTGCAATGTCCCAAACTCCTGCGGCTACAAGTGAAGCGGCAATCGTGACTGATGCGTTGGTCTGGAATGGTTTGAAATTGGCGATCGCGCAAAGCTCCGGGTTTCAGCGCTGGCAAGAGGATTGTGAGCAACAGGCGGCTGTAGCGAATGGAGATGCTTCGCTCGATACTTTGGTCTATCGCTATTTGCGGGAGACGTTGGAGACGTTGGCTTATTGAGGCCGATCGCTGATGACGTGGGCACAGCCCACTACCGTAAGGCTGGCTATGGGGTG
>JBJORF010000108.1:0-13020 GCA_046049545.1 Cyanobacteriota bacterium | reverse complement strand
AGATTGGAAAGCCGCCGCTTCCCATTTCGCAATTATGTTCCCTGAACGCTTCACTTATTGACGTTCAACACCCTTACACAAAAATCCGAACGCTCTCAAAACCACTGTCGAGTTTTCCGCTGCTGCGACGCCGACAACATTCGCGCCCGTGGTGAAAATCGGCTTTGGACTGAATACGGTATTGCCCACAAACGCGATCGCGTTATCCCCGCCTGGTTTCAGACCTGGTGTAATATTTCGATTCACAATGGGGACAAAGCCGCCTCCGGTAAAGTCCGTCCTGGTTTCATTCAGGGGAAATGCCAGTCCCGTCAAATCACCCAAATTGGCGATCGACCCCGTGGCCCCGATCGGAAATCGAAACCGATAAGGAGTCCCCGCAAGTGTCGCGTAATCGTTATTGCCGATCGCGTTGAATTCGTTGGTTAACAGCCGATCGGGGCTTTGAATGCCAATGTGGGGCGAGGTTGTGACGATAAACGAGGCAGGCAGATTCACACTAGAATCTCGCCCAAACACAATTCCTGCCGAATTCATCAGGTAGAGATTGGCATTTGCGCCGCTCAACCGCAAGAGGCCATCAATTACGGAAGGATCGCCGCCATTCACCCGCGCCAGGACATTTTGAATCGCTGCATCCGTTTGGAAATTTGCGGTTTGGCCTTGGGTCAGCCCAAATTGTGAAAAGCTGTGAAACAGATTGCTTCCGGCAGTTTGACCGCCCGTAATATCGAAAGTTGTGTTCGTGGGAGTCACGATCGTCCCTGTTGCGCCAGGATCACCCGTGATCGTCGGTGTAATCTGGGCTTGGGCGATCGTAGGCAGCAGCATCACCCCACCCACTGCCAACATTCCTACCGAAAACCCGAAAAAAGCTGTGTGATGACTTGATCTGTGATGACTTGATCTGTGATGACTTGATGTGTGACGACTTGATGTGTGACAAATTTGCATAAATATCCCTAATAAAAAGAACTCACTTTTAACCAGCTAGTCCCTACGTGATACTCATTTTAGCGATCGCAAACAGGAAGATCACAGCGTAAAATTCACAGTTTCACCAAAATTTCATCGAAAACACCACCCAACCGACAACACTAACCACTACATTAACCCCCGAATCGCAGTTTTCGGTGAAATCTTTGGGGTAGCTAAGGCAGAGGTCGATCGGAGTTGCTGAAGCAACCATCATATTTTGATACGACAGAAATCATTAACTCCACTGATTTTCGGAATCAAAATGTCAGCTGTGTTCAAGCGATTTAGTGATAGAGAAGCGATCATATCCACCTTGAAAATTGTCAATAATTTCAGTTTTTCGCGACTTTAACCCGATTTTGGTAGATGCAATATATTGGATCAAATCACTAATTTAGCCAGTGATTACTTGTCATATTTATTTGCAGATACTTGGCATAAAAGCTTGCTGCTACTACTTATCGTCTCGGTATTACATTTTGTCTCATCCGGAGATATTTCAGTGCTGATTGTCATAATCTGAAAATAATTCAGCGGTAGATTAGTTGGTTCCAGCGGTACCGCTGAGTTGTAGATTACGTCTGACTGCATAGGATTTTAAGTCATGAATGAACTGATACGCTCTATTACTCTATTAGGCTTTTATCATGAAAAATACCAAGGAATTTGGTCAAAATCGGCGCATTTTTGAGTTGGTTATTGTTAGTATTGCGACGACATTAGGCATCACAAGTCTCTCGATGTCACCCGCGATCGCCACGCCAGGCAAGAAATATCATTACTCCCATGGCACAACGGCGAAGCCATCACATCCGGGCAAATTCCATCGATCGCCATGGTCATGGCAACATTGGGATCCGCAAATCGCCCCGATTCAATCAACTCCCGACGGCAAAACCTATGGCCAGTGGGCAGCGGAGTGGTGGAGGTGGGCATTGAAAATACCAGCAAACAATCATCCGCTCGATAGCGGCGACTGTCGTATTGGGCAGAAGGGGCAGGTGTGGTTTTTGGGTGGCACATTTTCTCAGAGCGGTACGCCCGTTCAACGCAATTGCCAAGTTCCTAAAGGGACGAAGCTCTTCTTCCCCCTGGTTAATGCGGCTTATTTGGCATTCCCCCTCAGCGAACCAACTGACGAGCCATATCTACGATCGTTTCTTACCGGATGCGATGCTCCAAGCAATATTGAGGTGTCGATCGATGGGAGACCCGTTAAAAATCCCACTCAATATTTTGTAGAATCTTCGGTTTTTAAGGCGCACTTGCCGAGTAATGATGTTCTCGCTATTCCTGATGCCGATATTCCGAATGGCAAAGTTGTAGGAGCTGATATTGGCTATTACGTTTTCTTGAAGCCGCTTCATCCGGGGAAACACACGATTAAGTGGAAGGTATCAAAATCTAACTGTAATTCTGCTCAAGACATCACTTACAACATCACAGTCAAAGCTAGACGGTAATCATGCGGCTCTATTAATTGGAGTACACGATCGCACAAAGTGGTGATTGGGAGCATGTCATCCTTTTCCAGAAAACATTAAAAGCCAATGAAATCGGGAAATTCATCCTGAGTGACAGTGTCTGTTTCAGGGCTTTGATTTTTCTACCAAAAAGGGTGACATGCACCCGTGCTGATCGGCAACCTCATATCCTGCTTTCGTCAATACCGGAAACCCATGGCTGACAACGCGGAATAATTTCGCTGGATTGTCACGATTAAGAAGAATCTGAAAATCTTGTTCGCTTCTAGGGAAGATGTCTTCATTGCTGGAGATTGACTCTGATCTTCCTGAAGTCCATCTTGGTGGCACAGATGACCGGGTTATCAATCGCGACGGTCACTGCCTATGGCAATCTGACTTGATGGGTACGATCGGGTTGGGCATAAACCGATCGCGTAATCGCGGCGGTGCGTTTTCGCGTTGCGAAAAACGACACCCCACGGCTAATGCTTTATAACAACCCCCGAATCGCCTCGACTCGCTTCGCATTCACGCCCAAATCGGACTCCCCTAACCGCGAAGCCGATCGCACCTCAATGCGCTCACCCACCACAGCAAATTCCACATCATCCACAAAGCCCATCAAATTGCTGGTGAACTCTGCGTACAAATAATTGGCCTTGTCGGTGATGATCTCGCTGCCAGGCAGTGCCGCGACAATCGCCTTGATCGCCGCCAAATCTCCCACCAATGGCGCGATTTGATGGGCCGGATCAGCTGACTGTGAACTCACACAATTCGGCGTGGCTGGACAGGCGGCCAACTGACCATTAGTAACCCCGAGATTCGCGGGTCGATCGCCTGCCATGTGGAAGATCGATGCCTCTACCGGCATCACGCCAACGCTCCAAACCCACAGTGCGACCAACAGGGTAATCATCAAATACTTCATTAAACTGACTGTGGCATATAGGACTTCACAATCGTACCAGCCTCGTCTAACCGCAGCACCATCGCTGCGGCATTTACATTAAATGCCTGCCAAGCCTGCTGCATCGCATCCCGCACGACCTCCGCCCGATCGCTCGGTGTCAACGCCAGCAACGTTGGCCCCGCCCCGCTAATCACGACTCCATAGGCTCCCGCCGCGATCGCTGCTGCTTCCACCACGTCATAACCAACGATCAATGATTTCCGGTAGGGCTGATGCACTCGATCTTGCAGCGCCGCCACTAGCCAATCATGGTTGCCCACGGCTAATCCCTGTAGCAACAATCCCAAGTGTGACGCATTAAAAATCACATCGGCTCGACTGTAGGTTTCGGGCAATACCGATCGGGCCACATGGGTCGGCAGCTCAAAATCAGGAATTGCCACCACCGGGACGATCGCATGATGCCACATCAACGGTGCCACTTCCCAAGCCCGACCCACCCCCGTAGCCGAAATACTCGCGCCGCCGAGCAAATCCGGCACCACAT
The DNA here is from genome assembly GCA_046049545.1 of Cyanobacteriota bacterium. GTDB lineage: Bacteria > Cyanobacteriota > Cyanobacteriia > Leptolyngbyales > Leptolyngbyaceae > Romeriopsis. Next base: position 9,116 of record JBJORF010000108.1, on the reverse strand, counting down.
TATCCGGATGCCCTTCCATCTCCGTCGCGATTTCGGCCAACTGCTCCATGCTCAACGGCTCCCCCGCCAACGCATTCGCCCCAACCAGGCCACCGACGATCGCTGTTGCCGAACTGCCCAGCCCCCGCGCCAACGGCACATGCATCTGAATCGTCAAATCCAGACCCGGCACAGGCCGCCCCAACCGTTGATAAAACTCGACAAAAGCCTGATACACCAGATTATTCGCATCCCGATCGACCCGCTCGGCATCCAGTCCCGTCACCGTAATCTTCAACCCCAAGGGCGATCGCGTAAAGCCAAACTCGTTATACAGCGTCAGCGCCGCGCCTAAGCAGTCAAAACCAGGGCCAATATTAGCCGTCGTAGCGGGGACACAGACCGTAATAGCAGCGATCGACACGGGAAGAACTACCGGAGTAACAGCAAGAGGATTAAACGCAGATCATGATCGCACAAAATCCCGCTAACCAAAGCTGGCAAGCACCAAAAGCAGGACTCCGTGGAAGGATGTGCTAACGCCCGCCTGTGGCACGTTAGCAGTGACCGAGCCTTGAGCCATTAAGAGGACTTATTCAAGCCCATCCCATTGGCTTCGGAATAGCGCTCCATAAACCGGATAAACCGATCAAACTCCGCCGAAGAAGCCATCACATACTTTGCTTCCAGGGCCGCAGGTTGACCATTGATGAACTTGGCTTTAACGTCGCGCGTCAGGATTTCGCCTTCCTCGTCGAACATATACATCCCGGTCACATCTTCGGTGAAGTCTTGGGCCAAAGCATCGGGATTTTCAAAATAGAATGTTGCGGCTCCGTTGCTGCCATCCTTCGATCGGGTGATCCGCACATCCGACGGGGTGACTTTTTCATCAATGCCACGGGCAAACTGGATTTTTGCAATCATATTAGAGGTCGTAGATTCAGTGCTTCCATTCTCCCACCAATTGCGTCCCTACTCAAAATCAAGGAACTCTGCCCCGCTAATCGCCTCTTTGTGCAAAATCCCCAAACCCAACGCTTCCGGCTTCAGGGACACCATTTCATACAGTGCGACCATATCGGTGACGCGCGGATTGCCCCGGCTCGCCCCAGTGATCCCCTTGGCAATCACCAAACCACAGAAGCCCTTGGTTTTGCGGCAGCGCTGGTTCCACTTATTGCGGGCGTTCTTATGCGTTGGATCATGATTGAGAAACTCTCCGAACAGGTGCAATTCGCCATTCTCCGCCTGCAATAGGCCCAGATCGTACTGCTCACCGATCAGCATATCCGCGCCCGGATTAAAGCAAATCCCCTTGAGTCCCCCCATTTTGGCGATCGCGTCGATCATTTGCTTGGCTTTTGGCTGACTGGTTTGCACCACGATCACGGGTAGTCCTTCCCCCAAGGGTTTCACCGTCGATGCTTGGTGATGTTTTACCGAAGTGCGTGCTTTGATGATCATGTCCCAGGTGATCATGCCGAGACTGAGATAGGCATTTTCGGGAATCAGGTCATCCTGGATCAGCGGTAGCGAGGCTTCATCATCGGGGACGAGTGCGGCCAATTGCGCTGACAGTTCCGGCTGGGTCGAAACCTTAACCGATAAGCTATCCGCCGCGAGGGTCGTGATCTTATAGCGACTGGCAATCGCCGGAAAATCATCCCCCGCATCCGCCAAGGTCGATCGATGGGCCTTTGTAAACCGACATAAGGCTTCGAGCAACGCACTCAACGCTAATGCCTCTTCTTCATACAGAAACGATCGCAGCCCCTCCAACGGATGCAGATTGCCAAACACAGGCTGCATTTCTGGTTGAAGTAACCGTAGAAATGGTGCGGGCGCAGCTTTGGGGGCTTCGATCGCTTCATAGGTCAGGAACAAACAATCCTGCTCCAGAAACGCCTCTTCCATATTGTCCATCGACTCATCGGCGACGACTCTGGCCCGGAACTGCTGCAAGGACTCCAACGATCGATAAAACAACACCCCAAACTCCATCCCCAGCATTCCCATCACCGAGGCATAGACCGTGTCGAGATCCCATTGATTTAATTGAATGGCGACAATTTCGTGATCGGCGAGGAGTTCCCAGGGGGCCAATTGCCAGAGTTGCTCGGCCTGGTGTTGCAGAGCAATTTGATATTCCTTGGGCAATTGTGGTGGGCGATTCTCCGCCGCCTGCTCAAAGCTGCGAAAAATCTCTTCAATCAGCGGCAGCTCCGGCACATACTCCAAATTAATCTCCAAATCCTGCAATACACTGCGCAGGTAGAACTGCAATTCGCGGTTGTGTACCACCACTTTCTGAGGCCGCGCGGGATGACCGGGATCGTGGGGAAACTCGATCGCCCGTAGGAGCGTCCGTACCACCGCTTCATGGCCGACTTCCGGCGACACCACATCCATTGCCCGCACCAAACCTTGAGAACCGTCGGCCCAGAGAATACAGTCCCCTTCAGCTTCTGAAGCCATCTCCATACTGTAGCGACCCGGCTGTAATGTGCGCCGATCGACTTCCCAGACATTCGGAAGCTGAGGCAGTTTCAGCAGGCGTTTCGCCGTAACAGGGGTCAAACGAGAAGACATAGGCTAGCGTTCAGGGCCAAGGTAAAGTCGCGATGTTAATCATCTTAAACGGTAGAAGCGGAGCCGCACGCCAATGTGATTTGCGTCGGAAAATTTCAGATTTCGCTAGAATAAAACTGTTCCATCCATTGCACCATCCGTTAAGGTGCTGACGCGAACGGGAGAAACAACCGCCCATGACTCAAGCTAGCCCGACTATTCCGAGCAAAGGCATCCTCATGACCGATGCCGCGATCGCCCATTTAAAGCAACTGCGCGTCCAGCAAGGCAAAGACCTCTGCCTGCGGGTTGGCGTACGCGGGGGGGGCTGTTCGGGCATGTCCTACACCATGGACTTCGAGGATCCAAGTAACATTCGGCCCGACGATGAAGTCTATGACTACGACGACTTCCAGGTGATTTGCGACCCGAAGAGCCTGCTCTATATCTACGGGATGCAGCTCGATTACAGCAATGCGCTGATCGGCGGCGGCTTCCAATTCGCCAATCCGAATGCCGATCAAACCTGCGGTTGCGGCAAATCCTTCTCAGCCTAGGCGATCTGAACAGGCATTTAGTCGCTCGCAAGGTTTGCGGGATGTAACCGATCGGGCGAAAATAGCGTCTGCGAAGATTTTTTGAGTGAAGGGCTATGACTTTAACCGTTGATGAATTGTTTGACCAAGGGCTGGAGCGCTATAAAGCAGGCGAGAGCATTGAAACCTTGATTCCCACCTTTAAAGAAGTCTGCGATCGCACTAAGAAAAACAGTTCGGCTTTCACTTGTTTGGCTTGGTTATATCTGCTCAATGATCAGCCAGGATTAGCCATGTCGACGGCGCAAAAAGCAGTCAAACTCAATCCTCAAGATCCACAGGCGCGGGTGAACTTAGCCTTGGCCATGTTGGATGCGGGCAAAAAGGGCGTGCGTGAGCACATTGAGATTGCCAGTCAGATCATGGCGATTTCCGATGAGATGGCCGAAGAAGTGCTGCAAAATATTGCCGACGGGGTAACCCGTAAGCCGGATTGGAAGAGTATGGATCGGGTGAAGGGGTGGTTGACGGAGTAAGTCGATCTAGGCGATCGGCAGCCTACGCCGATCGCCTACTAGATCCAGGCTCCCTGGCGATCGATAAGATAATTCTGCCCCTCGATCACGATCGCCATCTGGCCATTTGTCCCAAAGTAATCGACTACTGTAATTTGGCTACCATTGCCCCAGTCAATGCGGAGATTATTACCATTGACAGCGACTGAGAGCTGCGATCGCTGATTACCGGATAGATCTAAGACATCAGCGGCGCTGGTGTTTTCTAGTTGGTCTTGGCCAAAGTTAGCACTGTCATAGCCGGAAAAACGGTTATTGGCTTGGTTGGCAATTATTCGATCGTTGCCGAAAGAACCCACCACATTTTCAATCACAACACCGAAGGCAAAGTAAGTTCCATAGCCCGGTGCGACAAAACTTTCTCCGGTAGTGTAATGGTTGTAAATGCCTGTTGTCAGGGCACTCTGATTGGTGATTAGGCCATCGCGCAGATCGACATGATAATTGTAGGTGGTGCCACTGCTCGACAGATCGATCGTGTCGCGGCCTGATGTATCCCAGATGATTTGATTGACGGCCTGCTGGGGATTGCCGAAGGCCTGATCGTCGAGGCGATAGTGCATTGGTGCGGTGAATTGGTAAATTGAATCCCCCGTCGCCTGGGACTTAGCGCCGTAGAGATATTGCAATGCCTGAACATCGTAGCGTAGCGGCGTGATCGCGGCTTGACCCGTGTGGTTGTAGCTCATGATCGTATTCGATTTGTGATCGAGGTAGGTCGCTAGGAAGGGCCCTTCGCTGACATTACTCTGGGCATCATAGTCCCCTGGATGCTTGAGGCCGAGGGCATGCAAGGTTTCATGGATCAAGGTGGTGTAGCCATCGGTGCCAGGGCCGCCGGAAAAAGTCGCGTAGGTATTGTCCCAGTTGGGATTGAGGTGAATATCGCCGCCAACATCGGTAATCCAAGGGTAGTAGGCGTAGGCGTAGTAGTTGCCCCCATTGTCGCCACCGTTGGAGAACATGTAGCGCAGTACACCCACTTGATTGGCGGTATCCTCGACTTCGATAAAGCGGAGATTGACGTAGGTTTCGAGATTTTGTAAAAGCGATCGGACGCTGGTTTTGATTGCTTCATTTACCTCCGAAACCCGCTCTGTGCCGTAATAGTCCCCAGAACTCGCCCGGTAAAAGCTATAGGTAATGACACCGCCGTTCTGGCTGGTGTCCCAGTAGTTCCCGCCTGCATTGATCAGCGCATCGATCGCGACGTTTCCGGTACGGGGTTTCTGTGCAAAAGCTGGGGGCAGGGGCGCATTGCCCAGGGGCGGTGCGGTTGGCCCAGGGGAAATACTCGGGCCGGGGATGACGATCGGATCAGGGACGACAATGACAGGTGGTGGGGTTGAGCCGTCGGTGATTTGTAATTCATAGTCCGAATCACCCTGGAACTGGGAGACATGGATAAAGTATTCGCCTGCTGCCAGATTGAGTTTGAGGAATTCGGATTGGTTGCCGGAGTTGTAGGAACCGGAAATTTTGCTGCCGTTACGATCGAGCAATTGCAGATCGACATCACTGGTGAGCTGGCTCAACTGAAGCGAAACTTGGCCGGCTTGACTCATGCGTAGCTGGTACAGGTCAAGTTGATCACTACGTCCCACGCTATCCACAAACCCTTGAGGGATACTGCTTAGGGGAGCCACAAGATTCCGGGCCGTAAGCAATGTATTACCTGCTAGATCTGCACGCATGAAAGTGATGTCCTTAAAAATCAACAGGGAAGTTGCTCTAAGTTGCCCTGCTGACTATCAACTTCACCGCCGGGAGAATGCGGAGATCACATCCGTGAATCACGATCGCCTGATCGATTCCTAGTCAGGTTTGCGGGAGACAGTGATAGCAAGCCTGAAAGCGTTACGCTGAGTCAGTTCAAGAAGTGGCATAGGAATTTGCATTGATAATTGTGGGTTCGCTGATCGCGGGCATGGCCGCTGGCATCCAAGTCAAGGTCTGCCGATCGTAGCGATAGTCAAAATCGTTGATCTGAATCACCATGGGACTGTCGAAATAGCGGGAAATCTTCACTGTGCCATCTCCGGCAAGGCGGATGAGCAGTTCGGCATCGCTGGCAACGACTTGTAGATCAGCCAGTTGATAGTCTTGGAGAACGAGCCGATCGTTGGCACGGGTTTCGGCCAAGGTGTCGTTGCCCGATCGCCGCCCTAGACGATAGCCGAGGAATTGATTCGCCGCGTCGTTGGCAATGATGCTGTCATGCCCGATCGAATTAACCAGATTTTCGATTTCCGTGGTTTGGCCTAAGCGCACGCCGAAAGCGCTGGTGGTGAAGGGCTGAAGCGATACAAAATCACGGTAGGCTTGGGTTTCGTAGGCGGCTTGGGTGGTCAATATGCCACCGGGACGCAGATCAAACCGATGCTCACGCATGATCGGCAGGCCGGAAAAGTCTAAGGTGTCGGTGCCCCCGGCATCGGCGATCGTCAGTTTGCTATTCAAACGCGGATCGCCGAAGGATTTTGTCCCCACTTGATAATGGGTGAGCTGGGTGAAGGCGTAGGTCGTATCGGCCCCAGTGCGCGGCTGACCATAGAGATATTGCAAAGCCGCAATGTCGTAGGGCATGGCGGTCACGGCCTGGGAGCCGGGCAGGTTGTAGCTCATGACGGTATTCATGCTGTGATCCGCTGAGCCATGCAAGTAGGGCGGTTCGGCCACTCCGGCTCCGGCATCATACTGGCCGGGATGCTTGAGGCCCAGTGCGTGCAGCGTTTCATGCAGCAACGATCGATAGCCATAACTGCCGATCGGCGCATCAAATCCGGCATCCCCGGTCATGTTGCTCAGGTGAACATCGCTGCCTAGACCGTTATTGGGGTAATAGGTATAGGCGTAGAAAGGGCGACCTTCACCGTCAGATTCGAGATAGCGCAGTACCCCCGGTGGGCTGGTTGTTTCATCGACCTCCACAAAGTCGATGGGGATGATTTGTTCAAGATCGGCCAGAATTTGTCGGACATTGCGCTTTACGCCCTCGTTCACCGGGGAAACGCGCTCCGAACCCCCATACGGCAAACCCGCTCGATAGAAGCTATAGGTGATGATGCCGCCATTGGCGCGGGCGTCCCAGTAACGTGATTCATGATTGATTAATGCCTGCACAGTGGGGTCACTGCTGCGGGGAGCGACAGCGATCGTGGGGGCGATCGGGGCGGTCCAGTGGACATCGGCCTCATAGAAGTCTCCGCCAAAGCGATCATTGCCCGATGTTGGCAGCGACAGATACCCCGATTCACTGCCCAAATAATTTGTCCCCACTGCCGCCGGAGGCCGATACCAGCCAGAGGATTCTGCATCGAAATAATCCACCACGTCCACCCGGCCCGCAGGCTGAAAACCCTCATAGGATTGAACCCCAGTGATTTCGTATTGGCCATTGTGGCCCGCTTGATTCGGGTCAGTCTGCCAATCCAGCCATTGACCGACCTGATAATGGCCCGCCGGAGCAATCACCATACCGCGATAAAAATCACCGATCGGGGTGGGGTTAGCTAAGGTGGGATTAGGCAGGATGGGATTAGGCGGGATGGGATTAGGCGGGATGGGATTAGGCAGGATGGGATTAGGCAGGATGGGATTCGCTAGGGTGGGCAGCGTTGGAGGAACGCGGTTGTAGTGATAGGTAAAGTCGTAGATTTGCAAAGGCGATGGGGCGAGGGAAAACTTGGCCCAGGTGCGATTATTGTCGGTGAGCTTTTCGCCAGTCCCGTAGAGTCCTTCGACAACAACTCCGATATAACCCGCGATCGCGCCATCATTGCGCTCAAAACTCTGCCAAAACGCATCCGCTGCGCTCGGTAGGCTGACTTCATGGGTGATGGTTTGGGTCAACGGCTGGAGTACGGTTGCCGCGTTTGCTTCTAGCCCAATGCTGGTAGCGCTGAGTAACCGATCGCTGCGGTTCAGGACAGCATCCGGCGATAGATAGAACAGGACTTTGGCGCGTTCCAGGTTGCCCCCGGTTTGGCGAATCGTGGCGCTGATTGGCCAACTCGATGTGGCATTGACGATCGAGATTACAGGGGGCGAAGTACTGGAGTTTGAGGAATTTGCAGGTAAGTCGATCGTATCGGGTGCCGTGAATCCGGGTGCCAATCCCCGATCGCCCAGCACCAGATCTTGAATGGCCAAATCCCCCGATAATTTCAGTTGCGTCATGAGTTTCCGCTACCGTGCGATCGTGCCATGGATGGACAATATTCGGCCCATTAATCCCCAATCCGGTGACGTTGTATCAGTGCATCGAATCTTCAGTGTGCTAAATCTTCAGTGCGCCAAATCCGCAGTGCGCTAAATCTTCAGTGCGCCGAGATCAACCCTGAAATTAAATCCTGAAACAATCGTCCCCCACCATCCTTCCTGCGGCGGAAATCTACCCACAGCGGAAAACTACTCTACGGATAGATTTTTCTAATAAACACAGAATTTAGTAGGACAATGGAGAACAGAATGAGCATCAACTTTCGGCTCACAATCCCACCCCAACGATCGATTACAACTTAACAGATTCCCTAAAGACCTTTCTTTGACGATCGGAAAACCTTTATGAAAGACCGTTTACTCGGCTGGCTCAACCAGCTTTTGGTGATTAATCTATTCTTCGTATTGGCTTGTTTTGTCTGGTTTGCAGCGGCGATCGTCGGGCGATCGGCACACTTTTCCTTGGGCCTCGACCTCTGGTATCAGCTATGGCAGCCCGTCATGCAACCCGCGATCGGTATTCTGATGGCCGGCGCATTGGTCAGTGGGGCCAGCAGTTGGCTCCAGAAAAAGTTCTCGCGGGAAACCGAAATCTAGTCCACTGCTCTGAATCTACGATCGTGCGGTTTGATGGCTGGCAATCAGCTCCGCAAGATGCACCGGGAAATTCACCACGGCCCCGACAATTGCGATCGTGGGGGCTTGAAATTGCGCTGCCTGAACCGCTGTACTCACGGTCTCTAAAGTCGCAGTCAGGGTTTCCTGTTCCGGGCGCGTCGCCCAGCGGATCAGCGCGATGGGCGTATTCCCTGCCAGGCCCGCTGCGAGAAATTCGGCGACGATTGTCTCCAAGTTGTGGATGCCCATGTAGATCACGATCGTTTCTGCACCCTGGGCGATCGTTTGCCAATTGACTGCGGGCCGATATTTCCCGGCTGCCTCATGGCCCGTGACAAACACCACCGACGAGCTGTAATCGCGATGGGTCACCGGAATCCCGATATAAGCCGGGGCGGCAATGCCTGCCGTCACTCCCGGCACCACTTCCACGGCAATGCCCGCCGCCACCAGATCCCACCATTCTTCGCCGCCCCTTCCAAAGACGAAGGGATCGCCGCCTTTTAAGCGCACCACGATCGCCACTTCCTTGGCCCAATTGATCAGCAATTGATTGGTTTCAGTTTGCAGCAGTGAATGCTGACCTTTACGTTTACCCGCATTCACCAACTGCGCC
>JBJORF010000107.1:0-13190 GCA_046049545.1 Cyanobacteriota bacterium | reverse complement strand
TACAGACCCAAACGGTGCCGATGCTCCGCCGCTTTCCCCTGCAATCGCGAACCGAATTCACACTCCACTGGATACTTGACAGCCAAGACAATCGCTACGATCTAGAAATGGCATTACAGATGTTCAAGAAGGATGTATCTTATGGGATACACTTGAGCTATGGTTGAGATTCGGCAAACGGAGACTTATGCTCAATGGTTTGGGGCTTTGCGCGATCGGCAGGCTCGGAGTCGTATTGATATTCGCATTCGACGGTTGTCAATGGGCAATCCTGGGGATGTAAAGCCAGTAGGTAGTGGGGTGTCAGAATTACGGATTGATTATGGCCCTGGCTACCGTGTGTATTTCATCCAACGTGGTGATATTGTCATTGTGCTTTTAGCAGGGGGCGATAAGCGGACTCAAGACCGGGATATTCAGACCGCGTTAGCTTTAGCAGAAGAATTGTAGGTAAGTTATGACTAAGACTAAAACTTATCCCTGGGATGCGGCGGAACATCTGGACACTAAGGAAGACATTGCTGCATATCTGGAAGCGGCACTGGAGGATGGCGATCCAGCTTTAGTAGTGGCGGCGCTGGGCGATATTGCGCGTTCTCGGGGGATGACACAACTGGCGCGGGATACAGGGCTGGGGCGAGAGAGTCTGTATAAAGCATTATCGATCGAGGGTAATCCAGAGTTTGCGACGGTGCTGAAAGTTGTGCAGGCTTTAGGGTTACGGCTGCGGGCGACACCAATGTGATTATGCGCGTCACAGGGTAAAACGGAGATTCTCCCACAATGGGACAGAGGATTAGAAAATGCGGATTTTGCTGGTTTGGGTTTTGGGTTTTGTTTTGTTTTTTGGGAATGTGGCTCCGGCGATCGCGGGGGCGCGGGTGGAATGGTTGGAGGGGGTGACGACGGCGAAGCTGGGTTTTGAGAAGGCGATGGGGCCGAGGAAGTGGAGTTTTCCGCAGGATTTTGGGGCGCATGAGGGGTTTCAGACGGAGTGGTGGTATTACACGGGGAATCTGGAGACGGCGGAGGGGAGGCCGTTTGGGTTTCAGTTGACGTTTTTCCGGCAGGCGGTGGAGGGTTCGGGACGGAATTCGGTGTCGCAGTGGCGCAAGGGGCAAATCTATTCGGCTCACTTTACGGTGAGTGATATTCAAAATCAAAAGTTCTATGAGTTTGAACGGTTTAGTCGCAGTGGAGCGGGACTGGCGGGGGTGGATTCTGCGCCTTATGGGGTGTGGTTGGAGGATTGGTCGGCGCGATCGGTTAGCGAAAATAGCATTAACTTAAATGCTAAGGATAATGATATCGAAATCAATATTGATGTTGAAAACTTAATGGAACCTGTGTTGCAAGGTGATCGCGGTTTTAGTGTTAAAGGTAGTGGATCGGGCAATGCTTCGTTTTATTATTCGTTAGTGCAACAGCCAACGTCCGGGATGATTAAAGTGAAAGGTCAGGAATATCGTGTGAAGGGTCTGACCTGGAAGGATCATGAGTTTTCGACGAGTGCGTTGAGTGCGGGAACAGTGGGTTGGGATTGGTTTTCGATTCAGTTGAATGATGGGAGTGCGTTGATGCTGTATTTGTTGCGGCGGGAAGATGGGAGTTTGGAGGCGACTTCGGCGGGGAAATATGTGGCGAAAAGTGGTGAAACAATGACGCTAAATGCGGCGGATTGGGAGGTGGTGGTGCGCGATCGGTGGCGGAGTCCGAAGAGTGGGGCGGTGTATCCGGTGAAGTGGGATTTGCAGGTTCCGAAGTTGGGTTTGGAGTTGACGGCGGGGGCTTGGATGCCGAATCAGGAGCTGAATACGGCGACGGCGGTGTATTGGGAGGGGGCGGTGAAGTATGGCGGGACGAAAGATGGTAAGCCCGTCAGCGGTAATGGCTATACCGAGCTGACGGGCTATGCGACGCGGTTGGATAAGGTGCTGGGCGAGGGTTAGGCGGGGATGAGGCAGCTTTCGAGTAGGATGTGGTGCTCGACGACGTTGGCGTAGAGGGGGAAGATGGTGTCGCAGTAAAATTCTTGCTCGAAGACGGTGCGGGCGGAGAGGCAGTCGCGGAGCATGGTGACTTGGTAGCCGCGTTCGTGGGCGTAGCGCCCGGTGGAGTCGATGCAGACGGAGGCGACGGCTCCGGCGAGGACGATGTGGTTGATGCCGTGGCGCTGGAGGATTTCGTCGAGGTTGGTGTTGATGAAGGCGTTGAAGCCGCGTTTGCCGGGGACTTCGAGGATGCGATCGCGGAAGGGCTGGAGTTCGTCGATCGTTTCGGCACCGGGGGTGTTGGCTTGGAAGGCGCGGACTTCTTTGATGGTTTTGAGGATGCCGACGGCTTCGGTGAGTTCGTCGTAGCTGGCGGTGAAGAAGATCGGGGTCGTAATGATTAGGGTTGGTGTACCGCGCAGTTCGTTGAGGAAATGAACGGTGTTTTCGATGACGTGGTTGGATTTGGTAGAGGCTTCGATGACGTTGTAGAGAACGCCATCGGGTGAGAAGTAGTCTTTTTGGTAGCCAATGAGGATGACTGCGGTTTTGTTAGGATTCATGGGTGAGAAGTACAGAAGTTAAGGGTTATCAGTCGACAAATTGTGGGGTTAATGCGGTTTAGATTTAGTTTTCCCACCGTGAATTAGTAAATTGCATAGCTCATGTTATTGCTATGAAATGAGGTGCTTGGGGAGAAGAAATTGTGCGGATAGGTGATGTTATTGAGAAAATGCGCCATAAAAAATGGACATCGAGTTGATGCCCATAACAAACTAATGAAATTGATGATTTAGGGTAAGTTCCCGCAGGTTTGACGACTAGCACCATAGGCTAACGCCACCTAGAATCGTAGGCTAAGGCCGCCTAGAACCATAGGCTAACGCCACTTAGAATCGTAAGCCGACACCACCTTGGATAGATGCAGCAGCACCACCCCCTTGTTCATAGGCATCGAAGGCGACGACGGCATTACCAAAGAGGACGAGGTTGCTTTTGGGGAGGGCGTAGTCGATGCCAGGTTGGATGGCGAAGCTGGTTTTGTTGCCGATCGGGGTGTTACCGGAGAAGTTAACGGCAGCACCAACCCCAACGTAAGCATCGGTTTGCCAGTTGAGGGGGAAGTCGTAGGAGACGGTGGGGACGAGGGTGACACCATCGCCGATGAAGGCTTGGGCGCGGAGGGAGACGGGTAGCTCAAGGAATTTGTAGCGGGCATTGATCAAACCAGAAATTTCACGCTCTTCGTTGTTGCCTTCGCCGTTGGTGAGGCCGAAGGCAGGGCCGATGCCGACGTAGCTGCCGTAAGCGGCTTGGGCTTGGGCGGGTTCGGGGCGAAGGAGGATGGTGCCTGCCAGGGATAGGGCTGTGGTCGCAAGGGCGACGGAGACAGTTTTGCAGGCAGCAGAAATGTTCATGATTTAGGGTTGTAGTATTCCTATTCTGTTCAATGATACTCGGGGATTTGGGAGTTGTTGCGTCGATTATTTGGGGCTGGATGTGGGGCTAGGGGTTGAGGTTGGTGTGGGGCTGGATGTGGGGTTGAGGAGGGTTTGGGCGGTGCGGGGGGCGGCGGAGGTACCGAAGTGCCAGAGGACGGCGGCGGCTTCGGCGCGGGTGACGGGGCGTTGGGGTTGGAAGAGGGTGGTGTAGCCGAAGGCGCGGCGGAAGTTGGCTTGGTTGCCGTTTTTGCTGTCGGCGGTGATGGCGTTGAGGGTGGCGGGGCTGAGTTTGGTGAGGTCTTGGAAGGGGAGATTTTTGTCGGGGGTGCTGGGGGGAAGGCTGCGGAGGTCGATCGGGACTTTCCACAGAATTAGGTCTTCGCGGGTGAGGGGGTTGTTGGGTTTGAATTCTTTGGGGGCTTTGTCGTTGCTGAGGGGGCTGGGGATGAGTCCGGCTTCGGCGAGGGCTTGGATGGCGGGGAAGTCGGGGTCGGTTTTGGGGAGGTCGGTGAAGGCGGGGGTGGCGCTGGCGGTGGCGAGGCGGATGAGGTTGGGTTGGCTGTCTTGGTAGAAGCGATTGTTGGCGGCAACGAGCCAGCGGGCGTATTCGCGGCGTTGGATGGGCTGGTTGGGGCTGAAGGTGGTGCAGGGGGGATTGCAGTTGAGGGGGAGTTGGTTGAGTTGGAGGAGGTCGTTGAGGTAGTTCCGCAGTTCGGCGGGGGTGCCATCTAAATCGGTGTAGCCGCCGAGACCGGGAGTGGTGCTGGGGCTTGGAGTCGGGGAATTAGATGGTGATGAAGAGGGTTGGACGATCGGCGTTTGTGCTGCGGGTGTAGCGTTTGAATTTGGGCTGAGGCGGGGGTCGGGGGCGAGGGCTTGTTCGAGGGATTTTCTGTTGCAGGCGGTGAGCAGCAGGGTGATGAGGCAGAGGCTAGGAAGAAGGGGAGCGCGCATGGGAAAACGGGGAAGAACTAACAACTGGGAACGAGCTGGTTTTGACAACTAGCTGCGTCTTCAGTTTACGTTGCTTTTTGGTGCATTGCTTTTTAGTGCATTGCTTGTTGGTGCATCTTTAAAGGGGGACTGGCGGGAGATTTGGCGGAGGAGGGCGAAGCGGAGGAGGCGGAGGGGGACGCTGGAGTTGCGGTAGATTTTGGGACGGAGGTAGCGGCCAGTGAGGAGGCGGATGATGCCTTTACTGCGGGCGCGGCTGCGTTCGAGCCAGCGGTGGTGCGGTTGGGTGGCGTAGGTGGGGGAAAAGGCGAGCCGATCGTGGAGGAGGTCGGCGCGGTGGATGGCGCTGAGGCCATGGCGGCGATGTTCGGGGTTGGGGGTGCCGTCGTGTTCGCCGTAGTTGCGGTAGGGGATGTAGTTGGTAAAGCCATGTTGGGTGAGGTATTCGGCGAGTTCGCAGTCCCAGGTGGCGTAGCGATCGGGGGTTTGGGCGTAGAGATCGGGGAAGGTGAGGAGGGCTTGGGCGGCTGGGGGGGTGAGGATGTAGGCGACGGTGGCGGCGGAGAAGCCTTGGGCGTGGCCTTGGGCGGTGACGCTGTAGAGCTGGGGGGCGCAGGTGTAGAGCCAAGTGATGCCGAGGTTGGGGCTGTCGATCGGGCTGGGGATGGGGGCTTGGCTGAGGTTTTGGATGGGGATGAAGTCGGCTTCGATGATCAGGGCGGGGCGATCGGTGGGGGCGATTTGTTGCCAGATGCTGTGGTGGTTGAGGAGGCAGCGGTAGCTGGGGGAGTAGGTTGCCATCGCCGGGGTGGGAATTTGGCGGGAGACTTGGGGGGTAAAACCTTGGGTGTGGAGGTAGGTTTCGAGTTGGGTGGTGGTTTCGCGGTGGGCGACGATGTGGACGGTGGTGAGGCGATCGATGAGCTTGAGCATGGCTGTTGAGGTTTTGGGGTTGGGTTTAGGGTGCCCCGGATTGACGAGTTTGGCGATTGGGTAGAGATGGATTTTTTGTTTGAAAAGCTCAAATGAGACTCGATCTTGGTCTTTGATTGAGTCTTGAAAGATTTATTGGTATTTGATTTTGATGGTTTAAATGTATTATAGTTTATTTGTATTATTTTGGATGAGATTTTGATTTTTGAGGTGGGGCGATCGGGTTTTGGGCTGGAGGGGTGGTTTTGGGGGCGATCGTTTTTAGAGTGGTTTGTAGTGTTGGATGCCACCCAAGCTGCGGGTTATTTGATAGGGGTTTTAGAATGATTCTTTGTGTTTTTTGGGACTTGCTTTAAGTCTTGGTTGTGTCTTGGATGAAGCATCGAGATTACTGGAGTTTGAGCTTGTGGTTGGATTGGATTTGGGTGTTGTATCGTGGTGGGGTTATTTGTGGCCTGGTGGTTGGTGCTTATGGCTGGGATGTTGGGGATGAAGGTTTGGGTGGGGACGATCGGGTTGTTTTTGGCTGGTGGTTTGGTGGGGCCTGCGGTGGCGAATTCGGTACAACCTGTTGCGCCAGCGGAGCCGCAGCGGTTTTACGACTGGTGTATGTTGCCGCAGAAGTCGGCGGCGGTGAAGGCGACGGTGGAGGCACTGTTTTGGGCGGCGGGGACGAAGCGTTGTGAGCGGGCGGCGCAGTATTTGGTAAAGCAGGAAGTCTTGGATTTGACGGGGCTGGGGGTGCGGGATCTGCGGCCGATCGCGGGGTTGCCGCAGGTGAAGCGGTTGGTGCTCGATCGCAATCCGATTACGGATTTAGCGCCGTTGGGGGCGTTGAAGGAGCTTCAGGTGCTGAGTCTGAATCAGAGTTCGCTGCGGCGGTTGGATGGGGTGGAGCGGATTGGGGGGTTGCAGGCGTTGGCGCTCGATCGGACGTTGGTGCGGGATTTGGGGCCAATTCGTGAGTTGGGTGATCTGCGGGAGCTGTCGGCTAGGGGCGATCGGTTGCGGAGTATTGCGGTGCTAGCGGATTTGAAGCGGTTGCGCTATTTGGCTTTGGAGCAGAATTTGATTGAGGAATTAACGCCGTTGACGTTTTTGACTGAGCTGGAGGAACTGCATTTGGCGAGTAATGTAGTGCGGGGGATTGCGCCGTTGAGTGGACTGACGAAGTTGCAGGTTTTGCGGTTGAATTCGAATCCGATCGAAGACTTGGAGCCGCTGCAATCTTTGCGTAATTTAAAGCAGCTTGAACTGTTAGGAATTCTGGCAAAAAATAATCCTTGTCCGCCGATGCCGAAAGGGGGAACTTGCGTCTATTATAGGGAACCGAAACTGGGTGAAGTGGTTGTACCGGACTTTAGTCCAGCTCCGATCGAGGAACTGCCAACCCCCGAAATTACGCCAAAAACACCCCCGAAAAGTTAGTCCAATTTTAGTCCAGAGTCCAAAAGTGACCTTGAATGCTCGCCTCAAAACTCTCTCTGGGTAGCACTTTTAGACTTAAGTCCAGAGTTTGGCCTACTGCGTATACCGCAGAAGTCCCAAAGCCTGCCCGATCGTGGCCGAATCCCGTGCCGATCGCCCCACTCATTCTGACAAGACCTGCTAATTTCTCCTCAAATTCCTATTAGTAAATTCATCAAATTAGACCGTATCAAAATCCCATTTTCAACTAACAATTCCGCATTAATTTCTATTCTCTAAAGCCTCACTTAGCCTCTGCCCCAACTCATGTTCTGGCGCGATCGCTAGCAGCTTCTCGACGACAGTTTGCGCCTCATCCATTCGCCCCAATTCTGTCAGCGTAAACCCCTGTAGATGAGAGAGTTCGCATTTTTGTGTAAGTCAAGCTGAAAGTCCTGCTAGGAATGACTCGATTTTTGATTTACACAAAATTCTGAACAGCCTCCTGTAGATACAACACATCAACATCCTCGGGCCGTGCTTCTAGCACGATCGCAAACATCTCCTGTGCCGACCCATACTGCTGCCGTTCCAACAGCAACACCCCCAGCCGTACCCGCACCCAAAACAGTTCCGGCCTCAGCGCCAATAGTTTGCGATAAATTCCGATCGCCTGCCGTTCCTTCCCCATTGCCTCCAAAATTTGACCGTATAGCTCCAGGGCAATCGGCTGTTCCGGTTCCCACTTCAGCGATAACAAACAATCTGCCAACGCCGCCTCATAATCACCCGCCTGATAATACAGCTGACATCGCAAACGCAAATCCATCAACGGTAAAGCCTCACGCGATACCTCTGACAGCAGCTTCAAAGCTTGCTCTGGCTGATCCAACTGCAACCACAAAGCCGCTTTTCGGCAAGCGACCGCTGCTGCACTCAAATACTTTGGCAAAAATTGATCACAACTCGCGATCGCCCCCTCATAGTCCCAAATCTGCCGCTGCAAATCGATTAGTAAATTGACACTCGCATGGTCAGCCCGCTTATTCAGCGCAATTCTTAACGCGGCGATCGCTTGTTTCTGCTCTCCCACCGATCGCAACGCCTGAGCATACCAATAGCAATTATAGGTATTCGGCTCCAACGCTACTGCCATCTTTAACGATCGTCCCGCCGCCTCAAACTTATCTAAATGAAACAACGCATAACCCCGATCGGCCAGAATATGACTATCGTTAGGTTTTTGGTCAAGCATCTTGTCGAATAGCGCGATCGCCATCTCCCATCGCTCCAACTCCAGCAACACATCCGCCTGCAAATGCCAAGTATCAGAATTATCACCCCCGACTAAATTGCTCGCCTGGACATAACTGGCTAATCCCTCGTCATATAAGCCTTGCTTCGTTAACAGTTGCCCACGACTGCGCCAAAGTGTCACATTTTCCGGTCGATAAATCACCGCTTGCTCATACACCGCGATCGCCTCATCCAATCGTCCCAAGTCTTCCAGACTTTGGCTGAGTTCTATCCACAGACCTGCTGCCACCTGTCTCGGATTCGCTGCAATCTGGCCTTGAATGTGCTCCAAATTCCTCAGCGTCACGGCCTTGATTGTGTCATCAACTTGACTCAGCTTAGGACTTTGCTTTTCCCGCCATCGTTCCATCAGCACCAAACTAGCGATTCCTAGAGCTATAACCAGCAAGAAACCAGGCATTACATAAACATGTTCAGGCTGGACTTTCATTACCGATAGTAATTTCGGCAGAGGCAATAATACCAATAGTAAGATCGGCCCGAAGAGTCGCTTATTGTGACAATAATTACGCCATTTGCGGAGCAACCAAGGTTCGATTATCCCATAGCCGTCCAACCCCGGCAGCGGCAACAAATTCAGCCAAGCCGCCACCCATTCCATCCGAAACCATTGTCTCATTCCCAAAGGTACTTGCCCGGAATCTCCCCACCGCATCGCCACCAATCCCAACAAGCCAAACGTCACGATCGGCCCCGCCAGCGCCACCAAACTCTGCCACCCCCGGCCCCGCAAATCCTTTGCCTTCACCTTTACCATCGCCCCCGGCAATGGCATTGTCAGCACCGCCCAACCCACGATCGGCCAAGCCCACGTATAAGCCCAACTCGTATAAGCCACAGGATTAAACCGCATTGGCCGCACCTCCGGCCTCATCGCAATATAAACCATCACCCCATGAGCAACTTCATGCAGCAATCGACCCGCCAATAAGTAAATCAGTACTATAAAGGTGTTATTATCCAAAGCAGCATCCACCAAATTTTGACCTACAGGCATCCACCAGACTCATCCCATAATTCCCATTTTTGCAATCTTGCTTGTCAGTTGCCATCTATCTCAACGCCTCAAAAAAGAATCAATACAGGTCTACACCCTAGACCTGTAAAATATTCCGAGATTAAGCATAGTTTACTGCAAGACTTTTTTGAGACTTTCAAGACATATAAAAATCGACTCGAATTCTCCCAGGAACTCAAGCCGATCAAAATCAAATTTTTGCAAAGTCAATTTTTGCGGACAAGCTAAACCCTAAAGCGGCAAACCCGACTTCCAGCGTCGCAACATCATCACCAACCGATCGCCAAAAAACTGCAACCAAGCCCACCGATCAGCCCAACTGCGCGATCGCCGCCAGAAATACCAAAACACCTGCGGACTCAACCAAATACCCGACTGCGCCCGCAAATGCTTGACCAGCTCCACTCCACTCATCTCCCGCGCTAACGTCGGCAGGAGCGCCAAATTTTCAGGCAAAGCATCCGGCACCGCCTCCGCATCGTAATTCGCATTCGCCCAATCCGGCTCCGCCCCCCGATAATTCACCGCCTCCGCATGACCAAACCCCACATTCCGCACCATCGATCGTGTCGGAATCACATGCACATACCCGCGATACAGCGCCGCTACCGTCATCGAAATCACCCAATCCGTCTTCCGATTGCGCTCCATAAAGAACTGATTCACCATCGTATAGCGCGTCTGCAACGTCGGCGGAATCCGCGAAAAGTCCCCAAACGGATTTGGTGCCGGGGGTTGGTGAATTAGATCGATCGCCTGCCAGCGATCGGCCCAAGTCGCAAACCCCAAAGCAAACACCCGATTCGACACAATAAAATCGCGATCGATCTCCGGCTTCAGCTCATCCGGAAAATTTGCATACCCACTCATCGAAAACACCTGCTTCTGGTCCGCATACAGATTCAACAACCGACACATCCGATCGTAAAAACAGGGATTCGGCACCACATCATCTTCCAGATAAACCACCGCCGGATAAGCCTCCAGCACCTCAGTCAGCGTCAAAATCACATTCCGATCGCAGCCTAAATTCTCCGATCGCGCCACAATCTCCACCGGAATCGTCGCATCAAATTCTTCCAGCAACCGAATGCAATCTTGAATCAGGGCATCATCCTTCGCCCCCCGACTCCCATCGAGATAAGCCAAAATTTTTGCTGGGCGCAGCGTTTGTTCTGCCAAAGCCGACAACACTTGAGTCAACAAATCCGGCCTTGTGAACGCCACAATCACAACTGGCGGCAATATCTCCGGCAAAGGAACTTGACTCAGCGATACAGGTTGATCCAGAGCGCGCGTCAGCATGACCATAATTGAAAAATCCTCGATTTACCTGTGGGCACAACGGTAAAGGCACATATCTCCATTGTGCCCAGGAAGCTACTTCAACCAACTGCCGCTCAAGCCGTCCTGCCAACAACTACTTCACCCGTCCCCGGAAGCGAATCCAACCATAGGCCCCACTGGGTGTTCCCGGAGCCTCTGCCTTCGGTAAATCACCAAGGCGTACCACGATCGCGCCATTATCATTACTACCGCCACAGTTGATATTAGGATATAGGCTGGTAGGGCTGCTGCCCGGTGGGAAGTAGCGAGCGTCATCGCCATCTGCAATGTTCGTAAAAGATGCAGTTATATTATTGATTAAACTCAAAATGCCGCGATCGCCTACTAATCCTCCAGTTGCCTGCGTACCAAAATTATTGAATGCGGTTGGAATAAAGTTGACATTCGCCGGAACGCGATCGCAGAATAGCACATTGTTAGCGCCGCTATTGCCTGCTGATAGATAGTAAATGGTATATTCCAGTTCATCATTGGGACGAACGTTACCACCGTTGACCCCGCCCAAGAGAAACGTGGCTGGATTAGGCCATTTATCCGTATCAGGCCGAGCGGGGCTAATAGGATTATCTAAACTATTATCATCATAGGGATTTCCGGCTTCATTGATATAGCTAGCAAGGTTGTCTCCACTCTGGGTAAGGGTACTACCATTGACTTGGGTAATCCGTTTGACTAGCAGTAGATTCGGTTTGCCAGGACAAATCCCTTGGATTAATGCGGTCATTTTGGGCGGTAACTCACCATAGTTATTCACTTTGATATAGTCTGCATTATTCGCATTAGCCCCATTAAATTCACTGGTTTCTGCACCATCAGTGATGCTTTTGAAAGAATCTAAGGTAAGATTGACATCGGAGTCAATCCAAATGCCATAAATATGAGAACCAGCGAGCTTAAATTGATTCGCTTCATCGATCGGGCTGTTGCCGCTATTCGAGAATCCATCACTGAAGAAAAAAGTCACATCGGGATTATTGGCAGAAAGCCCCAAGGTAATGCCTTGTTGAAAACCCGCCTCCCAGTTCGTGCCGCTACCAGGAACACCATAGTTGGTATTCAGTGCCGTTTGAAATGCCGCTAGGTTAGCAGCTGTGACATCAGTGTAGTTGATCACTGTACGATTGCTGGCATCAAAGCCAGCGATCGCCGCGCGGATGTCCAGACCATTATTCACAATATAATTCAACATCGCCATGACAGCATCTCGCTGTTGCTGAACTTCCGTCGCATCAACAGAGCTAGAGTCATCTAATATAAAGAGAAATTCCTTACTCGTTTGACAATAGCTAGCGCTCAGGTCAGGATTGGCAGTACGAACACCAAAATCACGATCAATGATATTACTATTACTGATGTTAAATGCTGTGGTAGTAATTGGACTAGTTCCAACCCATCCATTAGGAAGGTTAGCTGCTGGTGCAATTTGGCCAACCGTGCCAGCAATCGTACTAAGTCGAACTGTGACATTATTCTGATCAGCTGTAACATTTGTAAAATTGTAGGTACCATCAGTGGCTATAGGACTGGTAGCAATAACATTACCCAAAGAATTAATCAGAACTGCATTTAGCCCACCTGCATTTGTACCTGCTTCGACACCGTTATTGATGTTAGTAAATGTCTGATTAGCCGAACCATCAGCATCATTCCACAATTTCCCACTCACACTCACACCCGATGGCACGTCCGTTGAACCAATAATGGCTGATGTAGTTGAAGTTGTAGCTGCCCCGTAAACATAGGTATCAATATAAGTCTGATTACCAAATCCAGTAGAAGTAAAATTGCCCCAAGTGTGCCTTGCCTGTGTTGATGAAGATGGCTGCCCATCAGGTAATGTAGTTGTTCCGCCAATACCACCCAAAAATGTCACATCATCCCAATAGACCGACGTGTCAAATAGGCTCGAACCGATCGCCTCAAAGATTGTTAGACCGCTATTAGCAACGCCACCACTGGTTTCTGCATCACCAGCAATAAAGTGATATTCCCCAGCGCGCATCTGCACTCTAGCATTATAAGTTCCATTCGGTAAGGCAACCCCCGCATTAGTACGTCCATTCCAGGGGACATTGATAGTACTTGGCCCATTGGTAACTCCATTGATAAATACATCACCCGAGCTATTTCCGCTACTATCTATTGGCGAATAGATCCCGTCTTGATTAACATCAATTTGAACCGAATAATTGCCGATAATATCAGTTGTAAAGCTAAATACACCAGAGTCTTGCACCCCGATCGTGCCTCCAGGACTAATCGAGTTATCCACCCCCTGATTATCGGTAAAGCTAAAGTTGGTTAAGCCCGGTGGCAGCGTTGGTCTTGGCCCAACAAGTGCTGGCGGTGCCAGATAAATCGGATATTCCGGAGTCACGCAGAAACGACCATTGTGCTCGTCCAGATAATCCGGTGCAACATTGTCAACGTATTCATAATCCTCCCGGAAATACCCCAAAGGATAGGTTGCGCTAACTGCCGGACCGTCTGAAACATCCGTTCCATCTGCATAAACCGTGCGTGTAGTAATGTTACGCAAATCATACCCTGACTTCATACGTACTATTCCACCTGTGCCGTCCGCATTTTTAAATCCGTATGCGCCATAAATCGGGAAACCGTCATACGCAAATCCGATCAACGGTGAATGAACCGTGGAATCAATTGTATACAACCCGTCCGCTGCGTAGATATCACAAACATTCGAAATCACCGTAAGATCAAGATTGAATGCGCTTGGATTCTGATGGTGGTGATAGTTCCCCATCGCGGGATGTCCTT
>JBJORF010000106.1:0-13487 GCA_046049545.1 Cyanobacteriota bacterium | reverse complement strand
ATACAGACCCAAACGGTGCCGATGCTCCGCCGCTTTCCCCTGCAATCGCGAACCGAATTCACACTCCACTGGATACTTGACAGCCAAGACAATCGCTACAAGTTTTCTCTCATCAAACCAACGGATAACCCGATCGGGCACCCGAAAATTTTCTGTATTTTCACCGAGGGCATTGGGCAAAAAACTGGGCACCCTATCGATGCCCTCTCCTGAAAATGGTGTGCCCGATGAAAATTTATTGGTCAATCAAAGAAATCCCTGAACTCGCCGACTTAACTGAAGAACAACAAAAAACTGCCTTCCAAGATTGCTATCAAAAATACGTATTTAAACTGCGGGAAACCTGGATCGCCTGTGCAATCATGTCCACCCTTGTAACGATCGGAATGCACCTCATGGGGCCAATTATCGGAGCCACGATCGGCGGCGCGATCGGTGGCAGCATCCTCGGCTTGATGATCACCCATGCCCTGCGCCCGAAGCTCAAGGCTTATGTAAATCACCATTTCGCCACGATCGAATAATGCGATAACCAATCAACCGTAGGTTGGGCACCGCCCAACACCACCCCATCGCCTCAAACCATCAAAAAGGCCGATCGAGAACAAAATCCCGATCGGCCTTTTATTTAATCAACCATCAACCAAAATCGATCGCTGATTAGTAATCGAAGTCAGCGCCCATCGCGCCCTGCGGTGCCGCACCATCCTTCGGTTCCGGCTTATCAACCACGATACATTCCGTAGTCAACACCATCGCCGCGATCGAAGCCGCATTTTGCAACGCCGATCGGGTCACCTTCGCCGGGTCAACGATCCCCGCCGCCAACATATCGACGTACTCATTCGTTGCCGCATTGTAGCCATTGTTGAACGGCGATTCCTTCACTCGCTCAGCGACCACCGCACCGTTCTGACCCGCATTTTCCGCGATCCGCTTCAGGGGAGCCGTCAGCGCGCGGGAAACGATCAGCGCACCGGTGAGTTCTTCACCCACCAAGTTACCGTTCGCCCAAGTTTCCAAAGCCGGGGACAGGTGCGCCAAAGTGGTACCACCACCCGGAACGATCCCTTCTTCCACAGCCGCCTTCGTCGCGTTGATCGCATCTTCCAGACGGAACTTGCGATCCTTCATTTCCGTTTCCGTGGCCGCACCGACTTTGATCACTGCGACACCGCCAGCGAGTTTCGCCAGACGCTCTTGCAGCTTCTCTTTGTCGTAGGTGGACTCGGTTTCTTCCATTTGCCGACGAATCAAAGCAACGCGATCCTTCACCGCCGCTTCGTTGCCTTCCGCCACGATCGTGGTGGAATCCTTGGTGATCGTGATCCGGCGGGCTTTACCCAGCATGTCCAAAGTCGCTGTATCGACCTTCAGACCCGCATCTTCCGTGATCAACGTCCCGCCCGTCAGCACAGCAATATCTTCCAACATCGCTTTACGCCGATCGCCGAAGCCCGGAGCCTTCACTGCCGCCACGTTCAACACGCCGCGCAGACGGTTCACAACGAGAGTTGCCAAGGCTTCCTTCTCGATGTCTTCCGCGATAATCACCAACGGACGACCGGAGCGGGCAACTTGCTCAAGCACAGGCACCAAGTCCTGCACCAAAGCAATTTTCTTGTCGGTGATCAAGATGAACGGCTCATCGAGCGACGCTTCCATCCGCTCCGTGTCCGTCGCGAAGTAAGGAGAGATATAGCCCTTATCGAAGCGCATCCCTTCGGTGACTTCGAGTTCGGTGGTCATGGACTTGCCCTCTTCGAGGGAAATCACGCCCTCTTTACCGACTTTATCCATGGCGTTGGCGATCATTGCGCCCACTTCTTCGTCGTTACCAGCGGAGATCGAACCCACCTGCGCGATCGCTTTGGAGTCTTCCACCGGGCGGGCGTTCTCTTTGATTTTGTCCACTAAGAATGCCGTTGCTTTGTCGATCCCTTTCTTCAACAGGATCGCGTTCGCGCCAGCGGCAACGTTCCGCAGACCTTCTTTGACGATCGCGTGGGCCAACACGGTTGCCGTGGTTGTACCGTCACCCGCTGCGTCGTTGGTCTTGGAAGCCGCTTGACGGATCAAAGCCACACCAGTGTTTTCGACGTGATCTTCGAGTTCGATTTCCTTGGCGATCGTCACACCGTCATTGATGATTTGCGGCGCGCCGAACTTCTTTTCTAGCACCACGTTCCGACCCTTCGGCCCGAGGGTGACTGCAACCGCTTCGGCCAAAGTGTCCATGCCTTTTTCCAAGGCCCGGCGTGCATTCTCGTTATAAATAATCCGCTTTGCCATGATGTCCTCTATTCAATGATGTTGTTGGAATTGATATTGTTGGAACTGATGTCGTTGGAATGCGGTGATCGCAACCTAGCTCACAACCGCCAAAATGTCTTTTTCCGACAGCAACACATAGTCATCGCCACCCAGCTTGATGTCCGTACCCGCATACTTCGAGTACAGCACCTTATCGCCAATGCTGACTTCCATCGCTTGGCGTTCGCCCTTTTCGTTCAGCTTGCCCACGCCAACCTGCATGACTTCGCCAACATTCGGCTTCTCTTTCGCGTTATCCGGCAGGATGATGCCGCCAGCGGTTTTCTCTTCGGCTGCACTGACCTTCACGAATACGCGATCGCCCAGGGGCTTCACAGTCGAAACGCTTAAAGATACTGCCATGATGCTGATCTCTCCTAACTACTATTGGTAAACAGCGTGGTCAAAACCTGACGCAACGCTCGGTCACGGGATTGGATTGGTAATGGGGCACCAACAGATTAGCACTCTCACCATCCGAGTGCTAATTTAGCGAAAAACAGCGCCCCGCCACAAGGCACGACACCCAAAATCTCAGTACGGGTTACCGCACTCAATAAGTCCAGGGGTTTAGGCACGACCCTCTATCCATAGATAGGGTCGATCGGGCGATCGCTCCTCCTTAAGATAGAGAACACCCCGAAGAATCCCCATCAAACGCCACCCCAATTCATCCCATCCCCAAACAACACAAAGCCCCAATGTAGCCTCCGTGAAAACCGAGTATAAAAAATGACGTTTCTACGGAGTCCATGCCATCTTGATTACAGAGACAGCAGGGCGCAGCTACCAAGCTAACGAACGACACGGAGCAACCGCACTGAGCGACCACACTGAGCGACCGCACGGAGCGACCGCACAGGGTAACGGCACAGTAACGACACTGAGCAAAGATACTAAGTAACGACAATTGGGTTCGTGGGACATCTACCAAGTTCCGCCTCCCTCGCCTCGGGCGAGACACCCACCATGAGCAGCTTTTCCGCCACTATCATTCCGGCGATCGGCCCGATTGCGGGCGCAATGTCAATTTTCGCCGTGATTCCCTACATCATCAGCACCTTGCGCGGCGAAACGAAACCCCACCGGATTACCTGGTGGATTTTGAGTCTTTTGGGTTTAATCATGAGCGCGACGCATTTTGCGGCAGGCGGTGGCAGTACGGTTTGGGTGCCCCTCTGCGGCGCGATCGGGCAATTATTTGTGGCAATTCTTTCGCTGCGCTACGGGGAAGGCGGCTGGGGCAATCTCGATCGGTTTTGTTTAGCCGGAGTTGCGACCAGTGTTGTGTTGTGGCAGCAGTTTGATTCCCCGATTTTAGCCTTGGGACTGACGATCGCCATCGACTTTCTCGGTTGTCTGCCGACGATCCAAAAAGCGTTGCACGACCCAGAAAGCGAGGACTTCTATACTTGGTTGGTTTACAGTCTGAGTAGTGGATTGAATCTATTTGCAATTCCACAATGGACATTCACGATCGCGCTATTGCCCGTTTATTTATTTGCCTGCACGACGTTGATTGTCACGTTGCTGATTAATTCCCATTTTCGTGCTTTGGAACGGAAATATCGATTTGTCCAAGGCGTGAAGTTATTTCAATACGATCGGGTTTTATTATTCCAGCTCAACGGGCCAATGGTGCTGAAGCGTTCCCACGGCATTGAACGGGGAAGATTAGCCATGCGATCGGCCAATTCTGTCGTGCTGGATTTAACGGGCGTGCCCTTCCTCGGCTGGCGATCGACACACAAAATTGCCACGATGGTGAAATATGCCCATCAACAGGGATTACAGGTTTATATCGTCGGGCCAAATCCCAAAATCTATCGCCAATTGGGTCGATCGGGCGTATTTAATCTGGTGCGATCGCAGAATTGCGTCAGTGATGCCCAAACCGCCCTCAAGCGCGCTATGGGCCGGATCAAAGATGCAAAGCAAATCTTGGCAGAACCCGCATTGCAGTTGTTTTAGGCTAAACTGAGACTATCTTCACAAACAATCCTGTACTATGCCTGATCTCACCGTCACCTATGAATCCGGCGTATTGAAACCCAGCAGTCCCCTCACCCTGACTGAAGGTCAAACGCTACGTATTCGCATCCTCGAACCAGAATCAGCCGCTCCTGTTAACCAAGCAGCGATCGATCTACTGCGTTCTTGGCGCGAAGAAGGCAATGAGACAGAGCAGAAAGAAACTTGGGAATTTCTCCAAACCGCACTCGACGAAGATCGGCTCTCCGATCGACCGCTATTTCCCTCATGAGCGGACAGTACATTATTCTTGACTCCGGCCCGCTCGGGATGGTGGCGAACCCAAGAGCCAGTGGAACAACGCTTAACTGCCAGCTTTGGCTAGAAAACCAACTTCAACAGGGTTCCGTGATTCTTATCCCGGAAATCGCTGACTATGAAGTGCGTCGAGAGCTCATTCGCGCTGGGAGATAGCGCAGCGTTCGACAACTCGATCAGCTCAAAGCATTACTTGAATACATCCCCATCACCACTGCGATGGTTTTAAAAGCGGCAGAACTTTGGGCAGAAGTTCGCCAACAGAGCATCCCACTGCCGATCCAAAATCACTAGATGGCGATGTTATCCTCGCGGCTCAAACAATTATTACCAGCCAGCAACGACAACAGGAAATCACGATTGCGACAACTAATGTTGGACATTTATCACGATTTACGATCGCCCAGGATTGGCAACAGATTACCTAAAACTCAGTGACCCCAGCAGAATTATCTGACGTGACGCTCCTCACGATACAGTCGCAACGCATATTGCCCCGCGATCGTCTCCCGCAATGCCTGAATCTGCTCCACCATTGCATCCGGCAATTGTTCCAGCATCGGCGCAACGCCACCATACTCGGCGGGTCGCAGACCGGGCGCGGCCAAACTGGCAAAGGTAATATCGGCAGCCGATAGCCGATCGCCCACAAGATACTTACGCCCATCCGAGAGCCGATCGCTCACCCGTTGAAAAATCCGCTGCGTCCGTTGATAAGCCGCAATCGAGTCTTCGCGATTGACGCGATAGCTCTGCGCCACCAAGCGGCGGGTCAACGGAAACGTCAGGGAAAATAATCGTTTTTCCCAAGTGGGCACCCCGGCACTCCACAATTGCTGAATCAAACGGCGATCGGGCAGCACGTAGAAATAAGCCCACTGCCGCATTGCCACACCCAATTTTCGACTGAATTCTGCTTCTAATTGTTCAACTTCCAGGCGTAGCGGCGGGGATTCGGGATAGAGCTGACGATCGGCGGGCGCAGCCGCATCAAGATATTTCAAAATATCCGTGGAATCTCGCAGGGGCGCATCTTTCGTCACTAGAATCGGTACAGTGCTGCCCCCCAAAGGCATCGTTTTCAACCGATGTAGCGGCGGCAAATGATTCTCTTCCCGATAGGCGAACCCCGTGCGATCCATCGCCCAGCGCACTTTCTCGCAATAGTGACTGACCTGAAATGAAATAAATCGCGGGGCGGTGTTCATGGGTTACTCCCAACAAGAAGGGGTCGGCGATCGAGGGCTACTCTCTAATATCAAATCCGAATTGACTAACCTCACAAGCAGCAACTTTGCTGAAATGTCGTTTGTTAAGCAGCTTCAGCCTTCAAGGTTTCGAGGTTCACTGACTCGGAGTTGATATAATTACGCTAGGGCATAGCAGCTCGATCACTTGCATTTTGCAAGTCAACCATAACAGAGATAACTTGTAAAATGCAAGTAGCCGTAACACCCTGACTGAAACATGTCTGAATCCCGCCGATCGCCCTGTCCTATTGCCTGTTCGCTGGATTTAGTCGGCGATCGGTGGACGCTGCTCGTGATCCGGGACATGATGTTCTTTAAAAAGCAGCGGTTTGAGGAATTTCTTGAGTCCCCGGAAGGAATCTCGACCAATATTTTGGCGAATCGGCTGAAGATGCTAGAGGAAATGGGCCTCGTCGAGAAGCAGCCCTACGGCAACCACTCGCGCCGGATGAACTACCAGTTGACGGAATTGGGGCAAAGTCTGCGGCCTGTGCTGAAGTCTATGGCAGTTTGGGGATTGCGCCATATCCCCGACACGAAAACACCCGCATTGCAGAATCCTGACAGACAAGACCAATTAGAGTCATAGCCAATCGCTGACCTCGATCGAGCGCGCACCCCACAGGGCGACATTACCACTGCTTGAAAAAATGGTACAAGTACAGGAGCTGCTCAATCGCCCCACCGACTCAAAATTACTATGGCTGAATCATCCACCGTTATTGCTACGGCCCCCTACATCGAAATTAGTTATCAAAATCAGACCCTCAAATTCGACTTAACCCAAACTCAACATCAATTAGGCCGCGACCCAAATCGGTGCAACCTTACCGTTCCTGAGACCTGGGGCATTATTTCTGGTTGCCACGCAACCTTCAAGCGAGTTGGACACGACTACCAAATTTGTGATGGCGATGGTCAAGCTCCCAGTACAAACGGCACTTTCTTAGACCATACTCGCGTCACAATAACCGATCCGCTACTGCTCAAAAGCGGTATGCAGTTAAAGATCGGCCAAAATCCAAAAAATCAAGTTCTCGTCACCTACTGGCATCTCAGCCGCCAAACACCATCAACGATCGGTCAGCCAAGTCAGCGCCAAATTTTGCTGGGCGGTCAGAACATCGTAATTGGTCGGGATGCCGGGGCTGACTTCCAGTTAGATTCACCAGTAATTTCACGCCGACACGCGATTATTACGTCACATCCAAATAAAGGGCACATCCTGCACGACCACAGCACCAACGGTTTATTCGCCGACGGGCAAAAGGTGAATGGAACGATCTTGCTCCGGGACGGCATGGTGCTAAATATTGGCCCCTTCAAACTAATCATGCAACAGCACTATCTAGTGTTGAGCGATTCGGGGAATCAAATTCGCCTCGATGCCCATCAGCTAGTCCGGCAAGTCAAAGATCAAGCTGGAACTCAGCGACGACTTCTGGATGACATCACCTTAGCGATCGAGCCTGGGCAGTTTGTTGCCCTCGTCGGCGGTAGTGGCGCAGGCAAATCCACATTAATGCGGACACTACTCGGAATTGACCCAACGACCAGCGGCAAGGTTCTGATCAACGGTGATGACCTTCGCACAAATTTCAACATTTATCGGAATCAGATCGGCTATGTTCCACAGGATGACATCATTCACGGCGAACTCACCGTTACTGAAGTACTGACCTACGCAGCGAAACTACGACTGCCCGCCGACGCGAATATCAAGCAAATTGTCGCACTGACCCTTGAGCAAATTGAGATGACGGCCCGCCGCGATGTTCTCGTCCAACAGCTCAGCGGCGGTCAACGCAAACGGGTTAGCATTGGCGTAGAATTGCTGGCCGACCCGAAACTATTCTTTCTCGATGAACCCACCTCTGGACTCGACCCAGGACTCGATAAGAAAATGATGCAGCTCCTGCGGAAGCTCGCGAATCAAGGCCGAACGATCATTCTGGTTACTCATGCAACTTCAAATATTAATTTGTGCGATCGGATTGCCTTTCTCGGATTTGGCGGACGCTTATGCTATTTTGGGCCACCGGAAGCAGCGGGCAATTTTTTCCAGATTGAGGGTGACTTTGCCGACATCTACAATGAACTAGAACAAGGCGAAAATACAGTTCAGCAATGGGCACATCACTACAGCCAATCCGACTATCAAACGCACTATGTCACCAATCACCTCAGCCACAATCCCAATCCCAGCAAGATCTTCCGCGCACCCAGCCAAGTCAAGCCGTCATTCATCCAGCAAATCAGGCTTCTGATCCAACGCCATAGTCAATTGATCCTGCGCGATCGTGTCAGTTTAGTCCTCGCCCTAATCACAGCACCAATTGGCATCGGGCTCATTACCTTGGCCACCCGAAACCAGCAACCACTCGTCCCAAGCGCAAGTGATGATGCGGGATTGGCAGGGTTAGCTTTAAAAGTGCTATTTGTCTTTACCTGTGCGGCCATTTGGGTCGGGCTTTCCGGTTCGCTGCAAGCGATCGTCCGCGAACAAGCCGTTTATGCGCGGGAACGATTAGTCAATCTCCAAATTCCCGCCTACTTGGGATCAAAGGCCGTGGTTTTAGGGGGACTAGCCGTGGTTCAAGCATTGCTGATTTGTTGCGTTGTCACGATTGGCTTCCAGTCACCAACAGCAACCCTCATCCCATGGGGGCTGGGTTTGGGGATTACCAGTTTTCTCACCTTAGTCACCAGTTTGAGCTTAGGGTTAATGGTGTCATCACTGGTGAAAAATCCGGGCCAAGCCAACAGCGCCTTACCCTTATTACTTTTGCCCCAAATCATTTTCTCGGGTGTACTCTTCAAAAGTACCGGCATTGCCAAAGTGCTGGGGTGGCTCATGCTCAGCCGCTGGTCGATCGGGGCCTATGGCTCACTCGTCAATGTGAACAACCTGATTCCGTCGCCAAGGCAATTGCCTGATGGCAGCACTTTACCGCTACCGTTTGAGCCGTCATCCGTCTATGACGCAACTTGGTCAAACTTACTTCTCAATTGGGGAATGCTCAGCTTACTTACCGCCCTATATTTGGGTATCGCTGGCTGGTTTCTAAAGCGCAAAGATATTCTCTAATGCAGGGCTAGAACTGAGCACGGACTAGAACTAAGCACCCACACGGGCCGCCGCAAAGATTTGGCTCGATCGCGCTGATCCGACGTACCGCCAATGCCAAGGTTCATAGCTAACACCTTGGGCATTATTGCGCGGAAAAGACTGCTCGAAGCCGAACTGGTTGGCATTAACCATCAGCCATTGATACGCCGCAGTTTCTTCAAACGCAACTTTCAAATCCACATCCGTCCGGCTCGCATCCGTAATGTCGATCGCATAGCCCGTATGGTGTTCACTGTGACCAGGGGGCGCACTCAATTTCGCCGCCGCTTCCGCACTACCACGCCGCTCAATTTGCTTGGCAAATAATGCCTCTTGGTCAGCAACATTTCGAAATCCAGAAATTCCCATTAACTGCACATTTTGCGATCGTGCAGCATCAACCATAACCTGAAAAGCCTGAGCTGCCTCTGCATCTAGCCATTCTTCACGCTCATAATTTTCCCGCACAAACTTGCCAATGCTGACTAAGCGATCGGGCAAGTTTTCAGAATAAGGTAAGTGTCCAAAATAATTACGAACCGCCGGAGCCACCGCTACCGGAACAGGAATGGGTTGGGCTGAAGGCTTCACCGTCGGCAAAGACGTTGATTTAGATGCAGGTCGTTTCGGGGAAACCGCTGGCACCCTTGAGACGGGGGAAGGCGAGCCTGTAGCGATCGGGGTTGGCGATGGGGTAGGTTGCGCAATTTCCGCTCGGGGCGGCGGCGCAGCATCAGGAAATAGCTGCTCAAGTTTAGACCCCATGATCAAAACCAGTCCTGCCGTGACCATGGCGATCGCAATATACCCTAGGCGCTGATGGAGCAAAACTGGCCCACGTCGGACGGGTGGCCGTTTTTGACCGGCTGGAAATTGTTTCATACCCGACTTTTGCCCCATCGTTGCATCACTCACGTCCAAAGTTGCCATAGCCTAGCACAAGGCGAATCAAGCCATAGCCTAATCCGTCCGAATCAGTTGCGCCGCGATCCAGCCATCAGCACCCGATTTCGGGAAATAAACTTTGTACCAGGTATAGCCTCCCTTATCTTGAGCCGTATCAATAATTTTCACCCGATCGCCCGGATAGGCAATATGCGATGAATCAAAATTGGTGCCGGGGCCAGAGCGAATATTTTTAGAACCCGATTGCCCGACAATTGTGGCGTTCGTTTCCGCCGCTGGATTCGACACCGGTGGATTTGGCTGACTGGCCTGAGGCGATGCCGATTGAGCGATCGCAGGCCGCGATTGAACCGTATCCGAGCGCAGCAACTGGTTAGCAATCCAGCCTTCCGCACCAGATTTTGGGAAATAAACCTTGTGCCAGAGATACCCACCTTCGTCGCGACTCGACGCCAGAATTTTCACGCGATCACCCGGATAAGCCACATGGGGCGAGTCGTACTTCGTCCCCGGCCCTGAGCGAATATTTTTTGCCCCTGCATCACCGACGATCGTTGAGTCGGTGCCCTCTACGGCTTGGGCGGCATCAGCGGCACTCACTGGTGGCTTTTCAGGCTTGGCATCAGCCACCGAAGGTTCCGGGACTGCGGGTTTGGCGGTCGATGAACTCGCGGTGGATGGGCTGGGCGCAGTCGTCGGGGACGCAGCAACCTGTGGCGCTGGATTATTCGCAACTGCCCCGGATTGGGTCTGCGTCTTCAAGACCAATGCCCCAATCAAAATACTCAGTCCAATAATTCCGCCTGTCATTGCAGCTTTTTTCCATTCACCACCAGTCGCAGCGGGCGGCGGTTGACTCGGCACCGCAACATAAACTGGCTGAGAATAGGGTTGTTGCGCAACTGGTTGTGGCAGGGCAGGCGGCACAACGACCTGAGTTGGCATCCCGGAATTATAATTTTCTGGCGGTGCAGAAACGATCGTTGCACCACCAGCATTTTGCGGTGCAACTTGGTAGGGAGCAGCATTCGGCGGCAGGGTCGCACCAGACAGCAGGCCATTCAGCGCTAGCAGCATTTCTTGCGCACTGCTGAAACGGGCCGCTGGACTAATTTGAATGGCTCGATCGAGAAAATCGGCAAATCCAGCACTGATCTGTGGTGCATGGGAACGCCACAGGAATGCCCCTGTATGTGGATCAGTATCAAAATCCTGGGGCATTTTGCCCGTCAGCATGTAGATTGCCGTTAAACCCAAACTGTATAAATCGCTGGCATAAACTGGGCGACCGATCGTCTGCTCTGAGGGCATGTAACCCGGAGTGCCGACCACAATCGAGCGTGAACTATCACCTTGGGCATTCAGCACCGTGGCCATTGTCTCTTTCACCGCACCAAAGTCAATCAACACCGGCTTCTGGTCAACCTGGCGCATCACAATATTATCGGGCTTAATATCACGGTGAACGATCTTCTGCTGATGCACATGCGCGATCGCGGGCAACAAATTCAAGAGCAGGTTCTGCACCAGCGCTTCCGGTTGCGCGCCTGCATTCTGCACTTTTTGAGCGATCGTGTCACCCTCAATATACTCTTCAACCAAATAGAACAAATCCGATTCCGAGAAATAGGCATAGAGCCGGGGCACCTGATCATGCTCACCCAATTGCTCTAAAATCGCCGCTTCTCGCTGGAACCGCTCCTTCACCATGTCGTAGATCTGCGGGTTATCCTGCAAAGGCTTGAGCTGCTTCACCACGCAATATCGAGTCGATGGCATCTGATGATCACGTACCAAGTATGTGGTACCAAACCCACCATCACCGAGTTCGCGAACCAGTTCGTATCGATTATTCAAGCGCTCGGATATTTGCATAATTTCAGTTACAGGACAATTTCAATACAGATCAACTAATAGATTGGGAATTGGAACCTAGCACGTACCTCTAACTAATTACAAAAATTGCGCTCCCTTTCCGGAAGTCTTACCGGAAATACCTGATTAAGGGCGATTTTTTCAACTAGCTCTAGAATGCCCACTTCAGCATCAGTTTCATCAGTGCTAGCCGATGCAGTAAGGCAACAACACCAATCTCAGCTACCCCAAAAACAAAAGCACCCCGAAACTGAGGTGCTTCACATTTCGCCGCTAAACATGGCGATTCAAATATTCTGACATTCAACGGAGAGGGGGGGATTCGAACCCCCGTCGGCTTTCACCGAAACGCATTTCGAGTGCGTCACCATCAACCACTCGGACACCTCTCCACAGCAACTTATTCAGTTTTGCCTCAACCAATATACAACAACCGCGCCCCCAGCGCATCACTGTCGCCAAAACTCGATCGCCACCTCTGGCCTGATTTCTATAGTTTTAGATGGTGGATCCGTCATTCGTCGATTGGATAACGTGGGGAAATCCACAGCAGCTGTTTGAAGCCGATCAGTGTAACTGTGTAGTTAGTGACAGCGCCATGAGCGTCGTCTATATTGGACTTAGTTGATAATCATTCATCAACCTAACGAGCTTTCAAAAAAGAATTCACCCACTATCCTGAATCTTAGGAAAGTTTCGCTAGTGTATATCTTCAGAGCAGCAATTTTCTTGAGGATCAGATGGTCAAGTGGGATGACGATATTTTCAATACTCCGACGTATCCTGTAACGGATGCCGCCCGATATTTGCATATCCCTGTTGGGACACTGCGTTCGTGGCTGCATGGACGTTCTTATACGACCAGAAACGGCAAGCAATCCTTTTCCCCACTGATTCAGCTTCCTAGTTCAGACTTACCCCAACTTTCCTTTACTAACTTAGTGGAAGCACACGTTTTACGGGTTATCCGAGAAAGCTATGAGGTGAAACTGGACAAAGTTCGTACAGCGCTAGACTACATGAGCCAAGCACTTGATACAAATCACCCACTGGTGATGAAACGATTTCAAACGGATGGGGTCGATCTATTTATAGACCAAATGGATAAGTTGGTGAACGTATCCAGAGCTGGTCAATTTGGTATGCGAGAGGCCCTGAAAAATCTGCTGACCCGTATTGAATGGGATGCCAATGGTCTAGCTAACCGATTGTTTCCGACCACCGGAAATGACAAAATTATTTTTCTTGACCCTTCAATCCGGTTTGGCAAACCTGTGATCGCATCAAAAGGAGTGCCCACCGACATTATTGCTGAACTCTACAATGCTGGAGATTCGATCGAAGACATTGCCGATGAATATGACTGCACAATTCTGCAAGTCACAACAGCCATCCATTTTGAATCCCGAAATCGAGCCGCGTGACCCCATCTCCTAAGCCTATCTTTTTCATTGATTGGTACCTCGGCAAAACGGTTGCAAACGCGCTGCTCCAAGCAGGTGCCCATGTTGAACATCATCACGCTCACTTTGACCAAGATACGCCTGATGCATTGTGGCTACCTGTGGTTGGTGAACGTGGTTGGGTCGTACTCACCAAAGACAAGGCGATGGGCAAAAACCTGATTGAGTTAAAGGCGATCGCCCGGAGAGCGTTCGGATTTTTGTGTAAGGGTGTTGAACGTCAATAAGTGAAGCGTTCAGGGAACATAATTGCGAAATGGGAAGCGGCGGCTTTCCAATCTT
>JBJORF010000105.1:0-13619 GCA_046049545.1 Cyanobacteriota bacterium | reverse complement strand
GGAAGAAATCAGATCTCTTGGAATCTCTCTCCCACCCCTCGAAGAACAACACGAAATTGTCCGCCGCGTCGAAACCCTCTTTGCCAAAGCCGATCGCATCGAAGCCCAATACCAGAAAGCCCGTCAGGCCGTCGATCGGCTCACCCCTGCCCTCCTCGCCAAAGCCTTTCGCGGCGAACTCGTCCCCCAAGATCCGAATGATGAACCCGCCAGCGTATTGCTAGAAAAGATTAAAGCCGAAAAACAACAAGCGACACCCAAACAGAAAACCTCAAAAAGCCGAAAGCCAGCCCTTTGATAGATGAGGTCACGACTCAAATCATTCACACTGATCGCAGTCTCATCAGTCCATTTCCATGGCCCGCAACATCCACGACACCTTCAGCAAAGAATGGATGAAAGAACTCCTGTCCGACTTCGGCACCGTCGAAATCGAAACCCAAGTCGCCGGAGAAGTCCGCACCATCGACATCGTCTTCACCCCCCATAACCCCGATCGGACCACCCTTGAATCGATCGGACTACTCGGCAAAATTGTCATCCAACCTGCCGCCCTCGAAGCCTTTCGCAACGCTGTCCCCGCCTGGGAAGTCCGCAACTGCACCCAAAAAATCTTCCAACTCGAAAACGAACTGACGCGCAGTGCCGACCAAAAAGGGATCAAACTCCTACCCGAAATGCTCCCTTACCTCTGGATCATTACCCCCACCTTTTCCAAAAATCTCCAAACCAAACTCGGTGCGCAAACCAACCCCCAGTGGGGTCAAGGTATCTACTTTCGGTGTAGCGCCGATCGTACCGCCATCATCGCCGTCCACCAACTCCCCAAAACCCCCGCCACCCTCTGGCTCCGTCTTTTCGGCAAAGGCAATGTCCAAAGCCAAGCCGTCAAAGAACTTCTTGCCCTCCCCGCCGATCACCCCTATCGCCAATCAACAATCCGCCACCTCGCCACCTTGCAAATCAACCTACAAGTTCGGCAAAATAAGACCAAGGAGATTAAGGAGGTCATCATGAACCTATCCCCCGCCTACGAACAGTGGTTCAAACAAGTTGAAGCCCAAGCCCAAGCGATCGGTGAAGCCCGTGGCGAAGCTCGTGGTGAAGCCCGTGGTGAAGCCCGTGGGATAGAAAATGGCCGATGGGAAGAGCGCGTATCTATCGCACGAAATATGCTTAAAGAGGGAGTCGCGATCGCACTAATCGCCAAAGTCACTGGACTTTCGCAATCTGAAGTCGAAGCACTCCAATAAGTTTCGCGCCATCCCTTGTTCAATAACAGATGGCGCGAAATCCTGTGTTACGTTCTAATTCACCCGCTTTTCCAAATATTGCCCGATCATCTTCTGCTCCCCCGCCCGCGTCATAATCGTCTGCCGCGTCCGATACCGATCGCCCACCAACCGAATCTCCTCTTCAAACACCGACCCGTCATACTCCGTCCGCAGCGCCACCGTATCCGCATCCCGGAACTGATAGCTCGCCGTCACCGGTTTCCCCGTCGCAAACCCCCGATCGCGATACATCACCCCATCCACCACACCAAACACCGTCAGCCCATGGGACATTTCCTTCCCCAGAATCGAATTCTTCGTATCCCAAGTCACCTGCGCCCCACATACCATCAGCGTCTCATCTTCCAAGCCATGCAACCGCGCTAATTCACGTAGTTCTTCGCAGCCCTGCTCCAAGAACGTAATCCCGATTTCACTCACCATTTCCTGCGTCTTGCCTTCCGGTAGCGTGTAGTAGCGCCGCTCCGAAGACCATTGCCCCGCCGATTTCTGGAAAAACTGCGCCATCAAGCGATCGGCATCCTGCAATTGAACCGCCGGAAGCAGTTCGCCTTGAAGCTGAGCGATCTGAAGCTGGGTTGTCATAGTGCCATCCTTGGGCGCAGCCTGAAGGTTAGGAAGAGAGTTGTGCAAACTACTATCAGCAGCATCGTTGCTCGGCAACGTTATAAGCATGACGGCAAATTGTTTACATTTCTTGATGATAAACGGTTCACGCCTGGGATGCAATTATTTGCCCCAAATCACTACCCAGCAACAAATTGGCCGCTGAAATGGTAGGGTGAAACTATGCAGATTCTAAACGCTCAAAATTTACAAAAGTGTTACAAAGCTGACCGATCGACCTTCTTAGCGGTGGAAGATGTTTCGTTGCAGTTAGCGGCGGGGGAAGTCTTGGCCTTTCTCGGCCCCAATGGTGCAGGCAAAACCACCAGTATTAAGATGATCGCGGGATTGATTCGGCCCGATCGGGGGCAGGTCAGGATCGTCGATCGGGATCCCCACCGCGATCCCTTGGCTCTGGGTGCCCTCGGTGCCGTCCTCGAAGGCAACCGCAATCTCTACTGGCGACTTACCCCGGAGGAAAACCTGGAATACTTTGGGGTGTTGCGGGGGCTGTCACGGCAGCAGGCGCGGCGCAAAGGAAGGGAGCTGCTAGAGCGATTTGAGCTGAGCCATAAGCGACAGACGACGGTGCAGAAGCTCTCACGGGGGATGCAGCAGAAGTTAGCGATCGCCGTTGCTCTGGTGCACGACCCGCAGCTCTTGCTACTCGATGAGCCGACCCTCGGCTTGGATGTGGAAGCGACGACCACCGTGAAGCGGTTGGTGCGAGAAATTGCCCAGGAAGGCCGCGCGATTCTGCTGACAACGCACCAGCTCGATGTCGCAGAAGAACTCAGCGATCGGGTGGCGATCATCAACCAAGGCAAAATCTTCACTGAGAAACCGACCCAGGAATTAATTGCCGATTTTTCGGGCAGCACTTATCGGGTGGAACTGGAGCAGTCGATCGACCCCGAGCGACAATCAAAACTCGCGGCATTATCTTTAACGGTCCACGATCGAGAAATTCATGTGCCGGAACCCGCGTTGTTGTATCCGGTATTGGATATTTTGCGGCCATTGCCGATCGTCAAAATTGAAAAAGATCAAGCCAATCTCACCGACGTATTTTTGCGGATTGTCCAGGAGGGTCGCAATGCTTAAGCCATCACTTATTCAACTTTTTCTGGCCGAACTGCGCCGATCGTGGATTCAATTTCGGCGGTATCCCGCCGAAGCGATCGGGGGAATTTTCATCATTACGGCTGTGTTTTATGGCCTGTTTTTTAGTGTCCAATACATTGCTGGGCCGGGGTTAAGCCTGGGCAGTCGGTTGGATGCAATTATTGTCGGCTATATGCTTTGGACAATGGTCACCTTCATTCTATTCGACATCGCTGGAAATATTCAAAATGAAGCGCAAACGGGAACGCTAGAACAACTTTTTCTATCCGCTTTTGGTGCGCCGAAGCTGTTCTTTGTTCGCGCGATCGCGAATCTTACCGTTCAATCGATTCTGCTGGGAACAATTTTGGGTTTGATCATGCTGCTAACGGGAAGGCTATTGGCGTTTCCGATCGGGCTGATTGTGCCGCTGATTTCAATTGTCTTTGGAGCCTATGGCATTTCCTTTATGATTGGCTCCTTGACCTTGATTTTCAAGCGAGTGCAACAACTATTGGCAATTATTCAATTTTCACTGTTGTTTTTACTGTCAGCGCCAACCGAAGAATGGCAGGGCACGGGGAAGCTGGTTAGCTACTTCTTGCCCATGGCACCGGGGGCTGGATTACTGCGCGATTTGATGGCCCGTCAGATTGGGCTGAGTGGGGAACGCGTGGCGATCGCGCTGATCAATGGTGGTTTGTATTTTGCGATCGGAATTGCCATTTTCCGCTTTGCTGAACAACGGGCTAAACGCCAAGGCCGACTGAGTGGGTATTAGCTAGCAGTGAAAAGCCTCCCAGCCGAAGGCCGAGAGGCTAAATGTCAGGGTGCATCTACCATTACACTTTTCTGGAAGGATTGATTTCATCAGGAAGAAAATGAGATTTTTTCGAGAATTTCCGGAAAATCGAATTTTGCAAGCAATAGTCAATAAAAAACCTCCCAGCCGAAGGCCGAGAGGCTAAATGTCAGGGTGCATCTACCACTACACTTTACGGGAAGCATTCTCTTCGTCAGGAAGAAAAAATGATTTCTTGCGAATATTCGCTGCATTTTTTGAATAATTACGCGATCGGGCCAGCATTGACCTAATACCAAACAACTGTTTGTTACAACACTTGAGGCCCCCAAACCCCCAGATTTGGGGTTTTGAATCAACTTCCTGGCTTGACTCCCCTAGGATTGGGGCCGGGGGGCGGCTCGGTAAGATGTGTTGGATTTATTTTTAGATTTGACCTAAAACCGAACCAGCAAAGCAGTAAAAAACCTCCCGACCGGAGGCCAGGAGGTTGAATGTCAGGGTGCATCTACCACTACACTCTTCTGGAATTGAAGGTTTCATCAGGAATAAAATCGCAAAAAATAGGAAAATAAATTAAATTAAGTATTCTCACGGAAAATCTTGCTGTGAAACGGCCATCAAGTTAAATGACCAATAAAAAACCTCCCAGCCGAGGGCCGAGAGGCTAAATGTCAGGGTGCATCTACCACTACACTCTTCTGGAATTAAAGATTTCGTCAGGAATAAAATAATTGAATTTTTGAGGTTTTGACAAAAATACGTATTTTTACGTAAATACGAAAGCAAGTGATTGAATCTGTGATTGCTAGACTGAACGTGAATGTGAACTCAATAAAAAGCCTCCCAGCCGAGGGCCAAGAGGCTAAATGTCAGGGTGCATCTACCATTACACTCTTCTGGAATTAGAGATTTCGTCAGGAATAAAATAACTGAATTTTGTAGATTTTCTTGAATTTCCGCATTTCTACGGAATCGATTTAATTGAATTCCCGGCTATTTAGTGGGGTGTCTGAAAAAGCCTCTGTATATAGTGTGGCGTGCCTGTCGCATAAAAGCATCGCAGTAAAATTCCCAATAAAAAACCTCTCAAGCCGAGGGCCGAGAGGCTAAATGTCAGGGTGCATCTACCACTCCATTCTTCTAGTAGGGAACCGATTGTCAGGACAATTTGCAGAAATGTTTTTTGAATGCTGCGGCTGGGCGATCCATCCCTGTTCTAAGCCTGATGCCGCACGGCTTTTAATTCGTCTAATAGCGTCAATGGCAGTGCTAACCCGTTTAATCCAGGATGCTGTTTGCTCGGGCCATGAAAATCGCTGCCGCCCGTTTTGATCAAGTCATATTGTTGGCAGTAATCTTCAAGCTGTCGCCGATCGCTGGGGCTATGTTCAGGATGGTAGACCTCTAGGCCCATCAGTCCCGCTTCGACCAATTCCGGTAAAACCGTCTCCACCGTCGCCCCCCGAAACAATCCCGCATGGGCCCAGACGGGCACCGCCCCCACCGATCGCAGCAGCGCAATGCCGTCGCACACATCAAATTTTTCATATTCGACATAGGCCGGTTTGCCATCAGCGAGGAAACGACTGAACGCTTCCTGAATCGAAGTCACATATCCGGCGGCTTTGAGCGCTGCGGCAATGTGGGGCCGCCCTGGTGCCATGCCTTCGCCCATTGCCGGCAAGGTCACAGGATAGCCCAGTTCCGCCAGCCGATCGCGCATCATGCTTGCCCGCCGCTTGCGGCCATCAAGCCGTTCTTGTAGTGGGCCTTGGAGCTTGGCTCGATCGGGAAAAAAGCCCAGAATATGCAGCGATTTCTCCCGGCAGACCGTGCTGAGTTCGAGACCGGGGACGATCTCTAAGTTCTCCGGCGCAGCGGCGATCGCCTCATCCCAGCCGCCCATGGTGTCGTGGTCGGTGATTGCCAGCGCTTTTACGCCCGTGGCGATCGCGAGATTGACCAGTTCTGTTGGGGTCAGGCGACCGTCGGAGTAGGTGGTGTGGCAATGCAGCTCCAGCATGGGCGAAATCCAGTGAAAAGTTCTTTTGCAAAGTTCTTTCAGTCTACTGCCTGGGTTTGACACTGGGGCGGTTTGCATAACTTCAATCGGTTGTGCGTAATAAAGCCTCAGCGCAATGCAGCTTCAGTGCGAGGAAGACAACGCTGCTGCCCCCTCTATCCACGGTAAGCCCTATGTTTCACCCACCTTCGCCCACACTCGACCCGACTGCACGATTTTTCGTTCGCCTCAGTTGTTTTGTGATTGCAGAATGTTGGCTGAATGCGGTGAACCTGGACACGATCGCTGACTATAACGAATTTATCCACAACCAACTGATGGCCCAGATTCAGCAAAGTCAAATGGTCTTGGTGCAGTCTTAGCAAGGTGCAGTCTTAGCGAGGTGCAAGCGAGGTGCAGTCTTAGCGGCGCGGTTCGAGTTGGATGAGGTCTTCGACATTGCGACCGATCGTTTGACAAATGGTATCGAGCGGTAAGTCATTCGGGTCGCTGCCGAAGGGGTTTTCGATTTCTAGCCCGATCGCCTCGATGCCAAACAGCATGAAGCTAATCACACCGACGAGAAAGGGCGTACCCCACTTGGCTTGCTCGACCATCTGAAAGGGGAGCGACAGACAGTACAACAACAGTAATTGCTTTAAGTGAATGGCGTAGGCCAAGGGCATGGGGGTGCGAAGAATCCGTTCGCAACTGCCGAGGGCTTCACCAAGCCGATCGAGGAGCTGCTGCATGGCCGTGAGCTGGTAGACATCGAGCTTGCCCTGGCGTTGCTCAGTTTGAAGATAGTCACTGATCCAGAAGGCAATTTCCAGGGGCGGATTAGCTGTGTAATTGAGTTGACGGGATTGATCGATCGTCACGAGCGATTCGACCGTGGGGCTGACGGGCAGTTGGCGGAGGTGATCTTTCGTGGCGATTGCGAAGGCTTCGAGCAGTCGCAGGGCGGCAATTTTATCCTGGCGATCGGCCTCACTGGTTTCGGCCACTCCCACCCAGATATGGCGGGCGAGGTTACGCGTGGTGGTGACGATCGTGCCCCAGCTTTTGCGACCTTCCCAGAAGCGATCGTAGGCTGTGTTGGTGCGAAATACGAGCAGCAAACCCAGAACGAGGTTGGGGATCAGGGCCGCGAGTCCGGGAAAGGAGAGTTTCCAGCCTTGGTAATAAAGCTGGACGACGATCGCCCCAAAGGCGGCGCAAAGCAAGACGCGGGGCGCAATCGTGAGCAGCACGGAGCCTTTGAGCTGGAGCGCCGATCGAAACCACTGACGTTCGTCGAACATAATCAAACCCATCCTTTATTCTGCCGTCGATGGGATGATCTGTTGTTCCTTGCGAATGTTGCCAACAAATCCTGTGGCTTTGAACTGCTTCAGTTCAAGCGGTTCCGGCTGACTGGGATCGACGGTGATGCGAACCGAGATTTCGCTCGTGCCAGCGGGAATTTCGGCAACGGTGCCAATGCGCCCCCGATTTTCAAAGATCGTATCGCCATTCGCATCGTAGATCCGCCCAAAGACATCGGCATCGTAGGCCGTTTTCCCCGAGTCATTTTGGGCGGTGGCAGTGACGATGAAGCAGCGGGCGGGTTGACTGTTGCGGGTCGTCACAGTGCCTTGGGCCAGTTCCGGTGGGCAGGCGTGATAGCTGGGATTGGTTAATTTGATCGGCGTGGAGGCCCAGGCGGTGGGCATCAGCATCAGCCCGATCATCCATAGCCCGATCGTCCAAGTGCCTAGTGTTCCAGTTATTTTGAGCCAGCGCTGCTTAAGAGAATTCCGCATCAGCCTATCCTAAAATCCAAGAATGCTGATCAAAGCTTAACCCGAATTGTCCGTTCTGACTGGTGATGCCCATCAAGCATTGCGTTGGAATGCTTAAATAGAGTCAATGATTGAATAATGTCAGTGATCCTGACCCACGCCCTATGAATGCCCTCGCTAATTTGGCGGCCACGACTGTCCTTTCACTTTGGATGTTGACGATCGCCCTGATTGCCGTACAAAATGCTGAACCGATGAGCTTGGCCCTCTTTGGGCAACGATCGGTGGCGATACCTTTCGGCTTGTTATTGACGCTGACCACGGTTACTGGGATGCTCGGCTGGAGCTTACTGCAATTGCTTTTTCGCCGTCGTCGCCCGCGCGACTAGCTGAGCTTGCACCGCGTTTAGGGCAATGTATACACCTGCCCATCGAGCAGAAAGCGCTTGATGCCTTTGGCGGCCAGATGTTTAGTGGTTTTGTAGAACAAACGATTGTCGGGGACTTTGATCACGCGCTGCGTGCGGACGTTGGAAAAACGTTTGGCCACGCGATGATTGTCGAATAGCGGGAGTGTGCGGTTTTCGGCTTCATCGATGGACATTTCCCCCAGTTCACCAAAGTCACGCAGCGGTGGGGTAATCAGTTCGGCACCGCGATCGACCACCAGATAAAATACCTTGGGAATCGCCGCAGCATCCAGTGGCAGCACCGTCAATTGGTCGCGGGCTTCAATCTGGAAGGGCAACAGTTCACCGTCATCAAAGTCTTCGTCTTCATCGTCATCGAAGTCTTCACCAAAGTCTTCGTCATCTTCATCCTCTTCGCTAGCGGTGACACGGCCCAATTCCGCAGCGAGCTCGAGATATTCCGGGTCGGCTGCCTCCGCGACAAAGTCGTCGCCTTCCTCCTCATCGTCATAGTCTTCATCCTCATCAAAGCGACTGTCTGCCACCGCTGTGGGGACAATGATCGGCTCTGCCGCGATCGGCTCAGCCAGGCGCTTGCGGGGTGTGGGTCGGGGAACCGCGCGGAGTGAGGCTTCCAGGGGAGTGGCTTCAGCGGGTTCAGCGAGTTCAGTGGATGCGGCGACGATCGCTTCTGGGGCATCCGTGGTACGGCTACGCTTTTGTTGGACCAGCGCGTCATACTCGGCGTTGTCCATGCCGCCCTTGATGATGCGTCCGATCGTCGAGTTGCTCACACCAAAGCGATCGGCCAAGGAGATGGTCGTTTCGCCGGACTGTCGATACAGCTGGATGATTTCTTGTTTTTCCGAATCATTAAGTCGTCGCGCGCTCATCGAACTTACCCAGAGAAATTGCAAACTGGCCCCGAGAACAGAAACCCACAAACAGGCGGCCCAGACAAATGGGCCTCACTATTCTATGCCGAACCTTCCCGCCCTGCGGGAGAATTCTCTAAATAATCCAATGGATGTGGTGTATCCTCCTGAGGAAGAATCTACCGACGTGATCTGCCGCGTCTTGAACTTGCCATCATGAAACGCTGGTTGCTCTCAATTGGGATCGCGCTGCTGCTGGGCTGGACCTTGGTTACGCTCACGGGCTTGACGACCCAGG
Organism: Cyanobacteriota bacterium; assembly: GCA_046049545.1. Lineage (GTDB taxonomy): Bacteria > Cyanobacteriota > Cyanobacteriia > Leptolyngbyales > Leptolyngbyaceae > Romeriopsis. Next base: position 4,440 of record JBJORF010000105.1, on the reverse strand, counting down.
GTAGCTACAGCACGATTATTATTGATTTTCGCGAAGACGTGGGTCAGGGCAAGGTGATTGCGGCCCTGGAATCGATCGCCCAGTTGGGTCAAGCGCGGCCCCGCTTGAACAGTGAGTTCTCGGAGTCGGATCAGGTCTACGTCGTTGAGGGCGATCAGGAACTGCTGCGGAAAATGCGCCGCGCCGCCTGGGCGAACACAGCGGAAATCATTGAGCCGAATTATCTTTACAGCCTGCCCGAAGCCAGCCAGACCCAGTTTCCGGTTAATCCCGGCAAAGAAACCAGCAAAAAAGCTACCAGCCTGACCCCCAATGATCCGCTTTACCCCCAACAGTGGAATCTGCAACGGATCAACCTAGAAGGGGCGCGGGCGATCAGCACAGGCAAAAATGTCACCGTGGCAATCATCGATACGGGGATTGCGAAGGTGCCGGACTTGGACGATTACCAGGTCACCACGGGCTACGACTTCATCAATGATGAAACCAACGCCTCGGATGACCAAGGCCATGGCACGCACATCGCCGGGACGATCGCGCAGATCACAAACAATGGCTATGGTGCGGCGGGGATTGCCCCGGATGCCAAGCTGATGCCGCTGAAAGTGGTGACGGTGGGCGGCAGTGCGACAGCGGCGGATATTGCCGAGGCGATTCAGTTGGCGGCGAATCGGGGGGCGGATGTGATCAATCTCAGCCTGGCGAGTAGTGGCTACAGCGAATTATTGCAACAATCGATCGACTATGCCTATCGCAAAGGCACTGTCCTCGTGGCCGCAGCGGGCAATGGTAACCAAAATTCCGTCACCTACCCGGCGCGCTATAACCATGTTCTGGCGGTGTCGGCGACCGATATTGCCGGGAAACGAGCGGCTTACTCGAACTTTGGCGCAGGGGTGAACTTTTCTGCACCGGGCGGGCTAGTGACCACCGAAAAGCCCATGGGCGGTGTGGTGCAAAATACCTTTGATCTCAAAAGTAAAGAGTCCCTGTTTGTCCCCTACCAAGGATCGAGCTTCGCAGCTGCCCATGTGACCGGGGTTGTGGCGCTGATCAAATCCGTTGAAAAGCTTGACCCCGACCAAATTGAACAGGTCTTAGCCGATACCAGTCAGAAGCCGAGTCGCGATCCGCTGAATGAGTATGGTGTGGGCACGATCGATGCCACCGCTGCCCTCAAATTTGTCCAAGCAAAAAACATTCCGCCGCTGAATTTCTGGCGCAAGCTCAATCACGAGGGCCGTTTGGGGCAGCAAATTTGGATTGATGCGGATATGTTAGCGGCCCCGAAACGCATGATCACCTTGCTCAGCGCGATCGGCTTAGCCTTGGTGGTGCATACCCAATACCGTTTGCGTTGGAATGGCTGGTTGTTGCTGGGGTTGCTGCTCAGCAGTTCGGGGTGTTTTGTGTTTCAAGGTACTTATATCTATGGTGCGCCCCAGTGGGTGCTGCGCTTGCTGGGCAGTGCGTTGCCGGAGATGGGCACAGTGGCCCAGGGGATTGCAGCGCTTGATCCGTTATCGGCGAGTGTGCTGTTGCCGGGAGCGCTGTGGTTGTTGCTCTGTCACTTCCGATCGCCCAAATGGTTCGCGATCGGGGTGAGCTTAGGCATGATACCGGGGTTATTGGCGCAGATGGTACCTGCCCCGGAGATTTTGCATGTGGCTTCGGGGATGGGTTCTCAGCTCTATCTCCTGCTGAATGTGTTGGCCTGTGGCGGGCTGAGTGCGTTTATCTTGCGCCACGATCGGCGCAAGCCAAAAGCGACGCGATCGAGCGCGGCCGCCACCGTTGCGAAGCAATCGGTCTAAGGCGATTACCGTAAAAACGGCGGGCGCTGAACATCCTTCGGTTTCGTTTTGACCACTTCGCTCATGAAGCGGCGGAGTGCGCGTTCGCGATTTTTCATAAACTCCGACCAAAATCCGGGCTGAAACTCATCCATCGTTTTCGCCAAGGCCCAGACATCGACAGCCAGGATGTTATACAGCGTTTCATCCTCGCGGCGCAGGTCATCAATGCGGTCAAATAGGTCTTCTTCAGTGGTGCCGATCGACTCGGCGGGCAGGCTGTCAGGCTGTGACGACATGATCATGTTGGTTGGATGGTTCCCTGGGGAAATGGGCCGCGACGATGGCCCATGTGGTTCAGTATAGGCAAGATCATACTGAACCGCTTGGCGATCGCCATCGGGATTTATCAAATTCAAATAATTGGCCGGATTGCTGCTAACGGGATTGCAGCGGATTGGATAGCTGCGTGGATTTCTGGGGCGATCGCTAGTCATCATCCCCAGCAAATCGCATAATAGAGCGGAGATCTTTCAATAGAATGGCGCCCATGTTTGACAAAATCCCTCTGATTGGCAAAATCCCCTTCGCAATTCTGCTGTTAGCCGGAGGTGGCATCTTAACGGTGGTGGGAACGGTGGCCTACATCATGAATTATGCGGCGCTGAATATGGCGGGCTTCTTCTATGGAATTCCCATGTTTCTCGGCGGTATCGCCTTTAAGATTACCGAATTGAAGCCCGTGCCGATTACCCAGCCGTTGACAGCGGCGGTCGAAACCCTACGCGATACTCAGGCAACGGCCACACAGAAGGAGATTTTCAAAGATGTGACCCGCTATCGCTACGGCGAGCGGGCGCACTTGGCAGCGGCGCTGAAGTTTCTGGGGCTGAGTCCGACCGATGAGGAGCGTCCAGAGCTGATTGGTTTGTATGAAACGGCGATCGATCAAGCCTATGCGCTGGTGTTGGGGTTTGATTCACCGATGATTAGCTTTCAGACTTGGCAGAATAAGCAAGACAAGATGGAGCAGTTCTTCGGGCCGGGGGTACGGGTGACGTTGGAGCAGCCCGAGGAAGATGTGGTCAAAGTGGCGATCATCGCAACGCCTGAGGCGGCAGTCAAAGCCGCTGTCTGAATCCCTTGCTTGTGTCAACCCCTTGCGACTGTAAGCCCCTGGGTAAAGGTCAATCTATTTTTCGAGACGGACGGCATACCACTGGAGGTATTCGCTCGGGCCGAGGGCAAGTTCGCAGACAGTATTGATGAGATGTTGGGCTTGGGTTTCCAGCGTTGAGAAGGCTTCTAGCCCCAATCCGGGCGGGAGGTCATTGTGGCGATCGCCAAGCACTTGCACCAGTTTGGTTTGCATCTCGATCGCCGTGAGAAATTGTTCTGGTTGATTGGTTTCTAGCACGACGAAGTGGTCTTCTTGGTAGAGAAATGTGCTCATGGGGGTGATGAAGGTCGATCGATGGATACATGCATAAAGTGATGATACGGCCCTATCCTAGCCGAATTTTATGAAAAATTCGGATCGACCATAGGATGCTTTCAGCGGAAATTGGGAACAATAAGCCAACCAATCGTTGTGACTCAATCGCGTTCGATTGGCCAGGGGTAAATCCCAGAATCTCGAAGTTGATTGAATTGATCGACGCTGTGATGGTTTGTGATTGCCTGATCATTGGTTGTGCTTGGCTATGTCTGATCTAACGTCCTCTACGCTGACGGCTTCTACGCGGGTGCCTTCAACGGAAATACCCGCCCCACCGCTGCCGCCGAAGCTGCTGCCATTGTTGCCGCTGTCTGGGGGGTCGGTGCCGTTGCCGTTGGAACGCGAAAAGCCGCTGATTCTTGTGGCGGATGACGATAAAGTGACGCGCACTTGCCTCCGCCAAGCGATGGAGCAGGAAGGCTATCAAGTGGTTGAGGCGATCGATGGTGAAAGCTGCTTGGCCGCGTTTACCCGAATGCAGCCCGATGTGGTGTTGCTCGATGCCGTGATGCCTGTGATGGACGGATTTGCTTGCTGTCATCGGTTGCGGGAACTTGATCCCACCAAGCGCACGCCTGTTTTGATGATCACGGCCTTGGATGATGCCGATTCGGTGAACCATGCCTTTGAAGTGGGCGCGGTCGATTTTGTGACGAAGCCGATTCACTGGGCGGTGTTGTACCAGCGGGTGCGCCGCTTGATTCAGCAGGTGCGGCTCTATGCTGAATTGGAGCGGGCCAACCTCGAACTGAAGCGGTTGGCGACTTCCGATGGATTGACCCAGGTGGCAAATCGTCGCCATTTTGATGAATATTTGGAGCAAGAATGGCAGCGGATGCAGCGTGAACAAGCGCCGCTGTCATTGATTTTGTGTGACATCGACTTTTTCAAGGCGTATAACGACACCTACGGCCACCAAAACGGGGATGAATGTCTGCGGCAAGTGGCGGCCCAGTTGCAAGCGGCGGCGAAACGATCAATGGATTTGGCGGCGCGTTACGGCGGCGAAGAATTTGCGATTATCCTGCCGAATACCGATCGTGAAGGTGCAGAACAAGTTGCCCAGGAGATTCATGCAACGATCGCGGATCTGTCAATTCCCCATCGCCGCTCCCAAGTCGGTGAAATCATTACTGTGAGCATGGGCGT
>JBJORF010000104.1:0-14315 GCA_046049545.1 Cyanobacteriota bacterium | reverse complement strand
CCCTCGTCGAAGTCGCTTCCGGCGGGGAAATGAGCCGATTTTTACTCGCGTTGCAAGCCTGCTTTTCCCAGGTGGATGGCGTGGGGACGTTAGTATTTGACGAAATCGATGCTGGGGTTTCGGGGCGTGTGGCGGGGGCGATCGCCGAAAAACTCTACCACCTCGGTCAGCACCACCAGGTTCTCTGCGTCACCCACCAACCGATTATCGCTGCCATGGCCGATGCCCATTACCGGGTTCGCAAAGAAGTCATCGGCGACGACGGCAAACCGGGCAAAAAATCGGCGAAGGATGACAGTTTACGGACGGTCGTTCGATTGGAGGCATTAAATCTGGATGAACGACGGTTGGAACTAGCGACGATCGCGGGCGGTGATGTGGCCCAAGGCGAAAACGGCTCTGCCAAAGCCACCTTTGATTTTGCCGATTCGCTCCTCGCCCAAGCCGATAAGTTGCGCACCAACCGTAGCGCGGACAAACAAGCTAAACCCGCCACGCCTAAGCAAACTAAATCCGCTCAAACCAAATCCGCCGCCAAGACCAAATCGGCTGATGCAACGACAACGGCTAAAAGTAAGCGATCGAAGGCGAAGGCTTAGGATCGTGGATTAAATAATATCGAAAACTTGTAGGTTGGGTGAAACAACGTGAAACCCAACATCTCCGATCGTTAGGTTACGCTATCCTCCGATTGTTGGGTTACGCTGCGCTCCACCCAATCTACCCGGATATCCTCTGATTGTTGGGTTACGCTGCGCTCCACCCAACCTACCCGGATCTACTATTAGCCTTGAGTGAAAACGCAAGGCGGGCAACGCCAACGCTAATTAAAATCTAGCGCTTCTTCGATTTCGTCTGCGTCGCATCCGCCTCAGCGGGTTCCGTCTCCGGCATCCGCAGCGCCTCATCGATCACTTCACGGGCGGTTTCCGCTTGCTCCAGCGCTTCACGGTAGCGCATATTCGCCTGGGCATAGCTCTTCAGCGTCTTGAAGCCATCCTTGAGTTCGGTCAATTCTTCTTCACTGATTAGCTCGTCGGTGAACAGAATGTCAATTTTTTTGCGAATTGCCAGTGCTGGCTCGCGGGTTTCCTGTGCTTTTAGCTTCAGGGTTGCCAGTCCGGTGAGAATTTGTACCGCTTGGTTCAGCGAATCGTCGCTACCCACCACCAAAGTCCCCGGTTCCTTCACTTCGATAAACTGCTCTGGCCCAAAGCCATCGGCGGTTTCCGGCGGAATTTCCCCCGCTTCAATCATCGCGATCAACTGATCCATCGCTTTTTCGCGATTTTTCGGCGAGTCCTTGCCCGACAGATCGAGCTTGAGGGTGGGATTTTGGGGGAGGGTGTATTGAACCATGATGATGTGCGGATGATGCTACGTCGGCGAATGGATGGCTATTCTAGCGTGAAATCGGGAAGCGTAACGATCGTTTTAGCAGCATTGTTCATACCAGATCGAAAAATTAATGCCACACATCCAGCCGAACCGCCCCCCAGCCCCCAATTCTGGGGGTGCCACTCCAGAAAATCAACTCAAAGCCCTCATTCTTGAGGGTTTGGGGGCTTGATGTACTGCAATAATGAGTTGATTTAGGATGACAAGCAAAGCGCACAGACACAGCGCATAGACATCGCTCACAGACATAGCTCCAGATGTGATCCAGTCTCCGTCTTCGTCACCTCAATCCGCGCCTGAAACGCATCCCGGAAGTAGGCCATGTGGGTAATCGTCAAAATACAAGCAAAATCCTGGGCGATCGTATTAATCGCACTAATCAGCCGATCAATCCCTTCCTTATCCTGGGTGCCAAACCCCTCATCGACAATCAGCATTTGCAGTGCGGTGCCCGATCGCTGCGACAGCAACCGCGCCAAGGCTAACCGAATCGCAAAATTAATCCGAAACGCCTCGCCCCCCGAGTAAGTCTCATAGGGTCTTGTGCCATTCGCATCGGCGATCAGAATATCTAGGGTGTCAATCGCTTTCGGGGCGGGCTGTTTAGACTTTGCCGATCGATAGCGTTGCGTCACAAACTGGACATGCAACTGATTCGCGCTCAGCCTTGCCAAAATCTGATTCGTCATCGTCTCCAACTGCGGCAATACGTTTTCGATCATCAAAGCCGGAATCCCATTTTTGCCGAACGCCTGCGCCAGTTCTTGGTAGACCTGATGCTGTTTCTGCTGTTGTTTCAGTTCCAACTCTAACGTCGCTTGCTGCTGCTTAAGCTGTTCTTGTTCCTGTTGGCGCTGTTGCAGTTGGCCAAGATTCGCCAATTGCCAATCGAGTTCTTGGCGATCGCGCTGCAATTGCCCGTCCACCTGTTGAATCCGCGCTGTGGGATCGGGATTTTGGGCGAGGCAGCGATCGAGAAATTCGATCTGCTGGTGGAGCGCCTGCTGCTCGATCGTCCGGGCTTGCAGCGATTGTGCCATTTCCTCGACTCTGGCCTGCACCTGCGGATATTGCTGCCGCGCTTGCTGCAATTCCTGATATTGCAACTGCCAGCCCTGGGCTTGGCGTAATTGTTGCCGTAGTTGATTGTGCCGATCGAGACTGTAATCGATCGCTTCGAGTTGTTGATCAAACTGTTGGAGGCGGGTTTGAACCGAGGCATCGATCGCGGCCAATTCAGTATTTAAGTGATCGATTTGCGCTTCTAACTCCGGTCGTTGCCGATCGAGCTGTGCCATGCGTTTCTGCGCCTGCTTAATATCCTGATGCTTGATTTCGGCCCAGCGCCAGCGATCGACCCAGCCCCGCGCCAAAGCATGATCACGCTCATCGTAATTCAGATTCACCAAAGTCTGATCGAGTAACGCCAATTCCTGCTGCAAATCTGCAATATGGGCATTCGTCCGCAATTGCGTTTCGACCTGCTCGACTTCATCAGTAAGCTGTTGCAGTGCTTTTTGCGCTTCGCTATTCGATTGCAATTGCGTTTCTAGTTGCCCCTGCTGCTGGCGAATTTGACCATACTGCGTCAGCCGCGATTCAATGTCACAATACTCCTTGCGCAAAACCTGAATCTCCCGCTCCGAGACCGCTAGCTGCTCCCGAATCACCCAAATTTGATTGAGAATTTCCGATTGCTTGGCGCGATGTTTTTCCAGCACCAAATGCCGATGATGCTCATCCAGGGGCCGATCGCACAGTGGACAAGCCGGAGGCTCATCACCGCCAATGTGCATTTGTTCAACCAGCGTCAGGGTGTGGGATTCGCTCACATAGCCGCTGCCTTCCTCGCGGGCGATCGCCGCCAGTTCACTGCTAATATTCACCTCTGCCAAGATCTCATCTTTATTCAACAGCCGCAGGATTTGGTCAACCTCGGCTAATTGCGCTTCATAGGCCCGTTGGTGTGCCTGGAGCCGCTCCATAAAGGTGCGCCGCTCCACGCCCTTTTCCCGCACCTGCTCCTGGTAATGCCGCAACTGCTCCAGTTCCTCAATCCGATCGGCCACGGCGGTCACGGCCTGCTGCAACTCCGGCTGGCGCGACTGCTGGGTTTGCAAACTGTGGGCATTGTGGCGCAGGTCTTCCAGGCGGGAAGTCAGCCGTGCCGTGGCTCGATCGACCTCACGATGCAATTGTTGCTGGCGTTGCAATAGCGGTGCTGCCTGCATTTGCGCGTCTTCATAATGCTGAAGTTGGTGTCTGGCTTCCTTGAGCTTGACCAGTCCCGCTTCGATTTCCGATTGTCGCTCCAGCGTCGCCGCTAAATCCCTTTGCTGCGCCACGATCGCGCTCAACTGCAATTCCAATTGCTGCCGTTCCTGCTGCAAATTCTGTCGCCGCTCGGTTTGCATTTCCTGCTGCTCCGATCGCTGCGCCTGAATCACCTGAAACGCCTGAAACCGACTGGCAAACACCTCTTCCTGACTCTGCAACTGCTGCCACTGTGCGTAGCCCGCAAAAATCGCGGCTTCCTGCTGAAACAGCGTCTCCAAGGTTTTTAACTGCTGCTCCGCCTGGGCGAGGGTTTGGCGCTGCTGCTCGGTATCTTGGCTCAGGCGTTGGGCTTGCTGCTGGTGCCAAGTTCGTTGCTGCTGCCAAGTATGCTGCTGCTGCTGTTGCGCCTGAAGTTGCTGCAACTGTTCCCGATCGCGAATCTGACATTGCTGCAACTGCGCCACCAAGGACTCTGCTGCCGCCCGATCACGTTGAATTTGGATTTGGGCTTGACGACGATCGCTGACGATTGCCAGTTGCCGCTCGATCGCGCTCACCTGTGCCTTAATCTGCTTCGCCTGATCCCGCGCCTTTTCCGCCAGATCATCGTAATGCTGAAGTTTCAGCAAATCCGCCAAAATCTGCTTCCGCTCACCGGGCCGCTTCAGCATGAACTCATCGGCCCGTCCCTGTCGCAGATAAGCCGAATTGATAAACGTCTCGTAGTCAAGGTTAATTTGATCCAGAATCAACTGCTGGGTAATCCGCAAATTTTTTCCCGTCAGGGGACGGTAGCTTCCCGCACCAGTCGCCACCTGAAAGTCCAGCGTCATCGCCTGTCCCCGGTACCGCGTCCGAATCACCCGGTACGTCTGCCCATGAATCGCAAACCGAAAATCAACCCGCGCTTCACTTGCGCCTTGGTGGATAATATCGTCTTCCGTCGCCGCCCGACTCTGCCCCCAGATTGCCCAGGAAATCGCTTCCAGGAGCGACGACTTCCCCGCTCCATTCGCACCCCAAATGCAAGCCGTGTGCAGCCCCTGGAAATCAAGGACTGCCTCCTGGTAGCTCAGGAAGTTACGCAGCGTTAGCTGTAGCGGGATCATGACTCGTAACCTAAAAAGTAACGTAACTGGGGCACATCATTCAATCAGTCATTTCAATGTGTGCGATCGGCTCGAACGGTTTCCACGCAGGATGATCCAAGTACAAGCGCACTTTCTTAGTGTAGACCGCATTTTCCAATTTTTGTCAATCAATCCTGATTTTTTTCCGTTGCAACCCCTACTGCACCCCTAATAGCCCTACTGCACCCCTAAGAGTTTGTGGGTTTGCAAGCTCAGTCGCCATTGCGGATGCTGAAGAATGTACTGAAAAATCAGGTTTTGACTGTCCGGCGCTTCCCACTGCGGCTGCAAATACCGCAGCACTGGCTCCGGTATAAGGCCCGATTGTTGCTCTGCCCAAACTAAATCGGACTCTTGACTCACCACGACCTTCAACTCATTCGCTTTGGCATAAATCCCTGGCAGCGGCTGCTTAAACGGCTTCGGCGATAACGTAATCCAGTCAAAATCGCCACTCAACGGATGCGCCCCCGAAGTCTCCAAATGCACCCGCAACCCCGCCTCCCGCAACGCCTGCGTCAGTGCAGTCAAATCATGCATCAACGGCTCACCCCCCGTAATCACCACAAAATAGGGATTATGGGATTTTGCTTCCTGCACCAAATCCCCGATCGATCGCCTTGGATGATGTTTATCACTCCAACTAATTTTCGTATCGCACCAAGGACAACCCACATCACAGAGCGCCAATCGGATAAAAAACGCACTCGTCCCCGCCCAGGCACCTTCACCTTGGACGGAATGAAATGTCTCCACGATCGGCAGCAGCGTTTGAGTTGCCTGAATTTCACGCATTACCTGAATTTCACTCATCATCGGTATATTCTGCCCAGGAATGGGGACTTTCAGAAACGGCAACATGCAGCTGAATGCCCTCAGGGAGCATTGCTTTCGTCCGATCGTAGATATATTTCGCAATCATCTCCGCCGTGGTTTCGTACTCCGGCGGCATCACCTCATTCAGGTGGCAATGATCTAGCCCCCCCTTCGTCACATCCCGCTTCGCCCAGCGCAACGTCCGAAAATCCGCCACCATCACCGGATGCGGGCAATATTGGGACGATCGCAGCGCTGCCGTCTTCGCCTCAATCCGCACCTGATAGGTATGGCCATGCAACCGACCGCAAGGCCCATCATAGTCACGGATCGAATGCGCCGCGCTAAAGTGAAATTCCGTCTTAACCTTCCATTGCGGCATAACAAGTCCAGACATAAACCAAATCAATCGTAGGTTGGGTGGAGGCTCCGCGCAACCCAACACCCCCAAGTCTCGATCGTCCCCAATTCCCGCGTTTCTCACAATCTCCCGGAAATCGCACAAGCCGCCCCGTAGAAAAATATGATGCAGTCACCAAATCAGGTTGTCCCATTCTCATCAATTCAGGTGGATTGATCAAAAATTGAGAGATTCTCAAAAACACCCTTGCCAAACCTCACTACATCTTGTAGTATTCGGTTAATCACACTTTTGTAATTTGAGGGTTCCATGCTTTCAGCAATGTCCATAACTCAGCACAGCGCATTTTGTGGCTGCCTCCGAGGGGAGATAGGTACCAGCTTGCGTTTGGCGATGGGCAGACTGACAAGCCTGCGACCGACCCATACCTTTATGGGCTATACCCTGCCCGTAGCACTGCCAGTCCAGCCAGTCTCCGCGATCGGGCTAGTAGCCGATGCGATTTTCTTGGGCCAGCGCCGTGACGAGCGCTTGGAAGGCGACAAACATGAATTTAGCCACAATATTCTCGGTTGGCTGAATTTGATTACGAACAACTGGAGCGGCGAGACTAGGGATATTCCTAGCCTCCCATAGGCAAGAAAGCAATACCGCCAGCTTTTGACCCCCGCTCCTGGAATCACCGGAAGCGGGGGTTGTTGTTTATCTCTAGTTTATTGGCGGACATCAGACGAGGCGTGCCCACGATGCAAGCTCTACACCGTCCATCCTATCCATCGATTCTCCAGAACACAGTCGTGGTGTTCTCAAAAAACTACCTACCCGTCAGCCGGATCTCGATTCGTCGAGCGATCGCGCTGCTGGTAACTGGACAAGCCGAGCCTGTGGACATGGGTGATTGTCAGATCTGGGAAGTTCGTTCTCCCAGCCTCGTCCTCCAAGTCCCTGAACATATCCGTCTCACCTTGGGCAATCCCGAACGCCATTGGAAAGTTCCCCCCGTCAACCGACGCGGCGTACTTCAGCGAGACGGCCACCGTTGCCAATATTGCGGCAGTCGCAAACACCTGACCCTTGACCATGTGCTCCCCCGATCGAAGGGCGGCCAGCACACCTGGGATAACGTCGTCATCGCCTGCGGCCCCTGCAACGGCAAAAAAGGCGATCGCTTGCTCCACGAAACCACCATGAAACTCACAACCAAACCCAAAGCACCCATTCACCCCGCAGTCATGTTTGCAGACCAATTCTGGAAAAGCCAAGAACAGCGGAAAAGTCAGGAACAGAAGACGTAAAGGAAGAGCAGCATGTTGAAATTGACTTACACCGAGACTGGATTGGAATTAGAACGGGTTAACGCCAGCGTTGAAACTGTTGTTAAGCGCCGGACAATTTTAGCATTGCGGTTAGGACATCCGATTTGTGTTCAGCCTGGTCGGGCCTCGTTTTTAGTGCCGATTAAAGGGTTGGATCTGCGGCAGTTCAAAGCCATGATCAAAGCTGAATCCAGCCAACCGATCGAGCTTTGCAAAGTTGATCATGATTGCTATGAAATGAGCTTACGTGGAACTTGGATTGCGAATAGCCATGAAGCCCATGAAGGCATGTTTGTCGCAACCATGAGTGAAGCAATGGAACAGTACGTCGAGCAAGTCTGGATGGCTGTTTCCGCGACGTTAAGTTGTCAGCGATAGTTGATTTAAGTGATTGGTCAATCAAGTGAGAAGGTCGTGCTTCTGGCATAGATAAGTCACTTAAATCAACCCTGAAATTAACGCTAAAAGGACTCTGAGAACTCATTCAAAAAATATCTCAGAAAAATCCTAAAAAATACTTGACACTTCAAATACTACAATGTAGTATAACGATATAAGGAAAGCGGAACGGAGGTAAGAGCGGTGAAAACGCGAACTTTTCCAGGCTTTTCCGAGACTAATCTGAAAGCAAAACGCACTGATTCGTATCCAGTGTCACCGAGGAAGAATCCAGTTCAACCTCGATCGATTCAGCTTCAGGAAAAAGCCTTTCGGCAGGCCAAGTGCCAGCAACCGAAACAATCTGTCAGTGAAGCACATCTGGCGCTCTTGACAAACTATTCATTCGATCGGCGCTTCTTCTGGTAATCAGCCAGCCTGGTAATTCGCCACACCAGTAATTCTCTGAGTCCCTGGACTCACCCCCTGAACCTTGAAAACTGAATCAGAAAAAATGCCACAAATTTAATGTTGAGGTGTGGGGATCAAAGGAGCGACTAGCAACCGTCTCCCCAACTCCACCCTCAATTATCTGGGGATGTAGCTTAGTGGTCGAAAGCTCTTGTTTGTCGAACAAGCGATCGTGGGTTCAACTCCCATCATCCCCGCTTGAGTCCATGATAAGTGCAGGTTTAAATCGGCACTTATCATGGACTCGCTCTAGCCTCGTGGACGATTAGAAAAGTCGGCGTGATTCTCAGTCATGTAGAAGCGGGTGCAACTCCCGTCGAGGCTTCCAATTATATCCAGATAGCCAAGTGGTAAGGCGATGGTTTGCAAAACCATTCATCGTGGGTTCAATTCCCACTCTGGATTCCAATGCAGTGTAGCTCAATAGCGGAGCAGCAAGCTCATAACTTGACGGCTGTGAGTGCAATTCTCACCACTGCAACCAAACCGGAATCGCGTCAATGGTTAGCGCGTCGGTCTCCAAAACCGAAGGTCTAGGTTCGAGTCCTAGTTCCGGTGTGGGCCTTTGGCCCTGATATAAAAAGCGGCTTTGTGTCCAAATTTCAAATCTGGTGTTGTAGGCAAATTGGTAAAGCCGCAGGACTTTCACTCCTGAATTTGCGGGTTCAAGTCCCGTCAACACTGCCAAGGGTTGGTATCCAAATTGGTCAAGGACGCTGTCTGTAAAACAGTTGCTCAATGCGTTGTAGGTTCGAGTCCTACCTAACCCATCGGTGATGGCATTCACCGCCTTGAGAATGTGGTGTAGTTGGATAACACGTTAGCTTGCGTTCGCGAAGCGTTTCCGAAGGAAATAGCTAAAGAGCATAGGTTCAAGTCCTATCATTCTCGTTGTTAGAAATGCTTTCGCTAGTATTTCTAACATAATTTCCCCTGGTAGCTCAGTTGGTAGTAGCGCTGGTTTGAAAAACCAGAGGTCGTCGGATCGTGACCGACTTGGGGGACTGGGTTTTAATTAACCCATTTATTGGAGTGTAGTTCAACTGGCAGAACGCCTGACTGTTAATCAGGTAGTTGGAGGTTCAATCCCTCTCACTCCAGCCAATTATTGCCGGATCGACTAATGGCAGGTCGCGGTGCTCTGAACACCGAAATGTAGGTTCGATCCCTACTCTGGCAACCAACTTAGTCCTGTAGTGTAACTGGCAACATCCTTCACTTTGAATGAAGAGAGTCTAGGTTCGAGACCTAGCGGGACTGTCGGGAGGATAGTTATGAAATTAATTAACCTCCTGTCGAATATGCCCTTGTGACGGAATGGTATACGTTACTCGCTTAGAACGAGTTTTTTGCAGGTTCGAGTCCTGTCAAGGGTATTGAGTTAATTACCCAAAAATCAAGCTCCTGTGGCGAAACGGAAAACGCGATCGTCTCAAACACGATTTATTTGTGAGTTTAACTCTCACCAGGAGTACCAACGGAATATGGCGCAATTTGGTAGCGCAGCGGTTTTGGGAACCGAAGGTTGTAGGTTCAAATCCTACTGTTCCGACTGGATTTTGAATAATCCTAAATCTGGGTTGGTAGCTTAATGGCTAGAGCAAGGAGCTTTTAACTCCTAAGGTTGGGGTTCGAGTCCCTAGCAACCCACCAAACCCCTATGACCCAATTTGCAGAGGTGCCAAACTTAAAATTTGGATGTTGTGGGTTCGACTCCCACTAGGGGTATAGCGGAGATAAAGCTACGGTGCGCTTAACAGTCTCATAAGCTGTGACTTACCAGGTTCGACTCCTGGCTCCGCGACCAACCATGCAGGGATGGAGCAAAAGTGGCTGGTTCATACCCTTCACATCAGTGAGTGCAATTCTCACCCCTGTTAGCAATTTTTGGGGATGTAACTCAATTGGAGAGAGTGCCAGGCTTCGAACCTGGAAGTTGCGGGTTCAAGTCCTGCCATCCTCGCCTTGTGGGAATGTAGCTCAATGGATCAGAGCAAGGAGTTTCTACCTCCGAGGTTGTAGGTTCGAGTCCTACCATTCCTGCCAAATTTGGGACCATAGCTCAATTGGTAGAGCGCCTGTCTTGCAAACAGGAGGTTAGGGGTTCGAGACCCCTTGGCTCCACTGTGACCGAACCCAAAGTGGTGGCGGGGCTAGTTTGTGAAACTAGTATTAGCGAGTTCAACTCTCGTCGGTCACCCCAAATCTGGAAGCTACGACTAATGGTTTAGTAACCTGTTTCGAAAACAGGCGTGCGATTTTTCGTAGGGGTTCGATTCCTCTAGTTTCCGCCAAATGGAGAGTACGGCTAATGGTTAGCAAATCGTCTTGAAAACGATCGTAGGGTTTGGGTGCCCTAGGGGTATCTCCTTCGGAGAGGCTTCGCCAACAATTCCTCTACTCTCTGTTAAACCCAACCACCAAGCGCCGGGAAGCGAGGCACTGTGCTGATAACGCAGGGATAGTGGGGGCAGTACCCACTTGGTGGATATGGAAGGTGTGCTAATGGTTAGCAACTGGTTTGGAATACCAGTCTAGGCTCCGGTCTAGAGGTTCGATTCCTCCTCCTTCCGTGTCCTTTCGCTTAAAAATAGGAGGTGAGAACAATGCCCAAGATCTTTGAAGTCGGCGGAAAAGTGCGCGACGAATTACTCGGATTAAAGAGCAAAGATGCAGATTTTGCGTTTGTGCTTACTCCTGAGGAAGCGGCGGGCAAGTCGATCGATCAAGCCTTTGAGTTCATGCGTGATTGGATGCAGGAAATGGGATTTCGCATTTTCTTATGCACACCGGATTGTCTGACCATTCGGGCTAGGTTTTTCCATTCGAATCAGACCGCAGATTTCGTGTTGGCGAGGCGGGAGTTGAATTATATGCCTGGAACTCGCCGACCGATCGTGGTGCCTGGTTCTTTGGAAGATGATTTGCAGCGACGGGATTTTACGGTAAATGCGATCGCGCGTACCGAAAGTGGTGCATTAGTTGACTTATTTGAGGGTCAGAAAGACTTGTCAGATAAGGTTTTGCGAACACCGCTTGATCCGATGGTGACGCTGGCCGATGACCCATTGCGGGCATTGCGAGCAGTACGGTTTTCGGTGAAGTTGGGATTTCGGATGGCTCCGGATTTGGCGGAGGCGTTGCACAATCCTGAATTGCCGGAATTAATGGCGGTGGTGAGTACCGATGGTCTTCGACCGACCGGAGGTCATCGCATTCGGGATGAACTTGCCAAAGCCATGAAAGTCGATACTTGGGCGACGCTCAAGTTATTGCAGCAGTTACCGGAAGCGTTAGCCCGAGATTGGTTAGAACGGCCTGGAATGTGGTTGATGCCAACGGTGAAATCGTAGGGGCGCGCATCCCGCGCCCTCAGCCAAATCGACGCCCCCCACCGATCGATACGCGAATTATCGTTCGATCGATGGATTGCGCGATGGTGCGATCGATTTGTGGCGATGTGCGATGGTGCGATCGGTTGTATGCGTTGATTGAGGGCGCGGGATGCGCGCCCCTACGGTGGGTTGGGTATTCTATGTGGGTATTCATCGGATATTTCGCTCATATGGGACAATATAATCCCCAATATCATCATCGCCGATCGATTCGCTTGCGTAATTATGACTACACTCAATGCGGACGCTATTTTGTGACGATCTGTATCCAAAATCGTGAATGTCTTTTAGGCAAAATTAGCCAGGGAATTTTTTCGGCAAGCGATTTAGGCGAGATCGTTCAGCAGGCGTTTAGAGCATTGCCGCAAAGTTGTCCTGAGATAACGATCGCATCCTGGATTGTGATGCCAAACCATGTGCATTTCATCTTGGAAATTCATCAACAATCCTGCATCGCATTAGGAGAATTAGTCCGTCAATTCAAATATGATACAACAAAACAAATTAACGCATTACGCAACTCTCCTGACATTAAAGTCTGGCAACGTAATTACTATGAAAATATTATCCGTAACGATCGCGCCTACCAAATCATTAAAAATTACATTCACCAAAATCCCATTCGATGGGAAATCGATCAATTACATCCTCAAGTTCCATCCAAGTGGTGAAATCGTAGGGGCGCGCATTCCGCGCCCTCAGCCATTTACGCATTCCGCGCCCTCAGCCATTTACGCATCCCGCGTCCTCAATCATTTACGCATCCCTCGCCCTCAGCCATTTACGCATCCCGCGCCCTCAATCATTGACACCATAAGCCAACGCCGCATTCGCCAAAGCCAACAGCGGCCCCGTCTGCTCCTGCCCATTCGCCGCCAGATCGCTATAACAGAGCATCACCTTCTCCGTCGATCGACCGAGTAAATCCTGCACAATTCGTTCCAATCGCGCTTGATTCATCGTCTCTTGATCATCGACCGTCCAAGGCTGTCCCGAATAACTCTGAAGGAAAAACGGTGCCCCAAATAGCGAATCAATCCCGCTCAACCAACGACTCGCCCCCGCATCAAACCAAAACTGCCAGCGGTGATGCTGCCGACTTGATCGATATTGAAACACCGTTGCCAGTGTGACCGCAGGCTGAGTCACGATCGGGTTCATGGGGATGGGATTCGCCGTTACCGTACCTTTGCGTAGCAGTTGAATAAATTCCTGGACACGCTGGCTAGGCGAGATTGAATTGGCCTCAATGGCCTCTAACCGATGATGCAATTCCCAATAATGCTGTGCCGTTTCCAGCATTTCGCGTAATACGGTCAAGATTTCAAAACCTAACTCATTGGGCGGTGAAATCGGCGTTTGATTACTGAAGAAAAAGCCTTGGATCGCTTGATCAAGCACGACTAGCGGCAGGGGATCAGGTGCTTGGCGGTGCGTTTCGATCCACTGACAAATTGCCCCATAGGATTCGGTTACTGCAAACCCCAACCGATCCCAGCGCGAAAAACTCGCAGCGGGCAGCAGTTGCGAATTTTCCACATCGGGCTGGAAACAGTGGTCGGCGAGCAGTCCGGCCCGTACCGGATCGATCGCGCTATGGGACAGCACCACGAGCATTTCCGCGACTCCATCGCGTTGCACTAAACGTCCGAGTCCGGGATAGATCAGGGCCATCAGATTGAGCAACGATCGGGTCACTGCCGCGCTTGATAGGGGTCGTTGGTCATTCAATAACTGCAACGCAATTCCTTTTTTACTCAGGATGGCATTCAGGGCATAGCGCGAGATCGTGTCTAAACCGGGGCCGATAATTGCAATTTCCTCGGGTTTCACCGTTCCGGCTTGAACAGCGGCGATGATCGTTTCGGCGGTCTGGCGGATCAACTGAGCGCGGCTGGTGGTTTGCAGCGTTTGCACGGCGGATGGCAATGGCTGGAAATCAAAAGGTTGGGCAATCAGTTCGAGAATGGGTTGCGCCAAGTCAGCGGCGATGCTGCGATCGTCTAGCGGTGGCATTTCGATCACCGCACATTCTTCGCGCAGATCAGCCATGTACTCCGGATCAGCCCCCAGTCCCAAACGTACTGCTCCCGTGGGATTAAAGGTAAAAACGCCTTGCCCACCCCCATCGAGAAACACCTCAAACAGCGATCGCATAATCGCCGGATATTCATCCACATTATCCGCCAGCAAAACCTGAAAGCGTTGATTTAGCTGTGCTACATAGGTCGGATCAGCCAACAGGTACTGCCCGTAGAGATCGACGATCACGGCATAGGTAAGCAACCCCCGATCGAGGCACCATTGCCGCCAGTCCAGCAGCATTTGGGCGATCGTCGGGTAGGGCAGGGGCAACTCTTCGCTCTCCGCGCCGATCGCTTGCTGAAGCAAATCCGGCAAGTATTTAATCGGCTGATGGCTGAGGGCGATTAGCTGCATCAAGTCGAGAATTTGGCGCACGAACCGATCGATCCTTGCGCCACTCCAACCTTCAATCTGATCAAGCTGTGGCTTCCAGAGCTGGGTGGCGAGTTCCTGCTCGGTTTCAGGCCGGAGCCGGAGGGGAAACTGCGCGGTGAAGTTCAGCTGCTCCACCAGCAATGCCCAAAATAACTTCACCTCATCTTCCAAGAAGCCCAAGGGCGTGGTGTGCCGGAACGGAAACTTGGCTTGGGACACCAGGGTGAGGTGATCTCGTAGAGCCATGCGATTGCCACTGACCGCCGATAGCACCAGAATGCCGGGGATCCCCGCGCGATCGTTGGGGTGGGAT
>JBJORF010000103.1:0-14817 GCA_046049545.1 Cyanobacteriota bacterium | reverse complement strand
CCACCCTAGTGCGGCACCTCACCGATGACTTGCAACACCAGCAACGGCTGGATGCCGATCAAACGACGGCGGTCAATACCTACATCCGATCGAAGATACCGCTAATCCGTGACATTGCCCGCTCCCGCCTCACGCCGGAATATTCCGGTTAGGGCTGTCTGGGTACGTTACGGGCGGGGGGATTACTGTTCGTCGCACTGCTGTTTGACGCACCGCTGTTTGACCGCCCCGACACGAGAACAAAGCCTAAATAGGCCGGAAATAACAGCGCCGTCACGCTCAACCCCACAATCAACCACTGTCGCCAACGGGTACTCCGTCCATACCAACTGCGATAGGGATCAAAGCCCAAGGTCTGCGGATCAATCACTTCCCGCATGGCGATCGGGCGCTTAAACCGCAACCGTCGATCATCGAGCTTCTCCAGCAAAATCCAGCCTGCAAGTGCCTCTTCATCACATGCCTGTTGCAAGGTGGCGGGATTGCCAAAGACCTCGCGCTCCGATCGCAAAATCTTAAATTCCCACCCGACTAAGCGGGGATCGCGATCGCGTTTACCCTGTCGTCGGGTTTCGTGGGTTTCGATCGTTTCGTTGGAATCGTAGGGGGTGAGCAGTTCTTCTTCGCTCACCTCCTCTTGCTGTTCATTTACTTGGGCTTGGTGCATCCACAGTCCGGCGATCGTTGCTTGCAATCCCGAAGATCCCATCACTAAACTGAACAGCATGATTTCACTCATAAGCCTTTCGGTGTCATGTTCCTATTGTCTCCGGGATTGGGGGATTGGACACAGGATTTTTTGGGGCGGCGGTTAATTCGATGGGAGGTAGCCCTCGATCAGGAAGTCGGGGCCGATCGGTTCGATTCGCAGCTGATCCAACGGCAGTGCGTCGGTCATTTGGCCGAAACCCATGTCACCCACGGGGCTGAAGTTGCCGCTGCCACCGATGATTTTGGGGGCGATGAAGGCCCAGATTTTGTGAATTGCGCCGGATTGCAGGGCGGCGGCGGCGAGGGTACCGCCACATTCCCAGAGGATGCTCATGCAGCCTTGGTCGTAGAGTTGTGCCATCACCGCCATGGGGTCGAGTGCGGCCAGTTCGATCACGGTGACTCCCCGATCGCGCAGGGTTTGCTGCACCGTGGGATTCGCTCCGGTTTGCGTAAAGACGATCGTCGGTGCAACTGACACATCCCAGAGCTGTGCGGCGATCGGGAGATCCAGCGATCGGCTCATGACCACGCGGCGCGGTTGGTGAACGCTGTGGCCGTGGGTGGTGAGGGCGGGATTGTCCTGACGGAGCGTGTTACCGCCGACGATCACCGCATCACAGGCGGCGCGTAGCTGATGCACCCGCGATCGGGCTTCGGGACTGGTAATCCATTGGCTGTGGCCCGTACTGGCGGCGATTTTGCCATCCAGGGTCATGGCGTATTTCAAGATGCCAAAGGGTTGACGATGCAAAATTCGATGCACAAACGCCTCATTCAACCGTTGACAAGCCTCGGTCTCAACCCCCACGACCACTTCAATTCCCGCCTGACGTAGGCGTTCAATCCCCCGCCCCTGCACCAAGGGATTGGGGTCAACCATGCCGATCACGACCCGCTGCAAACCCGCATCGATCACGGCATCGGCACAGGGCGGTGTGCGTCCCTGATGACTACAGGGTTCGAGGTTGACGTAGAGTGTTCCGCCCCGCGCTCGATCGCCCGCCTGCCGTAGCGCAAACACTTCCGCATGGGGTTCGCCTGCTTTCGGGTGAAAGCCTTCGCCCACAATGGTTTCACCTTGAACAATCACAGCCCCGACGAGCGGATTCGGAGCGGTCTGGCCCGTGGCTTGGGCCGCTAATTCGAGACATCGCTGGATGAGTTGCCGATCGCGATCAGTGGGTGCAGGCTCGGGCATAGTCCGCCGTCAAACTCATTACGTCGTCAAAACTCAGTACAGTCGGGAATTGGAATATTGGCTCAGCACTTCTTGGCACCAGCGCACCAGCTTCTCCGACCCTTCAATCATCAACAAATAATGCCCCTGCCGCAAGCGATGCCGATAAATCCCCGCCGCCGTCCCCTCCCCAAAAAAGCCCAAACAGCCCCCGACGATCGCACCCGCTAGCCCGCAGAGTAGCCCACTCACCATTGGCAACAGCAACCACAGTAGGCCATTGGGGAACTGCTGCACTTCACTGTGAATTTGGGCATGGAGCAGCGTGAGTTGATTCAGGTGATGGGGCTGAAAGCTCATCCAGGCCGCACTGAAAAAGCCCATCACCGCACCGATACTGCCGCATTGGATCAGGCGTTTACTGGCTTTGCGGCGGGCAATTTGGAACGGGCGCAGCAGCCCAATGCGATCGGGGCTACTGTAGCCCTCGCCGACGATCGCCAGATTTTCCGGAGACACGCCATGGTATTGCAACAGGCGATAGGCCTGAAACGCCGAAATCTCATCGGGCAGCTCAATCACCGCCAAATGGCGTTGGCGGCGCGGCGTGCTATTACGGCGTGGGGTGTGGGTACGTGTCACAGGTCGTCAGGCCAAAGAATAAAAATCGATGATTAACCTAGATTCTAAAACTATCGCCAGAGAATCAGTAGCGCTAAACCGCCGAACTTAAGAATTGCTTGACAATCGTTAATTATCAATTGTTTCAATGTTGCGATGCGCGATCGCCTGGGTGACAAGGCGCGCATCGCACCGCTCGACGGTAAGCGGTTATGGCGGTGCTTTCATTGTCGATCATGACAAGCTAGCGCACTGGGGACAACTGCCATAGGGTGGAGTTTTTGGGGTTGTGCCCTATCGCTTGGCGGATTCAGTGCCGGGATGATTAAGCTCAGTAGGAGATTCGCTCGGATCGGTTGCCAGATGTGTTTAGTATGGGAATAAGCAAAAATTGTTTGATTTATGGATTGAGGTTGCTATGCCGCCCCGTTGGTCTCGTGTTCCGACCCGTGATGATCCCGAATATCGTCGCCTTGACGATCGGATGACCTTTGCGACCCATGTCGCCGCCTTCACGGCGCTCAACTCCGGGATGTGGTTTTTCCGCATGGTGCAACATGCCGACTGGCCCTGGTCGAAGTATGTGACTGGGGTGTGGTTCGCGGCATTGGTGGCCCATGCGATCTATGTTTTCGCGATCGCCGACTATTCACTGCCAGAATCGGAGTAAGCCAGAATCGAGTATACGTTTCGGGGAGAATGTCATGAATCCATCAGAAGCTGTGGAAGGCCTAGCCGCTGTGATCGGCGAGCAAGTGTACATCGACATTGCCAAATGGCATCTACACCTGAACGATGCCAAGTTGCATGTGCCGTTGGCGGAGCAGTTGTATCCGCTGATTATTGAGGGGAAATTGACGGAGCCAGCCGTGACAGCGGCCCTAACGGCGATGTCGATTCAGGTTGGGGGCGGGAAGCAGGAGATTCCGTTGATTCAGCTAATTCCCGCCCAGTGCCAGATGCATTTGATGGACGCATTGGAAGAATTTGCGCGGGATCTATAACGGGATCTGTAATGGGTTATAGCATCGGGTGAGCAACGCTCACCCTACATCGGTCGATAAACCCGATAGTTAATATTCGGGAAGATATTATCGATCGCTTCGACTTTCTCCAACCAGCCAGCATCGACTTTCCCGGCTTTCAAATCTTCGTAGAGCTTAGTAAAGCGCTGCACGTGCGATCGGGTACGCCGTACGGCATAGGGCACCATCGTGCCCGTCCGCATAATGAAGGCCCAGTCAGACGATTGTGCCAGCAGGACTTCCCGTGCGGCTTGATTTAATGCCCGCCATTCCAGTTCGTCGGTCGGTTCCATTCGCGCCAGCTCGATCATCCGCTCCGCCGCTTTGTGCAGGTGCGGGTAGACCCAGGCGTTGGTCTCATTCAACCAGTATTCGTGGAACCCCTTGTAGCCCCAGCTCGATTGGGACGGTCGACAGACCTGCTGCGTGGGATTGTCGCGCAGGTAGTCCGCCAGGTGGGTCATTTCATAGCTACTTTGGTCATACCAGGACTTGCGACAGAGGTAGTCGATAAACCAAGGCCCTTCATACCACCAGTGACCGAACAGTTCCGCGTCGTAGGGGGAGACGATGATCGGTTTGCGGCCCATTACGCCATGCAGATGCTCAACTTGCTTCTGCCGATTTTCCATGAAGTTGCCTGCATGGTCGGCGGCTTTTTCCTTAGCCCAGTAAGGATCGTAGAGCTGCTTGTCAGAGGAGGCGACCCCCTTCCCGGTGATCTTGTGATATTTCACGCCGACGTTTTTGCGTTGGCCGTTGGGCATGATGTAGGGCTTGATGTACTCATACTCGGCATCCCAGCCGAGGTCACGGTAAAATTCGCGGTACTCCGGTGCCCCTGGGTAGCCGACGACGGAAGACCACACCTGCTGGGAGGATTCATGATCCCGGCCAAAGGCGGCGACACCGGGTTCGGTGAAGATCGGGGCGTAGGTGCCGAAGCGAGGGCGCGGCCTTGCATAAAGAATGCCATGGCCATCGGTGAGGAAATAGCGCAGTCCGGCATCAGCTAGCATCCGTTCTACGCCTTCGTAGTAAGCGCATTCCGGGAGCCAAATTCCCTTCGGCGCGCGGCCAAAGGTCTCTTCGTAGGATTCGCAGGCGACTTGAACCTGTGACCAGACGGCCTGGGGATACATTTTCATCAACGGTAGGTAGCCGTGGGTGGCCCCGCAGGTGATGATTTCCAGGTTATTGCTGTCGATGAATTGCTTAAACGCGCTGATCAAGTTGCGATCGTAGCGTTCCCAGGTGAGCCGGACTTCGTGAAATTCCTTGGCATAGTAATCTGCCAAATATTTCATATGACCGTCGCCCCGCGCATGGCGATCGATTTCCAATTCCATCAGCTCTTCGAGTTTGCTGAGGTATTCGTCAAAGCGTTCTTGCAGCAGCGGATCAGTTAGCATCGCCGTTAGCGGCGGTGTCATGCTCATCGTGATTTTGAAATCAATGCCGTCGCGCCGCAGACCTTCAAACACGTGAATTAACGGGACGTAGGTCTCGATAATTGCTTCGTGCAGCCATTCTTCTTCCAGCACATAGTCACTTTCAGGGTGACGCACGAAGGGGAGGTGCGCGTGGAGGACGAGGGCAAGATAGCCAAGGCTCATAGGGATTTCTCCGGCTGGTAGAACCCAATTGTACAGCCAAGGGGCACGGCAAAAGCGTATCCGGTGCGGCAGAACTGATCGCGGCGCTGCGCACGATCGCTGTCTGATCCCTAGGACTCGATCGGGCGATACCCCACGATCGGGTGGGGTTGTGGTTGAGGGGTTAGCGTTTGCGCCATGATCTGGGCGATGCTGTCCACTTTGTCGGCCAGATTGAAGCGCGCTTTGGCGGCTTGGGCAATGCGATCGCCTAACTCCGGTTGTGCATCCCGCCAATTGAGATGAGCCATCAGGGTTTGGGCCAGGTGATCGACATCCTTGGCGGTAAACAGGCCGGCGGCAAAGTCATCGCCGAGCAGTTCGACGTTGCCCCCGACCCGACTGGCGATCACGGGCGTACCACTGAGCATTGCTTCAATGATCGATCGGGCACAGGGTTCGGCCCATTGGCTGGGCACGACGGCGACATCACTCAATTGAAAAATCGCGGTGGCATTGGGGACATGACCGAGGAATCGTACGCGATCGGCCAGTCCCAATTCCGTGGCGAGGGTTTCGAGTTCGGTGCGATAGCTGGCGGCATCGAGCAGGGGTTTGCCTGCGATCACGAGACGGCTGTGGGGCTGCTGGTGCTGTACTTGGGCGAAGGCTTTAATCAGGGTTTCCAGACCCTTGCGGCGATCGAGGCGACCGACGTAGGCGATCACCCGATCGCTCACCGGGATCTGCCATTGCTGCCGCAGTTCGGCTAGGGTCTGCTGACGCTGGAACTGGGCGGGGTGCATGCCGTTGTGGACCACCGCGATCGGGGCAGTGACTTGGGGCAGCCAGCCTTGGCGGTTGGCTGCGGAGACGGCGATGAACTGATCAATTTGCTGCAAGGCCCAGCGACGTTGCCAATCTAAGCGCTCCGGTGCGGGCAAGCGCAGGTGACAGACCAGCGGCAGCTTCAGGCTGCGACTCAGGTGGGCGGCAAACGGCGCGTCGTAGAACTGGTTGATGTAGATCAGGGTGCCGGAATCGCTTGGGTCGGCCTGTTCCCGTTTCCAGTCGGCCAACCATCGCTTCACCCGTTGAAGATCTTGGAAAAACTGCCAGGGTGTCGGTTTGAGTCGTGGGGATAGAGCAAAGCCATGGACGGGCAGAATCCGATCGCAAAAGGTTTCGTAGCGCGGCAATAAATCGCCGGGATTGGCATGGAGCAAGGTGATCCGGTGGCCTTGCTGGGCCAACTGCTGCATGACATCAACGAGGCTACGTTCCTGCCCGCCGCGATCGGAGGACGGATATTTTTCCAGCACAAGAATCCGCATTGTCATGGGTTAAGGAATAGCGAACGACAGCGAGGTTTAGAGGGAGTTCGGTTTAGCTTGCCCAAACCGCGCTGCCGGCTATCAAATGCGGCGATGCTCGTCAATCCAGCGACAGTTATGCCAGATAGGTCATTTCCCCTTCCGGTGGGACATCGCGCCAACTGACAGCCCGGATCGCATCGCTGAGATTGACATCCCCGGTATAGATCGCGCGCCCAACGATCGCGCCCGTCACCCCCACGGGTTCGAGCTTCAGCAAGTTGACCAAATCCTGCACCGAACTCACCCCCCCGGAGGCGATCACCGGAATATCGATGCTTTCGGCCAGTTCCCGCAGGGCTTCCAGGTTCGGCCCCTGCATCGTACCGTCGCGGTGGATGTCGGTGTAAATGATCGCCGCCGCGCCAAATTTTGCCATCCGACCCGCGAGTTCCGTTGCTTCGACTTCGGAGGTTTCGAGCCAGCCCTTGGTCGCGACTTTGCCGTTCCGCGCATCGATGCCGACAACGATTTGCTGGGGAAAGGCCGCGCAAAGCTCGCCGACGAGGGCGGGATTTTCCACCGCGATCGTGCCGAGGATCACCCGCTGCACGCCAAGGTTTAATAACTGCTCAACTCTGACCCGATCGCGCAGGCCACCGCCGACTTGCACCGGGATGTTGAGGGCCGCTGTGATCGCTGCGATCGCGGGTAGGTTCACGGGTTCACCGGACTTCGCCCCATCGAGATCGACCAAGTGCAGCCGCGTCGCCCCCTGCGCTTCCCAGCCTTGGGCCACCGCCACCGGGTCATCGCCAAAGACCTCGGACTGGGCATAGTCGCCTTGGTATAGCCGGACGCATTTGCCGCCCAACAAATCGATCGCGGGAATAATTTCCATGGCCCTTCCGTCTTGCTCAAAATTGACTGCAAGCTAGCGTAGCGGCTTTTGGGCCACAAATTCAACGATCGCCTGGGTCAATCCCGGCAGGGTGTATTCCTTCGCTTCTAGGTCTACCCGCCCGAATAAGGCTTGGCAAGTCAGACTGGTTTGCGGCCCGATCGAGGCGACTACCACCGGATCGAGTACCGTGGCCCACTGTTCGCCTAAGGATTGCCGCAACAATTGACAAAAGTGTTTTACGGTTTTGGAGCTGGCGAAGGTGATAAAGTTGATGCGACCTTGTTCGAGGGCCGCGATCGCCGCCGGATCGGCTTGGTGCGGGCATCCTGATTGGTAAGCGGCGACTTCAGTCACCTGGGCACCCCGATCGGTAAATTCCTGTACCAGCACTTCGCGCCCCCCACTTTCAACCCGTGGAAATAGAATGTGCTGACCGTTGGGGGCGATCGGAAAATGTTCAATCAACGCATCGGCGACAAAATTCGGCGGAATATAATCCGGATTAATGCCCCGTTGTTTGAGCGATTGTGCCGTTTTCTCACCCACAACGGCAATTTTTACACGGTGCAGATCGCGATAGTCTCTTCCCTGTTCCAGTAATCGCTCGGTGAAATAGTCCACGGCATTGGTTGAGGTGAGAAATAGCCAGTCAAATTGCCCCAAATTCCCGATCGCGCTGTCTAAAGCCGCCCAACTCGACGGAGGCTGAATTTCCAGGGCGGGCATCTCGACGATCGTCGCCCCTTCAGCAGTGAGCAGCCGTTGAAATTCGCTGGATTGACCCGTCGATCGGGTAATCAGAATCGTTTGGTCGGCGAGGTGCGGCATGGTAAGAAAACAAAGGTGTCACTCTTGGCTATCTTACATGCTTGCTCCGATCACGCAAATGGGCCTCGTGCCCTTCGATAGCAACGCGTGTCATGCCAGAAACTCGCGTAGCCGTACCACTTCGCCGATCACCATCACACAGGGCGACAGGGATTCGCCTTTGGTTTGATAGCCAATATCCGCCAGCGTCCCCGTCCAAATCCGTTGTTCCGGTTGTCCGGCCCATTGAATGATCGCGATCGCGCTTTGGGCGGATTTGCCATGGGCCAGCAGGCGATCGAGAATGGTTGCTAAGTTCCGTCCGCCCATGAGAATCACAAGGGTATCGATCGCGCTGAGGGTCGCCCAATCGAGAATTTCCGGATCGTGGGCACTAGTGACTGTGAACGATTTACTCAGAACTAAATCCGTGAGTGGAATTGCGGCAAATAACGGCGCTGCCAATGCGGACGAAATGCCAGGAATTAATTCAAATCGACAATCGGCGGCTTTAAGTGCTTGGATTTCTGAGGTTGTGCGACCGAATATTAGCGGATCACCCGTTTTGAGCCGAACGATTTGTTTACCCTGTTGGCAATGGTGGACGAGAAGTTGATCAATTTCTGACTGCTTGATGCTGGGTTGACCGCCGCGTTTACCGACGAAAATCCGATCGCAGCGCGCTGGTACCAACTGCTGAATTTCCGCATCGACCAACGCATCATAAACTAGCACCTCCGCTTGCTGAAGCAGTTTCGCCGCCCGCAAAGTAAGGTAATCGGCGGTACCGCATCCCGCCCCGATAATATAAACTTTGCCCAGTTGATCAGAAATTCCCTGTTCCATGGGGCTGCTCCAAAAACGCCACCTGATCGTACAAAAGATCGGGTGGCGTTGTTCAAGAAATATTAACGCTCAAAGAATATTAGTCCTCATCATGAGGATTAAGCTGATCGCCAGCGTCCGATCGTGCCCGAGGCAATATTGACGTAGTACAATCCGCCGTCCAGACTGCTTTCCATATAGGTAATCCAAGGAACTGCGGCATCAAACTGCCGGATCGCAGTCACTTGATTTTGGGCATTTAACGTGAGTGCTTGCAGTGTGCCCTCGTTTACATCGGTCACAATCAATTCTCCACGGAAGAAATCACCAACCACGATCGCTTTTGCGTTATCTGTAGTGTGACTGCGAGCAAAGATTGGTGCGGTGACGGCGGGATTTGAGTTCACGAAGGTGCGAACGGCCGAAACGCTACTAATGTAATTGGATTGCTGGAAACTTCTGAGGTTGAACCGGTCACTGCCAACATAGCCACCTTCATAACCCGGCCAGCCAAAGTTTGCACCTTTAATTCCGACATTGACCTCTTCCCAGGAGAACCAGCCCACGTCCGCAATAATTGGAATATTGCTTTCTGGCTGTATCGTAAACCGGAAGGGGTTACGCAAGCCAAGATTCCAAACCCGCGATCGGTTACTGCTAAGATCACCGTTTTGGAATGGATTATCCGCATAGCCTTCGCCAGTGATGGGATTAATTCGTAAAATCTTGCCGGAGAGACTATCGAGGTTCTGCACAGAAATCGTCCTCGGGTCAGCGGAGTTATAGGAAGTTCCGTCACCCGTGGCAACATATAGAGCGCCATCAGCGCCAAACGCCAAATGGCCGCCCATATGGGATTCACTATCCAATTTGAGAAAGTCTGTAATGTATTCACCATCCGCCGTCCGACCTGATTCGGGAATTGTGAAGTCATTTGTACTATTTCCGTCAGGACGATTAATATTTGCCCAAGTACTATTTTTACCCAGAATGACAACTTCACTATTGGCAACAGCAGTACGATAGCTATTTGCTGCATCCGCAGTGACTCGAACAACACGCCAAGTCCGGTTGCCGACTTGATCGGGGCCGTCAAGATTAGTTGCAGGGAAAAGGTTTTGGTTGACTTCGGGGGGATCGTAGGCATAGGACAGATAGATATAGGGTGATCCGCTATAGAAGTCAGGATGCACCGCAATACCGAGCAAACCACGGTCACGGGCAGCGTTGACCACGCTACGCAGATCAATGAAATTAGTGCCTGAAAGCACATTGCCTTGCGCAACCCGGACAATTCCATTTTTCTGAGCGATGAACATTAGCTGTTCGCCAGGAGTCCAGGCAAACCCAGTGGGTTCGACCAGTCCACTGATTACAGCCGATTCCCGAGTGACGGCAGAATCATCGTCTGCGATTGTCACGGTAGTGGTGCTATCACTCAAAGTAAGACCCACGAGATCACTAAACAAAACCTCAAAGGCTTCATTGAACTCACTTGTGGTGTTGTTGACGATCGGAATCCGAATCGTCTTCTGCGTCTCACCAACTGCAAAATTTACCGTTCCTGTCATGGTTTGGTAATCAGTACCCGCAATGGCTGTACCATTCCGGGTATTGTAGGCTAGGCTGGCTGGAGCATTACCATTTGTACGTATTAGTGTCACAACTGCATCACCAATACTTTCACTTACTTGGATCGGATTAACGGTCAGCACCGCACCTTCATCATCAAGAATCGTAATTGTTGCGGTTCGGATTGTCCCCAAAGTTGCATCAGCCGGCGACTGTATCACGAAGTTGAAGGCTTCATTCCCCTCCAATATTGTGTCATTCAATAGTTGAACGCTTACTACTTTCCGTGTTTCGCCCGCTGCAAAGGTGATAGTTCCGGCTGTGGTACTAAAGTCCTCACCAAGCGTTGCTGTATTGCTATCCGCGCGATAGGCGACCGTAGATGCTGCCGTTGTGTCACCTGTTCGCACAATTGGAATATCAATGGTTGGAGCATTTTCATTGACGCTATAGCTATTCTGCGCGATCGCGATCGTGGCAAGCGTAGGCGTGCCACCCCCAGGAATTTCAATGATGCCCCGGCGAACTGCGGTAACTTTTTCATCATTCCAGCGCCCCGTTGCATCGAAGTTCATCTCGATCCAGTCTTCATTGCCTGCATTATTCGGTTCGCTTGGACTCCAGTTGCGATAGCCAACAACTTCGCCACTAACCCATTCATAGGTTCCTTCGACCCGAATATCATTCAAACCAATCCATAGCTTCTCAGTGCCACCAAATGTCTGACGCAACCAGGCTTCCTCCAGGGTGTCATTAATGGTGACCAGGTTGCCGCCGAGCCGAACGGCTTCGGCTTGGGCTGTTGTCCAGCTTTGCAGCCCTGAGGTTAAAATATAGCGATTGCCCAAATAGATATTTGGGGTATTCGGTGGCGGTGGTGTGGGTCCAGGTGGTGGTGGCGTGGGTCCAGGTGGTGGTGGTGTAGGTCCAGGTGGTGGTGTGATTGTGCTGCTAAAGAGTTGTGCTTGGGGAATGATTTGTTTAGTTTGACTGATGCTTGACCAAGCGAGTTGAGCGACGGAGCCCCCCCCATTTTGGAAATATTCGAGTTGAATGTCGTATTTTTGTCCAGCGACGAGGGTGATTTTGCCGCTGTATTCGGTGGCGGGTTGGTCTTTCCAGCCATTGATAATTTGTGTACCGTTGACTGATAATCGGATACCGTCATCGCCCGTGGTGAAGAAGGTATATTCTTCTGAATATTGTGCGAGAACTTGACCAGACCAGCGAGTGGAGAAGGTATTGGGGGCGATCGTCAGATCGGGCGATGCATTGCCCCAATTGAAATTAACGGTTGGGTCAATGCGTGTCAGCTTGAGATTCGTGAAATCGGCATTGTCATAGTAATCCGCTTTCAAACCATCGCCAAGCGCCAGTAATCCTGAGGACCCGGTTAAGACTATAGCTTTTGTCTCAATCGTCCCCAACTGCAATTCCAGTTCCCAGTCACCACCAAGTGCCGAATTACCTGTGACATCGATCGAAGCGTTGATGTCAGCTTGAGTGAGCTTTTGTAGATTGTGGATTAAGTTAATTCCAGCACTGTTACTAGCAACATCACAACCGTAAATTAAAATATCTGCGCCAGCATTCAAAGCGCTACGCCAATGGCTTATCTGTGGCTGATATTGATTCAAATTTTCTTGGGTGAGCGTTGTATTGCCTAACTGGATTTGGCCAGCGCTGCCATGGCTCAATAGATGAATTGCTGTAATATTTTTGCGTTGGGCAAGGATGTTCGTGACTTGGGCAAAGCCATCGGTTTGGGCATCTAGTTGGATGATCTCTGTTGATCGCAAATGCTGCCGGCTCAGCTCCGGCAGTAGTGTTGCTAAATCGTGATCCACAAAGACAAGTTCCAGTCCGGGCTGGAGCGTTTGTGCCTGGGATAAAAATTGTGCACCATCCGCTTGCCCGAATAATCCACTCATTCGCTATTTCCTGCAAATCAAATTGACAATTTTCTGTAATCTAGCATTCCATAAATACTTAACTAGAGAAAAATTAGTTATGCTCACAAATTCTTCAAGTTAGCGGTGGCAAAGTTCATGTCTCCTAAACAAAAGCCCCCGGACTTTAGCGGATGCGAAAAGTGCGGGGGTTACTGTGATTGGGGGTTGAATTTTGCGTTAGGAAGCCTTCTTTTCCTTCCGCATTTTCTCTTTTTCCTTCTGCTTCTCGCGTTTAGCGGCGGCTTTCGCCAGTTTGTCAGCTTCGATCGCTTCGAGTTTGGCTTTGTCTTCCGCTTCGGCGACTTTATCGAGGTAGTACTGGAAGTCACCCCGGAACAGGCGCAGTTCACCGTCGCGGATCTCAACGATTTTGGTGGCGGTGCGGGAGACGAAGTAGCGATCGTGGGAGACGATCATGACGCTGCCTTCGTAGTTGCGAATTGCGTCTTCGAGCATTTCCTTGGCGGGAATATCGAGGTGATTGGTCGGCTCGTCGAGGATCAGCAGGTTGGCGGGTTTGAGTAGCATTTTCGCGAGGGCCAGGCGGGCTTTTTCGCCCCCACTCAGTGCCCCCACGGGTTTGAATACGGTCTCGCCGCTGAACAGGAACTGACCCAGCAGTGTGCGGACTTCTTCATTTGTCCAGTCAGGCATTTCGTCGTGGATTGTCATCATCACGGTCTTGTCGAGGTCCAGGGCTTCCGCTTGGTTTTGTTCGAAGTAGCTGGGGATCACGTTATGGTCGCCGAGGCTAATTTCGCCTTCGGTCGGCTGTTCCATGCCCATCATCAGGCGCAGCAAAGTTGATTTGCCCGCACCGTTGGGGCCAACGATCGCGATCTTGTCGCCGCGTTCGATCAGCAGATCCGCGCCGAGGAATAGGATCTTCTCGTCGTAAATATGGGTCATTTCCTTCACTTCCGCCAACACTCGGCCACTGCGGGGCGGTTCGGGGAAGCGGAACTTGAGGGTGCGGACATCGCTGATCGGCGCATCGACTCGATCGATTTTATCCAGCAATTTCTCGCGGCTCTTCGCCTGGGTACTGCGGTTCGCACTGGCCCGGAACCGCTCGACAAATTCCTGCTGCTTGGCGATTTCCTTTTGCTGGCGATCGAAGGTGGATTGCTGTGCGGCTCTGTTCTCGGCTTTCTGCTCTAGGTAGCTGGAATAGTTGCCCAGGTAGGTGCTGGAGACACCGCGCTCGGTTTCGACGATTTGGTTACAGAGCCGATCGAGGAATTCCCGGTCGTGGGAGATGATCACCATCGGCGTGTTGAGGTTTTTTAGATAATTTTCCAGCCACTCGATCGTTTCGAGATCCAGGTGGTTGGTCGGCTCGTCCAGCAGGAGTAGGTCGGGATCTTGCAGGAGAATTTTGCCGAGGTTCATCCGCATTTGCCAGCCGCCGCTAAAGCTGCTTACCGATCGTTCGGCATCTTCCATGCTGAAGCCCATTTCCGGCATCAGCTTATCAATCCGGGTTTCCAATCCATAGCCGTCCAGCGCTTCAAACTGCCGCTGGTACTTGTCCATTTTGTTCAGCAGCGCGTCGAGTTCGTCGCCTTCAGCGGTGCCCATGGCCTGGGTGACGGCGGTGAGGGACTCATGGACGGTGTTCGCTTCGCCGAAGGCCCGCCAGAACTCGTCCTTGACGTTGCGGCTCTCGTCGATGTCAAATTCCTGGTTCAGATAGCCAATGTGCAGGCTGCTGGGGCGGACGACTTGGCCCGTGGTGGGTTCGATTTCGCCCATGATGATCTTCATCTGGGTCGATTTGCCTGCGCCGTTCACACCGACCAGACCAATCCGATCGCCGGGCTTGACTTCCCAGGTGACGTTTTTGAGGACTTCGCCCGTGGGGTAAATTTTGCTGATGTTTTCGAGGCGCAGCATTGCGGTTTGGCTCCGGTGGGATAGGCGGTGGAGACGCTGGCCCCAAGGATTCTAGCCGAGCGTCAAGGCAATCTGGGGTTCAGCCCAGGGCTATATAAAACAAGTTTCTCAAACAAATGTGATCTATTGTAAAGCGCAAGGGGCCGATCGGTGACGATTGATATCGAATGGGATAACGGGGCGGTGATGAATTTGCATTTGGTATAAGTTTCTGATCCCGGTGCTCTATTGACCAGAAAGAACTTTCGGTATAATTCCTTGGAGGTTTATCAGGAGTGAGTGGCGATGGATGAAGCGGTGGAAGTGATTGAGCTGGAAGGCTTTGATCCGGAGGGAGAACCAGAAGTCCGGGTGATGGAGGATGGCACTTTGTATGTGGTGTTCAACTTCATGCCGCCTTCCTGGGCCGAAGAGGA
>JBJORF010000102.1:0-15455 GCA_046049545.1 Cyanobacteriota bacterium | reverse complement strand
TACCAGTCATCGCCCGATTAAGGTGCGACCACCAAAGCCCCAAATTCCCAAACCAGTTCGACCAAAACCGCGTTAATTCAATACGGAAATTCAACATGGCTTGATCGCACGATCGTCAGCCCCTGGCAATGCAGTCAACTTGGATCCGCTAAAATTAGGCTACAGATACTTCGCCAGAACGTGGTGGAGTTTCTTTTTCGTCGCCTCCGACCACTTATCCTTCGGGGTCAAAATCCCAAACTGTAACGCACTATGGGCCTCCGAATGGGGCGGATTCGCGGCAATGCGTTTGACTGCTTCGCGCACCACCTTCTGAGCATTTTCCGCATTCTTGTGCAGATTGGCGACCACCATTTCCACGGTCACGCTGTCGTGATCCGGGTGCCAGCAGTCATAGTCCGTCACCAGCGCCAAGGTTGCGTAGGCAATCTCCGCTTCCCGTGCTAGCTTTGCTTCCTGGAGATTGGTCATGCCAATGATCGTCGCGCCCCAACTGCGATACAAATTTGACTCCGCCTTGGTCGAAAATGCAGGGCCTTCCATGCAAACGTAAGTCCCCCCGGCATGGACATCGATGCCACCGAGGTCGGTACTTTGCGCGGACTCCGTAATGATTTTTGCCAATTCTGGGCAAACCGGATCGCCAAAGGTAATGTGGGCCACAATGCCTTCCCCGAAGAAGGTCGAGACGCGATTGCGAGTCCGATCGATAAACTGATCCGGAATCACCATATCCAATGGCTTCGCCTCGGCTTTGAGGGAACCCACTGCCGAAGCCGAGATAATGTATTCTACGCCGAGGCTCTTCATGGCGTAGATATTCGCACGGAACGGCAGCTCCGTCGGCAGAATCGTGTGGCTGCGATTGTGACGGGCTAGAAAGACGACCGGAGTACCATCAAGATTGCCCTTGATCAAGGCATCCGACGGCGGGCCAAAGGGCGTATCGACTTGGATCTCCTCCACATCTTTCAGCGCCTCCATCTTGTAGAGACCGCTACCACCAATGATGCCGATTTTGACTTGAGACATAGCGTGAGACCTAGGGAATGGCGAGATATAGGACTTGCGAAACCGATCTAATAGCGTAAAGGCTCAAGGGCTTTTGGTAAAGTCAGTGCTAATAGCGCAATCCGAAATCGTCCCCTAGCCCCCAATACAGGGGAAACCTGAGTCAAAGCCCCGTGTGTGGGGTTTCCTCGCGCTCAAAGCCCAGTGCTAGACTAAAGACATCATCGGCTAACCCTATGCGCGATCGCGACTATGGCCTATCCATTTCCAGGGATGAATCCTTACCTTGAGCAATCCGCGTTTTGGGCCTCGGTGCATAGCCGCTTGATCGTGGCCCTAGCCGACGCGATCGGCCCGCAAATCTTGCCCCACTACTACATTGAAGTCGAAACCCGCACCTACGCTGATGATGCCGACGGTGAATTGCTGATCGGCATTCCCGATGCCGTGGTTTTGCAAGCTGGGGCAGCGCGATCGACCCCAACATCGATTCAAAGCACCGCCGTCCAAACCCGTCCCCAAACCGTTCAGCTCCCGATCGCGATTGAAGCCAAAGAGCGCTATCTGGAAGTGCGGGAAGTCGAAACCAACGCTGTTGTCACCGTGATCGAGATTTTGTCGCCAAAAAACAAACGATCGGGCAAAGGCCGCGCCGCTTACGAAGACAAACGGCAACGGGTGCTGAGTAGTGCTGCCCATTTCGTTGAGATTGATCTGCTCCGCACGGCCACACCCATGCCCCTGCGTCCACACAACTTAACCTGGGACTACCGCATTCTGGTCAGTCGCAGCGAAATTCGCCCGGATGCCGAATTATATGGTTTTACCCTGCGTGAGCGAATTCCCGATTTCCCGCTACCGCTAAAACCGGCCACCGAATCAGTCATCGTTGATTTACAAGCCATTCTTGAGGGTGTCTACGATCGAGCCGGTTACGACTATCGCATCGATTACAACCAACCCGTACCATCCCCAGCGCTCTCAACCGAAGATACAGCTTGGATCGCCGAGATGCTTGCCCAACACGTTACCCCGTAGGTTGGGCACCGCCCAACACCACCCACATTGCCTCCAACCCCCAAACCCCATATCACCCCCGCAGCAACCAAAACCCCGTATAAGTCATTCCCGAATCATCCGGCTGCACCAACAACCAATGCAACCCCTGCGCCGCTGCCTTTCGCTGCTCAAACGCAATCCCCGCCGCCTTCACCTCCGGCACCGCCGAAGTCGTCAAAATCCACCGATCGATCAGCCCCGCATCCAACACCAATCCATCCAACTCCGCCGCCACAGCCTTTAATGCCACGGGTTTAACCTGATCTAACCACTGCGCTAATTGCAGCGATCGCCGCCCCGCATTGATCACCACCCCCGGCACCAACACATCCGAAGCCAACCCCAAATCCAGCGGCGACGGCCCCGCCACCTGCAAAAACCGAATCATTCGGCCCTGATACAAATCCGGCAAATCCCCCGCCTGAGTCGCTGCAAACTGCCAGTCCTCCCCCCAGAGATGCTCCGGCAACGGCTGTGGTGGCAAACGATCGCCCATGGTTGACCCCTCTCCTAATTTACATAAAAATTCAACACCAATGCCGCCAAGAACGTCATCAGCCCTGCCAGTGCGAATAGATAGACGATCGCCCGGGGCTTCAGCACCGCCCCCATGAGTCCCACACCTTTAATATCAATCATCGGGCCAAACACCAAAAACGCCACCAGCGACCCCGTTGTAAACATCGACGCAAAGGACAACGCAAAAAACGAATCGACCGTTGAACAAATCGAGACGATCGCTGCCATCAGCATCATCGCCACGATCGAACTAACGTTCCCCTGCCCCAAATTCAACACGAATTCACGCGGAATAAATACCTGCACCAACGCCGCGATCGCGCTGCCGATCACCAGCACCGCCGCCAATTCCTGCAACTCCTGCACCATGCCATCAATCAACGGCCGCCACCGCGCCAGACCCTTCTCGCCTTTTAGGGTTTGCATGGCTGCTGTGGGGTCAGTCGGCAGGGGTTGCGCCGATTGGCCCAAAAAAAATGTCCCGGACTGCAACAGGGAAGGAACTTGCAATCCTGCCACTTCTGAGCGCGACTCCGTTTCACTTAAATAATTCTGCCGCGCCGTAATTGCCGCACTGACATTGGGTTGTAGGAAGGGGCGAAAATCTTTCTGCGCGCTGAAGATCCACCCAATTGCCGTCGCGATCGTCAGCGAAATCCCCACCCGATAAAAGACAATCTCCGGCTGATCGCGGAAGGCCGTCCAAGTCACCCAAAACACGATCGGATTAATCGTTGGCGCTGCAAGGAGAAACCCGATCGCCACCGAGACAGGCACCCCCTGGATCAGCAGCCGCCGCGCCACGGGCACATTACCGCATTCACAAACGGGGAATAAAAAGCCAATGCAACTACCCACAAATGCGCCGAGCAACGGATTTTTGGGCATCCAGCGCATCAGCGATCGTTCACTGATGGAATACTGCAAAATTCCCGAAAACAATACGCCTAACATCAGAAACGGAATCGCTTCGACCAGCAGACTGAGAAATAGCGTAAAAGCGGCGTTGAATTGGGTCATAAAATACCGTGCGATCGCCAGCCAAGTAGACCGTCGAAATCATAGCGTCGAAATCATAGCTTAGATTCGATCGGTTGGGGCGAATGGCTGTCCGCCCCAAGCCGACGTAACCTACTTGTCCAAATTCACCGCATGCAGTCCGCATTCCTTCTTCGAGGCTTCTTCCCACCACCAACGGCCTTCGCGTTCATGCTGGTTGGGCAAGACAGGACGGGTGCAAGGCTCACAGCCGATACTGGTGAAACCGCGCTCATGCAGGGGATTGTAAGGGACTTCGTAGGAACGAATGTAGAACCAAACTTCCGCCGAACTCCAGTTCGCCAAGGGATTGAACTTGATCAATTGATGCTCGGGAGTGCCGAATCCATTGTCGATCTGCACCGTCGGCACATTGGCGCGGGTTGGGCTTTGGTCTTTGCGCTGACCCGTGATCCAGGCATCAACGCTGCCGAGTTTGCGGCGCAGGGGTTCGACTTTGCGCACGCCGCAGCATTCTTTGTGGTCATCTTCATAGAAGCTGAAGAAGCCCTTTTCCCGCACCAGCTTTTCCACGGCGGCGGCTTGGGGATACATCACTTCTAGTTCGATGCCGTAATGCTTCCGCACGGTGTCGAGGTATTGGTAGGTCTCCGGGTGCAGGCGACCCGTGTCGAGACTGAAAACCTGAATATTCTTTTTCAATTTGACGGCCATATCGACCAAAACCACATCTTCCGCCCCACTGAAGGAAACGGCAATGTTATCGAACTGCTTCAGGGCATGCTCCAGGATTTTCTGGGGGGTCTGGCCTGCGAGTTGAGCATCGAGTTGGGTGATGTCCTCAGCCGAAATGGGACTAACAAGTTGCGCCATGAGTTCTCTCTACAGGATTCGGAAACGGTTAATCAAAGCAGTGTTCTAGGTCTTGAGCATCGCATTCCAGGGGGACGATCGGCAAGCGTCGCAACGGGTCGGAACTTTCGCACGCGAAAGCTCGTCATTTTGCCACGGTGTTCGCCCGCTGGCCGGAAAAACCTGGCCCCGAGAATCCACGCCATGGATCCCGGCGGATGCTAAGATACCGGAGGTTTTTTTAACCGCTCGTGTCTGCTAACCCTTCTTTTGCAATCCCTCGACCAGAGTCTTTCCATGAAATCTCTCTCCTTCGCGCTGGCTCGTTTGACTTTGATTGGTGGTGTGACGATCGCCGCTGTGACGGTGGCGGTGGAAGCCCGATCGCAATCCGTTGTGGTTCCCAGTGCGACCCCGGAGCAAGCGGGCGATAACGCTGACCTCAAATCCGTTGGTTTCCTCAGCATTTCCGGCGGCCAAAAGCTGATGGGCGAAGCGGCCCGAGCCGTCTCCAGCGGTAACTACAGCCTCGCGGTAACGAAGCTGAAGGAATCGCGCCAGGTGTTCAATACCCTATCGAATACCTATCAGGAACTGGGTGCGAGTTTTGCCGGAGTGGATAGTCGCGTCGCCGATGGTCTGCGTCGCAAAGCCCTGGATGCGGCCCAGATGCGGGATGAAGCGACCTACCAGTTGGCCTTGGCCCACCGCGCCCAGAACCAGCCAGAATTAGCCGTTCCCCTGCTGACCCAAATTGTGCGGAGCCAGAACCCGACGCGAGACCTAGGTAAGAAGGCTTATAACCAATTGTTTGAGCTAGGGTTTGTCGATGTGGCTTATCCTTCGGTTCCAGCTCCCAAAAAATAGGCTTCGGCTGCGCTCAGCTGACTTGTTCGGAGTCGTGGGTTGCGTCGGGCTTCGGCTGCGCTCAGCCCTCGATCGTTCCCCCCCAGACAACCCAGCGGGTTGAGCAACCGCCGAAACCCGCCCCCCAGACAACCCAGCGGGTTGAGCAACCGTCGAAACCCACGACTATTTGGCGCTGACGAAGCTGGTCTGCGCGATCGCTCTCAACCTTTCCACATCATCTTTACGGGCGACGGAAAGCGGTACGGTGGATTGCAGGGTTTCCGCCAATAATGCTGTATCGAGTGGTTGCTGACGGTAGAGCGATCGGTATAAAGCGGTGATGATCGCTTGCTCGATTTCAGCGCCGCTGAAGCCGCGAGTGACTTGCAAGAGCTGGGTCATGTCGAATTGGGTGGGGTTTTGTTGGTGCTTTTGCAGGTGGATTTGGAGGATTTGCTGACGTTCTTGGGCATCCGGGAGATCGACGAAGAAGATTTCGTCGAAGCGGCCTTTGCGCAGAAGTTCGGGCGGTAGTTTGGAAATATCGTTGGCGGTGGCGATGACGAAGACGGATTGTGATTTTTCCTGCATCCAAGTCAGGAATGAGCCAAACAATCGCTGACTTAAGCCGCCATCGCTGTCACCACTGGTTTGGCTGAGGCTTTTTTCGATTTCGTCGATCCAAAGGACAGCAGGGGCCATGGATTCGGCTAGGGCGATCGCGCGGCGGAAGTTTTGCTCGGATTCGCCAACGTATTTGTTGTACAGGCGGCCTGCGTCGAGCTTGAGCAGCGGCATTTTCCAGGCATGGGCGATCGTCTTGGCGGCGAGGGATTTGCCGCAACCTTGTACGCCGACGATCAAGATGCCCTTGGGGGCAGGCAGGTTCAAGGCTTTGGCCTGGGGACTAAAGCCGACGCTCGCTTCCGTTAGCCATTGCTTCAGACCCCGGAACCCGCCGAGGGTTGGGGCTTGCTCCTGAGCTGGAAAGAAGTCCAAGATCCCGTCGTTGCGGATCACTTGGGCTTTGCGATCAAGAATCCGCTGAACATCATTGACGCAGAGTTCGCCGTCTTCGACTCCCGCTTCGCAGATTACTTGCTTTGCCTGCTTCAGGGTCATGCCTGTGAGCGCTGTGACCAAGCGCCGGATGTCCTGTTCATGGACATTGACGTTGACGCGATGTTGGACGCGCAGGGTTTTCACGGCTTCGCTGAGGACTTGCTCCAGTTCCTCGGGGCCGGGCAAGCCGAGGTCGTAGTAGACGGCATCGGGTTTCAGCGAGGGCGGTAGCTCGATTTCATGCCCGAGTAGGACAACGACCGATCGGCTGTGGGAAAACTGTTGGGCGACTTCGCGTAGTTGACGGACGATCGTGGGGTTATCTAGATGGGGCGTGAAGTCCTTGAGGATGTAGATCGCGTGACTGCTTTGCTCTTGCAGGGCGGTGAGCAGCTTTTCGGGATCGGTGGTTTCGGGATGGGGGGCGGCGGTTTGGCTCCCAGGGGGCGCAAATTCATTGCTCCAGCGATTCATACCGGGCATCGCCATCCGGCTCAGACCCCGCACGGCGCTCCATTCCATGATTTGGATCCCGACGTTTTGGGCGACGCTTTGGAGCAGGTTAATCGCGCGTTCTTCTTCAACAGTGGCGATCGCGATCAGGGGATGGTGGGATTGCACCAAGGTTTCGAGGGCTTTAACGCCTTGGATGGCAGCGGCAGTCTGGAGGGCCATGGGAAAGGTGGTGATAGGACAGGACTGGTTCTAGGATTCCCCGGCGATCGCCCCGAATTGCCGCAGCCATCAGGTAGACTAGAAAGCAGTATTGGCACAGTCGCTAATTTGTTCACTAACTCGGAAAAGCAGCTAGGAAAACTATGATCAGCCCGGATAAGGTTGAGGCGATGATTCGATCGGCGATGCCCAGTGCGACGATCGATGTTCAGAGCCATGATGGCGAACATTTTGAAGTGACCGTGGTGGCTCCGGAATTTGATGGAAAGCGCCGGGTGCAGCAGCACCAACTGGTTTATGGCGCAGTCAAAGAAGCGATGGCCAGCGAAGCGATCCATGCCCTCGCCCTGAATACTTTTACCCCCACTGAATGGGCCGCAAAATCGGCATAGGCGCAACTAAATCCAACTCAACCATTACCAAGGAAATCACCATGACCCCTGAAGTCAAAGCCCGCATCGACGAAATGGTGCAAAACAATAAAATTATGATCTTCATGAAGGGCAACAAGCTGATGCCCCAATGCGGCTTCTCCAACAACGTTGTCCAAATCATGAACGTCATGGGCGTGCCCTTCGAGACCTTCGATATTCTGGCTGACCCGGAAATCCGCCAAGGGATCAAAGACTACTCGAACTGGCCGACGATTCCCCAGGTTTACCTGAATGGCGAATTCCTCGGCGGTTCCGACATCATGATTGAGCTATATCAGAGCGGCGAACTTCAGCAAATGGTGGAAGTTGCGCTGGCTTCCTAATCAGAGACCAGCGATCGGGTAAGCCCCCAGCATGGGTGACCGGGGCTTGAAGCAAAAGGGGCGAACAGTCAATCGACCGTTCGCCCCTTTCGTCACACTAGAAGAAATATCCGCTCCGTTTGTACTCAGTCTCCCGCTCCACTTCGAGTTCGTATTCCGGCTCGACAAAATTAGAGGGATCATGGAGAAAACGCAGCGCCTCTTCCTCCAAACGGTGAATCACGTAGGGCTCTAGGGCATCGGAATGGCGCAAAGCGGCCAAATAGCCATCGAGGTACATGCGGAGATCGTCAAACCGATAGCCTCGGTTCCAGTAATCAACCAAAGCATCAGTGATCCTTTGGTAGTAGCGGACTGAACGAGCATCTTGAAGCATAATCAGTCAATGCATGAACGACGGCGGAACACGAACAATGAAACGAGCAAAGGATGATTGAGTAATTCTGTAATTTAGATGACTCAATCTTAATACGAATTCTCCCCCTCCCCATTGCGTTTATGTACGGATCTCACGCTAATTTAAGGTTCGTTAAAGAATTTAACTTCAACGATCGGAAAAACCTGCTAGGGTAGCGGGCTTTACAAATCCCCATGGGGAGAATTTGTTACTCTAGTTGCCAATCTGTCAAGAGAAGATGACCTGTGGCAGCCTTTGAACTTCAGATTATTGAGTCCAACCCCCATCTGCGATCGCTGCTGAGTTGGCATTTGCAGCAGGCAGGTTACGGAATTGTGGCCGCTGGGGACTTGACCCAGGCCAAGCCGCTGTTCTATCAGCGCCAACCGAAGTTGGTAATTCTGAGCGCGGACTTACCGGATCGATCGAGCCTTGATTTCTGCGCATGGCTCAGGCAACAGCAGCCGCAGTTACTAATCTTAATCTTGTCCGCAAAGGATACCGAAGGCGATGTTGTCGCGGGACTGCGGGCCGGGGCTGATGATTATCTGCGTAAACCCTTTGGGATGCAGGAGTTGCTAGCGCGAGTCGAAGCCTTGAGCCGTCGAGCCAGAGTGATCGCGCCGCCGTCCTACCTTGACTACGGACCACTCAAAATCGACCTTGTGCATCGGCGGGTGCGATTTCATGGAGAGCTGGTCGATCTCACTCCCCAGGAATTCAGTTTGCTCTACGTTTTGGCGCAGGTTGCCGGTCAGCCCCTCAGTCGGGTGGACTTGCTCCAACGGGCTTGGCCGGACGAAATTGATAACCCGCGCACCGTTGACACACACGTTCTCTCCCTACGTAAAAAGATCGAACGGGATCCCCAACAACCGCATCTCATCCAAACTGTTCGTAACGTTGGGTATCGGCTGAGTCTTGAGCACCTTTCTGAGGCCAGCACCCGCATTCCGGCACCCACTCCGGTCAGCAACCTGGCCTCTATGCCGACGTAGGGTAAGCATTGCCCACCCTACGGTTGATGTCAGTTGGTGGAAATTAGCGCTGGGTCAATTGGGTCAAGACGCGGTTCGATCGGTCCACAAACCCCTGCATCCCCTCTGCATCAAAGCCTTTTTGGGCCATCAATGCGAGGTCATAGATATGGTGGCAAATCAGGTTCGACAATTCCGCTGACGGTGAATTGACCCCTTCTAAGGCCCCTTTATTTAATTCCGCCAGATTTTGAATCAACGGATGGGCGGTATTCAGCAACAGCACATGCTCTTCGGGGAACTCGGCCTGTTGTTGCTGGATCATTGCCATCATTTCCTGCATCCGGCGTTGCTCTTCGGGGAGCAAGACCATCGCTGGGGGGGCGGCGGCGGGATCGTCGGTTTTGATCGATTCGGTGCGGATCGTCAGCTTAGGTTTGCTCAAAGCATTGGTGAAAATGCCTTTGATCCGATCGCTGAAGGTCTGATTGGTGCTGGGATCAATCACCTCCGACTGCTCTTTTTCGAGCAGCGATTCATCCAAATCTGCATCGACCCGCGCAAACTTCACGTCGCTGTACTCACGCTCCAGGAAGGTGGCGAAGTGATTGTCGATAAACGAATCGAGGAATAGTACTTCGATGCCCCGGTTCTTGTAGAGGTTGACGTAGGTGGCCTGAGTCACTTCGTCGGTGCAGTAGAACACGCGGTTTTCGTGCTTGTCTTTGTTGCGATCGAGGTATTCCTTCAGGGTGGTGTAGGTCTTGCCATCGACGGTGTTTTGCGTCCCGGTGTTGTCCCAGGCATCACCCTCAGCGGTTTCGACTTCGACGGTCGGCGCAGCGGGGGTGTGGCTGGTGCGGAAGACGATGATGTCTTCAACTTGCTTTTTGAACTTATCGTCGTTCATCGAGCCGAACTTGACGAAGGTGCCGAGGTCTTCCCAGGACTTAATGTAGGCGGCGCGATCG
This sequence comes from Cyanobacteriota bacterium, assembly GCA_046049545.1. Classification (GTDB taxonomy): domain Bacteria; phylum Cyanobacteriota; class Cyanobacteriia; order Leptolyngbyales; family Leptolyngbyaceae; genus Romeriopsis. The sequence goes on along the minus strand of JBJORF010000102.1, from coordinate 5,327 downwards.
CTGCTGTACTGTTCCTTGAGCCGATCGCCGACTTTCTTCGCCACGTAGTTGCCGATTTGCTTGACCGTGCGATCGGCCTGGAGGAAGCTGCGCGAGACGTTCAGCGGAATGTCGGTGCTGTCGATCACGCCGCGCAGGGGCAGCAGGAACCGGGGGATCACTTCTTCGCAGTTATCTGACACGAAGACCTGGTTGCAGAACAGCTTCACCGAACTCTTGGTCACATCGACATCGGGCTTCAGCTTCGGGAAGTAGAGGATGCCGTTGACCACGAAGGGATAGTCGGTGTTGAGGTGAACCCAGAGCAGCGGCTCGTCCTGGTACGGGTAGAGGTAGCGATAGAATTCGCGGTAGTCCTCGTCGGTGAGGTTGCTGGGGGACTCTTTCCAGGGGGCTTTTTGCTTGTTGATTTGCTCGATCGGTTTGCTGACGGCTACTTCCGCCGTTGCTTCGCTGGCGGGTTCCCCCGCATCTTCCGTGGCTGGGGCTTCGCTGGATGCGGCACTGGGCGCTTCGATTACTTCGAGCTTGATCGGATAGGGCATGAAGTCACAGTAGGTCTTCACCAACGTGCGAATCCGGTATTCCTCCAGGTATTCCTGCTCTTCGTCTTGGAGGCTCAGGGTGATTGTGGTGCCGCGCTCCGATCGGCTGCCTTCGGACAGGGTGAAGGCCGTGCTACCATCGCAGGCCCAATGCACAGCGGTTGCATCGGGCTTATAGGACAGGGTATCGATTTCGACTTGGGAGGCGACCATAAAGGAGGAGTAGAAGCCCAGCCCGAAGTGGCCGATGATCTGCTCATCGCCGGTGGCCTTGTACTTTTCGACAAATTCTTCGGCGCTGGAAAATGCGACTTGGGTGATGTACTTCTTCACCTCTTCGGCGGTCATGCCGATCCCCCGATCGCTGATTGCCAGGGTTTTCTTGGCCTTATTAATGGTGATCGTGATGTCCAGTTCGCCCACGTCTCCGGCCAGTTCGCCCGATCGCGACACCATGCTGACCTTCTTCATCGCGTCCACCGCGTTCGAGATCAGCTCCCGCAGAAAAATCTCGTGGTCGGAATAGAGCCACTTCTTAATGATCGGGAAAATATTCTCGGTATGAATTGAGATATTGCCTTGCTCAAGGACAGTTGTCATAGCGCGTCGACCTAAAAGTAGTAGTGGAAAGCTTCAGTTTCCCATTGTGCGTCAAGGTGATTGTGCGCCCACATTGAATTTCCGCACCTCCTAAGGACGGTTCTCCCTACCCGATCGACCCATCCCAATCCGCCAGTCAAGCGGTATTCCAAGTATCTTGCGATACCGTCCCTTTGGTTCTATAGTTCAGTAGTTTCTCCCCAAACCACTTCCAGAATGACCTTCGGGAAATACGGAGAGAATTATCATGGTTATCCCACAGTCATCTCAGTAAAAATACGCTGCCTACCGTTAGATTGCGGAGATTCTTCCCGATTTAGTGCGGCAAGGTCAGAAAAATTGGGCAAGATAGACGAGCCATCCCCCAACCTTAGACAGAAGTACTAGCGAAATTAAGGAACCTATGGAATCTACAGTTTTGGAACCCAAAACCAGCGCCTTTCTCACCGTTGACGATGCGGAGTTGTCCATCCGTGATTGTTTGCGCTACCTGCAAACGGGCAATAAGCTCCAGCAGTTCATTGCGGATGTGTTGCGGCAGTACGTGTTGGAACAAGAGCTGGCCACGCGGGATGATCTGGCTATTGATGACGCAGCCGTGCAACAGGCTGTGATTGACTTTCGATTGCAGCAGAATCTGACGGATCCCCCAGCCTTCCAGGAGTTTCTCCAGAAGAATGGAATGGATGCCATTACTTTTAATAAGCAGATTACGAATAATTTCAAGCTCGAAAAGCTGAAGGCCGTAGTCAGTGGTGAGCGGCTCCAGGAATATTTCATTGAGCGGAAGGTATTTCTCGATCGGGTGATTTTGTCGCGGATCATCGTGGAAGGCCAAGAACTGGCCGAAGAGCTAAAAGCCCAAATCCAAGAAGGCGAGAGCTTTGAGAAACTGGCCCAAGAGCATTCGATCACGGACGATCGGCTGGTGAACGGCATGATGGGGCCGGTCAGTCGCGGCACCCTGCCAGACGAAATCCGCGCCAGGATTGATGCGGGTGAACCGGGTGATGTGGTGGGGCCGTTGGCGCTGGACGATCGTTGGGGGCTATTCCGGATTGAGCAGCAGATTGATGCGACCTTGGATGATCCGCAGTTGCAGCAATCGTTGCGCGGCGAACTGTTCGATCGTTGGCTTTCGGAGAAAATCCAAAAGATGACTGTCCGTCTGCAAGTGCCCGAATAAGCTGCGTTGTCTCCCCCCTTTAGATCACCCCTGCCCCTGTAATTAATCTATGTTGACTAGCGATCTCGCCCTGAACCTTCCCTGGAGTGAACCGCCGCTTTCCCTCCTGTCGCCGGATCAGCAGGTGAAGTTTCGGACCCAAGCGGAAATTCGTTCCTATAAATTAGGCGATGTGCTGTGGTCGTCGGACTTGCCGGGCAACCAACTCCTGCTGCTCAGCGGCAAGGTGCGTTTGGTCAGCGATGAAGGCGAATCGATTCTGCTCAAGCCGGGGGATTGGTTTGGGGATTTGCTGGGGCTAGCGGGTTACAAGGCGCGGGCTGCCGGTAGTGGGGAGGTGGCGGTTTGGCGATCGGCGGATTGGGAAAACCTTGATTCTGATGCTTTGAATCGCTACTGGGCGACGGTGCGTAATCGCTATCAGCCGCAGCATGACACCACGCCGAAGGTGGTGAGTGGATTCCCGTTTATCTCGGGGATGAACAGTGGGGCGGCGGCCCTGACAATGGTCGCCAATCATTTGCAAAATCCGGTGCAGTTGGAATGGGTGCAGCGTCAACTGCGCAGCCAATTGCCGACAAATATGGTCGATGCGGCGGAAAAAGCCGGATTGCACCTGCGTCGCTTGGAAACCGAATGGGCGAATTTCCGGCTGCTGGATTTTCCGGCGCTGGTGCAGTGGGGCGGGGCGAGCCGGGATCCCAAGTGGGTCGTGATCTATGGTGTGCGCGGCGATCGGGTGATCATTGCCGATTCGATGAATCCGGCGATGACCTGTGAGGCGATCCACCGCAGCGACTTTGAGGCAAATTGGGACGGCCAAATTTGGCAGGTTGAGGAGATTCAGCAGCAGGGTAAGTTCAATCTGGGCTGGTTCTTGCCAGCGGTGTGGAAATATAAGAATCTGCTGATGGAGGTGCTATTCGCCTCGATTATTCTCCAGGTTTTGGGTCTCGGTTCGCCGATGCTGACCCAGGTGATCATCGATCGGGTGATGGTGCAGCAGAGTCTTTCGACCTTGCATGTGATGACGATCGCCCTGATGGGGATTGCGATCTTCGAGGCATTGCTCGGCACATTGCGGTTATTTATCTTCACCCATACGGCGCGGCGTTTGGACTTGTCGCTGTCCGCGCAGTTGTTCCGGCATTTGATGCGGTTGCCCTTGGCCTACTTTGAGGCGCGCCGGGTGGGCGATACCGTTGCCCGTGTCCAGGAAATGGAAAACATTCGTCAGTTCCTCACGGGGACGGCGATGACGGTGGTGCTGGATGCGATTTTTGCTTCCGTTTATCTGATTTTGATGTTCTACTACAGCGCTGTCCTGACGGGCTGGTCGCTGGTGGTGCTGCCGTTCTTTATTTTGCTGACGCTGGTCAGTACGCCGATTCTGCGGAAATGGCTGAACGAAAGTTTTAACCGGAATGCTGATAGTCAATCTTTCTTAGTCGAAACCGTTACCGGGATTCATTCGGTCAAAGCACACACTGCTGAGCGGGCTTCGCGCGATCGCTGGGAAGGCTTGTTTGCCCGGTTTATCCGCACCAGCTTCCGGGCCTCGACGACCCAGAACATCAGCGGCAACATTGCTGACTTTCTCACCAAGCTCTCCTACCTGATTATTCTCGGCGTGGGCGCGGGATTGGTCATTGACCAGAAGCTCACCGTCGGTCAGCTCGTCGCCTTCCAAATGCTTTCGGGCCGCGTTACGGGGCCGCTGTTGCGTCTGGCGCAGCTCTGGCAGAACCTCCAGCAGGTGTTGCTGTCGGTCGATCGCATCGGTGATATTCTCAATTCCGCACCGGAAGCCGAGCCGGGGTCGGGACTCATCTTGCCGCCGCTGCAAGGGCAAGTCAAATTCGATCAAGTCTTTTTCCGTTATATTCCGAACCAGGAACCGATTCTCAAGGGCATTTCCTTTGATGTTGAACCGGGTATGTTGGTTGGTGTTGTTGGTCGTAGTGGTTCCGGTAAGAGTACCTTGTCGAAATTGCTCCAACGGCTGTATGTGCCGGAGTCAGGCCGGATTGTCATTGATGGCTTTGATGTGAAGAGTGCCGACTTGCATTCGCTGCGATCGCAGATGGGGGTGGTGTTGCAGGAAGACTTCTTGTTTAATGGCAATATCATCGACAACATCAGCCTTGGTCGTCCGGAAATCACAGCGGATCAGGTGGTGGAAGCAGCGCGGATGGCGGCGGCTCACGACTTTGTGAGTGACTTGTCCCAGGGGTATGAAACCAACGTCGGCGAACGCGGTACCGCACTGTCCGGGGGCCAGCGCCAACGGGTAGCCCTCGCGCGATTGTTCCTGTCCGATGCGCCGATTTTGGTGCTGGATGAAGCGACCAGTGCGTTGGATAGTGAGACGGAACAGCAGGTGCTCCAGAATCTGAAGAAAGTCGCGGACAACCGCACGATCTTTATGATTGCCCACCGCTTTGCGCCGTTGCGGAAGGCCGATTTGATCCTGGTGATGGAAAAAGGGGTGATTGCGGAGCGCGGCACCCACGATGAGTTGCTGCGGAAGAAGGGCTTGTATTATTCCCTCTATCAGCGTCAGCAGGCTTCGGTTTAATCCCTGACAAAGAATTTAAATCGATTGAAACCACCTCCGGTAAAATCTGCTGGGGGATTTTTTATGGCGGTATCCATGCAGCTTGATCAAATTCTGATTGCATCGATCGTCAGCGATTTGCCGAAAAAGCTCAATGCGAATTTAGTAGTTTTGAGTACCGGGAACTTGGGTCAGCGACTCTCATAAGCCTTTTTCATCGGCGGTGCGACCAGTGTGATCGCACCGATCGCACTATATTGCTACTTGATATCTTCCAGCGTTTCAAACCGTTGCGTTGCTGCATCATAGCTATCTAATAGCTGACATTTACTTTGAGTTTCGGCACATTTAGATTGAACGTATTGCTCGGCGGCTTGACGAGAGTGGGCCATATTCCAGGCAACGAAACCCTGGCTCTCATTGCGATAACGAAACACAA
>JBJORF010000101.1:0-15513 GCA_046049545.1 Cyanobacteriota bacterium | reverse complement strand
ACTGGCATTTGAATATCCATCAAAATTAAATCGACGGGCTGCACGGCCACTTGATCAAGAACTTCCTGGCCGTTATGGGCAAAAATCACGCGATAGCCTGCTGTTTGCAAATATTCGGAAAACAGTAGGCGATTTAAGGGATTATCCTCAGCGAGCAAAATCGATTGGGCTGAATTGAGGCTGTGCGGGTGCTCAGTGTCGATCGTGTCAATTACCACTTCAGGGTTTAATTGCGCGATCGCCGTCGGGGGCACGGCGCTGCTCATCGGTGTTTGATTCGGTGTTTGATTCGGTGTTTGATCCTGCCATGGGCCTTCGATAATAAATCGACTCCCCTGCCCCAATTCACTTTCCACCGTGACTTGCCCCTGATGCAAGGCGACAATCCGTTGAACCAAGGCCAACCCAATGCCAGTGCCTTCATATTGCCGATTTAATTGGCTGTCAACTTGAATAAAGGGCTCAAATAACTGTGATAGGTGTTCTGCTGCAATCCCAATGCCGTTATCTTCGATGATGAAGCGAATGCCGTTCTCAGGTAGGGCTTGCATTTTGAGTTGCACTTGGCCTCCGGGTAGGGTGAATTTCACCGCATTACTGAGTAAGTTGACTAGCGCCCGTTGAAATTGGCGATCGTCGACGCGAATCGTGGTGATCGTTGGCTCGATCATCACTTGAAGTGCAATTTGCTTTTGTTGTGCGAGGGGCTGAATACAGTCGAGGGCGGGTTGAATTAGGGCCACTGGACTGACGGTTTGGTAATGCAGGTCGGCATGGCCCGAATCAATTTTGGCTAAATTCAAAATGTCATTAATCAAGGTTAATAAATGCTGGCCACTCTGAGATACTGTCCGAATCGCCTGTTGTTGGCGCTGATTCAGTTCGCCGCAGACACCATCCAGTAAGGCTTCGGCCATTCCGAGAATGGCATTCAGCGGCGTACGTAATTCATGACTCATATTCGCTAAAAATTCATCCTTGAGTCGGGTCGCCCGCGACAGTTCAGCATGAATATTTGTCATATTACAGAGCATTTCATCTTTGATTTGGGTGACCCGTTCGAGGTCTTGATTGGCTTGGCTGAGCTGTTGATTGGTTTCGGCCAGTTTCAGGGCGATCGCTTTCTGCTCACTAATGTCAATTTCAATGAACAAGACCGCTTGCGCGCGATTATATTTCTGGGCAATCGTCAGAAAAGTTGCCTCACCGCGCATAATTTCCATCCGATCGCACGCCTGCGGTCCGGCCAAGAATTCCTGGGCAAATTGGGTAAATTGATTTCCCTCCGGATTCAAAAACCCCAAGGGCTTTCCCGGAAAGTCCTCTGGCGACAATTGACAATATTGGGCCAGGCGCTGATTCACACCTAAATAAGTCAGTTCCGACGTGAACCAAGAAACTGTTCCGGGTAAGGCATTGAGGACAGCTTGCAATTGTGCTTGGGTCTGCTGGTGCTGAAGCTTTTCGGCCGCCCATTGTGCTTGAAAATTATCTTCTGACCAATCATCGCAACACATAAAATTAAACCCATTTAGATGGCAGTTTGTTTACTCAGACAACGCCTAATGCGAGTCATACGCCAGCGCTCGACCTCGCGATGGCGGCAACAATGACTTCTCCTAATCTACTAACATCAGAAAGTAAAAGAACCGAGAAACAGCGATCGGCTGTCACAAATTGTTAGTCGCTCGGTTGATCAGCCCACTAACGGCAAAATGATTGTCACTGCGGTCTCTTGCTCGGGAATGCTGCGCACCAGTAATTGCCCATCATGCAGCTCGGCTAAACGGCGGGCGATCGTTAAGCCGAGTCCGCCGCCTTGCTGTTCGTACCGATCGCGATCAAATTGCATATAAGCCCCGATCGCGGTGATTTGCTCCGGGGTCATGCCGCGCCCCATATCCAGAATGTCAATGTGATAGGTCTGTTCCTGCCGTCGTCCGAAGACCTGCACTTGTTGTCCAGCGGTCGAAAACTTAAATGCATTATCTACGACTTCTTCCACCAGTTTCACGAGCTTGGCCTCGGAAATTGGCAGTTCGATGGGTTCAATCATCAAGCGTAAGTCGGCCGATCGCTCATGCTGCTTGGCCACCTGCTGCGTGATATTCAGCAATGGGGTTTTGGCGGAGACGCGCGCGCGGCGATTTTGGCGAATGCGTTCGGCGCGATCGGGGGCAGTCATATACATCTCTAGCTCGACATAGAGCATGAAATTGCGCACCAAATAGTAGAGCCGCAAGACGGAATCCCGAATCTGATGTGCGAGTTCTAACCGCTCCGGCATCGCCAGTGCTTCATGATCTTGGATCAACAAATCCGTTGCCCCAATAATGCCATTCAAGGGCGTATAAAGTTCATGGGGCAATGCGCCCGAAATACTGCCGCGCAGTCGGTCTAACTGCTCTTCTGACTGGCGCTGCGCAATGGTTTGTTTGGCAATTTGGACGTTAATTGCTTTGATCAGTTCATCGGCTTGAACGGGCTTTGTCAAGTAATCGGATGCCCCCAATTCCATGCCGGATCGGACATCGGGCCGTGAGGCATTGGAGGTTAAGAAAATAAACGGAATATTCGCGGTTAGCTGATCGGTTTGTACCATGCGCAGAAAATCATGGCCGTCCATTTCGGGCATGTTCACATCGCAGAGAATGATGTCGGGGAGCATGACCTTCAACGCATCCAAGCCTTGTAAGCCGTTGGCAACGGCGATCGCGTTGAAGTTGCACAGGGTTAAAATTTCATGTAAATTCTCCCGGATTTGGGGTTCATCTTCAATCACCAAGACATTTCGGACTGCCATTGCACTATTCCTCGCAAACGCTAATCTCAATCGCATTTGCATCCATCGTGGCGAAACAATGGAGAAGGATTCGAGAATCCGTGAAAAAATCCGCAAGTTTACGCAAACGGGTCGATCGCGTAAACCGTAATTGGACTATCGCTTTTTCCCAAATTTTGCTTGTAGGTCGGCGAGACTGGCGGGTTGATGGTCTGCGGGTTTGGCGGATGTGGCGGCGGTTTTACTGGACGTGGCGGCGGGTTTAGTGGATGGAGGTGCAGATTCCGATCGCCCCGATTCCGATCGCATCGAGAGGCTAATGCGTTTCAGCGCTTCATTCACTTCGAGCACGCGCACCTGGACAACTTGGCCGACTTTGACAACGGTTTTCGGGTCGCTGACAAAGCGATCGGCCAGTTGGGACACATGCACCAGTCCATCCTGATGCACGCCCAAATCGACAAAGGCCCCAAAATTCGCGACATTGGTGACGATGCCTTCGAGCTGCATCCCCACGCGCAAATCCCGCATTTCCCGAATGTCATCGCGGAAGGTCGCATATTGAAAGGCGGCACGCGGATCGCGACCGGGTTTTTCCAGTTCGGTCACGATATCGCGCAGGGTTGGCTCCCCCACTTGGTCACTGACATAGCGTTGAATTTGCTGCTGCAACTGTTGCGCGATCGTTGCCGTTGCGCCTAGATCGACTTGTAAATCTTTGGCGATCGTTTTCACTAAATCATAGCGTTCGGGGTGAACGGCAGTATTATCCAAAGGGTTTTTGCCACCGCGAATGCGCAGGAATCCGGCGGCTTGTTCATAGGCTTTTGGGCCAAGTTTTGGGACTTTGAGTAGGGTTTTGCGTTCGGCAAAGGGGCCGTGTTCGTTACGATATTGCACAATGTTATTGGCAACGGTGGCATTAATCCCGGAAACAAAGGTGAGCAATTGCTGGGAGGCCGTGTTCAAATCGACCCCAACGAAGTTGACGCAACTTTCAACGGTTTCATCCAGGCGTTTTTTCAGCAGTTTTTGATCGACATCGTGCTGGTATTGGCCGACCCCGATCGATTTGGGATCGAGTTTGACCAGTTCCGCTAATGGGTCTTGCAACCGTCGCCCAATGCTAATTGCGCCCCGCACGGTAATGTCTAAATCGGGAAATTCGCCGATCGCCACATCACTGGCTGAATAAATCGACGCACCGGATTCATTCACGATCACTTTTAAGGGCTTTGGATCCGGTAAATCCGCTAACACCTGCCCGATGAATTCATCGGTTTCACGGCTGGCGGTACCATTGCCGATCGCGATCAAGCCGATCTGATATTTCTGGATCAATTGTTTGACGGTGACCTTTGCGGCATCGGCTTTTCCGGTGTGCGGAAAAATCGCCTGGTATTCCAGAAACTTCGCCGTCTGATCGAGTACCGCGACTTTGCAGCCTGTCCGAAAGCCCGGGTCAATGGCTAAAGTCGGTTTCATCCCGGCGGGGGCAGCGAGCAAAAGTTCGCGCAAATTGGTTTCGAAGGTTTGAATCGATTCGAGGTCGGCGATTTGTTTCCTCTCCGATCGGACTTCGTTGATCAGCGATGTCTTCATCAAGCGATCGAACGCATCGGTCAACATTGATCGATAAAACTGCCGCAATGCCGATGCCTTCGTTTTGACTGTTTTTTGCGTTAAATAATCCTGCACAAAGGCTAAGTCAAATTCCAAATCAAAATTGACAATCCCTTCGGCTTCCCCGCGAAATAGGGCCAAGAGGTTATGGGCTGGAATGCTGGCGGTTTTTGCCTGGTAATTGCGATACATTTCAAACTTGGTCGTCCCCTCAGGATGCTTCTTGGGGGCGATCGTCGCCACAATCAAACTGGATTTCAGCAAATAGTCGCGCAGATAAGCGCGCAGTTCGGCCCGTTCCGCCACCGCTTCGGCCAAAATATCCGACGCACCTTGCAGCACGGCGGCGGCGGTTTCAATGCCCTTTTCCGCCTTCACATAAAGTTGGGCTTGGGCCGCGATCGCCCCTGCGTCAAGATTTGCGCCCGATTGGTTCTGGGCTTCGAGCCATTGGGCGAGTGGTTCGAGACCGCGTTCTTTGGCGATCGTCGCCTTCGTGCGGCGCTTCGGTCGATAGGGCAGATACAAATCTTCCAGTTCATGCTTTTGCAGACAATCGACAATCCGCTGCTGCAATTCGGGCGTTAACTTGTCCTGCGCCGCGATCGACTCCAGAATCGTTTGCTTCCGCGCTTGCAGTTCCGTCAGATAAGCAAAGCGATCGAACAAATCCCGCAACTGCACCTCATCCATCGACTGGGTGCGTTCCTTCCGGTACCGGGCAATGAACGGCACCGTTGCCCCCTCCGCCAAAAGTTCTAAGGCACTTTCTACCTGCACTAACCGCAGGGAGAGTTCCGCCGCTAACTGTTGAGGAATATGCATAGGGCGCGCCACGGATCAACCACATCCAAAAACAATCAACGCCCTATCCTATCGCAAAATCCCCTGGGACAGCCACGGATCAACCACATCCAAAAACAATCAACGCCCTATCCTATCGCAAAATCCCCTGGGACAACCCAACCGATCGGGCGTAATAATTCCCCACAACTCTTTAAACTTCTCCGGCACAACTTTACGTCCCGATCAGCCAATCGGAAGAAAACCTAATAGCTGAGTGTAGGATCGCATTCTCGCGAAATCATGGAGAGCAGCTCAGATTAATTTCCATGAGACTTCCTTACTATGGCTACTAAAACTCCCGTTCTCGTTGCTGGTGCCACTGGCCTGTTAGGTTTCGAGATTGCCAAGCGATTGTCCCGCCAGGAAGGCGTTCAAGTCACAGCATTAGTCCGCCCAGGTGGCAGCGACAATCCCCATAAGCAAGAAAAGTTGACTTCGCTGAAACAGCATAATGTGGCGATCGTCGAAGCCGATTTGCTCGATCCGGCCAGTCTCCAACGCGCCTGCCAAAACATTGAAATTGTGATTTCGGCGGTCAATGGCGATGCCGATGTCATGGTCGATGGTCAGACCAATCTGATTAAAGCGGCAGAAGCCAGCGGCGTGCGGCGGTTTATCCCGTCGGATTACAACGTCGATTATCGCAACCTGGACTGGGGCGACCACTATCAGCTGAACTTCCGCAAGGCCCTGCTGACGACCCTTCAGGGCAGCAAACGCCTGTCTTACACGCTGGTGATGAATGGCATCTTGATGGAAACCCTATTCAGTCCCTTTGGCTGTGTGTTTGATTTCCAAAAAGGCCGATTCAAGTATTGGGGCGATGGCAATACGCCGTTTGAGGTGACCAGTCTCTACGATGTCGCCGCCTATACTGCCGCCGCCGCCCTGGATGAAGGGATGGTGAATCAAGTGCTGCAAGTGGCGGGCGATCGGCTGACCATGAACGAACTTAAAGCGGCCTACGAAGCTCACACGATCGAACGGCTGGGTGAATATCCCCAGGGCAGCACCACCGATCTGTTGCATTGGATCGCCCTGCGCCGCGAAAAGGCGACTTCCCCCCACGAATACCTCGCGCAACAGCAGCATTACGCACTGGTCTCAGGTAAAGGCAAGCTGACCCAATTGCTCAACGATCGCTATCCGAACATCCGACCGATTACGGTGCGGGACTATATCAAGAGTCACTATCGCACCGAAACGATCGGGGTGCGGTTCTAGCAAACTAGTACAGTTGCGGCACGGCGGGCTTGGGCTGATCCCCAGGCAATGCCGTCCCGGCGGGCTGGTCGATCGTCGGCGTAACTGGAGATGGGCTCACGCGCGTCTCCAGTGTTCCCATGACCGTTCCCATGCCCAAGGGTGCGCCTGTGAGCTGAGCGGGGCCAGCATTGTCGAAGCGCGACAGCCGCTCCAATTGGATGAAGTCAGATTCCACGGTTTGGGGCCGATCGCTGGCATTCAGACAAGTCGCCAAGCCTACTGTTGTGGCCACATTCAAGGATTGATTCAGGCCCACGACACAACGGCCATAGCGTACGGGTAAGAGGCTTTGGCGACAGGCTTCCAGCACAGGCGTAACGGTGGCTTTGGCATCTTGACGGGTAATGTCTTGGACGCAGGCTTGCAGCTCGATCGGGCGATGGACCCGACGGCAGGCTTCCAGGGCACTCAGGGCCACCACGGTTTGGTTTTGGGTCAGATCGGCCACACAGCGGCCCAGCTCCTCCGGGCGGAGGGCCGAGGCGCAGGCATCGGCGGCCACGGCGGCTTCCAGCTTAGCGTCGGCCAAGTCTTTACCGCAGCGACGGTAGGCATCGCTGTCTATGCCTACCGAGCGTGACTGCGCCATGGCAGGCAGCCCCAGGGTGAGGGTCGTGCTGAGGGCGAATAGGGTTGTCGCTGCTTGGAGTTGCTGCATATTGGCCATTGTTTTTACCACTATTTGTCTTCCCACTATTTTGTGCTTGCCGCCATCGTCGGCACCACCCAGCGGGGGCGACGGCTTTGGTCATCTTTGCACATCTTTACCCAAACGACACATTGCCTTGCATTTTGCATCATCGAAGGCCAAAACACCCCTCGCAATGAATTACAGTGGTTGAAAGCAGTCGCATCACAGCCCACTGTTCAACTGCGATTCGATCGTCATCTAAGGTCGGAAATAGCGGAAACGGGATCGGAAGAGTCGGTGAGTTCTGGCAATTGCTGACCTGACCGCTTACCGTGGGAAGTGGGCTTGCTGGGGCGACCAGCGTGCGGGTGCAATGCTGTAATCAGCACCCTTTCACAAGCCTAATTTTTAACTAACTGCCTAAACATGCTAGCAAGGTGATATCCATGCATCTGAGTGAACTAACCCACCCGAACCAGTTGCACGGTCTGTCGATCAAAGAGCTGGAAGAAATTGCTCGACAGATTCGTGAAAAACACTTGGAAACGGTTGCCACCAGTGGTGGACATCTCGGCCCTGGTCTCGGTGTGGTCGAGCTCACCTTGGGCCTCTACCAAACGCTGGATCTCGATCGCGACAAGGTTGTTTGGGATGTGGGCCACCAAGCCTATCCCCACAAGTTGATCACGGGCCGCTACCAGGATTTCCACACGCTGCGTCAGAAAGATGGGGTCTGCGGCTACCTGAAGCTGGATGAAAGCCGCTTCGACCACTTTGGCGCAGGCCATGCTTCCACCAGCATCTCTGCGGCCCTGGGGATGGCCCTGGCGCGGGATGCGAAGCAGGACGACTACAAGTGCGTCGCAATCATTGGGGATGGTTCGCTCACGGGTGGGATGGCTCTAGAAGCGATTAACCATGCGGGGCATCTGCCGAACACCAACTTGCTCGTGGTGCTGAACGATAACGAAATGTCGATTTCCCCGAACGTCGGCGCGATTCCCCGCTACTTGAACAAGATCCGGCTGAGTCCGCCGATGCAGTTCCTTAGTGACAATATCGAAGACCAACTGCGTAACCTGCCGTTCTCCCCGGAACTGAATCGGGTCAAGGAAGGGATGAAGCGCTTGGCCGTGCCGAAGGTGGGGGCGGTGTTTGAAGAACTCGGCTTCACCTATATGGGGCCTGTCGATGGGCACAACATTGAAGAGCTGATCAAAACCTTCAAGGAAGCCCATAAACAAGTCGGGCCAGTGCTGGTGCATGTTGCGACGACGAAAGGCAAGGGCTACGCGATCGCCGAGAAAGATCAAGTCGGCTACCATGCCCAAAATCCCTTTGACCTCGCCACAGGCAAATCCAAGCCCTCCAATAGCGGGCCGAAGCCGCCGAGCTACTCCAAGGTCTTTGGCGAAACGCTGTCCACCCTGGCGGAAAACGATCGACGGATCATCGGGATTACGGCGGCGATGGCAACGGGTACGGGCCTCGATATCTTCCAGAAGCGGGTGCCGGAGCAGTACGTTGATGTGGGGATTGCCGAGCAGCATGCCGTTACCCTGGCAGCGGGTTTGGCAGCGGATGGGATGCGGCCGATCGCGACGATCTACTCCACCTTCCTGCAACGGGCCTTCGACCAAATCGTCCATGACGTTTGTATTCAAAACCTGCCCGTGTTCTTCTGCCTCGATCGGGCGGGCATTGTCGGCTCTGATGGCCCGACGCACCAGGGGATGTACGACATCGCCTACCTGCGCTGCATCCCGAACATGACCCTGATGGCGCCCAAGGACGAAGCCGAACTGCAACGGATGCTGGTCACGGGGATTAATCACGACGGCCCGATCGCCATGCGTTATCCGCGCGGCAATGGCCATGGCGCACCGCTGATGGATGAAGGCTGGGAGCCGCTCCCGATCGGCAAAGGCGAAATCCTCCGGAACGGCGACGATGTCTTGTTTTTGGCCTACGGTTCGATGGTCTATCCGGCCATGCAGACCGCCGAGCTGCTGCGCGAACATGGCATCGAAGCGACAGTGGTGAATGCCCGCTTCGCCAAGCCCCTGGATACGGAACTGATTTTGCCCTTGGCCCAGAAGATTGGCCGGGTGGTGACGTTTGAGGAAGGGTGTCTCGACTGTGGCTTTGGCAGTGCGGTGCTGGAAGCCTTGATGGAGGCGGACATCATGGTGCCCGTCAAGCGGATTGGCGTGCCGGATCTGTTGGTGGAACATGCGACTCCGGAACAGTCGAAGGCCGAGCTGGGGCTGACTCCGGCGCAGATGTCGGAAACGATCCTGAAGCTGGTCAAAAAACCAGTGGCGTTGACGGCTTAGCGATCGGCTTGGCGATCGCAACGCAGAGATCGATCCACAGACCGATCTCTGCTATTCTCCTAGGTCAGCAACACAGCAGACTCGCGATCGGTACCGCCATGCTTAAATCATTGCCGCGTCCGTGGATCATCGGAGGATTGGGCCTGGTCGGTTCAATCTGGATGCTTGACCAGCTCACGCATATTCTCAGTGATTGGCTCCCGGCCCTGGTGATTGGTAGTGGTTTGACCTGGGGCTACTTGAAATTCAATCGGCTCACGATACCGCTCCAACCGCTGAGTACGAGGTTCATCACGATCGATACCGTCAAAGGGGCCGTCGCGGAAGTCGAAGGGATGGTCAATCAACTGGCCACTGAAGCCACTGACCAAACCCCTGACCTCGCTAAATTGCGGCTCCAAATCCACGAAATCCTCAATGGCCTCGATCGCGCTGAAATTCGGGTGGCGATCCTCGGCGGTCAAGGCGTTGGCAAGACCACGCTCAGTACCTTACTAGCGGCGGACTGGAGTGCGGACATTGCGCCACAACAATTGCATTGGAAGGATACCCCAGCGCTCTTTATGGCGGGCCACTCTGCTGAAGGTCAGCTTGATCGGGCTTGGCAACTGGGAAAAACGGCGGATTTAGTGCTATTTCTGACCGATGGTGATCTGACCGACTCGCAGCTACAAGTCCTGCAACAACTGCAAACCCTGCATCGCCGCATGGTGCTGTTATTTAATAAGCAAGATCAATATTTGCCGAAAGAACAAACGCTAATTCTCGATCAACTGCGCGATCGAGTCAGCGCCTTGATTCGCCCTGAGGATGTCGTCGCGATCGCCACCCAACCGCGCCCGATCAAAGTCCGCCAACACCAAGATGACGGCACGGTTAAAGAATGGCTGGAAGAACCGCCGCCTCAGATTCAGCCATTGACCGATCGGCTCACCCAGATTTTGCTCCAGGAAGGCCAGAAGCTCGTCCTTGCCAGTTCCCTGGGCAATGCCCAAGCCTTGAAAACCGAAGCTCGGAGTCAGCTTAATGCCGCCCGCCGCGATCGGGCGCTGCCACTGATTGAACGCACCCAATGGCTCGTCGCGGGAACGGCCTTTGCGACACCCTTTCCGGCGGTTGATCTGTTGGCCGCTGCGGCGATTAACGGTCAGATGATCGTCGAATTGGGCAAGCTGTACCAAAAACCGCTGGCGATCGACCAGGCCCAAACCATTGCCAAAGCGCTTGCTGGTCTCATGCTCAAGCTCGGTGTTGTGGAAGCGGCGACCCAAGCGATCGCGGCATTGCTCAAAACCAACGCAATCACCTACGCGGCGGGGGGCTTAGCGCAAGGGGTGAGTGGGGCTTATTTCACTCGGTTGGCGGGCCTGACGCTGATCGAGTATTTCGAGACCGAAGCTCAGCCCCAGCGGCTGCAATCGGACAAACTCCAAACGATTCTGCAAACTGTCTTTCAGCAAAACCAACGCACGGCGGTATTACAGTTGTTTGTGCGGCAGGTGGTGGATAAGCTCATTGCGGATACCCCGAGCCTTCCGGCCCGTCAGCCCTTAGCGGTTAAACCCCGTGAATCGGGTGAACTGGAATTAGATGAACTGGAATTAGATGAACTGGGTGTGGGTGAACTGGGTGTGGGTGAACTCGAACCAGTTTATCGCCCGTCGGCCAGCCCCCCAGCACCGACTACCGTTCAGCAACGGTTGTAACTGAATCTGTTGCATTAATCGAAACAAAACGCGCAATCCGAAAAACTGGTGGCAAAGTTAGAGGCATAGAACTCAGCAAAAGGAATTTGGCCCCATGAAGGTGCGTCTCCGTCAAAAGCTCATGCCCTGGACGATCGGTGTGTTGTCAATGCTGCCAACGGCTTTAGTCATGCCCGCTGTGCAGGCCCAAACCGCGATCGCGCAATCGACCCCAGCGACTCAAACCATGACCCCAACGCGTATCCTCAGCGTCACGGGACGCGGCATTGAGAAAATCCCGACCAGCCTCGCAACGGTGACTCTGGGGGTAGAAGTCCAAGGCAAAACTGCTCAGAAGGTGCAGGCGGAGGTTGCCGAGAAAACCGATGCAGTGGTGAAACTGCTCAAATCCCGCAAGGTCGATGAACTGCAAACCCAAGGGATTAATCTCAACCCCAACTACGACTATTCGAATAACCGTCAGGTTTTGGTCGGTTACATCGGCTCGAACACGGTGTCCTTCCAAGTGCCGATCGCCCAAGCGGGGGAACTGATGGATGAAGCGGTGGAATCCGGGGCAACGCGGATTAATGGCATCAGCTTCCAGGCGACCGATAGCGCGATCGCAGCGGCTCAAAAGCTTGCCCTGAAGCAAGCCACCGAAGATGCTCAGGCCCAAGCGCAAGCGGTGTTGTCGGCGCTGGGATTCCAGTCGAAGGAGATTGTCGGGATTCAGGTGAATGGGGCCGCTGCGCCGCAACCGATCGTACTGATGGAAGCGGCGGCGGGGAGTTTGATGCAGCGATCGGCTAAGTCGCCAGTCGAAGGCGGAAATCAGGATGTTGCGGGGAGTGTGACCTTGCAGATTCGGTATTAGCGTTGATGTGGGATTAGGCCAGATTCTCGAAATCCCCTAAAATCGAAATACCCTTAAACATCCAGATTTTAGGAACTTGCGATATGGCCGACCCGATTACTCCCGCAATTAGCACCCGCATCTGTACCCACATGAACGATGATCATGCGGATGCGGTGTTGATGTATGCCAAAGCCTATGGCCAAGCGACCAATGCCACTGCCGCCACCATGGCTGCGATCGATCCGTTGGGTATGGATCTGACGGCAGAAGTCGATGGTCAGCCGTTAAATTTGCGGATTGCTTTTGATCATGAGCTGAAGGATTCCGAAGACGCACATCAAACTTTGATCGCGATGATTAGACAGGCCCGTCAGCCGGGATAACTAGAACCAACAGATTGCATCGTGTTTGATGCGATTCAGGGCGCAGTTTAGAACTTTGATCGGACTTCCGGTAAGGTTTTAAGGTGCGCCTTTGGCGTTTTTGGCTCAGATCCGCTGGGCTTCGATTTGTACTATGTCTGTACCCGCTATGAACCGATCGGCTTGGGTTTTTCTCGAAATTTTTACAGCGGAGGGCGGGATTCAGTCCTATGTCCGTGATATTTTGCAGGCGGTGGCGAATGCAAGTGCCCCAGCCGATGTGTTCCTCTTGCGGGACGGGGCCGATGTAACGAATCCGCTGAACGGTTCCGCGCTGAAGTTTCACTATTGCAAACAGGCGACGGCGACCCTGAGTCGGGCGCGTTTGGCGGCGAGTTTGTTGCGTTACCTAGTCACCCAGAAGCCCGATCGGGTCTATTGCGGCCATATTCTGCTCGCGCCCCTAGTGCGGACGTTATGTAAGCCCCTGGGCATTCCCTACACGGTGCTGACCTACGGCAAAGAAGTCTGGGACCCATTGCCGTCGCGGAAACAAGCGGCATTGGCAGCAGCCGATCGGGTATGGACGATTAGCCGTTATTCGCGCGATGAACTGTGCAAAGCGAATCGGATCGACCCCAGCAAAGTCGATTTCCTCTATTGCGCTGTGGATGGCCAACGCTTCCAGCCAAAACCGAAATCCCCGGCGCTGGTGGCTAAATATGATTTAGCCGGGTCAACAGTGCTGATGACCGTCGCGCGCCTCTGGTCGGGCGACCCCTACAAGGGCGTAGACGTAACGATTCGCGCCCTACCGAAAATCATTTCCGCTTACCCCAAAGTGAAGTATTTGGTCGTGGGACGCGGCGATGACCAGCCCCGGTTAGCGCAGTTGGCCCAGGACTTGGGTGTGAGCGATCGGGTGGTGTTTGCGGGATTTGTCGCCACCGCCGATTTAGCCGATCACTACAATCTCGCCGATGCCTATGTAATGCCGTCGCAGGAAGGCTTTGGGATTGTATATCTGGAAGCGATGGCCTGTGGCAAGCCCGTGCTATCTGGCGATGCGGATGGATCAGCGGATCCGTTACAGGATGGGCGACTCGGCTGGCGAGTACCGCACCGGGATCCAGAGGCAGTGGCGATCGCCTGTCAGGAGATGCTCCAAGGTACCGATCCGCGTTGTAATGGCAAATGGTTACGGGAGCAGTCCTTGACGCTATTTGATAAACCCGCGTTCTCCAAGCGGACGATCGCGCTCGTGACGGGTGGCTTCGGCTGAGGCTCAGCCACCCTGGATCTGGGGTTGGGGCGGTGGCTTCGGCTGTCGCTCAGCCACCTTGGATCTGGGGTTGGGGGCTTACCTGGCGCTCAGCCTCAGTGCATTGAGGGGTGAGCTTGTCGAACCCTGGCTCAGTGGTGATCTATCGCTTTGAGGTATCTGAGCGCAGCGCAGCGGAGTCGAAGATGATCGGTTATATGTATATTCTTGAATGTGTGGATGGGAGTTATTACACGGGGAGTACGAAGGATTTAGGGCGACGGTTTTTGCAGCATCAATGTGGTGAGGGCGCTCGGCATACGGCCAAGCGTCTGCCAGTCAAGCTGGTCTATTGTGAACGCTTTGCTCATGTGGCCGCCGCCTTCGATCGGGAAAAGCAAGTGCAAGGCTGGACGCACCGCAAAAAAGAAGCATTAATCGCAGGTGATTATGCTCAGCTAAAACGGTTAGCAAAGCGGCGGGTGGCTTCGGCTGGCGCTCAGCCACCCTAGATCTGGGGTGTTCGACAGTAGTGATGGCGGGTAGCTTCGGCTGAGGCTTAGCCACCCTAGATCTGGGGTGTTCGACAGTAGTGATGGCGGGTGGCTTCGGCTGAGGCTCAGCCACCCTAGATCTGGGGTGTTCGACAGTAGTGATGGCGGGGTGAGCTTGCCGAACCCCAGCGCGATCGGCTTTGCCTCCCCCGGTGGCTGAGCGCAGCCGAAGCCGTGGGATAATATGGCGATAACCTTTTAACATCGCTGTTTTTATGACTGCCACGACTGAGCGGACGACTGAACTGACTGCAACGAAGCTCAAGCCGGATTGGGCGGGGCATGATGATTGGTTGTCGAAGCTGGTTAATGTGTTGATCAATACGAAGCCGCTCTACGCGCTGATGAAACGGCAGGCGCGGCAGGTGCTGATCAAAACCGCCGAGAAAAATGGGGTGGCTTGGCGCGATACGGTGGAGCAGTTGCAAGCGCCGGAAATGCAGGCGAAATTGAGCGCGATCGCGGCGCAGCTCACGAACCCGGATTTGGACTATCCCAGCTACTACAATGTGCCGTTCCATGCCTATGATGCCGGGAATCTTTGTTGGTTGGCAGCTTTTGAGGCAGAACCCGCGACCTATGCGATGGCGATGCGGGTGTGGCTGGATGAAGCGCTGACCTGGGAAGCGGCGCAGGATCGCCTGCGGAATAGCTTCTTGGCAATTTTGGGGGAGCAGGGGCCGCAGGAACCTGTGCAGGATGTGCTGGATATTGGCTGTTCGGTGGGGATTTCGACCCGATCGATCCGGCAGTTCTACCAACAGCGCCAAGGCCAAGCCCCAAGGACGATCGGACTAGATTTGTCGCCTTATATGCTGAGTGTGGCGCGGTTGCGGGATGTTGATGAGCAAATCCAGTGGCAGCATGGCAAAGCCGAAGCGACGGGGTTTGCCGATGCGGCGTTTGATGTGGTGACGATGCAGTTTGTGGTGCATGAGTTGCCCCAGGCGGCGACCCAGGAAATTTTCCGGGAGGTACTGCGGATTTTGCGGCCCGGTGGCTGTCTGGCAATCGTGGACAATAATCCCCAATCCCCGGTGATTCAGAAGTTGCCTCCGGTGTTGTTCACACTCATGAAGAGTACGGAACCTTGGAGTGATGAGTATTACACCTTGGATTTGGAAGCATCGCTGCGGGAAGCGGGGTTTGACGCTGTGCAGATGCAGCCGAGTGACCCGCGCCATCGGACGCTGATCGCGGTGAAGGCTGAGGGTTAGGGGTTCACGAAAACTCTGTCGTCCGATCGATGCGCTGTGACCCGGCGGAGCGTGATAATCCCGGTATGAAAACCGATACGCTGTTCTACGA
>JBJORF010000100.1:0-15907 GCA_046049545.1 Cyanobacteriota bacterium | reverse complement strand
GAAGGAAGACCTGGCGGTACTGCAAAAGCTGCAAGAAGAATTTGCGGCGGAACTGGCGACCCTGCGCGGTCGGGTGGATGCAGCGGAAGCGAAGATTGCGACGTTGGAGAAGCAGCAGTTCTCCACCACCACAAAACTCAAGGGCGAAGTGATCTTTTCCGTTTCGGGAGCACTGGGGGATGAGCAGGCCGCAACCTTGACCAGTGTTGATGGCGTTCCCGGTACGGTGACGAATGCCCCCCGTCCGGATGTGAGCGAAAATACCACGTTCAGCTACCGCGCCCGTTTGATGTTGAACACCAGCTTCAACGGCAAAGATTTGCTGTTTACCCGGATTCAGGCCAGTAATGTGCCGAGTTTCCAAGGCGTTACGGGCACACCGATGTCCCGCTTATCCTATGACGGTGTGACGGGTTCGGGGGCGAATGAAGCATTGATTAACAAGCTCTACTACCGCACGCCCCTTAGCGACAAGATCCGCTTGACCGTCGATGCGATCGGGGGCGAAATCTATGCCAACGCGGAAAACCGCAGCCCCTTGGCCAGCGATTCGGCGGGTGCGATCTCGCGCTTTGGGCGGTTTAACCCAATCTATCGCTACGGTGCCGGGGGAACCGGGGCGACAGTGAACGTGGCGCTCTCGAAGCAGTTGGGTGTTGACCTCGCCTACCTGGCGGATAGCGCTGCGAACCCTAGCAATGGTGGTTTGGTTGATGGTTCCTTCGGAGCGATGGGGCAGGTGAACTTCCAAGCATCCCCGGCGTTAGGGCTGAGCTTGGCCTACGTGCGGGGCTACGATCGGGGAACTCAGGCCGATGCGACGGGAAGCACTGGCAGTGCGCTGGCGATTCGGCCCTTTGGTGCGGTGGCCACTTCCACCGATAACTATGGTGTCCAAGCTAACGTCAAGCTGGGCAAAACCCTGGGGCTTTCCGGTTGGGCGGGTCTAACACAAGCGGTGAATCGCACCAATACCGCTCAGGCTTCCACGATCTGGAACTGGGCAGCCGCGCTGACGGCCTCAGATGTCGGTGGTAAGGGCAATCTGGCCGGGATCGTCTTCGGGATGCCGCCACGGGTGACGGATGCCGATGGCGGTGCGCGGGAGAATGTGGACACCAGCTATCACTTAGAAGCGCTCTATCGTTACAAGCTGAACGACAAGATTGCGATCACGCCGGGTCTGCTTGTGCTGTTTAATCCGGAGCATAATAAGAACAACGACACTGTTTACGTTGGGACGCTCCGCACAACCTTCAGCTTCTAAGGTTGACTCGGATAGTGAGGGGTTGAATTTCAACCCCTCGCAACCGAAAAGCCCCTGGATGATCACCATCCGGGGGCTTTTCGGTTGACGCAAGTCGGCAGCGGTCTAATTCTTCGCGCGCTGGGTTTTGATCGCGAGTTTGACTCCTTGAATCCGGCGAATTTGATCCATGACGGTGACGACTTGACCGTGGCTGACGCGGGAGTCGGCATTAATCACGACGATGGTGTTGCGATCGGCGGGGAGCAACGCCTGAACCTGCTGGGCGACCTGGGCAATCGTGATCACCGATCGGTTAATCGAAAGCTGTCCTTTTTGGTCGATCGTCACCTCGATCGGTTGACTGCCTTGAGCCTTACTGGTGTTCGATTCCGGGAGATTGATCGGTAAGCCCTCCGATCGGGTCAGCACCAAAGACGACATGATAAAAAACGTCAGCAGTGCAAAGACCACATCGATCATCGGCACGATGTTGATCTGTGGGGGAAGATCGGGTTCATCGGGTAAACGCATGATTGAGCAAACCAAAAGTATCAAAGGGGTCGGCCACTGAGGTTTGTGGGGGCAGGCCATGACGGCTGTCACTGCTAGCCTAGGGACTTTCTGAGTATAGACGTTAATCAAAACAGGCCACAAAAAAAGCGCGATCATCACAACGATCGCGCCTCTAGGTAGGAATTTAGTGAATGCTGGATGCCAGCGGCGGCATGATCCGCGCGACGCATCCTAGAGGTTCGCCAAGAACCCGACGATGCCATGGCCGCTCAAAACTTCCAGCAACAACAACGACACAAACCCAATCATCGCCAGTCGACCATTCATTTGCTCGGCGTACTTATTGAAACCAAACTGCTGATCTTCGCTAACGTACATCTGCGGCTCGATCGCAAACACGTTTAACTTGCCTTGTTCGTCAAGCTTTGCGCCGGGAGTTGCCATGGGAGTTGCTCCAAATGTGTTGAAGGGATGGTTGATTAAATCTGATGGGTTCATTGTAACAAAATATGTCGAGATTTGTAAACAAAATTTAACTGAATTTTGAGGCCGCACTCATTTTCGGGGAGGCTGCACGCATTCTCTGGGCCCGATCGGCTTGCGCTAGGGGTTTGTGACCACGGGGTGGGACTTTGATGTAGGGGCTTTTCGATCGTTCGATCTTTAGCGTATGATGGGAAAGTTGTCTAAAATTTGGCTGGAGCAATCATGGCTTGTCCTAAGAAGAAAACCTCCAATGGTAAGCGCGACCAACGCCGCGCGCACTGGAAGAAGCAAGCAGAGCGTCAAGCGCAAAAAGCAATGTCGATGGGTAAATCTGTCCTGACAGGCCGCGCTAAGGGTTTTGTTTATCCGACAGCGGATGAAGACGCAGCTGAGTAAGGCTGAACTTAGATCAGTTGGGTTGAAGTGCAATGGGTCAGTTCTTTCAAAAGCCGAGTGATGAGTTGCGTGATCGGGTGCCGCCTGGTCAGCATCTCGCCAAAGGATTTCCGGTGCTGACCTATGGTACAACTCAGTTCATCGATCGAACAGACTGGCAGTTGTCGATCACTGGCTTGGCGCAACCCCAAATCATCACTTGGGATGACCTGATGGCCCTCCCGCAATCTGAATTTACCGCTGACTTCCACTGTGTGACGACTTGGTCCAAATTGGACGTGCAGTGGCGGGGTGTAAAAATTACCGATTTATTTCAGCAATTGGCGATCGATCCAGCGGCGCAGCATGTGATGCAACATGCCTACGGTGGCTACACCACAAATGTTGCCATGGATGATCTGCTGCGGGAAGAGAATTTTTTAGCCCATACCTTAGACGGTGAACCGATTAATGCGGATCATGGTGGGCCAGTGCGCCTAATCATTCCCCATCTTTATGCCTGGAAAGGGGCGAAGTGGTTGAGCGGATTAGAGTTTTTGCCGCAGATGGTGCTCGGGTTCTGGGAACGCAATGGCTATCATCACCGGGGTGATCCTTGGGCCGTGGAACGATATTGCGATCGGTAATCGATCTGATTGCGTTCTGTCTGTTGTTTATGCGACAATCAGAGAAGTGATAAGTTTTTTTGAATAACTGGTTATGGCCGCTGCGACGAATGCGGTTATGGCAAATTTTAGGTCGGTCAAGTAGGTTACAGATGGCATGGTTCTGGTGATTGTATTGTATGCAGTGACAGAAGCATGGCGATTCCGATAGTGCGAGTTGCTCGTTGACCACCTCGCGGTCTTGGTTTGACTCTGTTCTAATCGTTTGAACGATTTCCTTGTTTGACCCGATTTAGTCAGTATTTTGAAGATCAGCAAAATTTCATCGTCACTGCTGATTTTGCTGCAATCTTTAATTGTTTTGTGTGTTTCCTCCTTTGGGTGAGGAGTTTGTGTGTTTGTTAGAGTAGCTTCGATCGCTGAAGTCCTCGGCCTTTGGAGTTGGTACGATCGTTGAATCATTGGATTGCTTGGAGATCAGGCTACAGTATACGTAAGCCGCCTAAGTGTCAAATTTTCAACGAAATAGGTGTTCTACGTGCAAATACTGATTCTTCGGTTTTGCTTTCTGGTATAACAGACCCTATTCAAATTCAGATTGCCTTTTCAGATTGCCTCCGGGCAGTCCGTCGCAATACTCTGCAAGTGACGACTAAAGTGCGGTTTGGAGTGCCGTCCTTGTCTTTTTCTGGTTCCGTTCCCACTCACGAGCTTATTATCATGAAGTATCAAGCGCAATTGACCCCTTGGGTTGTCTATAAGGTTTCGGATGCAGGTCGGTTCGCGGTGACGCGGTATCGTCGTCGGAATGATGCGGATGCTTACGCCAAGCGGTTGTCGATGACGCAACCCACATTTGAATTTGTGGTTGAGTTTGATACCGATAGCTTCCCGACCCCGGCAGCAAAGGAGTTGGCGCCGGCTTAGTCGGTGTGGTTGAGAGCTGTCATTGTTGAGCAAGCTCCCAATATGTATGCCTAGGGCTGATCGGTGGCGATCGTCCTAGGTATTTTGTTGGGGGTTAGATTGATCGATTGGGACGGTTGGTTGATGACGGTGATTCAGGTTGGGGCGAGCGACCGCTCACCCTTACAATTTTGTCTAGGACCGATCCTCCCCACTGTCATGCGCGCTGACTGATCGTCCCTGCTAGTGATTGATTTTCCTGTTAGGCCTGATCCTGTGATGATTTCTGCGACGGAGTCCCCGATATTCCCGATTTTGCAGCAGCGATTGGCGCTGCTGCAAAATCGGCGATTGACGTTTGCCGATTATATGGATTTGCTGCTTTACGAACCGCAGTGGGGCTATTACAACCAGCGGGCGCGGCAGATCGGGGCGCGGGGTGATTTTTTTACTGCGCCGCATTTGGGGCCGGAATTTGGTCAGATGATTGCAGTACAGCTAATCCAAATGTGGGAGGTGCTGGGGAAACCGCCATCATTTCAGGTAGCGGAAATGGGAGCGGGTCAAGGATTGCTAGCTCAAGATATTTTGCGATGGATCAGGCAACAGTCGCCGGAATGCTTTGCGTTGCTGGAGTACATCATTATTGAAAAAGCGGTGGATTTAATCGCCGTGCAGCAACAGCAACTGTTGCCGGAATTTGAGTCGCAGTTGCCGCTGCGGTGGCAAAGTTTGGAGGATTTGGCCGATCGGCCGATCGTCGGTTGTTTGGTTTCCAACGAATTGGTCGATGCATTGCCCGTGCATCAGGTGCGATTTGAGCAGGGGCAATTGCAGGAATTGTATGTGGCGATCGGCGATGATCCGAGTAGTCCGGGTTTGGTTGAACAGTGGGATCAGCCTTCGACCCCTGATCTGGAACAATATTTTGATGATTTGGGACTGCGACCTGTAGGGCCGGAGTACCCGGATCCCTATCGAACGGAAGTGAATCTTGCGGCTCAGGATTGGCTGCGATCGGTGTCGGCAGGGTTAGCTCAGGGGTATTTGCTGACAATCGATTATGGCTATCCGGCGGCCCGCTACTACAACCGGGTTCGGGATCAAGGTACGCTGCAATGTTATTACCAACACCGCCATCACAATGATCCCTATGTCAATCTGGGACAGCAGGATATTACCGCCCATGTAAATTTCACGGCCCTGGAACAATGGGGCACCCAAGTCGGTCTGGAAACCCTGGACGTGACTCAGCAAGCCATGTTTTTGATGGCGCTGGGATTGGGGGAGCGGATTGCTGCTTTGGGGCAGTCGGACAGCACCGATCCCCAGGAAATTTTGCAACGCTTGCAGCGCCGGGATGCCTTGTATCAGTTGATTAATCCGATGGGATTGGGCAACTTTGGGGTGTTGATCCAAGCTAAGGGCCTGACCGATGCGATGCGATCGCAGCCGCTTCAAGGACTGGCTGGGGCATCGTTACTGGGGTAAACCCGGATGCGGGCAGCGGGCCAAAAAAAAGTAGTGAAATTGATACATTGATCGAATAATTTTCGGTACACTAGTTAGGCCGATTAGAATGGCTAGAATGTTTGCGTTAAAGCGATAGTTGGCGTGTTATTGGTGCGTCAAAATTTGCGTAGATACACGTAAATTTCTACAAAGTGTTGGGTCTTTGACGATGCTCGCCTTTGATGCAGGTCAATCTTCATCAAGGCATAGTCATTCGCTAGAAAAAATTTATCAAATTTGGCATTTTCTCTGGAATTGGGAATGTCAAACTTGAATCGATTGGGTGTGCATACTGTATTTCCGTTGAAAGGGTTGGGGCGGCCATGGCAATTGGGACAGGAACTGGTGTAGGGGCAGTGGGTAAGGCATTATCGGCGGCGGGGGCGGGTAAGGTGACCCCACGGGCGCAACGATCGCAGCGGGCATTTGCGTTGCTGGTGTTGGCGACGGGCTGTTTGAGTTTGCATTTGTTCCGGGTGGCGCAGTTGCAGCTCATTCAGGGAAAATACAATCAGACCCTTGCCGAAAATAATCGAATTCGCCGTTTGCCGATCGTCGCCGATCGCGGCAATTTGCTTGATCGCCATGGCGCAGTGTTGGTCGCGAATCAATTGGCGCGATCGATTTATCTGTACCCGCGTGAGCAGACCAAAGAGCAATGGCAAACCACAGTGCCCCATTTGGCAGAACTGTTAAAAGTTGATCCCCAAGTCATCTTTGCCCAACTTGAAAAAACGGGCTATCGCAGTTCCAATCCCGTCCGGATCGCCCGCAATATCAAAGCGGATGTTTTCACAGGCTTGGCGGAGATGGGCAGTATCGCTGGGGTCGAAATTCAACCGGAATCGAATCGTTTCTATCCGCACAAACAACTGGGTGCCCATATTCTGGGTTATATCGGTGAAGCGACCGAAGCGCAACTGAAGCAGGATGCCAAAATGCCGATGGGTATGTTGGTGGGGCAAATGGGATTAGAGCGTTTGGCCGACGATCGTCTGCGTGGTACCTGGGGCAATCGGCTAATGGAAGTGGATGCCATGGGGAAAGAGCTGCGGATGCTCGGTACCCAGAAACCGGAGTCTGGGGAATCCCTGCGCACGACCCTGGATCTGGCGGTGCAGCAAGCGGCGGAAAAAGGCTTGGCGGGACGGCGCGGGGCGGTGGTCGCGATCGACACGGAAACGGGTGGGATCATTGCCATGGCGAGTGGCCCGACTTTTGATCCGAATATGTTTACTCGGCGGATTACCCAAAAAGAAGTCGATGAGGTCTTTAACAATCCCGATAAGCCATTCTTGAATCGGGCGTTGCAGGGTTATCCCCCCGCCAGTACTTTCAAGATTGTTTCCTCCGTCGCGGGATTGCAATCGGGCAAATACAATCCCAACTCCACGATCATGACCTCGGGGGCGGTGAACATCGGCGGCACGCTGTTCCATGAGCATGGTAGCGGTTATGGCGAAATCGGTTTTAAAACCGCGTTGCAGGTGAGTAGCAATACCTTCTTTTATCAACTCGGCAATCACATTGGCCCCTACGAAATCCATAAATGGGGCCATAAACTCGGCATCGGCGAAACCAAGACTTTCCTTGATGGTGAAAGCCTCGGGCTGATCCCGACCCCCGAAATCAAGCAACAAATCAGCGCTGAACCCTGGTACTCGGGCGATACGGTGACGATGGCGATCGGGCAGGGGATGGTGACAGTCACACCGATGGAAATGGCTGTTATGGTGGCGGCGATCGGCAATGGGGGACAACGATTGAAGCCGCATCTGCTGCTCGAACAACGTCACGATCCCGCCTACAAAGCCGAACCGATCGATCTCAATCCCGGTACTGTATCGATTATCCGTGAGGGTTTAGAGATGGTGGTGAAAGAGGGCACCGGACGTGCCCTCAGTGATGGCTCGATCCCGCCAACGGCGGGCAAGACCGGAACTGCCGAAGTTCCCGGCGGAGCCGATAATGCGCTCTACGTCGGTTACGGCCCCGCGAAAAATCCCAAAATTGCGGTGGCAATCGTCGTCGAACGCGGTGGCTTCGGGGCGCAATCGGCGGTGCCGATCGCCCATGAAGTCTACAAAGCCTTCTTCAATCAAGGTAAATCCAAGTCACAAAATCAGGGGGTTCAAGCCCAGTCCGGGACCAACGGTGACTTGGCGCGGCGTTAGGCAATGGGTGTCAGTGCGTGGTGTCAACTGCTGGGATCGCGCTGCCAGCGTTTGAGGAAACCGGGGAGATCGACACTGAGATCTTGGTAAGGTCGAATGCCTCGGGGATGATTTTCGAGATCGCAGAGGTTGAGCAGAATGGTCTTAATTTCATCGGGCAGATCAACTTCCTCCGATTCGATCGCCCCATGCAATTCAGTGATTTGACCTTGGAGATAAAGGTAACGATCTTTGAGATGTTGAATCGCCGTTTGGTATTCGCGTGACTGCTGCGCCTGTTTCAGGATTTCCTCTTGCATCTGTGCGGTTTGTCGTTCCAATTCCGCGACCCGATCGAGATAAGTTTCGCGTTCTTGCTCCAGCTCGTGACAGGCTTGTTGGAGCAGGGCTTGGGTTTGGTGTTGCTTGGCGAGTTCAGTTTCGAGGGCGTCGAGATCACGCTGGTCGGCGGCTTGGCGTGACTGCAACAGTTGATTAAAGGCAATATCTTTTTGCATCAACTGGTAACTCTTTTGGCTGAGTTGTTGCTTCAGTTGCAAAATAAATTGCTGCTGCACATTCGATGTTTCTTCTGTACTGGCCAAATGCACTTCCAAATATTCCTGCCCATCCAGTCGGGACTTCGCATCCTCCAGACTGCAAACTGTTTCCTCCAGTGCCTCCTCCAGATTGCGAATCCGATCGGCCTGTTGGCGCAACAATTGCCTTGCTGTGATCAATTCACTGACGATCGCGCCATCAACTTTCGTGACGCGCGGATTCAACTTGCTAGGATTCAGGTCAGAGGATTTAGCCAAGGGTTTGTTGGAGGATAGGAAAATCGATCAATTGAGTCGATTGAATCGATTATAGAACAGCCTGTAGGGGCGCGGGCCCTTCCCCCTAACCATCGCGATTACCCGTCAATTCCACCACTGCGCGATCGTGCAATCCCCGCACCGACTAACCGCTCGGCGGGTCAACTTGATTCAGTGACCAACGATATTCGACGGTTTGACCGTCCCGTTCTAGGTCTTCTTCGAGTTGCTGCTGTAAGACTGCCGCTTTACGCAGCGTGATGATCAACTGTTGAACTTGGTCCTGATGCTGCTTTTTTGAAACGGCCAAAATCGACTGCCGCTCCAGCAATTGCAGCAGCAATTCGTAGTGAATGTGAGAAGGAACCGGAATTGCCGCCATAGTCGCATACCCATGGGAAAAGGGGGAACAGTGCCCCCATCTTACCGAATGGAACGCGCTATCGGATCAGTTCTGCGAGCGCAACACCGGGATCAGGCTGTTTGATCAAGGATTCACCAATTAAAACGGCTCTGGCTCCCGCAGTTACCACTGTTTGCAAATCGGCGGGTTGATGGATGCCGGATTCGCTTACGACCAGAATTTCCCGATCGGCCAATTCCTTCGCCCGCGCACTAATCAGGGTTTTGGTCGTGGCGAGATCAACCGTAAACGTCTTCAAATCGCGGTTGTTGATCCCGATTAATTCCACCCCGTCCAGGGCCAGCACCCGATCGAGTTCCGTTAGGTCATGGACTTCCACCAAAGCCGTCAATTCGAGCTTTTTCGCGATTTTCAGAAAATATTGCAAATCCTTGTCGGAGAGTACTGCGGCAATTAACAACACTGCATCGGCCCCATGCAGCTTGGCCCAATTCATTTGGTAGGGATAAAGCACAAAATCCTTACACAACAGCGGCAAATCCACCGCTTCCCGAATCAACTGCAAATTCTCGAAGCTGCCTTGGAAAAATTTGCTGTCCGTCAGCACCGACAAACAAGCTGCACCACCTTTTTCGTAAGCCTGGGCGATCGCCACGGGATCAAAGTCCTCCCGAATCACGCCCTTACTCGGCGAAGCCTTTTTCACTTCCGCAATCACCGCAGGCGTTGTGGTCGTAGCCTTGGCTTGCAGCGCCGCGAGGAAATTTTTGCGGGGTGGTGCATCCACGAGTTTACGCTGGAGATCAAGCAGCGGCAGCTTTTCGCGGAGCTGATCAACTTCGCGTTCCTTATGCCAAACAATTTCTTCAAGAATATTATTCGGCGTTGCGTCTGGGCTGGCGATTTTGTACACCAGGTCAGCAACGTTAATTGACGGATTCGGCGGTCGGCGGCGGATTTGCATCAGGATTTAGGGATGTATGGGACAGGTATCGAACGTAGGGTGCGTTTCTGCGCAAGCAAAATGCACCGCAATCTATGCAAATAACCAACGATCGCAATCAGGGCCGATCGTCACATTCGGATCAACAACAATCGCGTTAATGCCCCGCCCCGGCCCCCGCCGCCCGCTTAAACGCCTCATCCAACACCTCACACAACGTCGGATGGGTATGCACCGAAAACGCCAGATCCTTCACCGAAGCCTTCTGCACCATCGCATTCGCCGCCTCCTGAATCAAATCCGCCGCATGCAACCCGAAAATATGCACGCCCAATAGCTGCCCATTATCCGGTCGGAAAATCACCTTCGCCATCCCGTCGGTTTCCCCCGCCGCGATCGCCTTGGCATTCCCCTTGAAGTAGGTCTTCACCGCACTCACCGCAAACCCTTCGCTTTCACCCTTCGCCTTCGCCTGCGGTTCGGTCAAACCGACGAAACTCACTTCCGGATGGGTGAACGCCGCCGCTGGAATGCTGTTGTAATCCACCGTCCGAGGCCGCCCACAGATGGTTTCGACCACGGCCACACCTTGGGCCGAAGCGGTGTGCGCCAGCATCAGCTTGCCCGTGGCATCCCCGATCGCCCAGAGATGCGCGATCGGTTGGCCGTCTTTCAGCACATTCAGGTGATCGCTCACCGGAATATAGCCGCGTTGCAGTTCCACCCCGATCGTCTCCAAGGCCAAATCCTTGGTCAACGGCACCCGACCCGTAGCAATCAAGCAGGCATCAACTTCCAGGGTCTCCACCACTTCCTTGGTTTTCGCATCGGCGAGTTCGATCACGACTGGATTGCCGGGGGTGATTTTGGTTGCGAGTAGCCCCGTTTTGGTTTCGATGTCGCGGGGGGCGATCAGGCTGCGCTGGGCGACTTTGGCAATGTCGGGATCGAAGGTCGGCATCAGTTGATCGAGGCCTTCGATCATCGTGATTTCGCTGCCGAGGGCGGTGTAGATGTCGGCAAATTCCAAGCCAATGTAGCCGCTACCAATGATCGCAATCCAGTCCGGCACCGTTTCCAGCTTCACCGCATGGTCACTGGTGAAGACGGTTTTGCCATCGATTTCGCAGCCGGGGGGCACAAAGGGCGTGGAACCCGTGGCGATCATCACATCCTTGGCGGTGACGACCTTTTCGCTACCGTCGGGGGTGGTAACGCCGACTTTCTGGGCTTCGAGTACGCGGCCCCAACCCTGGATCACGTCAATGCCGAGGCGCTTGAGGCTTCCTACCAGGCCGTCGCGCTGCTTGCCCACAACCATATCGGCATGGGCCGCGATCGCCGCACGGTCAAAGGCCACACCGCCGACTTGAATCCCGAGCGCTTTCAAATGATGAGCATCGCGCAGTTCACGGACTTTTCCAGCCGCTGCCAGTAATGCTTTGGAGGGGATACAGCCGCGATTCACACAGGTGCCGCCCATGTCACCGCCTTCAACGATCGCGGTTTTGAGTCCGCAGGCAACCGCATGGAGCGCCGCACCATGGCCGCCCACACCCGCGCCAATGATCAGCAAATCATAGTCAAATGCTTGAGCCACAGTTCCCTCCGAAAAAATCCGCGCGTAACGGCCATTGCAAAGCCTATCTATTCTCAACCGTGGCGGTCATTCCAGCAACCGTTTCGGCGGGAAAAGTTTGGGGATTTGCGCGATGATGGAGGTTGGAATGATTGGGCAAATAGCGATGCGGCGAGTTTGGTTGGGCTTGGTGGCGTTGGTGTTGTGCTGGAGTTTGGGGGTGGGGAGCGCGATCGCGGATGCGGGCTACCAAACCCAAGATCCCAGCCGTGATGGCATTGGCAAGGTCTATATGGGCCGCGAGATTGCCCAGGTGATGGGCCACCAGGGCGCGGCTTGGCTGGAGCGATCGAGCCGAGGCTTGGAAGAGCGTCCTGACCAAGCGTTGGGTCTACTCGATCTGCAACCCGACGCGGTGGTGGCGGACATTGGGGCGGGGACGGGCTACTTCACGTTTCGGATGGCCCCGCAGGTGGCGCGGGTCTACGCGGTGGATGTGCAGCCGGAAATGCTGGAAATCATGGACGAGATTCAGCGGGAGAAGGGGATTACGAATGTGGAGCGGATTTTGGGTGAACCGCAGGATCCCCATTTACCGCCGGGCGCGATCGATTTAGTTTTGCTGGTCGATGCCTATCACGAGTTTGATTTTCCTCGGGAGATGATGCAGGGAATCGTCGCGGGCCTGAAGCCCGGTGGCCGGGTGGCATTGCTGGAATACAAGGGCGAAAATCCCTTGGTGCCGATTAAAAAGCTGCACAAAATGACCGAACGGCAAGTCCGCCGGGAACTCGCCGCTGTCGGTTTGGAATTTGTGGAGAATCGGAAAGGGTTGCCCCAGCAGCATTTGCTGGTGTTTCAGCGCGTCGACTAGGGCTGTGTCATTGCTGACTTGAGCGATCTCGGTGAGTCGCCCAACCCACCTTGAAATCAATTTCAAGGCTAACAGCGTAAGTCCGTTGAAACGGACTAAAAATGCTTTGGGATGGGCTTTTAACCCATTTCAATGGGTTTTGGCTATCAGCCTTGAAATTGATTTCAAGGCGGGCGCTGCCAATCACCGATCGCCGCAATGATGCTTGATCAGATTCGTTATTTAGCCGTCAGGATTCAACACCTTCGAGACGCTCAACACATCCTTGTCCCCGCGCCCGGAGCAGTTCAGCACCACCTTCGGGCTACCTGTGAGAGTGGGACAAAGCGCTTCGAGGTACGCGATCGCGTGGGAGGTCTCCAGCGCCGGAATAATCCCTTCCAACTGACTCAATCGCTGGAACCCTTCCAATGCCTGAGCATCGGTCACGGCGTAATATTCGGCGCGGCCAATGTCCATCAGGTAGCTATGCTCCGGCCCCACGCCGGGATAGTCTAAGCCCGCACTAATCGAATGCGGCTCGATCACCTGGCCGTCTTCATCCTGCAACAGATAGCTCATCGCCCCATGCAGCACCCCCACGCGGCCCTTGGTCAGAGTCGCCGCATGTTTATCGGTATCGACCCCAAATCCAGCCGCTTCCACGCCGATAATCCGCACGCTGGGTTCGGTGATGAATTCGTTAAACAAGCCCATGGCATTGGAGCCACCGCCCACACAGGCGACCAAAATATCCGGCAGACCGCCCCACTTTTCTAAGCACTGTCGCCGGGTTTCGCGGCCAATGATGTGGTGGAAGTCGCGGACAATCATCGGGTAGGGATGCGGGCCAGCGACGGAACCGAGGATGTAGTGCGTGTTCTCCACATTCGTCACCCAGTCGCGAATCGCTTCGGAAGTCGCGTCCTTCAGCGTCCCGGTACCAGCGGCCACGCCCCGTACTTCCGCGCCCATCAGCTTCATCCGAAACACGTTCAGCGCCTGACGTTCCATGTCGTGAACGCCCATGTAGATCACGCAGTCGAGGCCAAAGCGGGCACAGGCCGTTGCGGTCGCCACGCCATGCTGTCCGGCTCCGGTTTCGGCGATGATGCGCTGTTTGCCCATGCGTTTGGCGAGGAGGGCTTGGGCGATCGCGTTGTTGATCTTGTGCGCCCCGGTGTGGTTCAGGTCTTCGCGCTTGAGATAAATCTGGGGGCCGCTACCATCGGGACGGGCGTAATACTCGGTGAGGCGTTCGGCGAAGTAGAGGGGATTGGGCCGACCGACGTAATCGGTGAGCAGGCCGTCGAGTTCGGCTTGGAATTCGGGGTCTTGACTGTACTTTTTGTAGGCTGCTTCCAGTTCAAACAGTGCGGGCATCAGGGTTTCCGGCACGTATTTGCCGCCGAACTGACCGTAGCGACCGAGGGCATCGGGACGGTTGGCGATCGCGGTGGGATCTTCAAGGGCGGCGCGGTTGGTGGGCAGCGGTGTGGTAGTCACGGGTCACGTTTTGGTACTGGTCGATCGCTATTATAAGGTTTGTGGGTTGATCTTTCAGGTTTGGCGCGGAGGCCGAGCATGGGTAAGCAGAAGGCGGGTAAGGACGGGGTGGTGTATCGCGAGTTTGGGGTGGCCCCGGAGGAGGAAATGGTGGAGCGCGAAGCGGTGCCGCCTCAGCAGCAGCAAGTGCGGGTGCAGGTGTCGCGCAAGGGGAAGGGCGGGAAGACGGTGACGATCGTGGCGGGGTTGCAGCATTCGCCGGAGGAATTGGCGACGTTGGCGAAGCAGTTGAAAAATCAATGTGGCACGGGGGGGACGGTGCGCGAGGAGACGATCGAGATTCAGGGCGATCACGCGAAGAAGTTGGTCGAGATTCTGGTGGGTCTGGGCTATAAGGCGAAGCAAAGTGGGGGTTAGTGGTTGCAAGCCGTTGTCAGTTCGTCCAGAGAATCGATTTTTATGCAGGCGCTGGCTAACTATGCAGCAGTAGGAACGACTTCAATGCGGATGCTCATGCCTGCACGATTTAGCATGGTAATGAGGCGATCGATGGGGAATTCACCGATTTTTCCGTTTTGGAGTGCGGCGATCGTTTCGATCGTTTCGCCGAAACGCTGCGAGGCTTCTGAAATCGTGAGATCTTGGGTTTCGATGATGGTGGTGATTTTTTGCATGAGTTCTGATCTCAGGCGCAGATTTTCCGCTTCTTGGGGACTGAATCCAAGGTCTTCAAAGATGTTAGCTGAAGCGAGGGTGATTTGGTTTTCCATGGTTTAGGGTTCCTGCTGTTTTCGGAGGTGGAGAAGTTCTTTGAAGCGGCGTTGACCAATTTGAATATCGTTTTGGGTGGTCTTTTGGGTTTTCTTTTGGAAGACGTGGAGGACGTAGATGGCTTCTTCAAATTTGGCGATGTAGAAAATTCGGTAAGCATCTTCAGTGCGGATGCGGATTTCTTGTACGCCCGGCCCGACGATCGGCATGGGCTTAAAATCTGGGGCTGGTTGGCCTTGTTGAACTTTCCAGAGTGCGAATCCGGCTTCCCGACGAGCGCCTTCAGAAAAGTCGCTAATATCTTCTCGGGAGGAGCCGAACCAGTAGATGGGCTTTTCAGACATGACGGAATGGAGCCGGGAGATGAGCTTATTGTAGCGCATGCGCGGTCTGCACAAGGCCGGAGTAATTAGATCGGGCCTCAGTCTCACGGTGACGATCACCGAGAATCGCCCACGAATGAATTGCGGGCTATGGGTTTAAGTCTCTGCAAGACTGCTTGAATCTAGTCCTGTAGGGACTTTCGCTGTTAGCCTGCAATTCATTCGCGGGTGGGAGAGTGCGGCTATTTTCTCACCCACCAAATCAGCAAACAAATCGCTAATCCAATGCCGAACCAGAAGAGGAACGGTGAGATCTTCAGGCTTTTTTGAATTTTGGAGAGTGGGGAAAGGATTGTGCGAATGATGAATAGGCAATAGCCCATCGGCAGAAAAAGCCATGCCTTTTCACTCTGAACGATCGTATCCACCCATTCTCCATCATCCATTGATGCGAGCATCCGCTTTGTGATTTCTGGAATCGGCAGTGCGGCGAGGGGAAGCTGAAGTTCCTGCCAGATAGCGTAGGCAGAATGGCGATATTCCATAGCACGTTTAAGGTTGCCTCGCTGTTGGGCGATATTCGCCAAAGACCAAAGAGAATTTGCTTCACCGCCCCGATCGCCGATTTCGCGTTTGATTTCAAGGGATTGTAGCTGGAAGTCGATCGCGCGTTGGTATTGCCCGAGAGAG
The DNA here is from genome assembly GCA_046049545.1 of Cyanobacteriota bacterium. GTDB lineage: Bacteria > Cyanobacteriota > Cyanobacteriia > Leptolyngbyales > Leptolyngbyaceae > Romeriopsis. The sequence goes on along the minus strand of JBJORF010000100.1, from coordinate 240 downwards.
TCATAAGCATTGCCGAGATTGCCTAAGGACTTTGCTTCACCGCCCCGATCGCCGATTTTGCGGTCGATTTCAAGGGATTGTAGCTGGAAGTCGATCGCGCGTTGGTATTGGCCGAGGGATTTGTAAGCATTGCCGAGATTGCCTAATACCAAATCAAATAATGGATGCGTCAGATAGGGCCTTCATAATAAAGGGAAACTGCGTCAGTGACGCAATCCATGCCGGTGTCATGTCAGCGAG
>JBJORF010000099.1:0-25293 GCA_046049545.1 Cyanobacteriota bacterium | reverse complement strand
CTGGATCTCGATTTGTCTCTTTCTGAACGAATTTTGGCAAAGACGGTATTGAATAAAAAGTTAGTTGCCCTGGAGAAACAGGTTAAAGCGTCTAGAATTTTGAACATAGCCAAAGAAGCTTTGACAGAAAAGGATATTCGACGGATTACGGATACTTTTTTGGAGTTTGAGGAAACAGCGGAGTCGAAGATTTTTGATAATGACGATTTTGGGTATCACAAGATCGTGGTGGAGCGTCCGTTACGGTTGGCGTTTCAGGTAACAGTGGAGCGCGTTGAACGGTTTAATCTTACAGCAGCGGTGGGGCTGAGGCCGATCGTGGATCTGCTGCAATCACAGTTTGGGGATAAGCGGCATTTGGATTGGAATCAGGTACGCGATCGGTTTGAGAAAGCGCTCAAGAAGCAGGAGATTAAGCTGAAGGCGACGGACTGGAAAGCGATTCGGGATGGGTTTACGGAGCGGGATGAGGCGGCGGAGCCAGTGATTTTGAAGAAAACGAAGGATGCGGTGGTGTATGAGCCGGATGCGGAGTTGCGGGATACGGAGAATGTGCCGTTGAAGGAGGAGATTGCGGATTATGTGGAGCGGGAAGTTTTGCCCCATGTGCCGGATGCTTGGGTGGATGAGGAGAAGACGCAGCGGGGGTATGAGATTTCGTTTACGAAGTATTTTTATAAATTTAAGCCGTTACGAAGTTTGGAGGCGATCGCGGCGGATATTTTGGCGCTAGAGAAAGAAACTGATGGTGTTCTGAAGCAAATTATATCGGGGTAAGACTTATGCGGGAAATTAGAGGTGAGGCGAGAACGATTCGTCAGTTGCTGAGTGGCAGTAAGTATGCGATCGATTACTATCAGCGTGAGTATAAGTGGCAGACGAAGCAAGTTGTGGAATTACTAGAGGATTTGGCTGATAAGTTTTTGAATGATTTTGATGCAGGGCACGATCGGAGTGAGGTGGAGAAGTACGGGCATTACTTCTTGGGTTCAATTATCATCAGCCAAAAGGATGGGCAGAAGTTCATCATTGATGGGCAGCAGCGGTTAACGACGTTGTCTCTGCTCCTGATTTTTCTGTACAACCTTCAGCAGGGGAAACCAGATGAGGTAAAGCATTTAGGTGATCTGATTTTCTCTGAGCAGTATGGGAAGAAGTCATTTAATTTGAATGTGGAAGAGCGGATTCCGGCGATGGAGGCGCTATTCACAAAGCAGGCAATGGTTAATGAAGCCGATCAACCAGAATCGGTGCGAAATATCGTAGCTCGATATAAGGATATTGAGGATAATTTTTCCGAGTCTTTAAGTAAGGATGCCTTGCCGTATTTTATCGATTGGTTGATCCAGAATGTCCATATGGTAGAGATTACGGCCTATTCGGATGAGGATGCCTATACAATTTTTGAGACGATGAACGATCGGGGTTTATCGCTGACTCCGACGGATATGCTGAAGGGTTTTGTATTGGCTAATATTAGTGATGAGTCGCAGAAGCTGAAGGCGAATCAGACTTGGAAGGATTGTGTGTCTGAATTGTTGGAATTAGGTAAAGAGACGGATGCTGATGCTTTTAAGACGTGGTTGCGGAGTCAGTATGCTCAAACGATTCGCGAGCGGAAGAAGGGAGCAACACCAGGGGATTTTGACCGTTTGGGGACGGAGTTTCATCGTTGGGTGAGGGATCACCGTGATGTATTGAAGTTGCAGAAGAGTGGGGATTTCTTTGCTTTTGTGGAGCGTGATTTGGCGTTTTATGCAAAGCAATATCGACGGGTGCGGCAGGCTTCGTTGGCGATGGTGGCGGGGCTGGAGGCGATTTTTTATAATGCGCAGCATGAGTTTACGATGCAGTACCCGCTGCTACTTGCGCCGTTGCGGGTGGATGATGCGCCGGATGTGATTGATCAGAAGCTGCGAATTGTGGCTAATTATTTAGATATTGTGATTGCGCGACGTTTGTGGAATTTTCGGGTGATTTCCTACAGTACGGTGCAATATGGGATGTTCCAAATCATTAAGGAGATTCGTGGTAAGTCGCCTAAAGATCTGGTCAGGTTGCTCTTGAAACGCTTGGAGGATGAGCAGGAGACGTTTGCAAGTAATGAGCTTTTACATGTTCATCAGCAAAATAGAAAAGCGATTCATCAGTTTTTAGCTAGGATGACTGATCATTTGGAGCGCCAGTCAGGTTTGGCTGGTCGATACTTGGAGTATATTTCTGGTAGTGGAACCAGTCGATATGAGGTAGAGCATATCTGGGCTTATAAGCCGGAACGCCACATTGATGAGTTTCCGGCATCCTATGAATTTTCAAATTATCGTAATCGAATTGGTGGCTTGCTATTGTTGCCGAAGTCGTTTAATGCGAGTTATGGTGCTTTAACTTATGAGGAAAAGTTGGAGCATTACAATTCTCAGAATCTTCTTGCGAGATCGTTGCATTCTGGCTGTTACGATCATAACCCAGGCTTTTTGGGATATTTGGAGCGCAGTGGGTTGCCTTTTAAGGCTCATCTGGAGTTTAAGAAGGCGGATCTGGATCAGCGGCAGATGTTGTATCAAAAGTTGGCTGAGGAGATTTGGAGTCCTCAGCGATTAGAGAAGGAGGTTGAAGGATAATGAAACACCCTACGTACAAGCGCTATAAGAAATCTGGCCTCCCCTACGTTGACAAAATCCCCTCTCATTGGGAAGTTCGACGGTTAAAGTATATCTTTCGAGAGGTTACGGATACGGGATACCCAGATTTAGAATTACTCTCAATGGTCAGTGGACAAGGGGTTGTTAGACAATCTGACACAGGCCGAAAGGATCGATCGTCAGAAGATAGGAACTCTTATAAACGCATCCAGAAAGGCGATCTTGGCTACAACGTCATGAATGCTTTTATGGGCAGTATTGGATTTTCTGATTATGATGGTATTCTCAGTCCTGCTTATGCTGTTGGTCGTCCACTCATTGATATTTGCCATCAATATTTTGATTTTCTGTTCAGAACGCCGATGTGTTTGATAGAATTCGATCGTTATTCCTATGGCATTATGTATGAGCGAAACCGTTTGTACTTTGAGAATTTCGCCAAAATCAGTGTACCCATTCCCCCGATCGAAGAACAAAAGGCGATCGCGCGGTATCTCGATCGGAAGCTGGCGGAGATTGACCTGTTTATCCAGAATAAGCAGCGGCTGATTGAACTGTTGAAGGAGCAGAAGGCGGCGTTAATCGATCGGGCGGTGACAAAGGGGATTGATGATGGGGTGAGGATGAGGTTGAGTGGGGTTGAGTGGGTTGATGAAATTCCTGAGTGTTGGGAAGTTAAAAGAGTTAAAAACCTGATTAAGTTTATTACTTCAGGTTCTCGTGGTTGGTCAGAATATTGTAGTGATGATAGTCAAAATCCACTTTTTCTTCAAAGTGGACATCTTGGTGATAATTTGAATGTTGATCTCCGTTCTCCTCAGTACGTTTCTCCTCCGATAGGCGCAGAAGGCGAACGGGGAATTATCAAACAGTATGATATTTTAATCTGCATTACTGGGGCAAAGACTGGAAATGTTGCCATAGTTCGAGACCCATTACCTACTGCATATATCAATCAGCATGTTGCACTAGTTCGACCATATTTGTTTAAGATTGATTTTCGATTTCTAGGATATTTCCTGAAATCCAGCGTTGGCAGCGTTCAATTTTTGATGAGTCAATATGGTGGAACTAAGCCAGGATTAAGTTTCAATGATGTTAAAGATATAATAGCTTTCTGTCCGCCACTACATGAACAGAATGAAATCGCTGATTTCTTAGATGCAAAAACTCTAGAAATTGAAAGCCTGATTAGTAAGCAGCAGCAGGAAATTGAACTTATTCAAGAGTATCAAGTCAAGATCATTTCTGATGCCGTCACTGGAAAAATTTATTTGCAGGATTAACCTAATCCTACCTCAAACGAAAACCGCTGACGTTTTCCATCAAACTTGACACAGCTAAATGCACCGCCCACGTGGTAAACAGGTTCCTGCTCTGCCACCCAATTCATGAAAATATCCCGGTATCCATATTTTTGATAAACGCGCTCCGCCATCGCCCGATCGTCCCAGTCATGGTCAAGCACCTGCCCATCCTCAAAAGCAATATACTGGCCACAATAAATCTTCATCAACTCAGACTTGGCCGCTTCAAATAGGGCCTGCTGCCGTTCTAGATAATCTAATCGCTCAGGGTCGATATATTTTGAAAGTTCTTCTAACGCCATCATTGCCTCCTTGCCGAAGGTTCTCAAAATCATTAAGATGCAATGTTGCTATTATGCTTTGCCAACTCAGCCTTTAGCAGCAAAAAGGCATTCTCAGAATACTTATGAACGAAGCTCGTCGTACTGGTTCCAGTTATAATCTGGCGATGATAGTCTGGATTGCCTTTGAGATCTAATTCTTTAATCAACATTTTCACTGGATGAAGATTTTTCGACCCAAGTCCAAGCTTATCCGAAAGCATACCAGTTGTATAAACGTAATAATCATCATGAGGTAGGCTGACTCCAGCGATCGCTATATCAGCCGCTCCCATATCCGTTGTAACCCGCAATGCAGCATCTTCAGCCTCACCACAAGCAACTGCCTCAATGTGGTTCATCATGCGGTTAATACTATTTTCCAGCCGCACCATTTTATCGCAAACTTGCTTGCTAACAACTCGACTAAGGATTTCTTCTAGCTCTGTCGGATTAACTACGATCGGCTGCTCCAAACTAGTTTGAGATAGCCGCCGTTTGGTAAATCCTTGACTGAGAGGAATTAAAGAGTCAGAGTCAGATTGAGAGTCTAACGCCATCGTGGAACACCAAAAGTTATGCAGATTTCTGAGAGGCAACTTTTCCAGCTACCCGCTCCTGAATCTGTGCTTGAAAACTGGCAGTCATCTCTTCAATTTCCTCCTTTGATAGCACATTTCCGAGCTGTTGGGACAAAAGTTCTATAAATTTTTCACGATCGACCTCAACTTGCTGCAACGCCAACGCCATTACCTTACCCAGATGAACCCCATAGTCTGGCCCCGCGCTGAGATTACAACCAACCTCCTCCTCAAACCGTGCCATTGCCCGTGCTTCTTCCTCAGTAATCTTAAATTCCATCTTGCCAGTTCCTCCTTGGCTCCTATTTAAGCATCAGTATCCAAATTCACCCCATATTCTTCAAACCAGTTAGGGCGCGGGCGATACCACTCGAAATAGCGCAAATTTTCTTTTCCTGGATCCAATCCCTGATCACTCATCTCCATCTTCCGATAAAACAGCTCAGCATCCGGTAGTGAATGCAACCCCACCAAACCACCATATCCCAAAGCCTCACTACGGAACTGAGCAAACTTGAGCAACGCCCTACCCACCGCTCGAAAGCCGATTGGTTCAGGATTATCAAGCCGATTCCACGGAGCCGTCGCCAACGAATGCACATACACCAATCGCCGCTCCGGATCCACCCACGATCGATGCCCACCCGTCTTAATCAGCATCAACCCCTGCGTCACCTGCTCATGCTCGATCGCATAGCCCTCGTACATCGCACTATCCCGCTGCAAATAAACCCGCTTCTTCTGCTCCCAATCCCAATACTGATCCCCATCCGCCGTCGGTCTCAACCGCTCCTTCCAAAACGTTTCAAAATCATCAATGTGCTTTTCAGTCAAATTCACCAACCAACCCGATACCCGAACCTGATCACCCACCCGAATCAGCGGCACCTCCAGCCGAACCTCAATCATCCATCACCTCCCACTCGCACTACCTTTTCAGCATACTGCGCCACCACTCATATCAATATAGTACAAACGTATGCTCAATTCAAGGATTCCTCCAAATCTTTGCTAAATCCCCGCAATGTGATGCGGATCAGCCCCATTTTCTTGGAAATAAAAGTAAATTAGAGAATAGACGCTGCTCAATCGCCAAACCCCGACCATGACCACCAACACCACCGAACCCGGACTCGAAGCCCTCATCGTCCAAAGCCTCATCCAGAACGCAGGCTACACCGCTGGAGACCCCAAAGACTACAATCGCACCTACTGCCTCGACCCCAACCAACTCCTCCAATTCCTCCGCGACACCCAACCCGAAGCCCTCACCCAACTCCAAACCAGCTACGGCGATCGGTTTGAAGAACGCCTCTACAAACGCATCTTCGACCAAATTCAAACCCGTGGCATCGTCGAAGTCCTCCGCGACGGCATCAAAGCCGGAGAAACCCGCCTCACCCTCTACTACAAACAACCCACCTCCAACCTCAACCCCGAAGCCCGCGATCGCTACGATCTCAACCGCTTCACCATCACCCGCCAACTCCAATACAGCGACGATCGTAAGCGCCTCGCCCTCGACATGGCCATCTTCATCAACGGCCTGCCCCTGATCACCTTCGAGCTAAAAAACAACCTCACCAAACAAACCGTCCAAGACGCAATCCGCCAATACCAGAACGATCGTGATCCCAAAGAACCCCTCTTCAGCTTTGCCCGCTGCCTCGTCCACTTTGCCCTCGACGAAGACCTCGTTTACATGAGCACCCACCTCAAAGGCAAAAACTCCGTCTTCCTCCCCTTCAACCAAGGCCACAACGACGGCGCAGGCAACCCCATCAACCCCAACGGCATCCAAACCGACTACCTTTGGACAGACATCCTCACCAAACCCAGCCTCAGCCACATCCTCGAAAAATACGCCCAAATCATCGAAAAGCCTACTGACGACGGCAGGAAGCGCTACGAACTCGTCTTTCCCCGCTACCACCAACTCAACCTCGTCCGCACCCTCCTCACTCACGCCAAAAACCATGGCATCCAGCAACGCTACCTGATTCAGCACTCCGCTGGTTCCGGCAAAAGCAACTCCATCACCTGGCTTGCCCACCAGCTCGTCGAACTCACCGACAGCAACAACACCCAGCCCGTCTTCGACTCCATCATCGTCGTCACCGATCGGCGCGTCCTCGACAAACAGATCCGCGACAATATCAAACAATTCGCCCAAGTCAAAGGAGTCGTCGAGGCCATCACCGAAGGCAGCAAACAACTACGCCAAGCCCTTGAAGACGGCAAAAAAATCATCATCACCACCGTCCAGAAATTTCCCTTCGTCGTCCAGGAAATCCAAGCCCTCAACAATCAACGCTTCGCCATCATCATTGACGAAGCCCATTCCAGCCAAGGTGGTAACGCCACCGCCAAAATGAGCGCCGCCCTTAGTAAAAATCAAACGCCCAAAGTCGCTGACGTATCCGGCACTTACCTCGAAGCCGACCTCCCCGATCCCGAAGAAGAAACCCTCGAAGACCAAATCCTCCGCATCATCGACGATCAAAAACTCTGCCGCAACGCCAGCTACTTCGCCTTCACCGCCACCCCAAAAAACAAAACCCTCGAAACCTTCGGTACTCAAAATCCCACCGACGGCAAATTCTACCCATTCCACACCCAAGTAGAAATGCTTATTCAAAGAGATTTAATGGTCAAGTCATCGGTTGAACTGTGAAAATTAGGTATTGATATTCAAGAGGGAATAACCATGACACCAGAGCAGGAACAAGCGCTTGCGGCGCATCTCGAAGCGATTGCGACGATTCTTTATGCGGATAGCGATCCAGCCACGCTGCCGAATTTAGAAGCGATTGAACTGCGTGTGCGGCAGGAAATCCAGCAACATGTGAGTCCGGAATTAGGGCGTTTTTTATCCGCCAAGTTACCCAAACCAGCGCGGGCAAAGTCCGCACCTTGAAAAGTAGCCTTGGTGAATTAAGCCTGACGCAGCAGCAAGCTGAGAAGCTGGGCGTGCGTGCCTATAGCCAACTCAGCCCCCATTTAGAAAATTGCTGTTTACGGCTGAGTGCGGTCGTATCCTATGAACAAGCGAGCCTCGATTTAGCCTATCTGACTGGGTGTCAAGTCAGTGCCAAGAGTCAACAACGTTTAGTCCATCGTCAAGATTTTCCCGCACCGCCGATTGCCCAACCGATTGCGGAAGTGTCCGTGGATGGCGGTACAGTCCGGTTACGTACTCCACTGGGCGAGGCTTCCGAATGGCGACATTACAAAGCAATTACGACCGACGTTGGCGTGATTGCCGATTTCCAGCAAAATCAAGCCTTGATTGCGCAAGTGAATCGTGCGCCCCTAGCGCATCCACTCACTTGTTTAGGCGATGGCCATGATGGGATTTGGAATATTATTGAGCAAATTGGTACGGCTAGCCAACGGCGAGAGATTTTAGACTGGTATCATCTTAAAGAAAATCTCTACAAACTTGCCCTTGCAGAAAAGCGCTTGAAACAAGCTGAGGCTTTATTATGGCGGGGCGACACAGTGGCTGTCCTCAAGCTATTTGAGCGGAGTCGGCAAAAACAGGTTAAGAACTTCTGTGACTATGTTCGTAAACATCAAACCCGGATTGTCAATTATGGTTTTAGCCCATCGTTGTGCTTATTTGAATGGTCTTATTGGAAGTCCTATCCCTCAAATGCCTGAGTATTATTACCCATCGCCAAACTGACATGCTCCCATAATAGAGCATACGAAAAAGCCTGCCAGAATTAGTCTGGTAGGCTTTATGCGGTTTTGCGATTATGGTTGACTATTGAACACGACGACGATCGAGTCTGTAGGACTTTTTGCATGAGGGACGATATTGAGGTAGAACGCGCCTTTTGCCGTCTTCATTCGATAGAGCTTGCCCCCACCGTATTCACCCGCGAGTTCGATACCCTGTGGAAAAACTGATTTCAGTTGGGGTTCAAAATGCTCCTTAAATACATTCTCGGGTTCTAATCCCGAAAAGATTTTTGGTGAGCCATCAATGATGGGTAAGAATTCATCATCACCAGCAAAATACTTACTGGGATCAGTAAATGTGGTTTCATCGGGTATTGAGCTGGCGGAGCCATCGCTGCTTCCCGGTGGTTCCGGAATTGCCGTCATTAAGTCAACGAATCCTGAAGGCAAAGTCATGGCATTCTTCAGGTCATCTAAGCTGTTAATTGGCGTGGGTGCGAGCACATAAACCGTATCAGCCCCGTCTTGAAATAGGGTGAGGAAGTTTGTCTTACCGCCTTTGGAGACTTCAATGACCTGTCGTCCCGACTCACTACCAGCATCCGATGTTGTGAATCCTTTGGCTTTCAGGCTTGAGTTAAATGTGTCCGCGACTGCGGCAATGGCATTGCCTGCGACTTTGTAGCAAATGCTGGATTCGTAGCAGCCCGGTCGTGCGGCTGGATGATGCACGAAATCGGCAAAGGGATCACCTGCGTTTGCGCCACCTGGGGGCATTGGTGAAACCTTGGGAAGCTCCTGCGGGGTTGATGGTGTCGGTGTTTCTGGCTTTGCAGCTTCTGGTTTTGCGGCTTCTGGTTTTGGCGATGGCTTGACTGCTGGAGCAGTCGAATTTGCATTATTCAGCTTTGGTAGCGCTGGTTTAGCTGGCGTAATCTTGGTCTTTGGGAGTTTTGTTGGGGCTTTTTTACCTGTGGCAACTTGGGTGATTGTGACAGGTTTTTCTTTCTTATCTGGTGCTTTCTCAGCGGGCTTTCCACCGGGAAAGAGGACTAAGGCGTGAATCCCGATCGCGGCCAGTAAAATCGGCCGATAGAGCATTTTCGCTGGCCCTTCGAGATGGTCGGGAACGAAGATCGAATGTAGCTTTTCTAGCGCTGCGCCCGCTAGTTCTTGCGGCTTGATTGCCTGTAATGTTCCGCGCTCAATTAATGGATCTGCCTCATGATGAGCATGGGGGACAGATTGCGGGGATGTTATTTCGGAAGGATTTGACTGCTCAGTTTGAGGTTTGGGTGGTGCGTTCAAGACCATGATTTACTAGCCGCAGAGTGAGAATTGTGGATTGAGTAAAACCTTAGCGATTGCCATATAGAGATTGCAGTCTGACTTAACCAATATCAGGACAAATTATCATGAATTGTATGGGAATACTGGATTGTTTTAAGGTTTCCAGAGAATTTAGCCAAGATTTTAATTGCCCTTAACCAAAGGTTATGCTCTTGTTTCTGGTTTTCTGTTTGTGGGAGCGCTAATGTTTTGACTGTTAGAGATGCGGTATTCTCTCTGAAATTTTTTTTGAGCTATTTTGAACCCAAGGGTACAGAACGATGGTTTTCTCTGTAAGTTCTCTGCGTCGTGCAGCGACTGTTTCTGCTTTGACGGCGACAATTGTGATTGGTCCACTGTTGGGGGCGATCGCTCAGGCACTACCAGCAATTAATGGTGCAGGCGCGACATTTCCGGATTTGTTATATCAAGAGTACATTAAGGAATATCAAAAGAAAACGGGTAATAAAGTAACCTATCAAGCGATCGGGAGTGGTGGTGGTATTCGCCAGACGATCGCGGGAGCGCTCAAGTTTGGTGGTAGTGATGCGGCCATGACCGATGCGCAGATGAGCGAAGGCGAAGCGGGTAAGCGTGGTATTTTACTGATCCCCACGGCAGGTGGCTCAGTTGTGCCTGTATTCAAGCTGTCAGGTGTAAATAATCTCAACCTATCGCGGGAAGCGCTGGCGGGGATTTTCTCCGGTAAGATCACCAAATGGAATGATGCTAAGATTGCGGGTGCAAATCCAGGTGTAAGCCTGCCAGACAAGAAGATCAATTTGGTGGTGCGGGCCGATGGGAGTGGCACAACCTTTATTTTCACCAATCACCTCAGCGCAACTGATGCTTATTTCAAAGGTCGAGTAGGCGTCGGTACGGCTCCCAAGTGGCCGGGTGATCCCCTGAAAGGTCGCGGTAATGCTGGGGTTGCGGCAACGGTGCAAAAGACAGAAGGAACGATCGGCTACGTTGAGTATGCGTTTGCGAAACAGAGTGGCTTATCGATCGCGAGCATTCAAAATGCTGCGGGTCAATATATTCAGCCGAGTTTGCAAGCAACAAATGATGCGATTGCTTCGATCGCATTCCCGGATAACTTTCGTGTGTTTGACGGCAATCCCAAACAAGGTTACCCGATCACGGGTTTAACCTGGATGATGGTTTACAAAAGCTATCCTAAAGAGGAAGCCGAGGCAGTCAAGAGCTGGATGCGATGGGTTTTGACGGATGGCCAAAATTTGAATAATGGTAAGGAATTTGCCCGCATTGATGCCAGTGTGACGCAACGTGCCCTACAGCAGATTGAGTCAATTCAAGCTAAATAGTTCACGATCGGAGTGGTGATTGGCCTTACGTCAGTCGCCACTTCGCTGATGTTTTTGCGTCATTTCCAGTGTGAGGAGTTTAAGTCATGTCTCGATTAAAAGTTTCGGTTTTGCTGGCGCTCTCAGGTTTGATGGCGCTTTCAACGGGTTCGACGGTTCGGGCAAATGAGCTGCTTGAAAAAGATCCCATGGGACAGGTTACATCGGTTTCGCAATTGTCCGATGTTAAACCTACAGATTGGGCGTTTCAGGCGTTACAGTCGTTGGTTGAGCGCTATGGCTGTATTGCAGGTTATCCGGATCAAACCTATCGGGGTAACCGGGCAATGACTCGTTATGAATTTGCGGCGGGTTTGAATGCTTGCATGGAAAAGGTGAATCAGCTCATCTCTGCTGCAACCGAGGATATGGCTTCAAAGGCCGACTTGGCGACAGCAAAGAAGCTGCAAGAAGAATTTGCCACGGAATTGGCGGAAATTCGGGGCCAGGTTGACGGAATTGAAGCGAAAATGGCAACACTGGAGAAGCAGCAGTTCTCGACAACAACGAAGCTCAGCGGGGAAGTGATTATTGCGGCAGCGGGAGTTCTGGGTGACGATCGGGCGCTCAACGGCGACCAATGGCGTAATATTGATGCGGCAGCGACTCCGGCTATCCGGGATGCACGTATTGCCTCAGCCTACGGTACTAATCCTCGTAAGCTCCAAGAAAATACAATCGTGGCCGATCGGGTTCGATTGTCGCTAGATACGAGTTTTAATGGTAAGGATCGCTTGCGGGCACGTTTGCAAGCGCGGAATATCACTTCCTTCTCCGGTGCAGTGACTGGGACAAATAATACCCGTCTGGGATTTGATGGAAATAATGATAACGCTGTTGAGCTAAACCGTCTGGAATATCGCACTAATATTGGCGACCAGCTAACTGTTTTTGTGGGCGGTGGTAGCAATGATGGCCTGGAATTTAACGATTCGATTGCTACGCTTAGCCCAACGGAATCGAGTGCTAACGGTGCAATTTCTCGCTTTGGCCGATTCAACCCGATTTATCGTGCGGGTACTGGTAGCGGCTTGATTGTGAACTACAAGCTCGGTCGCGAGTTTACAGAACTCAGTAAAGTGACTCTATCCGCAGGCTACTTGGTGCCTTCGGCGACGGCCAGCAATCCGGCGGATAAAGCAGGTCTATTTGATGGCGGATATTCGGCACTGGCGCAGTTGGCCTACCAGCCGACACCGAATCTGGGTTTAGCATTGACCTATGCAAACTCCTACTACCCAACGGGGGCAGGCGTGTCCGGCGGGACGGGCAGTGGTTTTGCGAATAATCCATTTAATGGTGCGGCAACTTCGGCAAATGCCTATGGGATTCAGGCCAATGTGAAATTTTCACCGCAGGTAGCGCTTTCTGGCTGGGCTGGCTATACAAGTGCAACTTCTAAGGAACGGATTGCGACAGTTAGCAGTCAAGGGACAGCGCTTGATCCGGCAGTGAGTGCGGATGATCAAGCAACGATCTGGAACTGGGCCGCAGCGTTAACGTTCCCGGATTTACTCAAGGAAGGAAATCTGGGGGGGATTGTTTTTGGGATGCCGCCAAAGGTGACAGATAACGACTTTGGACCGACAACGCGGGTGCTTTCTGCGGGCCGTGATGTAACGAATGCACGTCGCGATCGCGATACGACATATCACTTAGAAGCCTTTTATCGTCATCGTTTAAACGATAAGATTTCGATTACACCGGGACTTTTAGTTATTTTTAATCCCGAATCGAGTCGGAATAACGATACTATCTATGTAGGTACACTCCGTACCACTTTTACCTTCTAGATATTTCGTTGATCGATTGTCTCACACCTATCTTGGGAGTGCTGAGTCGTAAGCACTCCCTTTTCTCATTATTTGTGTCTAGTTCTATGACGATTAGCAAAGTGCTTCCTGAACGGTCATCGATCGGTGCGGATGAATCAATTCTTTCAGCTCGACGACTGATCAATCCGGATCGAATTTTTGCTCAGATTAGCCGCGCAGTCGCCGTTGGTGTTGTTGCCGTTTTATTGTGGTTAGGCTGGGTGATTTTTCAACAGGCGTTACCTGCAATCAAGCAGTTCGGCCCTGGCTTTTTGACCTCGAAGGAATGGGATCCCAATAATCTGCTGTTTGGTGCTCTGCCCTATATTTACGGCACATTAGTCAGTTCATTACTGGCGCTTCTGTTGGCCGTACCGATTGGGCTGGCGATCGCGATTGTTACCAGCGAAAACTTTTTGCCAAAACCTCTACGCTTACCGATTATTTTCCTAGTGGAACTAATCGCAGCGATTCCCAGTGTGATCATTGGTTTCTGGGGGATTTTCGTACTGATTCCGGTGCTACAGCCCTTACAGATTGGGATTCATCAGAAGTTTGGCTGGATTCCCCTTTTCAGCACGGAAACCTCTGGCTACAGTATGTTTGTTGCGGCGGTGGTTTTGGCGGTGATGATTTTGCCGACGATCGCTTCGATTAGTCGGGATGTGATTCAGGCGGTACCGAAGGAGCTGCGGAGTGCCTCGGTGGCCCTCGGGGCAACGCGCTGGGAAATGATTCTTTCGGTTGTTTTACCGAGTAGTCTGTCGGGGATCGTGGGGGCTGTGATGCTGGCTTTAGGGCGGGCTTTAGGTGAAACGATGGCCGTGACAATGGTGATTGGAAACTCTGATCAGTTAAATATTTCGCTATTTGATTCGGCCAATACGATCCCCGCAATTTTGGCTAACCAATTTGCTGAAGCCTATGATCCTGTTCATGTTGGGGCATTGATGTATTTAGCGCTGATTCTGTTTGTATTGACTCTAGTTGTCAATATCGGTGCGGTGTACTTAGTCCAAGCCTTTAGTTTTAAGCAAAAGTAATATTTCTCTATTCTGTACGCAGCTCTGCACACAATGAACCAACACACAGTCTCACCGTTGCCGCCCGAAATCCATCGTCCGCTCGCCCCTGGCCGATCGTGGTTTGATCGGGGCATGACTATTTTGAGCTACATCTTCACGCTTCTGGCTTTGTTGCCACTGCTATCCTTAACTTGGGAAATCTTGGTTCGGGGCGCAGGAAGCGTCAATTGGCAAACTTTAACAAAGGACTTAGTCAGTGAGCCGACGGGATTTGGTAATGCGATCGTCGGCACTTTAATGATTGTCTTGATTGCCGCGATATTTGCACTGCCAATCGGTATTGTCACAGCAATCTACTTGTCTGAATTTGGTAAGCAAACCCCGATCGCTCAAGTTGTTCGCTTTGCGGTCAGGATTATTAGTGCGGTGCCATCGATCGTGATGGGCGTGTTTGCCTATGCGGTTTTGGTCATTAGTTTAGGTAAGCCTTCGGCGTTGGCGGGGAGTTTTGCTTTGGCTATCCTCATGTTGCCGATGGTTATTCTTGCGGTAGAGGAGGCTTTGAAATTAATCCCCGCAGCCCAACGGGCGGCCTCAGCGGCTTTGGGTGCGGGGCCGATGCACACGACGATGCGTGTGGTAGTAGCACCTGCTTTACCAGGAATTACGACAGCAGCGTTGCTCGCGATCGCCCGCGCGGCCGGCGAAACCGCACCGCTCATTTTTACGGCACAGTTCAGTCAGAATTACCCCGATGGCTTACTGAACCCCAGCCCATCGCTATCTGTTCTGATTTATAACTTCTCAAATTCGCCAGATGTTGCACAGCAGCAATTGGCGTGGGGTGCGGCATTGGTGTTGCTGATGCTGGTGCTGGCTTTGAACGTGGGGGCGCGACTGCTGTTTCGGCGATCGGCTTAATTGAATACAGCAAATTTTGAATAGGGACTGAATGAAGATGACCTACAGCACAATCATGAATAATGCTGAAACGAGCACAGCTAGCAAAATCGCCTTGAATGTAGAAAACCTGAGTTGTTTCTACGGTAAGCGATTGGCAGTGGAAAATGTGTCGATGCAGATTAGGCCAGGTCAGGTCACGGCGATTATTGGGCCGTCTGGTTGTGGTAAGTCAACTTTTCTGAAGTCGCTGAATCGGATTTCGGAAATGGACAGTGATGCGCGTTATCAAGGCCGGGTTGAGTTATTTGGTCAAGATATTTTTGATCCCACGGTTAATCTAAATCGGTTGCGGCGGCAGATTGGCATGGTTTTCCAGAAGGCGAATCCCTTTCCAATGAGCATTTATGATAATGTCGCCTATGGGGTGCGGGTCTTTTATCAAGTTTCCCGATCGCGCCTTGATGACATTGTTGAACAGGCGCTCCACAGTGCCGCCCTGTGGGATGAAGTGAAGGACAATCTCAATAAGTCGGCTCTGAGCCTATCCGGTGGTCAGCAGCAGCGGCTTTGCATTGCTCGTGCTTTGGCCATTCGCCCTAAGGTGTTGCTGATGGATGAGCCTTGTTCAGCGCTTGACCCGATCGCGACGATGAAAATCGAAAACTTAATTCATAGTTTAAAGCAAGACTTGACCATCGTGATCGTCACCCACAACATGCAGCAGGCATCGCGAGTTTCTGACTTTACCGCATTTTTTAATACCGATGAAAGTCGGATTGGTTATCTGGTGGAATACGATCGTACGGAAAGACTCTTTGCGAGTCCCTCGGATCAACAAACCCATGATTATGTATCAGGACGGTTTGGATAGATTATTAAGGGTGAGGGGGCGTTGGAAAAATATTTTGCTCTCCCCGCTCCTTTCGTTCACTGTAGCGATCGGTTAAATAATCCATATGGGGCCGCAGCAACAGCGTAAATTTGTAGAGTTCTTCCATCACATCGATTACCCGATCGCGATAGGCAGAATCCTTCATTGTACCGTCCTCATGGAACTCTTGATAGGCTTTGGCCACAGAGGATTGATTGGGAATCGTGAACATCCGCATCCAGCGCCCCAAAAGCCGCATGGTATTAACCGCATTAAAGGACTGGGAGCCGCCGCTGACCTGCATCACCGCCAGGGTTCTACCTTGGGTAGGACGCACAGCCCCTATGCTTAAGGGAATCCAATCAATTTGATTTTTGAGAATTCCGGTAATTTGGCCATGCATTTCTGGACTTGACCAAACTTGTCCCTCAGACCATTGGCTCAATGTCCGCAATTCCTGTACCTTCGGATGATCATCCGATACACTCCCATAAATCGGCAACTCACGCGGATCAAAGAACTTGACCTCCGCACCCAACTCGGTGATAGTGTGCGCTGCCTCTTCAGCGAGCAAACGGCTATAGGAGCGTTCCCGGAGAGAACCGTATAGAAATAAAATTCGTGGTGGATGGTCAAATTGTGGCATGGAGACAAACGCGATGACAGAAAACGACATTGTAGGGTGGGATGGTTCAATTTTAGCGGAATTCGATCATCAGCGTATCCGGTTTATTGCTAATTACTGGGAGCGTGCCAGTGAAATGGGTTTCGGCCCCTTAAAAGCGTTATGATTATAGATGTCTAGTAGGATATTCAGGCCAGATTTGCCCTCGATGAATATGCTTACTCAGCAAACATCCCTATTCGGTTGTCCTTTGTGCGTTTATCAACTTTTTCAGCCTCCGCTTGCGTCCCCACGGCTAATCGTGGTGTAATCTACTGTGCGACGAATCACATTGCCTACTTTGAGGCTGCTTTAATTAGCGCGATCGTGCTGCGATCGTTCCATCCAGAACTCCCCATCACCCTCGTTTGTGACCAACCACTGGTTGATCGCTTGCCCCTCTACGAATATGGGATTCGACTTTTACCAATGCCCTGCAACCACCAGGACAGAGCCTTCCGATCGCGTGACCTCAAAACTTATCTCGCCAATATCAGTCCGTATAACGAAACGCTTTATCTCGACTCGGACATCCTGCCGATCCGACCGCTCAATGCTATTTGGGATTACCTAGCCCAAGGGGATATTGCGATGGTGCGCGATCGCCAGCCCACGATCGCCGACTGTGACCATATTGCGCACAACGAAAAAGCCTACACACTCAGCCTTTTACCCGGTGAAACGCCGCAATATAACAGCGGGGTGATGCTTTGGCGCAATTCACCGCTGACGCAATCGCTCTTCAAACAATGGCAGCAAGAGTGGAACAAATTCCAGCGGCATGACCAGTTAGCGCTCGTTCGCGCGATCGCGCAATTTCAGGCGGGTGTTGTTACGCTACCGATTAACTACAATATTTCTCCGATCGATGCGCCGAAACTCCTAGCGGAAAATGAAGTCTATCTCCTCCATTGTTGGGGCGGGCAAGTGATGGCGGGCGGCTATCGTCAAATCGCGCAGCAGTTTTATCCTGAAGTCGTGGAAACGGTGCAAGCTATGATCGCCCTATTGCCACAGGATCACATTGCCTTTATCCCGATCAATTAAGCCAGTCCAAGGGACAATGCCGCTACCCACTGGCACGACCGCACTGAGCGAAGATGAGTTCGGCTAATTTATGATGGCGATTCGATCGCTGAGTACCATTCACGGGCTAGCGTGACTTCAAAAGAGCTTACTCAATTTTTAATCTTACCTTAAATCGACTATTGAGCAAGGGTGGTAGGCTAATCAAAAGTGGATCGTGCGATCAATATTTTCTAGGCTCTAAATTTTGCACCTCCGAAGCAAGTGAACGCTGAGGTGGTTTCAGGTAACTGCATTTCCCATTTCTATTCTGAAATACATCAGCTTCAACATTTAAGGAGATGCGGTTATGGCCCTTGCAGTAGGTAGCATTGCATTTGTTGGGTTTAATGCAGATGGTGCTGACAATATTGCTTTTGTCACGCTGACGGATATTGGTGCAGGCGAGACAATTATTTTTGAAGATAATGAGTGGGATGGCACGGGTTTTATCGACACCAACGAAGGTGCTTTCAGTTGGACAACGACCGCGCTTGTAACGGCGGGCACAGTCATCAGAATTGATAATATCGGCTCAGGCGCAATCACTGCTAACGTCGGAACAGCGACATCACCTGTGCCAGGACGCGGCAGCAATCGAGGCATTGCCGGTGATAATGAAGTCATTTACGCCTACCAGGGAACAGCCACTGCCCCAACATTTATCACGGCGATCGCCAACTCTGGGTTTACGGCTGCAACAGGTTTACTAACCGGGACAGGTTTAACGATTGGGACGAATGCGATCAATTTTTCAACAGCTGATACGGGTGCAGATATTGCTAGCTACAATGGTCTCCGTTCAGGACAAGCTAACTTTGCCGCCTATGGCGCGTTAATTAACAATCCAACCAACTGGCTGACACAAGATGCCACTGGCGATCAAAGCACTGATGGCACTGCGCCAGATGTTCCCTTTGATGCAACGGCTTTTAGCACGAATATCGTTAGCGCGAATCCAACGGTTAGTCTTGCCGTTAGTAGCAATGCTGGAACAGAATCGGGAACGACGGTAATTACGGTCACAGCCACGGCAAGCGCGGCGGTCACAGGCAATCAGACCGTGGCGTTGAGCGTGACGGGTACTGGCATTACTGCGAGTGACTATTATCTTACTGGCAGTACAATCACGATTCCCAGTGGTCAAACCAGTGGATCAATTACATTTATTGTGGCCGATGACGCGATCGCAGAAGGCAATGAAACTGCCACGCTGACGATTGATTCATCTTCAGCCGGAATCAACTTAGGCAGCACAGTCTCTCAGAACATCACGATCGCTAACAATGACGGCAGCTTCCTCCAAAAGGTAGGCGCAATTACCAGCCCCAATGGCGCAGAAATTCCCGCATTCGATCCAGGCAGCGATCGCTTATTCGTCATCGCTGGCAGCGTGGTGGAAACCTATAGTGTCAGCAATACCGGAGCACTAACTTTAGCAACACCGCTAGCCACTGGATTCACGTCATCGGCTGGAACGGCGGCATTGCCCAACAGCGTTGCGGTGAAAAATGGTATCGTTGCGGTGGCTTACGCGATTCAAAACACGACGACAAATGCCCAGCAAGCTGGTCGAGTCAGCTTTTATAATGCAGCCGATGGGGCTTTCCTGAATTCTGTCGAAGTCGGCTTCTTGCCGGATATGCTGACCTTTACCCCCGATGGGACTAAGGTTTTGGTGGCGAATGAAGGTGAACCGAATAGCTACGGGCAAGCCAATTCCTTCGATCCAGAAGGTTCGGTGAGCGTGATTGATATTGCGGGGGGTGTGGCTAATGCAACGGTGCAGAATGCTACCTTTAGCAGTTTCAATAGTCAAATTGCATCACTCAAAGCGTCGGGTGTAAGAATTACTGGCCCTGGTTCCACCGTTGCCCAGGATGTGGAACCGGAATATATTGCAGTGGCTCCAGATGGATTGACCGCGCGGATTACGCTCCAAGAAAATAACGCGATCGCGATCCTTGATATTCCCACCGCGATGATTACCAGCATTCAATCCCTGGGGGCGAAAGATCATAGTTTTCCTGGGAATGGCTTTGATGCCAGCGATCGGGATTTAACCAGTAGTGCGGGTAAGATCAATATTCAAAACTGGCCTGTTTTTGGGTTATATCAACCGGACGCGATCGCCAGCTACACCGTCAATGGACAGGCCTACTACATTACTGCAAATGAAGGTGATGCCCGCGACTACACCGGATTTAGCGAAGAGATTCGGGTTGGTGCAACGGGCTACATCCTAGATCCCACTCGGTTCCCCAACGCGACAACGCTCAAGCAAAACGCTAACTTAGGTCGATTACAACTGACGAATGCCACGGGCGATACCGATGGCGATGGGGATTTCGATCGAATTGAAGCCTTTGGGGCGCGCTCCTTTTCCATTTGGAATTCCAGCGGCAGCTTGGTTTTTGACAGCGGCGATCAATTTGAGCAAATTACCGCAGCAAAAACCCCGACGTTGTTTAACTCTGATGGATTATCTAGCAGTTTTGATACCCGCAGCGATAACAAGGGTCCCGAGCCAGAAGGTGTTGTCCTTGGCGTGATCAATAACCGCACCTATGCGTTTATTGGGTTAGAGCGTAGTGGGGATGTGATGGTTTACGATGTGAGTAGCCCGACGGCTCCCCAACTTGTGCAATATATCAATACCCTAGAAGACCAAGGCGCAGAAGGATTGACCTTTGTCTCGGCTGCCGATAGCCCCACCGGAAAGCCCTTGCTGATCACTAGTAGCGAAATCAGCCGAACGAATACGGTATTTGAAATTAATGTGCCGACATTAATCAATACAATTCAGGGCAATGGCAGCAGTGCTACGCCTGGAACATTTACGATCGAAGGCATCGTAGTGGGCGATTTCCAAGGAACGAATCAGTTGGGTGGGTTTTATCTGCAAGAAGAAGACAGCGCCAGCGATGGTAATGTCCTGACTTCGGAAGGGATTTTTATCAATTCGACCTTTGCCGTGAATGTTGGCGATCGGGTGCGACTGACGGGAAGCGTGCAGGAAAATAGCAGCACTCCTTCCTTTGGCCAAGCGATCGTCACGAATCTCACCAATATTCAAATCACTGGAACAGGTTTGCAGGGCTTGGTCACGCCGACGGTGATTGATTTGCCAACCGCTAACCTTGGCGATTTGGAACGCTACGAAGGAATGTTGGTCAAGTTCCCGGAGACTTTGACTGTAACTGAGACGTTCAATCTCGGACGCTTTGGGGAAGTCGTTTTGTCCGCCGATGGGCGACTGTTTAACCCCACTAATATCATTGATCCCAATGACAATCCCGCAACGGGCACAAGCAGCACTGGAGCCACTAATGTCAGTGCCGTCACAGCGCAGCAAGATCTGAACAATCGTCGCCGCATTATCCTCGATGATGGAAGCGGTAGTTCCAATTTAGTTGATGTTCCCTATATCAACACCACCGATGCTGATTTAGCCAATGATACGTTGAGAATTGGTAGCACGACCAGTAACGTGACGGGTATTCTCGGGTTTGGGTTCAACAACTATCGCCTTCAACCCACCGAAACGCCAGTTTTCAATTACGCGCCTCGGCCCGCTGTGCCGACGGTTGGCGGCAATCTCAAGGTTGCGAGCTTTAATGTCTTGAATTATTTCAATGGTGATGGCTCAGGCGGTGGTTTTCCCACTTCGCGTGGGGCCGATTCAACAGCGGAATTTGGGCGGCAACGCACTAAGATTATTGCGGCACTGAAGGAGTTAAATGCCGATATTGTGGGCTTGATTGAAATCGAAAATGATGGCGATGGGTCAAGTTCTGCGATCGCGGATCTGATTAATGGCTTGAATAATGCAATGGGTGCAGGTACCTACGCATTTGTACCGCTGGCTGGGGCTACGGGCAATCCAGGCACCGACGAAATTAAAGTAGCATTTATCTACAAACCCAGTGCGGTGAGCACGGTTGGTAATGCTAAGTATTTTAATGATCCAGCCTTTGCGTCTGCCCGCCCGCCATTAGCCCAAACCTTCCGGGTGAATGCTACAGGCGAAACGCTTACCCCGATTATTAATCACTTTAAATCAAAGGGTTCAGCAGTTGCGAATGTCCCCGGTGATGCAGACCAAGGCAATGGTCAGGGGCTAGCGAACGCCACACGTAAGGCACAATCCACAGCATTACTAAACTTTGTGTCGCAAATTCAAAATAGTTCTGGTGATAGTGATGTGATGATCTTGGGTGATCTGAATGCCTATAACGAAGAAGACCCGATCGACATCCTGCGGGCAGGTGGATTCACCAAACTCACAACCAGCACTGATTCCTACGTCTTCGATGGCCAGACTGGTTCCCTCGATCACGCCCTTGTCAGCGCTAGCTTACTGACGCAAGTAACTGCGGCAGCAAAATGGAACATCAATGCCGATGAGCCGATCGCTTTAGACTATAACGACAATATTCAAAGTACAGGCGAGGGCGTGGCTGAACTACGTAATGATACCAGTCTATACAGTGCCAATCCATTCCGTTCTTCTGACCACGATCCTGTTTTGGTCGGCTTGAATCTGCAAGCTCCTAACCCATTAAATGGGACAAATCGGCGGGATGTTTTGTTGGGAACTGCTGGGCGCGATCGTATTTTTGGCGGTTTGGGTGCTGATCAATTAACAGGCGGTGCGGGGGCGGACGAATTTGTCTATACCAGCATTCGCGATTCTGGCGACCTGATTACTGATTTCGAAGTGGGTCAGGATAAATTGGTCTTCACCGGACTCCTGGATAGTTTGGTACCCGGTGGCTATAACGGCACGAACGCGATCACCGATGGCTATATGAAAGTGACTCCAGCAGGCAATAGCGGTCGGGTCAACATCCAAATTGATGCCGATGGCGCTCTTGGGGCAGCCACTTTCAGACAATTCATTGCCGTCCAGCTTAATGGCGGCGGTGATTTAAGTGTTCCCAGCAACTTTCTATTTTAGTTGCTAGAACACGATCGTTGTCCTGCGATCAGGAAGGCATCTACCAAATGTTCTTTCTATCGATCTGTACAGGAATCATATGTTTTATTTCACAGCTTTTGTTTCCACTCGGTTAATTCAACAACGGTTTTTTCAGGCGGGTATTTCTAGCGTATTGGGTCTGATTGGCTTCGGGGCAGTCAGCTTCGGGGCAATCAATACAGCACAAGCTGCCAGCCTTAATCTCAGCACTTGGACACCCGTCGGCGATGTTCAACTCAATCCATCACAAGCAAGGATGAGTAACGCTTTCAGTGATGGATTGGATGATTCGGTGAATCGGAATTTATCCGGTGCTAATCCTGTCACCGTTGATGCATTAGAAAGCGAACTGTCCTTGCCACAACTTACCTTAGGCAATGATGCGCTAGAGGGTTCAGGTTTAAAGACGGTCTTGAATGGTGTGATGGCAGGGGATACTTTGAGTTTCAACTGGTCATTCCAGACGTTTGACCCAGAATTTATCGATCGAGCCTTTTTTGCCGTTGATAATACCGTTTTTAACTTGAATACTGGGAATTCCTTCAGCTATCGGTTTGCCACTCCTGGCAATTATCGCGTGGCGTTTGGTGTAATTGATGTTGATGACACAACAGGATCTTCAATCCTGACCGTTACCGATGCCAATATCAGGCCAATTCCAACTCCAGTGATGGTTCCTGGGTTGGCTGTTATTGGGCTGAAAGTGTTGAAGAATAAGCGTCGCCGCATTAGTGACTTAGTGCAGCGGTGATCGGTTTTCGCTTCAAAACCGCCCGCGAATGAATTGCGGGCTATGAAACTAAGTCTCTTCAAGACTGCGTAAATCCAGTCCTGTAGGGACTTTCACTATTAGCCCGCAATTTATTCGCGGGTGGGATAGCGCAATTACCGATCGGCAAACACAAATAAAAGGGGCAAGATGTTTCCACCTTGTCCCTTTTACCAATTAGATTGATTACTAACCCAGCACAAAGCTCGATCGGGTAAAGCTATTAGTCGTTTGATAAGCGGCAATTGCCAACAAATCACCACCCTGAGAAATTCGTAGACCTTCAGCACTGTTGGTCAATGAAATATCCAACAAACTACCCACCTGCAAGCGAGTTGAACCTGCTTGATAATTCACGATCGTGTCGTAACCATCGCCCGATTGTAAGACAACAGTTGCATTTCCAGAACCTCCCAGCCACACTTGGTCAAGGCCGCTGCCACTGTCGATGAAATCAGCCCCGCCATTAGCGTAGATAATATCATCTCCTGTTCCAGCAAGAATACGTTCCGCTGCATCAGAACCGTAAATTAAATCATTTCCGGCATTCCCCACCAGCGTGTCCGCACCACCATTGCCAAATAGAGTATCGTTCCCCGCATTGCCTGTCAGCGTTTCCGCTCGATTTGTCCCATAGCGTGTCACCGGTGTCGTACTGACACCCAAAGCGACGACTCCTTGGGAGAATGTTCCAGCGGTGAAATCCTCCACCAGCAGCGCACCAATATCAATCACCTTCTGACCATCTTTGGACTCGAACAAGCCCTGATCCAACCGATCGGGATCAGCTAAATCGGTCATAATTAATTGATTATTGCGATCGACGAGGAAACCGCCGGGCGGTACCAACGCCGTCGCCGTATCACCCTTCGCCGCAGCCAAGGAAAAGGGCTTAACCTGGGTATTTCCAGTCCAAGACCAATTCCAGTCAACCAATTCATCGATCGTGATAACGCCATCAGCCGCATCCGCTTCACTGGCGGAAAATGTGCCGCGAATTGCACCGCCGCCATCATTCTGCCAAAAGTTACTGTAGTCGAGTTTAAAGTCGATGACTTTGCTGATGGTAATCTTGCCATTCGCACTGGGATCGCCTAGGGCAACTGTCCCCGCTTTGACATCATCAACAATCAAGCCACCCAGATCAATCACGGTATCGCCCGACTTCGCGGTATATAAACCTTGATCGATTCCATCCCGATCGGTGAAATCCAGACTGAACGGTGTATTTACCCCAGTTACTTTGAAGCCATCCGGTGGGATGAGACTGGTCGCCATCGCAGTGGTTGAAGTCAAAGAGAACGTTTTGACAGCAGGGTTACCCGTCCAATTCCATTGCCAATCAACCAACTCGCTCAGGTCGATCACATCATCTGCGATCGCCGCTTCTGTGGTGCTAATTAATCCCTTAATTGCACCGCCATCCGCCCAAAATCCCTCGTAATTAATACTAAAGCGTAAACTACTCACAGTCATTCTCCATTGTGGGATTAACAGGATTTACGAGCCAATAATGCCGCCGTCTTTGCGCGTAATCACGATCGTTGCATCCCGGGGAATTGTGACGCCATCCGGTGCCGCTGGGAAATTCGTTTGCTTCGGATCGCCATCGCCCGGGTGTTGGATGTTAATGAACATGGTTTTGCGATCGGGCGTAATCGCAACGCCAGTCACTTCACAGCCAGCCACACCACTGAACATACGACGGATTTCGCCCGTGTTGAGATCGGCGACCAACATTTGATCGTTCAATCCCTTCTTTTGGGTGCCATCGGTTTGGATAAACAAGCGGTTATCCGGGTCAACCCAAAGTCCATCGGGAGAGCTGAACGTCCGCTCATCCGTTGCACCATGGGTATCCTTCGCGATAAAAGGCAAACGCCAACGGAAGGTTAATCCCGTAAATCCATCGCTATCAATCATTTCCAAAATGTGACCATCCGGATTGGGTGCCAGCGGACTACCCGG
>JBJORF010000098.1:0-16873 GCA_046049545.1 Cyanobacteriota bacterium | reverse complement strand
CACCGAGTTCGCCAATGCCATAAGGGCTAGGCAGGGAAGTTGGGTGAAGCAGAACACCACTGGCGCGAGGCAGTTGCATAAAATTTTCCAAATTAAGGATTGCGGAGCAGTATCAGACGGAAGGGCGATCGGTTTCTGTCGCCCGCATAGCAGTTTATCGCGGTGCAGGATTAGCGTGCAGGAATATAGTCCTGTAATGCTTTTACCGTTAGCGGTTGGGATTGCAGCGCCTGGATGGCGGCGGCGGTGGCTTTTGCGCCCGCGATCGTGGTGACGATCGGGACTTTGTAATCGATCGCCGCCCGCCGGATCGCCCGTCCGTCCGACTGGGCTTCTTCGCCGGAAGGCGTATTGACGATTAAATGCACCTGATGATTTTTGATTGCGTCGAGGACGTGGGGACGACCTTCGTGCAATTTGTACACCAGCTCTGCTTCAATGCCCGCTGCTTGTAATGCCTGACGAGTGCCAGCGGTGGCGACGATTTTGAAATCCAGATCCGCAAAGGCTTTGGCTACATCCGCTGCGGCTTGCTTGTCCCGATCGTTGGTCGAGATAAATACGGCACCGGACTGGGGCAATGACTGGCTGGCACCGAGTTCTGCTTTCGCATAGGCTCGGCCAAAATCAACGTCGATGCCCATCACTTCGCCCGTTGATCGCATTTCCGGGCCGAGTAAGGTATCGCTGCCGGGGAATTTGGCGAAGGGCAAAACGGCTTCTTTGACTGAAATATGCGCCGGAATAATTTCTGTTGTAAACCCTAATTCCGCAAGTGTTTTCCCTGACATTACGCGTGAAGCTAACTTAGCGAGGGGCGCACCGATCGCTTTGGAGACAAACGGTACAGTACGCGACGCGCGGGGATTAGCTTCCAGAATATAAACCTGATCATTCTGGACGGCGAACTGAATATTCATCAGACCGATCACTTTGAGTGCTTTGGCGAGCTGCACTGTCCAGGTGCGAATTTGATCTAGAACGGGTTTTGATAACGAAACCGTCGGAATTGAACAGGCCGAATCCCCCGAGTGAATCCCCGCTTGTTCGATGTGTTCCATCACACCGCCGATCACGACTTGGCCCGTGGCATCAGCGATCGCGTCTACGTCCACCTCGATCGCATTTTCCAGGAATTTATCAATCAAAATCGGGTGATCGGGTTCCACCTGGACGGCGTAGGTCATGTACCGATCGAGTTCCGCATCGGAATAGACAATTTCCATGGCACGACCGCCGAGGACGTAGCTGGGCCGGACAACCACGGGATAAGTAATCCGCTGGGCGACGACGACGGCTTCTTCGTAGTTGCGGGCGATGCCGTTGGGTGGTTGCTTAATATCCAATTCCTGCAAAATCTTCTCAAACCGTTCGCGATCTTCTGCCGTGTCGATTGAATCCGGCGATGTCCCCCAGATTTTGGTTTGCACTGGTGCATCCTGGGAGAGGTACTGCTGCAAGGGAACAGCTAATTTCAGCGGTGTTTGTCCGCCGAATTGGACGATTACACCGACAGGATTTTCGGCTTCCAGAATATTGAGAACATCTTCTTTCGTCAGCGGCTCAAAGTAGAGCCGATCGCTGGTGTCGTAGTCCGTCGAAACGGTTTCTGGGTTAGAGTTCACCATGATCGTTTCGTAGCCATCATCCTGCAACGCAAAGGACGCATGACAGCAACAATAGTCAAATTCAATCCCCTGGCCAATGCGGTTTGGGCCACCACCGAGAATAATGACTTTGGGTTTGGTCGAAGGGAGAACTTCGGATTCGCGCTCGTAGGTGGAATAGTAATAGGGTGTGAGTGCTGCAAATTCCGCCGCGCAGGTATCGACGGTTTTGTAAGCGGGGACAACGCCGAGGGATTTGCGATAATTGCGGACAACATCTTCATGCTCACCCGTCGCAAAGCCAATTTGCCGATCGCTGAACCCTTGCTGTTTGATTGCCCAGAGTTGCGATTCGGTGAGACTTTCGAGCGGTGTTGATTGGAGAAATTCGGCGGTGGTCAGTAAGTCGTGCAATTTATCCAAGAACCAGGGATCAATGCCCGTGATTTCGTAGATTTCCTCAACGCTCAGACCCGACTGCATGGCATGGCGTAGGCTAAAAACTCGATCGGGATTGGGAGTCCGCAAACTGGCGCGAATCGCATCGATCGATGGCAGTTCTTCCGTCCGATCGCAGCCCCAGCCAGAACGACCAACTTCCAGAGACCGCAACGCTTTTTGGAATGATTCTTGGAATGTGCGACCGATTGCCATCGCTTCACCAACGGACTTCATCTGCGTCGTCAGCACGGGTTCGGAACCGGGAAATTTCTCGAAGGCAAAACGCGGAATTTTGGTCACAACATAATCGATCGTCGGTTCAAAACTCGCCGGGGTTTGCTTGGTAATGTCGTTAGGAATTTCGTCTAATGTGTAACCAACGGCTAACTTCGCAGCAATTTTGGCGATCGGGAATCCGGTGGCTTTTGACGCTAGGGCTGACGATCGTGATACGCGCGGATTCATTTCAATCACGATGTAGTCGCCATTTTCCGGGTTGACCGAGAATTGAATATTTGATCCCCCGGTTTCCACGCCGATTTCGCGAATGATTTTAATTGAAGCATCGCGCAATCGCTGATATTCCTTGTCTGTCAGGGTTTGGGCCGGAGCTACGGTAATTGAATCCCCGGTATGAACGCCCATTGGATCAAAGTTTTCGATCGAGCAGATAATCACAACGTTATCGGCCAAGTCACGCATCACTTCGAGTTCATACTCTTTCCAGCCCAGTAACGATTTCTCGATCAAAATCTGCGATACGGGACTCGCATCTAGCCCCGACTGCGAAATCTGCTCAAATTCCTCTTGGTTATAGGCGATCCCACCACCCGTTCCACCCATCGTAAATGCCGGACGAATAATCAGCGGATAACTGCCAATTTCGATCGCGATTTGCTTCGCTTCGGCCATGGTTTCCGCCAATCCCGACGGGCAAACCGGGATATCAATCCGTGCCATCGCTTCTTTAAAGAGCTTGCGATCCTCCGCCATTTCGATCGCGGGCAACTTCGCCCCAATCAGCTCCACCCCAAACTTTTCCAGGGTGCCATTTTTGGCCAGGGACACCGCTGTATTCAGTGCGGTTTGGCCTCCCATTGTGGGTAGCAGGGCATCGGGCCGTTCTTGCTCAATGATTTGTGCCACCAGTTCCGGTGTAATCGGCTCAATGTAGGTACGATCGGCGGTCTCGGGATCCGTCATGATCGTCGCTGGATTTGAGTTCACCAGCACCACCTTGTAGCCTTCATCACGCAGGGCTTTACAGGCTTGAGTTCCGGAATAATCGAATTCGCAAGCCTGACCAATCACAATGGGGCCAGAGCCAATGAGCAGAATCTTCTGGATGTCGTTACGACGTGGCATGGTGGGTTCACTGAAAAGATGCGGTCAAATCCGATCCATTGTAGAGGGTTTGGGGACTGCTTTTTCGCGGTTTTATATATAATTCCGATCGGCCCAAACCGAGTCAAACTCTGCCTACCAGAAAACTCTGGAACCAGATGCAGTAACTCTTGAACTAATGCCAAACCAAGCTCAGCAAAGGCAATAGGGCGATCGCGAAGGTGAGGAAAATGACGATCGAAAATCCCTTTGAGGTGGATGCGTTGGCATCGGGATCAGTCACATTAACGGCAAGCAAAGCCTCGACGCGCTCAGTCAGCCGATCGCCTAAGCAGGCTTCATGAAATCCCACGGCAAATTTTGGCATGACGGTATCCAATGGTGCACTGGCAACACTAAACAGCGCCTCTGCCAGCAGCAGGGGATCGACCGATTGTGCTGCCCAGCGATCGGCCCGCAACTCCCGCAGAAACAATAATTCTTGCCAAAGCGCTTCACTCTGGGGCAACCAATGGCTGCAACGCCGCAGGATCCCCAGCGCTGCAAACCAACGGGTGTCCTGGTAATGGGTATGGGCCGCTTCATGCTGAAGTACGGCGGCGAGTTGGGGCGGGGTCAGGCGATCGAGTAGTCCTTGACTGACGACGAGCTGCGATCGCCACCAACCCACCTGCGCGATAAATGGCGTGGCCGTCGGTAAAAGTCTTGCAGGCGTTGGACTTGCGGCATCGGGAGTGAGCGTAATTTGGGTGTACTGGGCCAAGCGACCGAGCGATGTTTGACTATCGCTCATCAACTGCAACGCCACGAAGAGCAAACCCGATAGATAAACCAAGGCGCTGTCATACCCCAAAAAGCCTGTCCAGCCTTGGGCACGCACATGATGCAGCATATGACAGAGCGGCCCCATCCAGAGCAAAGCGATCGCGCTGCTCAACAGCAATAGCGGCGGCAGCGCAAAGCTTACCCAAGCGCGGTTCCAGCGACGTTGCCAAGTCTGGGATTTGATCGCCGAACCCCACCAGCCGCGTAAACCGATCGCGACCATTAAACTCCCCAAGATCAACAGCAGATGCAGCATCGCTTAGGATTCCTCGGCTTGTCGCTGTTGGCGGGCTTGGTGTAATTTCCGCGCGATCGCGCCCAGCTGATCGACCGACGTTTGATCCAACTGGTCGGCAAAAGCCGCCACAATTTCGGGACTGCCCACTGCCAAAAACTGCTGCAACTGCTCATAGGCAAACAGTGCCATCGCTTCTTCGCGACTGAGCAACGCTCGCCAAATGAAGGTTTTGTCCTCACGATCGCAGCCGAGCCAGCCTTTTTGGGTCAGGCGTTTCAGGACTGTGGTGACGGAGGTGTAGGCAAGTTCCCGGTCAGGATCAGCCAAAATCTGTTGATGCACTTCGCGCACTGTAACGGGGCCGATTGACCAGACAATTTCCAGCACCTCGCGCTCCAAAGGCCCGAGGGAAAGTTGTTTCGGTCGATGGCGAGGCAGTGGGCTCATGACGCAGCAACGAGATAGTTCAATGCAGCCATTCTAACGGTTTATTTTGCGGGACTCAACAGAATGACCTGCGATGCCTGGAGCCGCCGCACCGCCGCTAAGTCAATCCCCGTCGCTTGAACGAGGGAGGCTACGGTTTGTTGCTGATTGCCATCGGTCGCTTGGACAAAGGCAAACTCGGCATCGCTCAACTGCATCACTTGATATTCAAAGTTGAAGAAGGTTTGGCTGGGCCAGCCTTCCATGCAATGACTCCGGGTGGGGATAGCGGCGTTGAGGACAGTATCATTTGACCAATCTGTCGGGTTTAGCGCACCTTTTGACAGGAAAAACTCATAGTGGGTGAAGCTCGATGGGTCGAGAATTTCGGCGAGGCGGTAGCGATCGCGATCGCTCAAATCCTTGGCGCGCGCTTGCAGTTCTGGCGACTTGCCAATCAAGCGATCGAGCTCCCAAACCTGCCGATTCGAAAAGCCCACAAATTCCAATCCCGAAGCATCGATCAGATCAAACAGCGTATTCACGTTGTAGTCGATTTCCTGGGGATGTACATACATATCCGCAAAGCATTCGTCGCGGTGGTTTTCGATCGCCCAGCGTTCTTTTTCGCGCTGCACGAGGCGATTATTTTCCGGCAGGTTCGCAAAGACTTCGCGCCCGATCGCCACGCCATCGCGGTAGTCGCCCCGCTTTTCCCCTTGGAGTAGGCCGATCGCTTCCTGCATCAGCTTCACTTCCCAGCGGCCGAGTTCGCCATAGACAAAGATGTGCATGATGCCGCCGGGAGCGAGTTTTTCGGCTAAGGCTTTGATCCCGCGCACCGGATCAGCGGTGTGGTGCAACACGCCGACGCAATTGATCAAGTCGAACTGTCCCGGCAACTGATCCGCATCGAACAAACTCAAATGCTGAAACTTCGCTTTCCCGCCCACGCTGCGTTGACAGCGCTCTTCCGCCACGGCCAATGCCCCGGTGCTGAGGTCAATTCCGGTGACTTCTGCTTCAGGATTCAAATGCACCAGGTATTCCGTGCCGCAACCCGTGCCGCAACCCGCATCGAGAATCCGAATTGCCTGCCGCTCGGGCAGTCGATTGGCGCAAAAATGATAGGCCGCATTCCAGTCCCACCGCCAGTTATACCCGATCGGGGCTTCATCGATCAGCGGCTCCGGAGGAAACGGATAGGTATTGTAGAGTGCCGCGACGGCATTACTGACAGCCTGGAGATCAGCCATGGAAGTTTTCTCAAAGTGGAATTAAAAAGTTGGGTTTAGTTCGCTCAATCCGGCTAACCGCCCAATTCTCAACATACCACCTAAGGTTCCTGGCCTGGTAAATTCGTCCGACGGCGCGGGGTTTGGCGTTCAAATTGCAGTTCGACTTGGCGAGTCTGTACCCCATCCTGGGCGATCGCAATGATCGGAAACCGCAACTGCCCATCCTGGAATGACAGTTGAATGCGGAAGCTACCATCGGCATTGAGTTGAATGGGGTTGCCGTCGATCGTCACCTGCGCTGAGGGTTCCGTCGCACCACAGACAATCAGTTCCGCGTCCGCCACGAACCAGAATTGGCGCACATTGGCATCCGCGCGGGTTTGGAGCCAAGCTGAATCGCCCGCGCCCAATACATGATTTTGGACATAACTTTGACCCGAAGCCCACTCATGACTCGACGGCAACAGAAAGGAACTCAATGCTCTCCCCTCCTCCTGTGCCCACCCCAACATTGATCCTGCCACTGGATCAACCTCCGACCGCGAGAGCTGGAACATGGCATCGTGGAAGCCGCTGGCGGTGTGCGGTCGAGACAATTGGCGATCGGGCGTTTGAAGATTGCCAAAATGACGACCGATCAAGGGTTCATCCCAGGCGATCGTCACCATCTGGTCGTCCTGCCAATCGGAGGGATAAACGGGTGGAATATGCACCACAGGCGATCGCACCAGACTGAGCCACTGATCATCGACAGTGAGATAACCCAGTTCGGCGACGTAATCGCGATCGCCCACAGGAATCGGCAAATACCAGTTCTGCGCCAACTCATCGATTTCGTACTGCTGAGTGCTGTGGGGTTGTGCTAAAGGGGCAGCGCCGCCGGGATGCGTGACATCATACAGTCGCAATGCCAGCCGCACGCCCCCTTGATCGCGTTGGGTTTGTTTCGCCGCATTGGGCAGATCCCAATAGGCATAACCCCACTGTGGATCACGGGCCAGCAGGATCAAGCTTGGTTCACCGTAGCCTCTGGGCAAATCGGGTAAATCTTGATCAACGGTGGCCAAATCGATCGCCTTGATATCAGTGCTCGAAAATTCAGAAGCCGCAACCTCGGGATATTCTTGCCCTACGTTATATTTCGCTGCTTCGACTTGGCTCTGGCTCAGATCGGGCATATCACGGCGGTTTGATGCGGGCTGAGTTGCAGTAGGCGATGGAACGGGAATGGGGGGCGGGATGATCGTCGGTTGCGGAAAGGTGCGTGTATTGAAGGGCTGAATACCTTGATTGGCGATCGGTACGGTCACTGGTGCGGAGGGATTCGCACCGGGTTCAAAGGGCGCGGGGGAGTGGCTAGCTGGATTCAAGGAGGCGATGGGTTCGGGCGGTGGAGAATGAAGTGCGGTAGGATTGGAAGCGCGCGATCGGAGCCACCACCAGGCAATTCCTGCCCCGATCGGCAACGCAATTAGCCACCAAGGAAAATTCGGGGTGCCGGGTTGGACTGGCGCTGTTGGTGCCGGGGCGGTCTGTGGCGCTTGGGTTTGAGTCAATGCAAGGTTAGAGGCAATAGTGAAGCGCAGCATAACACCTTCGATCCGGGAGGAACGGGAACGTGACTGCTCCGATTATACCGAGTTTGTTGATCCGCAAATTTAACTGCATAATTCAACTGAACAATTTAACCAAGCAGCTTAATTTAACCAAGCAGCTTAATTTAACTCAGCAGCGCATCATTCCGTTCGCAGTCACCAATATTCACCCAACTGCTCGACCCATTTTCCCACCACTCTTTTTTCCAGATCGGCGCATTATGCTTTAGTGTGTCGATCGCGTACTGACAAGCCGCAAATGCTTCCCCGCGATGGGGTGCCCCCACAGCAATCAGGACACTGATTTCGCCGATTTCTAATTTTCCGGTACGATGGTGAATCACTACATGGGTAACATCTGGCCAACTCATGCGTACCGCAGCGGCAATCTGTTGAAATACCCGCACTGCCATCGGTTCGTAGGCTTGGTATTCCAGATAATTCACGGCTTGACCGTCGGTGTTGTTCCGTACCATGCCGCTCATCACCACGATCGCGCCATTCGCCCCATCGTCGGCCAATCGATAGACTTCGGCTAAATCTAAAGGGACAAAGGTCAACTGTAAGCTGTCGCCGGGATGTAACGGAATTGCAACCGGTGGGGTTTGTAAATTTGCCCCAGGCTTTTTAGTCGTAATATGATCTGATTCAGTCATCGCCTCAAGCCTGCGCGCAGCAGAAACTACAGAATCTCTTTATAGCATTGTCGCAGAAGGTTGTAGTTCGATCAAAGTAGCGGAAGTTGATTGAACTGGATATAGCTGATTGATTGTGTGTGTTCTGTTTCTATGCTGGATTTGTCCCTATGAAAGCCTTATCGCTTCTAAGTGCTGGTCTATTGCTGCTGATGCCGTTGGGATTAACCCATAGCGTCGAAGCTGATCCTGCTACCGATCTTTGCGATCGCTTGATTCAAAATACTCGGCAGCAGGCAAAATTACGATCGGCTCAGCGCTATGGAATATTTGGGGATGAGGAATTTGACACGATTATCTGTGGGCATTTGGTCACGCGCCAGGAAAAAATCTGGGATGAATCGGTCAACAGTGCATATTTTAGAATTAGTAAGTTCGCGGACATGCAATTTCAAGCAGCGATTGCCCAAGGAATTCAGTCCGGCAATCATGTCAATGCCCTACGGCAAGGCCAATACGAACTCAATCTTGGCTGTATGAGTTCCACGGGAATCGTCGGCCAAGAATATAATGCTAAGGTCCCCTATCTCAATGACAGGACGATCAATGCCTTGAAACGATCACAAAATCAGCAACCGATCGCGGTGGTCATCTCATTTGGCAAGCATCCGGGCAGTCATTGCGATTGCTGTAATCTGGCCCATGCTGTGCGTTATTACGGTGCTAATAATTAATACTGTGACCAGTAGGCCCCCAGACCCCCAATACTGGGGGCTTTGATTGCCAGTTTCCCCGGTATTGGGGCCTAGGGGGCAGTTTCACCCTGCTATAACCCCAGCAAATTATCTAACTCATTCAACGCATCACAACCCGCTTCAACGACAGGTGTAATGCTGGGTGTAATCGTCATCGCATTCGCTGGCCCGAGGGTAGAGTCGATCGGTACCATCGAGGGTATAACTGGCGGCATCATTGCCATCATCGGTTGTCGACCATAGAGATAATCATCGGCGTATTTGCGAAACACTGCCTCGATCGCCGCCCGAGAATTTTTTAATCCCCAAGTTTCGGCAATTTCCTCGGCCTTTGCGATGATATCGGGGCTGAGTCTTAGTTTGTTGTCATGCATCGTTGCAGTTCCTCCACGGGATAAAGTCCACGAACATTGGCAAATTGCGGGTCAGGCATCACCGCAAACAGCGGAAATCCAGCAAATCGATCGGCAATTAAATGCGAACTGCCGCCCGTTACCAGAAACCGCGTCACCCTTGGCATGAAGGGGGTATATTGCGATTTCACCATCCGAAAGATGTTCTTGTACCAAGGGTCAAGATATTCATCCAGCCAATCGCCCCAGCCAAAGCCACTATCCGCGTAGATATGCCCCGATCGAAAGCCATCCATAATAATCCCCGGATCAGCGGTTGTACCCAAGGCATTAGCGAGACGTTTATCAAAGCTAATCGAAGTCGCTAAGTCATAGGAACCGCCACGATCCATCACATTTTCATCAATCACTTCCCCATCAGCATCAATCAGCCGACTGAGCCAAGTCCCGCCGCCTAGGTCAATCACGATCGTGTAACCTGTATTGGCAATTAAGCCCATGCGCTTCGCTGTCCGATAAGCGCCCAGCCCCTCCCGTTCAATTTCTACCCGTTCCACAGTCACTTCAAACGGAATCTCATTGCGGACAAATTCGTGATAACCCAGCAGTTGTTCCTTAATCATTGATCGATGCCGTTGCGGCTCCGGAGTCGAAACATACAAATTCATCGCCAACCGACAAACCCCATCCTGCAAGTTTCCGGGTTCTAGGCAAGCGTATAAATGGAGCTTTGATAAATCCACTTTATTTTCCACCACGGTCTGCTGCTGGCGGCGATATTTATAAGCCTGCATCCCAAAGTGATACCGACTCCCATCCGGCAATTCGACCAGCGGCGATGCTTCGGTAAACTTGACCGGGTCACGCCCTGTCGGCAACTGATAGCGCATCGATCGCACTGCCCTTGGCTGCCCCACCCCATCCCAATACTTCAAATCATAATTCCCTGCATCCAGGGCCAAAGTTCGTAATAGCCCTGGCTCCGCGATCGGCAACTTTGGATTCATAACGGTCTGTCCCTGGGGACGTGTCTGCATCGCAGTCATAGAAAGATCTCTCCTATCGTAGTAGGCAGTAATCTGCCGGGAATCGTCGGGCATTAGCCGCTTGAGGAAATTGCGCCACCAGTCAACTAATGTCCCCACTTGCATTCATTTCGACCCGTTAGTACATAAGTACGTTAGCAATGCTGGTTGGAGATTGTCAATACTTTTGTACTAAATATTTTTGCTTGCTGTCGGGGCGTTACTTGCGAGGGGCGGTATTGCAGCGATTGAGTTGGACGATAATGTTGCCAATTCGCAAGTTCCCCTCAATAACCCGAATAAATCGTTAAAATCCGCGATCGAGCCATTAAACCATGGCAAAATTCCGCTATGGCTTAGCTCTCAACGCATTGAGCGTCGCTTTCTGGCGCGCATTCAGTTCAGTTGATTCAGACTCAATCGGCGAGCGCCTACTGATGGGTGCGATCGTGCATTGTGAATTACTCCATTTTTAGGATTTAAGTGAGGTTACGAATGTCTCTGTTGAAACGTTGTTTTGCCGAGGGAATGGGCACATTTTGGCTCGTCCTAGGTGGTTGCGGAAGTGCAGTTCTCGCGGCTTCCTACACTGAAATCACACAAGGTAAATCCGATGCGGCGGCGCAAGCGGCAGCGTCATTAGGGATCGGTACGTTTGGGGTATCCGTCGCGTTTGGGTTGACCGTTTTGGCGATGGCCTACGCGATCGGGCATATCTCGGGTTGTCACCTGAATCCGGCAGTCTCCTTTGGCCTATGGGCGGCTAAGCGCTTTCCCAGTCAAGATTTGCTGCCTTATATTGTTTCCCAGGTCATTGGGGCGACGCTGGCGGCACTGTGCATTTACTTAATTGCGACGGGGAAGGGTGACTACAGGCTTACGGGGTCGAACCCCATGGCGACCAATGGCTTCATGAGTCATTCGCCGCAGAGCTATTCGTTCTTGGCTTGCTTCATTACCGAGTTTGTCATGACGTTTTTCTTCCTCATGACGATTTTGGGGGTAACGGATAAGCGTGCGCCGCAGGGCTTTGCACCGATTGCTATTGGTCTGATGCTAACCTTGATTCACCTGATCAGTATCCCCGTGACCAATACTTCCGTCAACCCCGCCCGCAGCACTGGTCCTGCCCTGATCGTGGCTATGATGAGCGGCAATACGGAGTTACTTGCACAGACTTGGTTCTTCTGGGTGGTGCCGATCGCCGCCGCGATCGCGGCGGGAGCTGTCTACTACGGTGTCTTTGAAGCGGCGGATCATCCCGTCGAAGCGGAGTACCGTGAGCCTGTAGTGCGCTAATCGTGCATTGTTGTGGTGTCTAGCACTGGGTCAGCAGAAAATTTTGGGCTGGTGCTAGACGATCGGGCCTGAAGTCTGTATTATGAAAGGTAAGAAATGAGGACGATTAGCACAGTGGTAGCGCACTTCCTTCACACGGAAGGGGTCACAAGTTCGAATCTTGTATCGTCCATCTCTTGAAATCCGCTCTCAGAGCGGGTTTCTTTTTGTCTTTGTGCAGGCTGAAATCTCGATTTCATCGAGATCTGCGATATTCAGCTAGACGAAGAATCAACGCTTTCCAGCGTTTTCAAACACTTTTTGAATATCATTTGAATATCATAAGTAGACTACTTCCTGGATGATATTCACCGCTTTTTGAATATCATTTGAATATCAGGTAGCCTACTTCTCTTGTGATATTCGGTTTTGAATCGGGTTGTCTTGGTGATTGGCTGACTCGACGATTGACGCATCCTCAAACCGTACCTATACAATGAGGAAAGCGTCGGCATTAAATGATGGTCAATACAGTCCCCAATCTACCCAAGCAAATATTTGATACCTGGGTTCCCGCAACCTGGGTGGAATTTGTCGCGGCTTCTGGGGATGGTGAAGCTGATAAAACGCGCTGCTACTACGATGCTGGCTGGATGAGGATTGAAGCGATGGGTGTGGGATCGGGTCACAGCCAAGACAATACTATCCTTTCCCAGGTGGTGAGTCTCTACGGCATCGTTAAAGGACTGGCAGTGAAAGGCTTTACCAATGGCAGCTTTCACCGCGAAGGCGAATCTGAGTGCCAGCCGGATATGGCGTTCTACTTGGAAAGTGATATTCCTAACCCGTTTCCACCAAAGACGACCGAAATTGTGGATTGTGATCGTTATGGCGCACCAACCTTGGTGATTGAAATTGCTTCCACCAGCTTGAATGATGACCTAGGCCGTAAGCGTCTGCTGTATGAGCGGTTGGGTATTAAGGAATATTGGATTGTGGACGTACTGGGCGGTGTGATCTTGGCTTTTGGTATGGAGAATCGAGGAAGCCGTGAGATTCAGGTATCTCAAGTTCTGCCGGGGTTAGCGATGGGGATGATCGAAGAGGCTCTGCGTCGCAGCCGCACGGAGAATGATACTGACGTGAGCCGCTGGTTAATGCAGGAATTTAGTGAGATCGCTTGACCTTTCTGCTCGAAGTGAATCGGATGCACGGCTAAATTTAAGCGGTTTAGGTAGACTTCTTCTGTTATGATATTCAAGGTGCGCTAGGGTTTATCTGCTGTTGATTTGTACTCTTCCTTGGGAGGCAATTATGGCAACGTTGAAGTCCGGTGAAAAGCAAGCTAAAGGTTTGGTGGCCGTGGAGTCATTCCGCGATCGGTTGCGATTGCGGCTACCCCGTCAACTCTTTGGTGGCAAACAGAAATATTTATCATTGGGACTGCCAGATTCAGTTCTGAACCGGAAAGTCGCAGAATCAAAAGCCAAGTTGATTGAAAGTGACATTGCAATGGAACGGTTTGACCCGACCTTGGAAAAATACCAAGCGGAGTCCTATCAAGCCAAGCCCAGTACATCCGATACACAATCGATTTCTGACCTGAGCATTATTGAACTTTGGCAGCAATATTTTGACCATAAACGATCGACGCTCAAACCCAAGACCGTCGAAAAGTACGATAACTTCAGTCGGCTGTTTGAAAAATTAGGGGATTTACCACTCGGTAGCGCGATTGCGGTAAAGCGGAAATTAGAACAAATCTCCACAACTGCCCGGACAAAAGATGGTCTGATGTATCTTTCTGCCGCTTGCCGGTGGGGCATGAAGCATAATCTAGTCACGGCTGATCCCTATAAAGGAATGTCGGCTGAGATGCCAAAGCATCAGTACATCGTCGATCCGCAACCGAATGCCTTCACTGAAACCGAGCGTGAACAAATTATCACTGCCTTCCAAACCGACAAACGGCGCGGCATGAGCTATCAACCCTACGCAGGCTTTGTTGAATTTCTATTTCTCACAGGCTGTCGTCCCAGTGAAGCGGTTGGTCTGCGCTGGCAAAATGTCTCTGAAGATTGCAGTAATGTCACCTTTGAAGGCTCAATCGTACAAGTGAAAAATCGACGTGTTGCTTCTAAAGGCAGCAAAAATAATCGGACGAGAACGATCGCCGTGTCCTCGCGACTACAAAAACTCTTGCAAAACCTTCGCGGTGCGCAAGCTAATCCAGCGGACTTGGTATTCCCCAGCCCCGACAATCCAACCATACCCATCAACTATCGCAACTTCTCACGGCGGGCTTGGCAATCAATTGTTTCACCCATCAAGCAGCAAACAACGCCCTACTGCTGCCGCGACACCTTCATCACCCTGCAATTAATCAAAGGCGTTTCCAGTGCCGTAATTGCCCAGTGGTGCGATACTTCCACCCAAATGATCGATCGTAACTATGCCGATAAATTAAAATTGACACAGCTACGACCGGAAGATTAGGGTTATGATCGCTTCTTGCGACCTCTGCGGGCAGGTTGATTACTGATGAGCGTGGCTTGATAACGAGCGATCGCGCGTTGGTGAGCCGCTGCATCATCGCGATTCCGTACCCAATCCTGAAGGAGTTCCAAATTGTAGAGGATACAACGACTATTGAACTTGACCCAATGAACGCCTTCAATCAAGACCCCGTTCATTCGATATTTGTAAAGGGTCGTTGACTTCATTTTGAGATGAAAGGTAATTTCCTTTCGATCGACAAATCGAAACATGGACAAACCTCTGATGAAATGGACAATTTTGATCAGTTAATTCAAGTTGCCAGTTTTCCGAGATTGTTCGGCAGTGATATCAGTTGTTCTCCGTAAAATCGGTAGCAGAATTTAGTCGGGGGTAAATCCGACGTAAGTTAGTGACCATGAAATATGCAAATGTCAACATCAGATCTACCAAGACCTGAAAATGTGGAATGAGAAGCTAGTTGAGCTTGAAACGTTCAACTGTCAGATAGCGCAATAATTGCAGCCTAGTCTGGCAAAATTAGCTCACGGCCAACAGCAGGTCTTGGCGAGAGTAGATATAGCCGATCATGGCGATCAAATGCTGGAATTGGCGCTTGGTCGAGATTGGCAGAGAAAAGCTGATTCAGCATTTCTGCCCGTTCCCGCAAGTGATGAATAGCATTCCGCGCCATTCTCCGCAGTTGGGTGGCACGAATTGGGTGATTAAAATGTGTGCGATGGTATTCGTAGGCGATCGGCATCCAGTAAGCCCGTAATGCCGACAACACCATTTCCTCGTGAGAATAATCGTAGCTATCGTCTTCCATCAAGTAAGTCAGCAGCACCACATCAGGGTCAGCTAAATCAGTGACTAATTCAAAACGATAGTTAAAATGATCAGACACATCAATCAATGTGCTGGCAAAATCAATCATGCAGCCCTCCGAATATTATGCAGTTCCACGGCATAATGCAGGATTTGAAAAAATTCAAATCACGATCGGCAAAACCGATTGACATTATGAAATGGCTTTTCTTTTCTGCAACCACTCAGATAAAGCTGAGTAGCGTATCGTCTGGTACTGCACCCTAACAAAACAACTTCGTATTTCCTTTATACACAGCTTCACGGATTACTGCAACCTCTAGCAGGGCTTTTTCACGTTCAATGATCAACCTACTAGATGTAAAAGACGCTACAAATCTAAGTGAAAACACGTATACGGCTAAAAGAGGCTAGATCGCTCAAAGCCTTAAGGAATACCTCTTAAGACAGACTTGCTAATTGGCAACATTCACAAAAAAATGCGCTAAAAATTGGCAAAAATGAGGAATACTGAATTTTTAGTCAAAACAAAAATCGAGTAAAAATAGTGTCTGATGTTACATGAACAATTTTGGCAAACAGGGTATGAAAACTCTGCCGAGTAAGCGCTACAAGCAATCAGATGATGCTATTTTTCTGTAATAACCGTGATTTTCTTATTCTGCTACTGTAATCCCTCAAATGTTGGATTTATGGATATGCCATTTTCTTAAGTGGCACATCAGGTGCTATGTACCCTTGTCCTACTCCTCAACTTCAACCCAGGCATGATATTCCTCTGGTAGCTCATCTTCCCAGTAGAGTTTTTCTAGGATGGCACTGCGAAGCCAATCATTACGATCGGGCTTGGCTCTAACAATCTCATCGATCGTTTGGGGGACTCGCACAGTGAGAGGACTTTTAGCCATAGGCGTATCGCCTTGTTGCTGGAAGCGGGTGAGAAAGTCTGGTCGGATTGATTTCTTGCGTGGCATGAACTTGCTCCTTGGAAAAAGAAAATCGGCTTGCATATCCCTAGTGTACCTGGGCTAACGAATATCAGTTCAGCTTATCGAGGTTAACTTTTTCAAGTCTAGTCGATCAGATATTTTGACTGCAAGAAGTGTCTGAGAACCTAATTTCCCGTGTATACATGGGTTATTATAGAGAAGTGGGAGAAGAAGCGCTTCACATTTCCACAATTAAAGGTTTCAAGCACTTCGATCATTCATTGAGGTTCCCTGTATGGCTTTTATTGATGACTGTCTCGCGGTTGAACGTGATACCCAGGATGAATTAGCTCGATCGAGCAATTACCAAACTTGGTATATCGATGGTGAAAATGATGCCCGCTTTGGGCGAATGCCGGAATATGCCCAGGATGCCTATCTTGAAGGCTATATGGCGCAGCTTAAGCGATTGCCGACAAATGAGCAAGGTCGCCTGATTCACTATCATCCGTCGCAG
Organism: Cyanobacteriota bacterium; assembly: GCA_046049545.1. Lineage (GTDB taxonomy): Bacteria > Cyanobacteriota > Cyanobacteriia > Leptolyngbyales > Leptolyngbyaceae > Romeriopsis. Next base: position 343 of record JBJORF010000098.1, on the reverse strand, counting down.
CATTTTGCCTTTGGGCGGATGGATGGCATTGGTGACTGTCCTGATGGTGAAAGCAATTTCGAGTTTTTCTAATCCACTTCATGAATTTCAAGGAGCACATCTTATGGCTAACAACAATCACAGTAATAACGGTAAGGTCAAGCAAGCGTCTGTCGCTTTGCTCGAAAAGTCTTTGGGGCAGCGGGATGAATTCGATTCGCCGGAATTTGAAGGGTCGGATGAAAGCCTGCCCTATATCCAATTGTGGTTCTCCTAGAATTGCCGTGGTAGCCACTAAATATGGGATTTAGTGAGGCCAGGATTTAGGTTGAGGCAAAGCGTTCATAACCATGTAAGTCGAGGG
>JBJORF010000097.1:0-16949 GCA_046049545.1 Cyanobacteriota bacterium | reverse complement strand
TGATTAGCCAAGAAACCGGGCAAGGTCAACCCCAATTCAACGCCCAAGCAGCCGAAATCTTTGAAGGCACCCGCAAAAAACAAGGCGATCGGCTCCAATTCCAATCGATCGCAATTACTGACAATCCCGTGACCGTAACCGCAATTTTCGACCCACCGATCCCACCCGGCAAAACCGTTACAATCCGCCTATATCCCGTGCGCAATCCCCAAGTCGGTGGTACTTATCTGTACCGAGTCACCGCTTTTCCAGCGGGTGAAGAACCGCACGGGCAATTTTTAGGGTTTGGTCGAATTCGGATCATCGATCGCGATCGTGACTAGGAATTACGGGCTCACGCAAAACCGAAAAAACTTAAGTGACCGTATCACCCGATCCTACGGATTTCGGCGGCAATGGAAAACTTGGAATCACTTCCTGTAAAGTACACCTATAAAATTCCGTCTTTGGACGATATGCCTCTCTACCAGAAACAAACCCCTTTCCGAAAGGCACTCCGAAGAAAAATTTAGCTAAAAGCGGGTAGCGAGAATCGAACTCGCAACTAAAGCTTGGGAAGCTTTCGTTTTACCACTAAACTATACCCGCATTACCTAAAAATTGTAGCATCCGAGCGTCCTGAAAATCAAACCCCCGATAACATTTCTGGCCGCACCCGTAACCGCACCGCGATCGCTGTAATGTTGTCATGACCATTGTACTGATTCGCTAGCCCAATCAACTGCTGCACACCAGGTTCTAAGCCCAACTGACCCGACAGCATCGGCTCCATCACCGTCGGCCAGCACTGCTCCAGCAAATCATTATCCGTCAACCCATCGGAAGCCAGCAAAAACAGCGTGTCCTCGGTTAGCTCCATCAGCGCCACTCCCGGATCCACAAACTGATTATCCCGTGGCCCCAAAGCCTGCGTCAGCTGATAGGCATCGGGACGAGCGTAGGCTTCCTCCGGCGAACTTCCCCGCTGAATTTCCCGCTGGCCCACTTCATGATCCGTCGTTAACTGCACCAATCCTTGCTTTCGATTAAGACTATAGGCACGGCTGTCGCCTACATGGGCAATCGCCACCTGGTTCCCACAGACCACCATCATTACTAGGGTCGTACCCATCCGGCCATTACCGAGCCGCGCCGCATCCAGATTTTGGTCATACAGGGTTTGGTTCGCTTGGTGAATTGCCGCGACGATCGATGCGCGATCGGGCAACGCCCACTCATCTTGATTCAGCCACTGCGATCGCAAGGTCTGCTGCAATGACTCCACCGCCATCCGACTGGCGACCTCCCCCCCCGCATGCCCCCCCATCCCATCACACAAAATGTAAAGGCCCTTGGCACGTACCTTAGCGGTAAGTGGAGTACGCTGTTCATCCAGAACCAGCGCTACCCCAAAATCATCTTCATTATGCTCTCGCTGCTGGCCCACATCCGTCAGTGCCGCCGCCGCTAAATCCACCAGTTGCATCGGCAAAACGATCGTCGGCATATCGTCGCTTTCTTCGATCGGGGGCGGCGGATTAATCACCGTTGCGGGTAAATCGGTCTCATCATCGTCGAAATCCAAATCGCCCAAATTCAACAATGCGGCCACGGGCGTGGGCGGCTCCATCGCTTCCGACTCGATCGGTGTCGGCGATTCCGGCGCAGCTGCCGTAGGGTCCGTCGGCAAAGGATCAAGATTATTCGACGCAGAGTTCATACAGACAGCAAGGGTAGATAATGATGGCAGCTGCCTCGTGGGCGCACAACACGTGACCGCATAACACAATGGACGTGGTCTGAGCCATGAGGTAGAGACTTAGATTCTAGCAAGGGTTATTCAATTGAGCCGACTGAATCAACCAAAATCCACTTAATATAGATAATCGAGATCATCGAATGACCGTTAGCGATCTAGCGTTAGAGTAAGACAATATGACCACGGCAGCCCCCACAAAGACTGAATACGAAGCCATTATCGGCTTGGAAACGCACTGTCAATTAAGCACCGCTACGAAGATTTTCTGCGACAGTGCCGCCGCCTTTGTCACTGACCCGAATGTCCACATTGACCCAATTTGTTTGGGGATGCCGGGCGTTTTGCCCGTACTAAACCAGCGCGTCTTAGAATATGCCGTCAAAGCGGGCCTCGCCCTGAACTGTCAGATCGCCCCGTACAGCAAATTCGATCGCAAGCAGTACTTTTATCCCGACCTCCCGAAAAACTACCAGATCACCCAAAACGAGTTGCCGATCGCCGAGCATGGGCACATCGAAATCGAACTGTACGACAAGAAAAGCGGCACCGCAACAACGAAAAAAATTGGCATCACCCGCTTGCATATGGAAGAAGATGCCGGGAAACTCGTCCATGGCGGCAGCGATCGGCTAGCGGGTTCGACCTATTCCTTGGTGGATTACAACCGCGCCGGGGTGCCCCTGGTCGAAATTGTCTCCGAACCGGACATTCGCACGGGTCAAGAAGCGGCGGAATATGCCCAAGAGCTACGCCGAATTGTGCGCTATTTGGGCATTAGCGATGGCAACATGCAGGAAGGCTCCCTACGCTGTGACGTGAACATTTCTGTGCGTCCCGTCGGTACCGAAAAGTTCGGCACCAAAGTCGAAATCAAGAACATGAACTCCTTCAGTGCAATCCAGCGCGCGATCGACTACGAAATCGAACGGCAAATCGCCGCCAACGAATCCGGCGAAACCATCGTCCAGGAAACCCGCCTCTGGGATGAAGGCAAACAGGAAACCCGATCGATGCGCGTCAAAGAAGGCTCCAGCGACTACCGCTACTTCCCCGAACCGGACCTCGGCCCGATCGAACTTGATCCGGCCCAGAAGGCGGCTTGGCAGGAAGCCATGCCCGAACTGCCAGCCCAGAAGCGCCACCGCTATCAATCTACCTTGGGTCTATCGCCCTATGATGCTCGCGTAATCAGCGACGATCGGGCCACTGCCGAATATTTTGAAGCCACGGTCGCGGCGGGTGCCCCTGCCAAACCTGCTGCCAACTGGATCATGGGCGACATCGGCGCTTACCTCAATGCCAATACAGGGATGCTGATCCAGGACTTGAAGATCACACCAGCGGCCCTCGCCGAATTGATTAGCCTGATCGAAGGTGGCACAATCAGCAACAAAATCGGCAAAGACATCTTGCCCGAATTGCTTGAAAGCGGCAGCTCCCCCAAAGCGATCGTCGAAGCCAAGGGTCTCGTCCAGATCTCCGATCCCAGCGTCATCGAAGCGGCGGTTGACCAAATCATCGCCGCCTTCCCGAACGAACTTGAGCAATACAAGAGCGGCAAAACGAAAATGCTGGGCTTCTTCGTCGGCCAAGTCCTGAAACAAACTGGCGGCAAAGCTGACCCAAAACTCACCAATCAAATCGTGGCGCAAAAGCTCAACGCCTAGAACTGCGGTTCGCGTAACGCCGAACCCAGACAATCTAAGCAAAATTACGGAACCCGAATCCCTTACCCAGAGACAAAGTTCCGTAATTCTTCGCAGAAAATTCGTCATGAGGGGTGTGACCCCCTACGACAATCGTGGCATAATAATTTCAGTAGATGCACCCTGATGATAGGGGGGGTTGCCCTAGCGGCCCCTCCTTTTTATTGTTTCAGCGTCGGCCCCAACAGCGAGGTTGAGGGCAAACGCCTTAACGAGCATCCGGCCAAGCCAGTAATCATACGGAAAGAATTTCGCAAGCTGGTAACTAATGTTTCAAGAAAACTTTGATTTTTCTTGAAAAGGGGTTTCACCCCTCACCAGTTTTATGGCATACTATGTTAAGTAGATGCACCCTGATGATAGGGGGAGTTGCCCTAGCAACCCTCCCTTTTTTATTTTTAAATGCAGCACCTGAACTCGAACAAACTGAGCAAAATCAAATCAACAGGGAGCGGGCGACACTACTGGCCCAAAGCAATCAAGGTTCAATGGCAAACCCGATCGCACGTCACAATCAAGTCACATAGAGCACCATACGAACACTTTAGTTCGACCGTAGAAATCTCTATGTGTCTAATGTATAAAATTTTTTCTGTTTTCATATGGGGGGTATGACCCCTTATTTTTTTAGTCCATCCAGCGATTACGGAAACTGGCGATCGCGGAGACTTAAGTGGCTGTCATCGCAGACGGATATCAGCGCGATCGCCACCTTGGTATAATGGCTCAATCCATACCTGGATTGGGCGATCGGCTAGGAATTGACGGGAGAACCACCATGGCTCAGAACAACGCCACCCCTTGGCAAGTCATTGCGGGCGGCATCACCGCACCGAAGGGCTATCAAGCAGCGGGCATGGCTGCTGGGCTCAAGCCTTCCGGATTACCCGACCTGACCTTGATTGTTTCGGAGGTTGAGGCAATCGCGGCGGGGGTCTTCACAACCAATCAAGTCTGCGCCGCGCCTGTCACCTACTGCCGCGATCGGCTCAGTGAGAAAGCCAGGGCCAGGGCGATTATTTGCAATGCGGGTCAAGCCAATGCCAGTACCAGTGAAGCCGGTCGGCAAGATATGGTGGCGATGCTTCAAGGTGCGGCGCAAGCCCTGAATATTGATTCCCAGCAAATTTTGGTCGCTTCGACCGGCGTGATCGGTCAGCGGATCCGACTAGAACCCTTGTTGAGCAATCTCCCTATCCTTGTGAGCCAGCTCAGTTCGACGGGCTCGGCAGCAGCAGCGCAGGCAATTACCACAACCGATTTGGTCACCAAATCGATCGCCCTCGAAACGCTGATCGGCGATCGGCCTGTGCGAATCGGCGGGATCGCCAAAGGCTCGGGCATGATTCACCCGAATATGGCAACAATGTTGGGGTTCATCACCTGTGATGCGGCGGTGTCACCCCATTTATGGCAAGACATGCTGAGCCGCGCCGCCGATCAGAGCTTCAACCAGATCACCGTCGATGGCGATACCAGTACAAATGATTCGTTGATCGCGCTAGCCAATGGTCAATCCCGGACACCCGCAATTACTAGCATGGGGCCGGAAGCCAGTCTTTTGGAAGCGATGCTCACGGAAGTCTGCCAGTATCTCGCCAAATCGATCGCCCGTGACGGCGAAGGCGCAACTTGCCTGATCGAAGTCCAAGTCAGCGGCGCACAGAGCAATCAAGCCGCCCGGCAAGTCGCCCGGACAATCGCCGGATCGGCTCTAACCAAATCAGCGATTTTCGGGCGCGATCCGAACTGGGGAAGGATTGCGGGCGCAGCGGGTCGGGCCGGGGTGAGCTTCGACCAAGGCGATCTGAACATTCAACTGGGAGACATTATCTTAATGAAGGCTGGCGAACCCATATCCTTCGATCGCCAAGCGGCCCACGATTATCTCGTGCAGCAAGCCGCCGCGAGCCAACAACCCGTCGATGCGAGCCAACTGGTCAGCACCGAAAACAGTAATGAACTGCTGTTGAAGCAGGGCAACCATGCTGTGCGCTTCGATCGTCAACCCGTACCGACTCAATTCATCGATCACCCCGTTGTGATTGCCGTCAGCATTGGCAATGGGCCAGGGGTAGGGACGGCTTGGGGCTGCGACCTAAGCTACGACTACGTCAAAATCAATGCCGAATATACAACTTAGCGATCGCCCGCAGCATGCCCAGGGGAGGACTACGCCCCTGTGGATCATGGCTATTTGGAGCGAGTTCTCAGGGTTTGTGAACTTTCATGTCATTATCCAAAGCATTATTATCAAACCCTCGTCTCTCGCCAGATAATAGAGTCTGGCTCTAATCCAGCTAACTTAACTTCCCCTTTTTGCTCTGCGCCGATCAGCACAATCTATATCGCTGCATCTAGCCCAGACTGTTTAGCGTTTTCTAACGCTGCGTTTATCTATCGCGGACTGGCAATATAAGTCCCTCTGGCTTTTATATCAACATCGCTACTCACAGGTAACCCATGCGCCGTGGGACTTGGATTTTGTTGATTTGGTGGTTGAGGGAATTCCATGTCCGATCGTGCTTTTCCTACGGCACAGCCCGACACGACAGATCGTGTCATTCTTTTGATTGACGGGGAAAGTTTGTTTCAAGCTGCCGCCAATCTTGGCTTTGAAATTGATTATGCCAAGCTCCTGGATTATTTACCGCAGCAGCGGCAGCTAATCCATGCTTATTTTTATACCGGGATCAGTGTGGGGAATCAGCGTCAGCAGTCTTTCCTCAAATGGATGCAGCGGAATGGCTATCGGGTAATTACTAAGGAATTGAATCAACAAAAGGACGGTCGCCGCAGTGCTGATCTGTCTGTCGAAATCGCGACGGATTTGCTGCGATTGGTAGAGCAAGTCGACTGCTTTATTATCGTTACCCACAATCCCAATCTCACCTACGCAATTCAAAACACCGCGAATCAAGGCGTGCGGTACGAGTTAATCGGTCAAGTCGATAAAATGTCGGCAGAATTGATCAATACCTGCGATCGGGTAATCGATATCAACAGCATCCGTGAATTGATCTGCAAAACGGAATCTGATAAACCAACCTAGTGATGCATCGGATGGCTTCCAAGGCAGATTTGCGGATCGTTACAGAATGTCTTACGCAAAATTACAAACTATTGAAGTTGACGTAGCATTTGCGGCAAAATTCACCCGTTATGAAACGATGAAGTCAATGGATTAGTCATTAATGCCGTCAGCCATTAATGACATCAGTCATTGACGCAATAACTGTCAGTTGATGCTGACGATCGATGTCTGGTTTTGGGGGAACTGCGCCCAGGGCAGGCCCAATTCATCGATGCCGAACATCAACTTTGGCGACTTAAATTTTTTAATCCATAGGGCTAGTTTGATAAAGGCCCTCCGCATAGAGACTATCGCACGACAGTCAACGGCAAGAAACCGATCGCGAGTTTTGTCGTGATTGGTTTCGCTTTGGCTGTTCTGACTTCAAAGTACCTCTACCGAGTCGTATGAACAATCAACAGGAAGCTTTTCGAGCATTGACACCGGATGATTGCATTGACGGCTACAGCGTAATTGAATTACTCCATGCCTACGACAAAGGCCGACGAGATTTTCAGCGCATTAGTCTCCCCGTCGTCGAAGTCAGCGACCGCAGCTGTGATGGCCAACAACTGAGTCTGATTAACCTCACCCAGGCGAGACTGATCTGGACCAGTTGGCAAAAAGCGATCGTAATTGAGGCAAATTTTGGACAAGCCTTGCTGTGGCGGGCCAATTTCAACCAGGCAATGGCCGTCGGTGCAAATTTCCGTCATGCCGTGGCGATTTGCAGTCAGTTGATCGATGCCGACTTGCACCAAGCCGATTTGCGAGGTGCCGACCTGCGACTAGCGGATTTATCCCATGCCGATCTCAGCCAAGCCAACCTCATGGGGGCTGATCTACGCTATGCCAACCTAACCGGGGCCAACCTGACCGGAGCCAATCTCAGTCAGGTACGCCTCGATGGGGCCGATCTGACCGATGCGGATTTGTATCATGCCCAGTTTATCCAGCGTGATCAATCCTGGGGCCGCGATCGACGCTGCAAGGCGGCATCCACGGCCTGCTGCTGATCGCGCCGAGTGATCCATTGGTGATAGGTGCGGGTATGCACGGCAACGGAGTGACCCATCATCTTGGCGGCGACAGTATCCGGCAAGCCCATATGGATCGTCCGCACCGCCCAGGCATGGCGGAGATCATAGGGTGAAAAGGGAATCCCATAGCGGCGGAACTGCGCGGTCACCCGTTGCCCAATACGCTGCAAGGTGGTTTGGGTCAGATCCGTGCCGATCGTGGGCAATGTCCCCTGGCGCAACGCAAACTGCTCAATCCATTCGGGATAAAAGGCCCAGACTTCATGGCAACCCGTTTTGGTCGAAGCCAGAACATCGACGCGGGTATCACCTTGACGCAGCGCTTGGTAATCAGAGAAAAACACTTCATGGTTCCGCAGACCATAGGTCGCCATGATCCCATAGACAAATTGCCAAGCAGGATTGGGGATCTGTTGCCAGGCGGCGACGATCGCGGCGTCGCTGGGCAGTTGGCGCAATTTGACATGACGTTGACCGTAGCCCCCGGCGAGACTGGTTAAATCCGTCCGCAACGCCAACTGCAAAAACTCGGCGAAGGCAGCCAGCGCGGTGCAGCTCAGTTGGCGACTGCGGCTGTTGATATCAAAGGATTGAACGGTTTTATAAATGCATTCCTCGATCGTCAAATTTGAGTGCGCCGATCGGGTCGCTTCGAGCTTTCGTAGATAAGGCACATAGGCACTATTCCAAGTCGTTTTGGTCGCCGCTGGATTGGCCATGCGCTGACTGGCCGCAAAAAACGCCCGCTCAAACGCCACAATTTGTTCCTCTAGCGCCAACTGACTCAACCGCTGCCCCGGCCCCGCCGCCAAATAGTCATGCCAAGTAAAGGTTTTGGCGGTGAGTTTGCCTGCGACGATTTGGACTTCATCCTTTGCTTGCTTCAAGCCTTCCTTCGTTGCCGGAATCCCCAAACTCAAACGCTGCTGGTGCGATCGCAACCGATCGCTCCCCGGCTTCGGCGGAAAACTGCCGCGCAGATTCAGCTTTTCCCCCCGACGCTCAATCTGTAACCCAATCTGCGCTAGGCCAAATCGGGCATTGAGCTTAGCAATTTCAGAATCAAGAGGATGAACAGCGATATCAGACATATGTACAAACTTCGATGAAGCAGAACTAATTTACTGAAAAAATTCCATAAATTCAACGCAACTGCGGTTATTCCAGGCCATTGCCGCATGTAGAATGAGCCGTCGTTCAGTATGCTGGGAATGTTGACCAATATGGCATCATTTCGTCATCAATGCACAATAGCCAAACTGTCTAAATCGAAATTTTCATAGTTATCCAATCTGCCATGACCCATTCCACCCCCGGCCAGTTGCGCCAAGCGATCGACCGCCAAGAATTTCTGATCACTGCCGAAGTCGCACCCCCCAAAGGCAGCAACCCCGCCGAAATGATTGCCATGGCCCAACGGCTCAAAGGGCGCGTTCATGCGGTGAATATCACCGATGGTAGCCGGGCCGTCATGCGGATGTCCGCTTTAGTCTCGGCCAGTCTCTTGCTGAACCACGGCATTGAGCCGATTTATCAAGTTGCCTGCCGCGATCGGAATGCGATCGCCCTGCAGGCCGATCTGCTCGGTGCGCAAGCCCTCGGTATTCAAAATGTCTTGGCGCTGACTGGGGATCCGGTGAAAGCTGGGGATCACCCGAAAGCCCGACCCGTTTTCGAGTTGGAATCCGTGCGATTGATCCAAATGATTCAGAAGTTGAATGGCGGCACCGACTGGAACGATCGGCTGTTGACGGATGGGGCAACCGACCTTTGCATTGGGGCCGCTGTCGATCCCCAATGCCCCAGCTGGTCAGGCTTACAGCGGCGGTTTGAGCGGAAAGTGGCGGCGGGGGCGCAGTTCTTCCAGAGCCAGTTAATTTCGGACTTCGATCGGTTGGAAAAATTTATGGCTGAACTGGGTCGACCCTCGGGCAAACCGATTCTCGCGGGAATCTTCTTGCTCAAGTCGGCGAAAAATGCCCGTTTCATTAACCGCATGGTCCCTGGCGTACAAATTCCGGAGTATCTGATCGATCGCCTAGAAGCAGCCAAAGATCCCCTCCAAGAAGGGATCACGATTGCCGCTGAACAGGTCCAGAAAGCTCAGCAAATTTGCCATGGCGTTCACATCATGGCCGTCAAGCGCGAGGATCTGATTCCAGTAATCCTCGACTTAGCTGGCGTTAAACCAATGACTCCACCGGCGACGATCGTGGGTGGGGCGATCGGTCGATCGCTTTAGCGGCGGGATTGACCAACGATCAATAAACCTATCGGGGCAAGCGACCGCTCACCCCGATAGGCTAACTGTCCATCCCATCCGATTGCCTAAATTACCGTCCCATCCGGAATCACCGCCCCTTTAACAATGACGACGATACCACTGCGGATGATATATCCCAGACTTTCGCGATCGGCTTCCTGAACGCGCTCTTTATTGACGATTTGCACACCTGCACCGATATGGGCATTTTTGTCGATGATCGCACCCCGAATGATTGATCCCTCACCGATGCCCATGGGAATGTAGTTACTCGCGATGCCAGCGCTAACGTTTTCGCTATGTGACTCGTAGTAGTCAGCACCCATAATCAGCGAATCTTCAATGACGCAACCTTGGGAAATCCGCGATCGCACCCCCAGCACAGAGTGATGCACTCGGCATTTCTTCAAGATACAACCTTCACCCACGATCGATTCCGTGACCTGGGCATCCAGGAATTTGCTGGGCGGAAGATTACGCGATCGGGTGTAGATTGGCGCTTGCTCATCATAGAAACTGAAGGGCGGACTGGGCTGCTGGGTCAACGCCAAGTTCGCGTCATAAAACGCCTTAATCGTCCCAATATCTTCCCAATAGTCATTACAGAGATACGCCTGAATATTGTGATCCTTGGCCGCATTCGGGATGATTTCTTTACCGAAGTCAGTCTGCTCTGGGTTTTGGTTCAGCAGCTTGATCAGCACATCCCGCTTGAAGACGTAGATCCCCATCGAGGCAATGTAGGGCGATCGCTCCGCTTCCTCAGGCGTTAGACCCAACTTCTGGGTATCCACCCGCATCGATCGTAACTCATCACCCTTCGGCTTTTCGCTGAAGCTCGTCACTCGCCCCGTGGCATCATCTAACTTCATCAAGCCAAAGTCTGAAGCCCGCTCATCATCCATCGGCAACACGGACAGGGTAATATCCGCATTCGTATCGCGGTGACGCTTCACAAATTCACGATAGTCCATCCGATAGAGGTGATCCCCGGACAAGATCAAATACTCATCCACATCCCACTCTTGCAGCATCCAAAGATATTGCCGTACCGCATCGGCTGTCCCCTGAAACCAGTTGGGGTTCTCCGGGGTTTGCTGGGCCGCCAGCACTTCCACAAAGCCATCACTAAACCCGGAGAAATTAAACGCCCGTGTAATATGTCGGTTCAACGAGGCCGAGTTGAACTGTGTCAGCACATAAATCTTGAAAATTTCGGAGTTAATGCAGTTACTGACGGGAATATCGATCAAGCGGTATTTACCCGCTAACGGCACCGCCGGCTTCGCCCGCTGCTTCGTCAAGGGATACAACCGCGTCCCAGCACCGCCACCCAAAATAATCGCTAACACTTTTTTCACAGGGCTTTCCTCTCTAACAGACTTACTAAAAAATCGGCACCTGGGTGTCACGGCGCTATCACTCTAGTGTGCGGCGGACTGACACCCTTGGCAAGATGTCTATGATACAAGTCAAAAATCCAGGGGATCAGGCAATGGTCGGGAGTTATGTCGAGCAAAAGCGACTTGGGTTTAGGTGATTTTTTTAGCATTCTCCCAAGTAAGATACGGAGAGCACGCAATTCACTACCCATCGCACAAGCAATTATCGTGACAGAAGCCACTCTCCAACGCACGCCCCTCTATGACCTAATGGTCGCCAGTAACGCCCGTATGGTGGGGTTTTCCGGCTGGGAAATGCCCGTTCAATTCAGTGGTATTAGTCAAGAACATACGGCGGTGCGCACCCAAGCGGGCCTCTTCGACATATCCCACATGGGCAAGTTCCGGCTCCAAGGCCCCGATGTCCTCCCTTGGCTCCAAAGCCTCGTGCCGTCGGATCTATCGCGCCTCACTCCCGGCCATGCCCAATACACAGTGCTGCTCAATCCCCAGGGCGGAATCATTGACGATGTGATTTTTTACTATCAGGGCCGTGAAGGCGATCGGCAGGATTGGGTGGCGATCGTCAACGCGGCCACCAAGGCCAAAGATAAAGCCTGGATGGAACAGCACCAGAGCCGCTACAATGTCACTTTAATCGATGACTCGGACAGCCAAGCGCTGATCGCCGTTCAAGGCCCCCAAGCCCTGAGTTTGCTGCAACCCTTCAGCCAAGACGATCTGGGGTCATTGCCCGCATTTGGTCATACCCGCACCACCATTCTCGACGCGCCCGCTTTCATCGCCCGCACGGGCTACACCGGGGAAGACGGCTTTGAAGTGATGCTGCCGCCGGAAGCCGCGATCGCCCTGTGGCAAAAGCTAACGGCGGCAGGGGCAACACCCTGTGGCCTCGGTGCCCGCGATACGCTACGCCTAGAAGCCGCGATGTCGCTCTACGGCCAAGATATCAATGATGCGATCAGCCCCTTGGAAGCGGGCTTGGGCTGGCTGGTGCATTGGGATAAAGCGGCTGACTATGTTGGTAAAGCGGTACTGGCTGAGCAAAAAGCCGCTGGCGTTGAGCGACGCATCGTGGGGCTCCAACTGACCGGTCGCAATATCGCACGGCATGACTATCCGATCGTGGAAGGCGCCACCGCGATTGGCATGGTCACCAGTGGCACGCTGTCGCCGACTTTGGGCTATCCGATCGCCCTGGGCTACGTCCCTGCCGCCAAAGCTAAAATTGGCGAAACCGTTGATGTCTTGATTCGTAACAAATCCTATCCCGCAACGATCGTCAAACGCCCCTTCTATCGATCAGCACATAAACCTTGCACATAAACCTTAGACATTACGCCAAAGCCCCTTTCTTCAGGGGCTTTGGGATCGAGCCAAACTTTCCTCAGGCGATCGCCTGATCCCCACAGGCCTCAGGGTTCACTAAATCTTATTCTTTCAACCGGAGCATATTTTTTACACTAACAAAATTAAGTGTGTGTCCCATCTCACGACTGAACTTTACCAACGCTGAATTTCTAATAGTGAATTTCTAATACTAGCTTTCTAGTTATGCATGTTTATCTGTACAGCAAGTTTTTCCCGGTTGCCCCGGCCCCGATTCGCGATGGCATCGTCAAAGCAATGCACGGACTGGCCGCTGGATTTGTGGCAAATGACACCACCACTACCATTCTCTCCGAAGGCCCTCAAGCGGCCACGACACGAACGGATGCGGGTTATGTCCATCATTGCTTCAAAACGCGCTATCCAGGGCAGTCCTGGCATCTGTCTCCGGACTTACAACAATTTATTCAGACCCACATCACCGATCGGGATTTAGTCATTCTGAATGGGGGCTTCCACCTGAGTGTCTACGCATTGGCGCGGTTTCTACTACAGCGGGGGATTCCCTACATCGTCGCGCCGCATATTGCCTACGACCCACCGATGTTCCAAAAGTCACCTTATCTCAAATATCCCTACTGGCATCTTCTAGAACGTCGGTTGTTACAACATGCCGCCGCCATTCAAGTCCTCGATCAACGGCAAGCAATTCATCTGCAACAGCGCCGGATTCACACCCCGATCGTCGCCGTACCCAACGGCTTTGATCGTCATGAGCTGATGCCTTGTCCGCCGCGCACACCCGACAACCGCATCTCTGACAACCGCATCCCTGACAATTGCATCCCTGACAACTGCACCATCAAACTCCTCTTCTTTGGCCGTCTAAGTCTTGCCATTAAGGGATTAGACCTGCTCCTGCAAGCCTTTGCCCAGCTACCGCGATCGCCGGATACGCCGAATTTACGACTCACACTCCAAGGGCATGACGCGGGGGATTTGAAGTCTCTTCAGCAACTCAGCCACCAACTTGGCCTACGCGATGAGGTCGAATTTTTACCACCGGATTACCACACCCCGGCCTCAACCCTGATGGGGAACTACGACATTATTTGTCTGCCTTCACGATCCGAAGGCTTTGGGCTATCGGCGCTCGAAGCAATGCTCGCGGGACGGCCTGTCATGGTCTCTAGTGTCGCGGGGATTGCACCCTACGTGGAAGCAAGCGGTGGCGGCATCGTCGTCTCCCCGGATGCCCAGTCAATTCAGGCAGGACTGCAATTTTTGTTCAAGTCGCGGGAGCAATGGTCAGAAATGGGCCAAAATGGCCGTCAATATGCGATTGACAACCTATCTTGGCCCACGATCGCGCAAACGGCACTTGCCGCATACCGTGAATTATTCAATCGTCCCCAGGACCAAACGGTGATCGCGAGTCATTAACCACGATAAAACAATTCCTCTGGCCGAGCGAAGCGGCGATAAAACCCAGGTGGCAGCGCTTCCGTCTGGGAAGCATGGGCCGCCATGGCAGCCCGCTTTTGTGAGATCACCGCGCGAATATCCAATCCCTGCCACCCCGTAAACTGCCGAAACTTCACGCCCACCAACAATTTACGGAAGATCCAAATCGGATATTGATAGAGGAAATGCGATTGAGGCAATTGCGCGATCGCGGCCTGTACAAACGCATAAGTCGCTTCATGATCGCCATGGGCATCCTGAGCATGGGGCACAAAAATCTCCCAGGGCTGATTTGTCGGCAGTAGCGTCACCAACTGTTGATGCAGAATTTCCCGGCGGTATTGGGGCAGTTGGGGCAACTGGCCATCCGGGTAGCGCAAAAATTGCACCTGATCCGCCGCAACACCTAACAGCGCCAAAGCGTCTAAGGCTTCGGTCTCACGTACTTTCACCAAGGTCGTTTCTCCAGGATCGTGATCGGGATCCCCATGGGTCAAAAACACGACTCGCACTGGAATCTGCCGCGATCGCTTCAGCGCAATCAATCCCCCACAGCCAAAGGTTTCATCATCCTGATGCGGCGCAAACACTAGCATCGGACGATCAGTGACCTTGAATTGCCAACGATTTGGCTGCAACCGTCCGCTGAGTTTGATCAACCCGATCACGAAGTCCACATGCAATGCTTGCAGTTGATCAATCATGCGGCGTTGCCAAGAAAGTTTCATAGCATCAGTGGGAGTGACGGCGTTAGGAAAATGATTGAGTAACAATCATCTGGCCTATTTCCATACTCTAACATTCACCGCATCAAAACCCGACTGACCAATCCATAATTCATCCTCGGAATCACCTTATCTAGTAGGCATTTCCCCGCCTATATTGGGGGCTGTTGGGGTGAAATTTGGGCGACTTTTTGGGCAATTTCGGGATTATATAGTCGTAAATAATTCCAATAATTTCCCAGCACCGATCGCACGTAGCCACGGGTTTCGTCGTAGGGAATTGCTTCGACAAATTCGTCGGCATCCTGGATTTTGTTTTTTGCCACCCATTCGCCGACGGCATTGGGGCCAGCATTGTAACTGGCGATCGCCAGCATTGAGTTTTCCTGGTATTGGTCATGGGTTGAACCGAGGTACCAGGTGCCGAAGCGAATGTTATCTTCGGGATTTTCGAGATTGTAGTTTTTGACGCTGAGCTGCTCAGCGATACCTTCGGCGGTTTCGGGCATGACTTGCATTAGCCCGGTCGCGCCGACGACAGATTTGATTTGGGGTTCAAAGCGCGATTCTTGACGAATGAGTGCGGTCACGAGCATCGGATTAAGGCGATGCTGCTGCGCCCATTTGGCAATTTCGGTAACGAAGGGGAAGGGATAGAGTCCTTGCCAATAGTCCCTTTGGGACTTGAGTGCCTGATATTGCTGCTGCTCAGCGGGGATTTCCCGATCGGCTAAACTCGACAGCATGTAAATTCCATCTAAATTATCGCCCACCGCTAACCGCAAAATCCCATCGGTAAATTGTTCGTTTACGGTCGGTTTCAATCGATTGGTGAATTCTGTCTGCCAATAGGCCCAAGCGTCACCACCTTGGCCCAACTGCTGCAACTCGCGTAGCGTGGGCGACCCAGCGAGGAGCTGTGGCGGGTTCACCGATGGCTGAATAGTCGGCTGCAAGGGCCGCACGGTATTAAAGTCACCGACATTCCAACCCAGTAAACTGGCCGATCGCCAAGCGTAGTAAGACTCGGGAAATAACTTAATCACTTGCTGAAAATGCTGCCCCGCCTGCGGGGAATTGCCTATTTTCAAGGCCCATTTCCCGGCCCAAAAGCCGGATTTCGCACCATATTCAGCATCCGATGTCGCTTCTAGGTTCAAGGCCGCCCATTGTTGTGCGCCTTTCAGATCCCCAGCTTTCAGCCGTTCTTGGGCTAATTTCCAACGTTGTTCGGCGGCGGCTTTGGATTTGGGGAAACGATCGAACAGGGCCTGCCTTGCTTGGGTCGCGGCCAGACCATTATTCAGTTTTTCGAGCAATTTGGCTTTTTCGAGCAGCGCTTCCGGGGCCCGATCGGGATAATTCGCAATGACCTGATCGAAGTAGGGCATCGCCTTCAGCGGTTCACTTAACTGCCCCAATCGCAGCAAAGCGAGCCCAGCTTCCGGCGTACCCGGAAACTGTTTGATCACTAATTCATAGCGCGGACGACTGCCGACTTCACCGCTCAAATGCAATCCGCGCGCCGATCGATATAAAGATTGCGGGGTCGGGACAACTTTGGCGTAGGCTTTCGCCGCTTTGTCATATTTCTGGCTTTCCCAATAAGCGAAAGCCACGGTTTGCCAATCTTCGGGCTTCAACTGTGCCCCAAAATTCTGCACCAATTGATCGAGCCGTTCCGGTGTGCCCTTCGCATCGGGTTCGGCTTGGGCCAGGAGGAGGAGCAGTGGCAATTGTTTCGGGTTCTTTTTCAGCAATTGCTTCGCGATCGCCACGGTGCGCGGGTGGCGGGGAAACTGCGCGATCGCCTGCTGCCAATATTGCGGCTCCTGCTGGCCTAGGGCGTAGAGCGCTTCCGCTGCGGCCGGAGTTTGACCGTGGCGTTGGAGTAACTCCTGCCAAGTCGCTTTGGCTTGATCCGCTTGGTTCAGGTCAGTGAAGGCCCGCGCCCGCTGCTGCAAAATCTGGGGCGCGAGCAACGGATAGTCTTGTTCCAACTGCTCCAACAGGGCTAAAGCGGGCTGCGGCTGCTTTGCTTGCAGGCGATCGCCGGCCAACACATACCGCGCCCTAGCCCGATCGGGGCTAGCTTGGGGGGCTTGGGCTAACTGCTGTAAAGCCGCCAACCGCTGGGGGCCGGATTGGCGCAGGGCATTGGCCAAAGCGGTTCCTGGCTGGGTACCATCCCGTTTACCATTCACCGCA
>JBJORF010000096.1:0-17369 GCA_046049545.1 Cyanobacteriota bacterium | reverse complement strand
GGCCTCCATCCGACCTTGTGTCGGTGGAGCCACGACTTGTCAGCTACGACCGCTAAATACTGCCATCGAAGTAATCTCTGCGCTCTCTGCGTTTCAAACCCATTGGTCCCCAAGGTTTCTGAAAGGCGAAAGTTTAGCCTTGCTCCCTAATCAAAAACGCAGAGGCGGGGAGAGCGCAGAGGAGGAGATCGAGAGATCTTTTGCTAGTATGAAGGTAATGTCCAAGGGCCGATAAAGACGTTGACTCCTCGCTAAAGCTTCGGACTTAATCCGACGAAGCCGGAGGGTAAAAGGTGCAGTCTTTGCCCGCCGAAGCCTTAGCCGTGGTGAGTCGTAAGGCGTTTGATCATTTTTGTCCCACGACCTATCCGCAACCGGCTAAGGACTTGGGCAATGGTTGGTGTGTGTTTGAAGGGATGGAAACCGACGAATTTGATCCATCGACGGTGATCTATACCACCCAGGAAATTCAGTACCAACTGCCTCTAGCGGGGGAAATCCAGCGGCATAATTCGGCCTTGGCGATCGCGGCGATTCAGCGACTGCGTGAACAGGGCTGGGAAGTGGGCGGTGCGGCGATCGCCCAAGGCATTAGTCAAACCCAGTGGCCTGGTCGGCTGCAATGGTATCACTGGCATGGCCGTCGCATCTTAATTGACGGCGCACATAACCCGGACAGCGCCAGAGTCTTGGGCGAATACGTCCAAACGCAATCAGCCCGATCCCGCCATTGGGTAATGGGGATGCTCAGCACGAAAAATCATCAATCGATCTTGCAGTGTCTGCTGCAACCGGGGGATTCTGTTTATTTTGTCCCTGTGCCCGGTCATAGCGCGGCGGCTTTGCCAGAGTTAATTGCTACGGCCAAAACAGTCTGTGCAGCGCTCAAGCAGGTCGTGGCGTTTGGGGATGTACAGCAGGCATTACAGGCAGCGACCATTGAGGCCAATTCACCGGATTTGGTGATTCTCTGTGGTTCCCTATACCTATTAGGGCATTTCTTCGGTCAAGAGCAGCCGCCGGCGCCGCTTCACAATCCAGCCAAATCCTAGCGGAAAACCGGAGTATACTAAAATCAAGTTTAGTTTCTCTCTCCGAATTCCTGTGGAACTCTCGTGTAAAAGTGAGTATACGTTCTTGGCGCTGTTAGAATTAGCAGACCATTACGCCAGTGGTGAACCTTTGCAGATTCGCCAAATTTCGGCGCATCAGCAGATTCCCGATCGTTACCTGGAGCAGTTGCTGGCGACATTGCGGCGAGCGAACATTGTTCGTTCACAGCGGGGTGCCAAAGGCGGTTATCTCCTGGCCCGCGAACCTTGGAATATCACCTTGCTTGAGGTCGTCAATTGCCTAGAAGGCTTTGATTTGCCCCAAGCGCTGCCGGAACTGGCAAGCAACGTGGAAAAGACGTTGGGGGGTGCGATCATTGGTGAGATGTGGCAGGAAGTGCGACAGGCAGCAAACGCCGTGCTCGCTCGCTATACCCTGAAGGATTTAAGCGATCGGCGTGATGCCCGCCAGCAGCTTGATTTGATGTATTACATCTAATCTGAGGGAGGGATGCTGGGTTGAGTCGATCGGAGAATCGGGCTATCCTGCTATTGGCACGGAACCTGGAAACGATTTTAAAAATTTGGACGCTTTGAGGCTGCATAAGAGGTTTTATGAAAGTTGCTGATAACATTACTCAGTTGATTGGCCGCACGCCCCTTGTCAAACTGAATCGGATTCCCCAAGCGGAAGGCTGTGTCGCGCAGATCGTGGTGAAGCTGGAGAGTATGAATCCTTCATCCTCGGTCAAGGATCGTATTGGGATCAGCATGATTGAGGCGGCAGAGCAGGAAGGCCTGATCACACCGGGTAAAACCGTCTTAGTCGAGCCGACTTCGGGCAATACGGGGATCGCGTTGGCCATGGCGGCGGCGGCGAAGGGGTATCGTTTGATCCTCACCATGCCGGAGACGATGAGTTCGGAGCGGCGGGCGATGCTGCGGGCCTACGGCGCAGAACTGGAGCTGACACCGGGGCCGGAAGGGATGACGGGCTGTATTCAGCGAGCGCAAAAGCTGGTCGATTCCACTCCCAATGCCTATATGTTGCAGCAGTTCCGCAATCCGGCTAATCCAGCAGTGCATCGACGCACGACGGCAGAGGAGATTTGGGACGATACCGATGGCCAGGTGGACATATTAGTTGCGGGAGTCGGCACAGGCGGTACTTTGACTGGGATCGCAGAGGTAATTAAGGCCCGTAAACCGGATTTCCAAGTGATTGCGGTGGAGCCGACCAATAGTCCGGTGCTATCCGGTGGGCAACCAGGGCCGCACAAAATCCAAGGGATTGGGGCGGGGTTTGTGCCGCCGGTTTTGAATACCAACCTGATCGACGAGGTGGTACAGGTCTCGGATGACCAGGCGATCGCCATTAGTCGACGGATGGCCCGTGAAGAGGGCTTGCTCTCGGGGATTTCCGCAGGCGCGGCTTTGCAAGCGGCGATCGTAGTGGCGAAGCGGCCAGAAAATGCGGGTAAGTTGATTGTGATGATCCAGCCGAGTTTCGGAGAGCGCTATTTGAGTACGCCGTTGTTCCAAGAATAAGACTGGGGCGATCCACGGGTGTGGGACTTGGATCGGGTAGGGGCCTCACGGTAAAATACCGCCATGCCTGATGCAACCACCCACTACCAAATTCTTGAAGTGCCTGCCTCTGCGAGTCCGGCGGAGATCAAGTCAGCCTATCGACGGTTGGCTAAAGTGCGACATCCTGATCGCAGTGAGCAGGGCAGCCATGAAGCGATCGTGCGCTTGAATCAAGCCTACGAAGTGCTGAGTGATCCGCTGACTCGGCGGGCCTATGATCAACAGTTGCACTACACCCCGGTGGGTGGTGTGCCGGGGTCGCGCCAAGACCGAGAAGCCGCAGCGCAAGCACAGTATCGGCGATCGCAGCGATCGGAGTACAGTTCCGATGAGCTGATCAAAGATTGGTTGAAAAAAGTTTATACCCCTGGCGTGCGGGCGATTAATCAAATTCTCAAGCCGTTAAAGGCAGAGGTGCGAGCCTTGTCCGCTGATCCGTTCGATGATGAGTTGATGGGGGCGTTTGCCAACTACATCGAGACCAGCCGCGCCACCCTCGGTAAAGTCGAACGCCAATTTCGATCGGTGCCCAGTCCGCCATCGATGGCGGGAATTGCCGCGCACATTTATTACTGCATTAATCAAATCAGCGATGGCTTGAATGAGCTGGAATATTTCACCATGAATTATGACGAAAACTCGCTGCACACGGGTTGTGAAATGTTTCGGATTGCTAAAGGGCTGCTCTTGGAAGCCCAGGATGTCGCGCGCGTCATTCCGAAATAGATGAAGTGTGGGGGTAAGCCTGTCTGAATCAAGTTTTTTTAATGAAAGGGGTGGTGGTTGGGCGAGCAACGTACTAAGATAGTGAGAGCTTAGCAATTCGATACATGAACGCAGAAGGGACTTTGCCTACTGGGGTGAGTTTTGTCTGATGTGATGCAGTTTCGATTGTTGCCAGGTTCAACCATGGGTTTTCTGTCCTGTTCATCGCTTGCCAAGGGTGGCTCTGTTCTTTGAGAGCTTTGCCATTTGAGATTGGCTCGGTTCAGGGAAAACGCAACCACGCCAAAATTGTAACTATTCAAATAGGATCACATGAGCACATCAGTAATTGATAAAAGTGTTGCGACTGTTGCTGGGCAGGATTATAAGGTTGCGGATATTACCTTGGCCGAGTGGGGCCGCAAAGAGATCCTGATCGCCGAAAGCGAAATGCCCGCTTTGATGGCAATTCGTAACAAGTACAAAGCCAGCCAGCCCCTCGCTGGTGCGAAGATCATCGGTTGTATCCACATGACGATCCAGACTGCGGTCTTGATCGAAACCTTGATCGCTTTGGGTGCAGAAGTGCGCTGGTCTTCCTGCAACATCTTCTCGACTCAGGATCATGCAGCAGCGGCGATCGCGGCGGCTGGTATTCCTGTGTTCGCTTGGAAAGGTGAAACGGAAGAAGAATACATGTGGTGCATTGAGCAGACTTGCCACGGTGCAAATGGCGAACTGTGGGATGCCAACATGATCCTGGATGATGGTGGCGATTTAACCGGTCACATCCATGAGAAGTACCCCGTGATGCTGAATCGCATTCACGGCGTAACTGAAGAAACCACAACAGGCGTTCACCGTCTGTGGGAAATGCTGGCCAAGGGCGAGCTGAAGATCCCCGCGATCAACGTGAACGATGCGGTGACCAAAGCGAAGAACGATAACAAGTACGGTTGCCGTCACAGCCTGAACGATGCGATCAAGCGGGCCACCGACCATTTGATGGCGGGTAAGAAAGCCCTCGTTATCGGCTACGGCGACGTGGGTAAAGGTTCCGCTGCTTCCTTGCGTCAAGAAGGCATGATCGTCAAGGTCACAGAAATCGATCCGATCTGCGCCATGCAGGCTTGTATGGACGGCTTCGAAGTCGTTTCGCCTTACAAGAACGGGAAGAATGACGGCACTGCCGATTCGATCGATACCGCACTGCTGGGTTCGACGGACTTGCTGGTGACTACCACTGGTAATGTCAACGTCTGTGACTCCAACATGCTCAACGCCATCAAGAAAGGCGCTGTGGTGTGTAACATTGGTCACTTCGACAACGAAATCGACACCGCTTACATGCGTCAGAACTGGCGCTGGGAAGAAGTGAAGCCCCAAGTGCACCAGGTGTATCGGAGCAACGATTCTAGCGACTTCTTGCTGTTGCTGGCGGAAGGTCGTCTGGTCAACTTGGGTAACGCTACGGGCCACCCCTCCCGGATTATGGATGGTTCCTTTGCGAACCAGGTCTTGGCACAGATTTTCTTGTATGAGAAGAAGTTTGCTGACCTGCCCGCTGACCAGCAGAAAGCAGCGATCACGGTTGAAGTGTTGCCGAAGCAGTTGGATGAAGAAGTGGCGCGTTACATGGTTGAGGGCTTCGGTGGTGTGATTACACAGCTGACCCAAACTCAAGCGGATTACATCACAGTGTCCGTGGATGGCCCTTATAAGCCGGAATCCTACAAGTACTAATCGTACTGATGGGCTTGCTCTGATCGATTGCGTCTGATTGACCTGGTCTGATCGACCTAGTCTGATCAACTTAGTCTGATTAGTTTTCAAAGCGGTCTACTGAGGTTGACATGAGTCAGCACAGTAGGCCGCTTTTGATTGGCGAGCGATGTCTAATTTTGTGGCCGAAATAAATTTCTAGAGCCCAGGTTAAAAATCGTTAAACCTGACACAGATCCCCCCAATGCGATGGGGTTAATGTTAGGTTAAGACCAGATTAATAGAAAACACTTTCAACATTTCTGACCCTCATCCAACGTCCCCCAATGGATCAAAAGCCAGCGATCGATTCTATCCTGCCTCGATCGCGGTGAAATTCCTTCCCACCCGTCTGTTAAGGAGATTCTGTCATGTCCGCTGCTTCCTCCGATTTCCTCTATCCGCGCCGATCCTATCGGGGTTCGTTTCAGCCGCAAAATTTGGTGTTTAATGCCAACTTACAAGAGTTTGCCCAGCGGGTAAGCTATATCTCGAATCTGGAAACCAATGGCAAGCTGTCGCCGGAAGAGTCCTATAAAGAGATCAAAGCACTCTGGAAGCAGCTGAAGCAGAGTAAGAAATCCCTGGGCATTGGGAAGCAGCCGCCGTTGTTGGATGATGAGTTGAGCTAGATGGTTCGAACGGATTGAATGGATCAATCAGATTGAATGGATCAATCTGATTGAATGGATCAATTGTGGCGCTAGCGATCGAGGAGCCATTCGGAAGCCTGGGCATCGTTGAGTACGATCGGGATGCTCACCGCCTTGCCAATGCGTGGCTTCTCTTTGGTCTTGGCGAGAAAATCGAGCACCTGGGCCGTGGCTCCCCAAGATTCCAGATGGCTCAGCACACCATTCAGGTGGGCAATGTAGTCAGCCTCGCTCATTCCAAATGAAGCCTGCTCAAAATATTTCCACATTATCTGGACAAATAGCTTGCCCTTAATTTGTCGCAGCTGAATATCGTAGGAAAAGCCCCACTTATCAAGCATCAGTTGGCGCAGTTCGGTTCCAGTCATGAATTGATTCTCCCATGGGATTGTTCGCTCATGTTTCCTTGGGCGGCAAAAAGTGTAATAATTTTCAATGGAAAGGTGCAAAAAAGCGCTGACCCAGGGATAGATGCTGTTGGGTGGGAGACGTTTTGGCGTTTGAGACACCCAAATGCCGCAACAACATCCGATTAATGTAAACGGTTTGTAACATTATCCTTAAGATTGCTCTTTAGGAAAACACCTTTTCCGCTCGTAAAACTCCTGTCCATCGAACGTGTACTCATGACTCAGCTATCTAGCTCTTCCGATGTCCCAAGCATGGGCCGTCGCCAATTTATGAACTTGCTGACCTTTGGAACGGTCGGTGGGGTTGCTGCGGGTGCCTTGTTCCCCGTGGTGAAATATTTCATTCCGCCTTCGAGTGGTGGTGCCGGCGGCGGCGTAACTGCGAAGGATGCGCTGGGTAATGACATCGTTGTCAGCGAATATGTGAAAACTCATTTGCCAGGCGATCGTTCGCTTGCGCAGGGGTTGAAGGGCGACCCGACTTATCTGGTGGTGAAGGAAGATTCATCGCTGGAGAACTACGGGATTAATGCCATCTGCACCCACCTGGGTTGTGTTGTGCCCTGGAATGCAGCGGAAAATAAGTTCATGTGTCCTTGCCATGGTTCGCAGTACGATGCGACCGGTAAAGTAGTGCGGGGTCCCGCGCCGTTGTCCTTGGCGCTGGCCCATGCCGATGTGGCGGATGACAAAGTCACCCTCAGCCCTTGGACGGAAACCGATTTCCGTACGGGGGAAGAGCCTTGGTGGGCTTAAGGTTTAATTGGTCGACCGTCGTTATTTGAAGAAGCGCTAGAAATGAAAACAACATTGCAAGGTTCGATCGGGATTGCCGCCGCGCTGGCCCAGCGGTTTGTCATGGCCGTGGCGGCGGTGGCGGTGATTTTGTTGGCATTGCCGGGGGATGCAAATGCTTACCCGATTTTTGCGCAGCAGCAGTATGCCAATCCTCGGGAAGCGACAGGCCGCATTGTCTGTGCGAACTGCCACCTGGCGAAAAAACCGACGGAAGTGGAAGTGCCGCAGTCAGTGCTGCCAGATACGGTGTTTGAAGCGGTGGTTAAGGTGCCCTACGACCATACTATCCAGCAGTATGGTGGCGATGGTAGCTTGACGGGGCTGAATGTCGGTGCTGTGGTGGTGCTGCCGGAGGGCTTCACGATGGCTCCGGAAGATCGGATTCCGGAAGACATCAAGGAAGAAGTTGAAGGGATGTACATCCAGCCCTACAGCGAAGACAAGCCGAATATCTTGGTGGTTGGGCCGTTGTCGGGTGATGACTACAGTGAACTGAAGTTTCCCATCCTCGCACCGAATCCGAAGGATAATCCGAATGTCCACTTCGGTAAGTATCTGATCGCTGCGGGCGGTAATCGCGGTCGCGGTCAGGTCTATCCGACGGGCGAAAAGAGCAACAACGCGGTTTATAACGCGGCCACTGCGGGTACGGTGACGGAAGTGGTAGCGAACGATGCGGGTGGCTCGATCGTCCGGATTCAGGATGAGAGCGGTAAGGTCAGCGATAACGTGGTTCCAGCTGGGCCGCAAGTTATTGTTGCGGTGGGTGACGAAGTTGCCGCTGGTGCGGCGATTACCAACAACCCGAATGTGGGTGGTTTTGGTCAGATCGAGCATGAGATCGTGCTGCAAAATCCGGCACGGGTTCAGGGTTTGTTGGCTTTCTTCACGATCGTGGTGCTGGCTCAGATCTTGCTGGTGCTGAAGAAGAAGCAAGTTGAGAAAGTGCAAGCGGCTGAGATGAATTTCTAGGCTGATCGCCTGAAATCAATGGCAAAAGCGGAGTGGCTGAGGCTGCTCCGCTTTTTTTGTTGGTTTTTGTGTTGGTTTTCTGTTGGTGTTGTTGGGTTTCACGTTGTTTCACCCAACCTACGTCTCTACGTCTCCGTTTTTTGTGGGTGGGGGTCAGAGCGATCGTTCTGAAAATTGTTTCAATTCGCGGGCCATGCGCCGAATGCCTTGCTGCTGGTCGTCACGGATAAACCGCAGGGCAAAGCGGCTGAAGCCCCCGGAGTAGGATTCTTGGTGGCGATAGTGAGTGCAGCCGTCCCCGAGGTCTTGTAGCTCGAAGGTGGTTTTGTTGGTAAAGCCGGGGATGCTGGCGACCCAGCTGAGGCAATGGGGCGGTTGATAGATTTGAATCCGGGCTTGGAACTCGATCGGGTCATCGCCCGCGACTCGCCGCAGGGCCAGGATAATGTCGCGGTTCTCGACGATCGGTAGGCGAAAGCTACAGTCGTAGAGATAGGTATTCCAATACATCCAGCCTTCCTTGTCGCTGAGGGTGCGCCATACCTGCTGGATGGGCGCGTTGATAATGGTTTCGGTATAAAGACTGGGCATGTCAGAGGTGGGACACCGATCGGCAAAACTGCGTGAGACGATATTTCGATTGTACTCACCGTTTTCGCCTCTGAACCGGGGATAGCGGCTGTGATCAAATCATTTATTTATGTGCCAGATCGGATTTTGGGGCGGATAATGGATGGTCTGTATTGCTCAGTTTCTGTATCGCATCAGTTTTTGTCGCTTCTATGAAAAAGTTGTCTGTCGTTCTGGCATTTACGTTGGGTTTGACGTTGACGGCGTTGCCGCTGATGTTGCGCAATGATGCGACTTTGGCATCGCTGCAACGATCGATCACTCAGCTAACGGGCAAGAAAGCAGCGCAGCAGAGCTTACAGTCTTTGCCGGATTCGCGGCTCGCGGAAACCCTGCCCCTGACAAAGTCCGCCCCGGCCATTGGTGGCAAAGCCAAGGCAAAATCGCATCCGATCGCCAAAGCCGCCGATAGTGCCAGTCCAGAAAAAGGCAGCGCCAAGGACAAAAAAAATTCTGAAGCGCAGAGCGGCCCGTTCCGGCCCTTTGATCAAGTGACCAAGGATACGGAGAAAATCAACGGGTTATTTACCCTCTACCAAGATGAGAAGGCCGGACGGCTGATGGCAGAGATTTTGCCGGAACAGCTGGAGCAGAACCATCTGATCGTGATGACCCTGGAGTCGGCAGTGGGGGAGAAAGGGCTATATAGTGGGTGGCCGCTGGGCGACTTTATGTTCAAGCTGCGGCGGGTGAATAATACGCTTCAGTTTGTGGTGCCGAACACTTATTTTCGGGCCGATCGGGGCACCCCAAGAGAACGGACGTTAAACCGATCGTTTAGCGACTCGGTGCTGCAAACGCTACCGATCATGAGCATCAACGAAGCCAAAAATTCCTATGTGGTTGATTTAAACCCGTTGGTCTTGGGGGATTTGCCGGGATTGGGGATGGCGCTGGGTGGCACCCATGGTTTGGATAGCAAACGCAGCTACGTCAGCCGGGTCAAAAACTTCGATCGCAACACGGAAGTTGAGGCGGTGTTTGGCTTTACGGGGGGTGAGCCAGCGGGGCCGTTTGCGATGGCATTTAGCAATTTACCGGACAGTCGGGCCTTTGATCTGCGGGTGCGCTACAGTTTGTCGCAACTGCCGGAAAATAAAGCCTATCGTCCGCGTCTCGCCGACGATCGCATTGGTTACTTCATTACCGCCTTCCAGGACTTTAACCAAGATACTGCGCGGCAACCCTTTGTGCGCTACATCAATCGTTGGCACTTAGAGAAAAAAGACCCGAATGCGACACTTTCGGAGCCCAAACAACCGATCGTATTTTGGCTGGAAAATACAATTCCCACGGAATATCGTGAAGCGGTTAAAGATGGGATCTTAATGTGGAATAAAGCCTTTGAAGCGGCGGGTTATAAGAATGCAGTGGTCGCGCAGCAGATGCCGGATAAGGCTGACTGGGATCCGGCGGATGTGCGCTACAACACGATCCGCTGGTTCAACTCCACCGATGCAATCTTTGCGATGGGGCCGTCGCGGGTGAACCCATTAACCGGGGAAATTCTCGATGCGGACATCATCGTTGATGGCAATTTCATTCGATCGATGAAGCGGGAATATAACAATTTAATCGAGCAGAACCAAGCGGCAAAAGTACCGTTTGCGGCTGCTTTGTTGGGCCAGAACTCGGCTTGTAACTACGGCATGGCGGGTCGATCGCTGCGGGAGACCGTTAAGGAAGTGCCTCCTGCCCAACTGCAACGCAAACTACGCTTCCCGGCAAACCCGATCGGCATGCAGGATCTTTGCTATGGCCTCGAAGCCTCCCAGCAGTTTGCCCTCGGTTCGATGCACATGGCGGTGATGCAAAATCAATTGCCCAACAGTGATGCGATGACAAACTACGTCAATGAGTTTCTGCGGGAGCTGATTGCCCATGAGGTGGGCCATACCCTGGGCCTGCGCCACAATTTCCGGGGCAGTGCGATGCTAAAGCCGGAGCAACTGAACGATCAGAAGCTGACGCGCACGCAGGGCCTAGTTGGTTCGGTGATGGACTATAACGCGGTGAACTTGGCTCCGCAGGGTGCGAAGCAAGGGGACTACTATAGCCATGTGGTTGGCCCCTATGATGAATGGGCGATTACCTACGGTTATGCGGACAGCAGTGCCAGTTCGACCACGGCGGAACGATCGTTCCTAGAGAAAATTGCGGGTCGATCGGCGGAGCCAGAACTCGCCTATGCGACGGATGAAGATGTTTTCTCAGGACTTGACCCGCAGGTGAATCGCTTTGATATGAGCGGGGATGGCTTGACCTATGCGACTTGGCAGATGGCGAATGCGCGGGCGATGTGGGATCGGGTGGAAAAGCGCTATCCGTTGCGGGGCGAGAGCTTTAGTGATTTGCGGACGGCGTTTAATGTGGTGCTGAGTCACTATGGCCAGTTTGCTTCGTTTTTGACGAATTACGTCGGTGGTCAGTCGTTTAACCGCTATCGATCGGGGGATATTCAAGGACGGTTCCCGTTTGAGGCGGTGCCCTTGAGTGAACAGCGCCGATCGTTGCAGTTGATTAAAGACAATGTATTCGACGAAACGAAGTTCAAGTTTTCACCGGAATTGCTGAATAAGCTCGCGCCCTCGCGCTGGTCGCATTGGGGGACGCGGACTCCGGCGGCGCGGTTGGACTATCCGATTTTTGAAACGGTGTTGTCGTTGCAGGCGGCGACGATGTACGACTTGCTCAATCCCGATCGGCTGGCGCGGTTGCGCGACGGCGAACTGAAAGCCCCCAACGAAACCCTGTCGATTCCGGAGCTGTTTGATACTTTGCAAACTTCGATTTGGGGTGAGGTGGTCGATCCCCAGGATAATTTGGCGCTTTCCAGTTTGCGGCGGGGGTTGCAGCGGGAGTACCTGAATGCGTTGAGTAACCTAGCACTGCGGAAGGTGCCAGCGCCGGAAGACGCGCAAACGGTGGCCCGCTACCAATTAAAGCAACTGCAAAGCGCGATCGGCAAAGCCCAACGTAAGGTGAATCGCCGCGATATCTATACCTTGGCGCATTTAGAAGATGCCCAGGAACGGATTCGCAAGACTCTGGATGCCGGATTGCAGACGGAGTAGCGCCGATGGATTAACGCCGACGGAATAGCGATGCATGCGATAATTCAGGCATGACTGAAGTACCTGTAACCGATTCCCCGCCCGCCGTTGCGAAAAATCAAACCACGTACCAAACCGGAGACGTGGTGCGGCATTATGCTCAGTTGCAACGGTTGCAACCGGGGGAAGCGGCGATTTTGGATGAATTGCGATCGACGATCGGGGACGCGCAACTCAAACAATGGTCAATGCTCGATATTGGCGTGGGTGCAGGCCGCACTTCGAAGCATTTTGCGCCGTTGATGGGCCATTATTGGGGTATCGATTATTCAGCGGAAATGGTAGCGGCGGCGCAGCAACGGTTTCCGCAATGGGCCGATGATGCGGCAATTCGCTTCACGATCGGCGATGCGCGGGATTTAGCCGATGTACCGGATGATTCTCAGGATTGGGTGCTGTTTAGTTTTAACGGCATTGATAGTGTGTCGGAGGGCGATCGCAATAAAGTTTTTGAATCCGTTGTGCGGGTGGCCCGATCGGGCGCATATTTCGGATTTTCCAGCCATAATTTGACTGCCTTTGAGCGGACGCTGGACGTGCGGCGGCATCTGCGTTGGAATCCGATTACGACCTATGTGGATTTGGTGATGTTGGGGATTGTCAAAGTGGTGAATTTTCCCCTCGATCGGCAGCGCTTAAGTGATTTAGGTCATATGTTTATTCGGGACGAATCCCACAATTTTCGCCTGAAGCAATACTATATTCGGCCCGAGGCGCAATTAGAGCAGCTACAACCTTGGTTTACGAATATCCGGGTGTTTTCCTGGAAGACGGGAGTGGAGCTGATAACGCCGGAACAACGGGAATCCTGTGAGGATTTGTGGCTGTATTATTTCTGTCAGGTGCGATGAAATCAGACCCAAGTTAGCCCCGTGACTTCAGCGCGATCGCGAGGGATTTAAGCAGGGTTGTGGCAATCAGTTGGTTGCCCTGGGAATTCATATGTACGCCGTCGGTGGTGAGGATGCCTTGGGTTAACCGATTTGGATTATGCGTTTGCAAATGTGTGGTGAAGGCGGCGCGGAGATCGCAGAGGGTGACGGCTTGGGCGATCGTCAGGGTTTGAATTAAATGCTGGAATTCATTGAGGCCGGGATCTTTGGGTTCGGTCAGTGTTTCGCCGATGACGGCGGGCGTGGCGACGACGATCGTGGGTGTAACGGCTTTGGCCGCTTGAACTAATTGCGTCAATTCTTGCTGAAAAATATGGCTGGGAGTGGGCGGTTCGTGCCAGAGGTCGTTCACGCCAATGTAGAGGATGACGATCGAGGGTTGAGTTTTCAGAATTTTGGCATAGGGCATTGATTTGCTCCAAGCGGTTTTCCCTGTCCAGAGATCGGCAGCCCGACCGCCACTCAGCCCATAGGCTTGCATTCTCAGGTCAGGCCGTGCTCGCTGCATCTGGGTCAAAAAGCCCTCTGGTTCAGTGCTCGCGTGGGTAATCGAATCCCCGATACAGACACAGAGATCGCGCGATCGCCGCTGAAACCACACCATTACATCTCGCCCAAATCGAATTATTTTTATTCTATCCAGCCAGAGATGATCTGAAGCTGCATATTACCGCAGCGGGGATCGCCACGGCCCGCCAGGAAATGTGGGGCAACTTTTCCAGGAAGTTGCCGGAATAATGGCGATCGGGTTGGCGGTACAACAGATTGATCGGGCGATTGTCCGCGAAATGTCCGATCGGATCATTGCCGCCACGGCGCTGCATTTAAGTTGTCCGCTGGTGATGCGCGATCGATTGCGGGTGTTGCTCGATCGATCAAAGTCAGGCAGCTTAACACCAGGGGAACGCCAAGAACTCGATGACTATGAGCAAATCGAACATTGGGTCATGATGCTAAAACCTTCAGCTTGGCCTGAGACAATTAATTTGTAATATTTTTTAACCAGAGAAGCATTTTTGGGGCATGATTGGGAAATAGGACTTACTTAAGCCATGCCCATTGTCATATCATGTCTACTGCTCGCCAAGTCATTGCTCTCCTAAAGAGTCATATAGAAGGTGAAGAACAACAGTTCCTGACTATTGCGATGCAGGTTGCGGCACATGAGGCACGGCAAGGCCATGGGAAAGTAGCGCAAGAAATCCGTGGTTTGGTTGACCAAGCGAAAGAGCAGAAATCTCGCTTTATCGACAAGAAAGGCGGGCCAATCCCTCTGATCCAACCAAAGGGCGATTTGGTTAGTCTCCTGTCGGCGCGATATTCTGAGATGCGGTTAGCTGATATGGTGCTGTCTGAAGATTTGTACAAAAGGTTGATGCGAGTTGTCACTGAGCAAGCAAGCTCTAATCTTCTGAAGGAACATAATCTTCAGCCTCGGCGCAAATTACTGCTGGTAGGTGCGCCAGGAACCGGGAAATCAATGACAGCAGCAGCGATCGCGGGAGAACTGAAGCTGCCTCTTTTTACGGTGCTTTATGAGGGGTTGTTCACTAAGTTTATGGGTGAAACGGCAACACAACTGAAGCTAATTTTTGATGCGATGTCGTCTACTCGTGGGGTTTATTTCTTTGATGAGTTCGATGCGCTTGGCTCCCAGCGTTCCAATAGTCATGATGTTGGTGAGATTCGCCGTGTTTTGAATTCCTGTTTGCAATTTTTGGAAAACGATAATAGTGATAGTCTGATTATTGCTGCGACAAATCACCCTGATCTACTAGATAAAGCTCTTTACAGACGTTTCGATGATGTGATTCAGTATGAGTTGCCTAATTCTGATGTGATTAGAAAGCTGATTCAGTCGCGTTTGGTTGCATTTAAGTTGAGTTGGACGAAGTGGGATGATATTCTAGGGGCAGCAGTAGGTCTGAGTCAGGCGGAAGTGATTCGAGCCGTGAGTGAAGTTGCTAAAAATACGGTATTAGAGAGCAAAAAGGTCATTTCAGAGGATGACGTGATTGCAGCAATTTTGGAACGGAAGTCTATGAGCCTATGGTGATTGGTTTGGTTCTGGATGGATTGTGCTTGTGGACTTTACAACGAGTTGATTATTTTGAGTTATGGCTGCATCGATACGTGATTTACCCCATCTGAGCTTGCCTGACCACCCTGACTTTAGAAGGCGAGAAAATTATACTTATCCTAAGCCAATAGGAGGAAGCTCAAAAGCGGCTCCTTCCAGGGCGCGTGATGTCCATGCGAAAAAACTTCGCACGGATTTCGGTAATGTTTTGGATGTGCTGGTGCAGGAGCGAAGCGAGGCTGATTCAGGTTTGGTAGTTGGGGAACGTGGGTTTTATCTGGACGTGAAGTTTGCAGCGACTGAGAAAGATCAGGTGCTTCAGAGCTTGGAGGATTTACGGTCTAAGGCGAAGGTCGAGTTGATGGCGGTTACTCCTGCTTCTGGCAGTGAGGAATACTTAGAAGCAACGCTGTTTGTTCCTGACAGCAAGAAGAACATATTTGAGAAGAAAATTGATGCCTATCAAAATGAAGAGACAGAAAGTGGTAAGCCTAAAAATGAAGCCTTAATTACTCGAATCGAAACGTTTTCGCCGAGTTCAGTGACATCGTTATTTACGGATGAAATCTCATTGTTTCCAAGAGATCCAAGAGTAGTTGTTTGGTGGGAGGTTTGGCTGAGAAAGGATCGAAGAGATAGTTTTGATGAGATCACGGAGAAACTGAATCTTCGAGTGCAGCCGCATTCTGTGAAGTTTATTGAGCGTGAAGTGGTTGTGGTGCTGGCCAGTGTTGTGCAGCTTGGACAAATTGTCATCCATTGCGATGCGACAGCGGAACTAAGGCTGGCAAAAGATCTGCCTTCGTTCTTTTTTGAAAATAATGACCTTGAACAGCAGGCATGGGTGAATGATTTATTGGAACGATGTGAATTTGAGGAATCGCCAAATGTATCGGTTTGTTTGTTAGATGGAGGTGTGACGAGAACCCATCCTTTACTCGAAAATCATCTGAGTGCGGATGATAGGCATACCTACGAACCAGCTTGGGGATTGGAGGATGATAGCGGGCATGGGACAAATATGGCGGGGTTAGCTATATATCGCGACTTGTGTGACGTGTTGGCGGGAAGTGTGGCAGTGCGGATCGCCCATTGCTTGGAGTCGGTTAAAATGTTGCCACCTAGGGATGAGAATGTTCCTGACGCCTATGGTGCGATTACGCAGGAATGTATCAGTCGTGTTGAGGTACAAGCCCCTTTGCGGAAACGGGTGATTTGTATGCCTGTAACGCAGGACGGTCAGAATCTTGGCATACCTTCATCTTGGTCAGCAGCGATCGATAACATATGTTTTGGGCGAGATGAGTTTTCCGATGAGTTGGTGCGACGGTTAATGATTGTTCCGGTTGGTAATATTCGGGACGATGTAAGCAACGCAGACTATTTAACGAATAACGATAGTGCATCGGCTGAGAATCCATCACAGTCTTGGAATGCTTTGGTGGTTGGCGCTTTTACTGAGAAGGTAAATATTGTTGATTCTAAATATCGAAGTTGGCACCCGATCGCGCCTGCCGGAGATTTATCTCCTCGGAGTAGGACGTCTGTTGGTTGGGGGAAACAATGGCCAAATCGTCCCGACGTTGTCTTTGAGGGAGGGAATCTGGCGACAGATGGTCAATATGTTGGTGATTTGGATGATTTGAGTTTGCTGACGGTGCATCATAAAGCTGAGCAGCGCCTATTTACCTTATTTAGTGATACGAGTGCAGCAACTGCTTTGGCAGGACATTTTGCAGCACAGATTTTGGTGGAGAATTCCGATTTTTGGCCGGAGACGGTGCGGGCTTTGATTGTCCATTCGGCAACTTGGACGGCGGCGATGTGGAATCATTTGCCTGCCAAGCCGCAGCAGAAAGATAAAACGTTGATCCTTCGACGGTATGGGTATGGGGTGCCGAGTTTGGATAGGGCTTTGCGTAGTGCGAAGAATGATTTGACGATAATTGTAGAGGATGGATTTCAGCCTTTTCAAAAGAAGGAAGGGCGTAGTGATGCTTCAACTAAAGATATGAATCTGCATACATTGCCTTGGCCACGACAGGAATTAGAGGCTTTGGGTGAGCGAGAGGTGGAGATGCGGGTAACACTCTCATATTTTATTGAAGCAAATCCAGGAGAACGTGGCTGGGTACGCCGATATGCCTATCCTTCCCATGGATTAAGGTTTATTACGAAGAAATCGACGGAAACACTGTTGGAGTTGCGGAAAAGATCGACTAAAGATGCTCGCGATGATGGGGAGACAGTTTCGCTTGAGGAAGACAAGGGGTGGTTTTTAGGCTCTGAGTTGCGCGATCGCGGTTCGTTGCATTCAGATACTTGGACAGGGACGGCGGCGGATTTGGCGGCGAAGGATGCGATCGGGATTTATCCAGTAGGGGGCTGGTGGAAGGATCGGCCTCAGCATGGTCGTTGGGCTGAGTCTGTTCGGTATGCGCTGATTGTTTCGATTCGCGTTATGGGAGAAGGCGCAGATATTTATACACCAGTCGAAAATTTGGTGCGCCAAACGCTGGCGATCGAGGTTGAGACGTAGTCATATGCTCACATTGCCTAATCAAATCGGTAATCCGCAAGAGCAAGTCGCGCATTTTCTCGATCACCTCACCAAGCTATATCAAGAGACAAAATCCGAACGCACCCAAGCCGCAGCCACTCCAGTCCCCGAAGCAGGATTTTCCATCCTGGAAGAATTGGAAATGTTGACGG
>JBJORF010000095.1:0-17430 GCA_046049545.1 Cyanobacteriota bacterium | reverse complement strand
AAACCATCTGATTGGCGTGCAAATCCTTGGTGTACATCACCGCCCCGCAGGCTTCGCACTTTGTCCACAGGCCATCGGGAAAGTCGCGTTCGGGCTGGGATTGAATTTCTGGGTCTTTTTTCTGCCGATTGGCAAACCAATCAAATAACGACATAGCTAACGGGCCCGTAGTAAACGACCGAAGAAGATGAACGACCCAACAAAATGAGACGATCGCAATTATAGGGCGGGGGTGACACCAGCGGTGATCTCCCCGATCGCAAGGCCCATGACCCGGAATGTCACAACTGTTGAACTGACGATGCGTTCTCTGCGATCGGTGTTTACAATTGAATCGCATGTTCCCACGTCAGCAACCGTTGGCGTAGTTTGAACCGCGCTTTTTGAACATCCTTTTTCCCTAAGGCGAGCGAACCCATGATTGAAAAGATTTTATTGGCCGATGCTGGTGGCTCCTCGGAGAAAATGCTCCAGGCCCTGATGAAAGTGCCCTACCTCCAGCGCGCCAACGTCACCCTGCTCCACGTGGTGCCTTCCAAAACCTCCGAAAGCGATATGGAAAGCAAGCGGGCGGCGGGTCAGGCCCTGATGGATAACGCGATCGCGACGCTGAACTTGGATCCGAGTAAAACCACAACGATGATTCGGGAAGGCGATCCGAAGGGCGTGGTCTGCGAAGTGGCGGAGGAGCTGCAAACTGACCTCTTGATCATGGGATCGCGCGGCCTGAAGCGGCTCGAATCGATTTTGAACAATTCGGTGAGCCAGTATGTTTTCCAACTGTCCTCCCGGCCCATGCTGCTGGTCAAAGACGACGTGTTCGTGCGTGACATCGAACATATCACCGTCGCCCTCGATAAATCTGATGCCTCGAAGGAATGTCTGGAAACCGCACTGTTTCTCCTGCGCGACATTCCCGGTAGCACTTTGAACCTGATCCGCGTTGACCCAAATGCCAAGGAAGAACTCGTGGGTAACGCCGCTGCTCAGGATCCGATTTTGGCCGAAGGGGTGAAGCAGGCCGAGCGCTACGGGGTAAATACTAAGTGTTTCGTCGGCACAGGGAATGCGGGTAAGGCCATTTGCCGGATCGCGGATAGCGCGAAGACGGATTTGCTGATCCTCGGTTCCCCCGATCGCCGTCCGTCGATCGCCAAGAATATGCCTGACCTCGATCGGCTACTCGGCAGTTCGCTCTCGGACTACGTGCGGGTGAATGCAAACTGCCCGGTGCTGTTGGCGCGGACGAAGAATTAGACCGACAACACACAATCGCCCCCTAGCCCCCAATAGTGGGGAAGACTCAAAGCCCCCAGCATTGGGGGGGCTGGGGGGCTGTGGCCTCGTATATCTCAATCAGGATTGAAGTATATCGATCACGCATTCTGCACCAAAAACTGCGCCATCCTTGCCGCGAACAGCGCATTACCTTCCACCGTCGGATGAATGCCATCGGTCATATAGGGCGCACGCATATCAAACTCCGGCAACTGCTCCCGCGCATCAAAATACAAATCCGCAAAGCTGCGCCAATTCGCCCGGATCAACTGGTTATAAGCGACTAAATCCGCCGCATAGTCCGCCACCCGCTCATAGCCCGGAAAGTAACCATTCTTACGCGGGAACGTATCGATCGCCACCACCCGAAAGCCCCGCGATCGCCGTCCCCGACAGTATTCCGCAAAGGCGGCAAAGGCTTCCGGCACCGTTGCCCCAAAAAATATATGGTTGCCGCCTTCCTTGGCGATTGCCCAGCAGGGCCGATCGGGGTCATACAGGCGATCGACTTGGCGCGAGGCATCGTTCACCATTTGGGCCGTGGTTTGCCCCGAAACACCGATATTCAGCACTTCCACCCCGTAGCCTGCGGCATTCAACAGCGCCTCTAACTGGCGTGGATAGGACGTTGGCTCACCGTAAACGCTCTGCGTAATGCTATTGCCATCGCAAATGATCCGGGCACGGCGGAGGTCAGCATTCACCGTCTGAAGCCGACGCGGCTGCATGACAAACATTAGGGCATCACCTCAAAGCTGACCACCTGCACCGTTCGCAGGCTAGCCCCCGCTGCCGGGGTCAGGGCGATCGCGATGTAGAGCGCTTCCCAGGAGGGCCGCGCAAAGGACTGGATCACCTGCCAGGTTTGTCCATCCGCCGAGGCTTCAGCGGTGACTTTACCGCTCGATCGCGACAGCCGCAGCCACCCCTTACCCATAAACGGCATCCCCGAATCGCGCGCATCATCGATCCGCGTTCCCGAGTACACCGTCGTCGCCCCGGCCCAGACTTTGTACAGCCAATTGCCGTGGGGTTCGGCTTCGGGGCCAATTTTCAGGCCAAGCATATTGAGGTTGTGGGTGAGGATCGTGATTTGCCCGTCTTTGTGGGCCGGAATCGCTTGGCTGGCGGTCATGTAGGCCGAGAACTGGGTCAAGTTCGCATCGGCCTTGGCATCCGGTTCAGCGTAATAGACCTGGTGATCTTGGACAATTCCGATCGTCCGCGCCAAAAACTGCAACAGCACCGGATAGCTCGCGGCATTCTCGACCTTGGCATGGGAAATGGCATACCAGCAGTCCACACCGTCAAAGAAACACTGCACCAAGTTCAGCACCCCCGATCGGCCATCGTAGCCCGCCGACCCCGCCAGTTCGCGCATCCCCTGAAACACCGGACGATTCACGCCATTCCCGAGAATGCGACAAGTCACCATCGCCCCCGGCCACTTCGGAGTCGCCGCCACCACAAACACCGTCGATGCCTGCACCAGGGCTTCGGTGAAGCATTGCGCGGGTTGATCGAATTTCAACGTGACGATCGCGCTGGGCACCGTCACAGCCGCTTGGGTCAAATTATTCGCAGTCCGCATACAACCTCACATAAAAATTCCACGGAACCCATACAAGGCTGCGATTGTGTCCGCCAAATCCGATTCTGCACTCCGTACAAATGCGCTGTAAGTTCATCCCACCTTGCGTAGATTTTCAGAGGCGCAATCCCGATCGAGACGGCAGCATAACCGACACTCCACTGGTCTCGATGTGCTATGCCCTTTTTCACCTTTCCGTCAGCGGAGCAATTGCGCCAGCTTCCCGCCACGCCGCCAATTTTGGCCCCAGCAGCCCGGCGTTCCCGGCAGCAAACCCCCGCCATCTCTGTCTCCAGTGGATTTCAAGTGCAGGGGGCGGATTTGAGCCAGAATCGCGTGCGCGATCGGTTTGGGCAAGCGATCGCCCTGTCCACTGACGGTCAGATTCTCGCTGTGGGCGCACCCCACGACTACACCAATGGCCATGGCAGCGGGGCGGTTCAGGTTTATCAAGCCAATGGCGACGGTTGGCAACCGCTCGGCGCACCAATCCACGGGCCGCGTGCCCTGGAATTTGTTGGCTGGGCCGTCGCCCTCGCCGCCGATGGCCAAACCCTCGCGATCGCCGCGCCCGGCAACAATGCCAACGGCGCACAGAGCGGGGCGGTCCAGCTCTACCGCTACCAACATCAACAGTGGCAACCCCTGGGCGGGGCGATTCCGGGCGGAGCAAGTTTAGACCTAGCGGGGGCGGCGATCGCCCTATCCGCCGACGGCCAGACCATCGCGATCGGGGCGACCCACGGCGACCACAGCGGCCCGAACCATGGCCAAGTCCAGGTTTACCGCTATCGCAATGAGCAATGGGAAGCGCTGGGTAACGTCCTCGCTGGCACCCACCCCGATAGCAACTTTGGCAGCGCGATCGCGATCGCCGCCAACGGTGAAACCCTGGCGATCGGGGCCGCTTTCAGTCCCGGCGTGAGCGGCCCCAACAGCGGGGCCGTCCACCTTTATCAATACAATGCGGATACCGCCCAGTGGCAACCTCAAACGCCGCTGCTCGGCCAACAGCCCCGCACCCTCTTCGGTCATGCCGTAGCCCTGGCCGCCGACGGTCAAACCCTCGCCGTCAGCGCGATCGGCAGCCAAAACCATCGCGGCGAAGTCTACACCTATCGCCAAACCGCAGGCCACTGGGAAAGGGTCGGCAGCGCAATCGTCGGGAAAACGGGGAACGAAGGGCTGGGCGATCGGCTGGTGCTTTCCGGCGACGGCCAAACCCTTAGCCTCAGCACCAGTCCTGATGTGCGCGATCCGGAACGGATCGCCCATATCCGCACCTATCGCTGGATTGATCAGCAGTGGCAAAGCATCGGCGAAACCCTCGGGGGCGGGGAATTTGGCACGGGGTTAGCGCTCTCTGGAGACGGGCAACGCCTGGCGATCGGCGCACCGGGAAATGAACAGATCACACATGCCACGGGGCAAGTGCGCCTGTTGCGCTATCGGAATCAGCCCCCACAGCTCCATCTTCCCGCCGCCCCCCAGCGCTACCGCCAGCAGCAACCGCCCCTGAACTTGTTCCCCGCTGCCCGGATCAGTGATGATTCTGGCCAATGGCAGGGCAGTCGTCTGAGCGTCACGATCGCTCAAGCACAAGCCGGAGAACGGCTCACCTTCAATCCCGCCGACCCGATCGGCTTCCATCTCACCCCGACGGAAATCTGGGCTGACAATCAAGCGATCGGGCGTTACAGTCGCACGCCAACTCGCTTCGACTTCCAGTTCAATAACCGCGCGAAGACCCCCCAGATCACAACCGTCCTGAACAGCCTCCACTACGATCGTGACCAACGGGGATTGCCCCAGCAGGATCGCCAGATTCAGTTGCAGCTTAGCGATCGGGAGGGCAGCACCACCCAGGGGCTGACTCGGCTCAAACATGTCAGCCCCCAGCACCTGCTGTTCCGCCATCGCCGCAGTCAGCGCCTCCAACGGGTGACGCTCGCCCCTGGCTCAGTAGCGACCCAACTCAGCAGCCGCACCGTCGAAATCACCAACCTCCAAAATCAACCTGTGACCCTCACCGAGGACTGGCGGGTCGTGGGGAGTGCGGATCTTGATCAAGATGGCATTGCCGATTTGGTGCTGCATTCGCGTGATCGTGATGAAGTTCAGATTTGGCGACTCGATTCCCACGGCCAAGTCCAATCGCTCAGCCTCCGCAATGCCCAAGGCCAGATTCTCCGCACCGGAAATCGCGATTGGCAGTTGGTTGGCTTGGCAGATCTGAACAGTGACCAACAGCTAGATCTAGTCTGGCAAAACCGCAATGCCGATGCCGTGGCGTTTTGGCAGCTCGGCGGGCGGCAGCAGGTAACGCACTATGACTTCATCCGCGATCGCCAAGGCAACTTGCTCAAAACGGGCAACGCCCAGTGGCAAATTCAAGGGGTCACAGACTTTGACGGCGATGGCGATCGGGATTTGCTCTATCGACTGCCGGAACTCAATCACACCGCGATCGTCCGCCTCGATCAAAGTCAGTTTATCGATGCCCACTTGCTCACCGCCGCTCCCGCTGGTACCTGGACGATCGCGGCCACCCACGATGGCAATGGCGACGGCATTAGTGATCTATATTGGCAATCTCCCGATCGTCGCCAAGTGCAGTTTCAAGCCATTATGCTGAACGATGGGATGCCGATCGCCCCGAGGTTGGAGAATTTGGGCATTGCCGCACCGCTGGCCGCGATCGGCGATCTGAACCAAGATGCTGTGCCGGATTTGCTGCTCCAGGATCTCCAAACGCCAAACTTCAAACTTGATCCACGCCAATGGGATGGTCGTGGCTTACCCCCCCAAACGATCGATCTCAGCATCCTCGGCCAGGACTGGGAAGTCCTGCAAGTCAATAGCTTTGGCAATGACTAGCGATCCTAAGCACGGGTCTGATCGGCCCAAGGCGTGAGCTTGGCAAACAGCGTCTTCATCGCAAAGTCCGTCGCCACACCAATCAGACCAATCACCAAAATCCCAAACAGCACCTTATCGGTGTGCAAAAACCGCTGCGCCTGCATAATCGTGATCCCCAGCCCGTCCTGCGCCGCCACCAGCTCGGCAATCACCATGAAGTTCCAGGCCGTGGACATATTTACCCGCAAGGTATCGAGCACACTGGGAAAAGTGGCGGGCAAAATCACGCGCCGCAGCACATCCCAGCGATTGCCGCCCAAGGTATAGGCAACATTGATCAAATCATTAGGAATAAACTTCACCGCATCGGCCACCATGATCGCGTTGTAAAACACAATGCTCAAGGTGATAATCGTGATTTTCGATTCTTCGCCCAGTCCCACCCATAGGATAATCAGCGGCACCAGCGCCGTCACTGGCATGTAACGCACCAATCCCGCGATCGGGGCAAATAAATTTTCCATACTGGAGAACGTCCCCATGGCAATCCCGATCGGCACGCCAATGATGCCCGCGAGCACAAATGCTGCTGCCACCCGACCACAGCTCACCAAAATATCTAATCCCAGCCCCTCTTCCATTAACAGTCGATAACCCGTCTGGGCCACTTGGGTCGGAGTTGGCAAAAAGAATGGGGTCACTAATCCGCCATAGCTCAAGCCAATCCACAGCGCCAGCGGTACACCCAACGCGATCGACACCAGCGCGATCGCCCACGATCGGGGAAACCCCTGCCGAATCGCCCAAAAGCGTGAAGGCCGCAAATAACGATGACTGCGGGGCGTGGGGCTGTCTTGAATCATGGGAACATCTTGGGTCATGGGTACAGCTGCGAGGGAATTGGATATAAATGCCATGCTGAAAGCAAAACTGCACCGACCACAGGCGATCGATGCAGTTTTGGCTAGTCTCGATTCGCTTAGAGCGACTTCACCAAGGAGTCATCCACCAAGACCTTCAGGTCAACGGGTTTCTCCAGCATCTTGAACTCCTGAGCGGCTTTTGCCGACAGTTCCAAGTTACCCATCAGGTTACGCGGATGCGTGGGATTAAAAGCAATGTCCTTGTTCTCCGCCACATCAAACAGCTTCACCCCCGATCGCTGGGCCTTCACTTCTTCTTCGTTCACGCCCAGCTTGGCACCAACGGCCTTCAGCGCTTCCGGCTCATCCGCCACCACGGCCTTCACCGCTTGGTCAATGCCCTTCAAGTAGGAAACCAAATCCGCCCGGCGCGTTTTGATCAAGTCTTCACGCACCAACAGCACGTCGGCAATCAAGTTTGTGTCCTTCGTCGTGAAGATCACTTCACCTTTGCCTTCCTTCGATGCCTTGGTCAAGTAGGGTTCGTAGCTCACCGCTACATCCACCTGCTTCGCTGCGAAGGCCGTTGCCCCATCGGAAGCGGTCATGTTCTTCACCGTCACGTCCTTCTCGCTCAGGTTAGCCTTCTGGAGGTAGCTACCAAGCAAAATCTTGGCGAACAAAACATCTTCCCGCGCCAGGGTCTTGCCCTTCGCATCCGCCGGAGAAGTGATTCCCCGACCCATAATGCCGTCACCACCGTCCGAGAAATCCGCCGTGTAAATCACACGAATGCTGGGATCTTGAGCGGCCATCGGGATCGCATCCGCCGACGGGAACCAGCCCATGTCAATTTTCTTCGCCAAAAATGCGGCCATTTCGTCGCTGACGTTGGGAAAGCCGACATCTTGGATATTCAGCTTTTGGGCTTTGAACAGATCTTTGCCCATGGCCGCATAGTGCCCCGCACTCCCAATCCAGGGCTGCGTGCCCACGGAAATTGGAGCTGATTGGGTGG
Source organism: Cyanobacteriota bacterium (assembly GCA_046049545.1). Lineage (GTDB taxonomy): Bacteria > Cyanobacteriota > Cyanobacteriia > Leptolyngbyales > Leptolyngbyaceae > Romeriopsis. Next base: position 9,821 of record JBJORF010000095.1, on the reverse strand, counting down.
GGGTTTGGCTACAAGCCACGGTGAGCATCAGGGTCGCAGAAGCCAAAATTGCGCCCGTGAGCCAGGACGAAAGACGACGGTGAAAGAAACTAAACATGGTGAGAGTCAATCCAACAGAAAAAGAATAAGTGTTTAACCAACGTTTTTTGAACCATGTGGTTTTTGAACCAACTAGTTGTTGTCCCAACTGGATTGGTGAACCAATGGTTGATGAACCAACGTTCAGGGTCGTGATGGTAGCAAGTTGGGTTAGACTCGCTGCCCCCTCAGGCCGCGATGTCATTCTCGCAAAGCCTGAAGCACCTGACGTTTGATCGCAATAAATTCCGGCGAGAGTTTCAGATCCAGGGAACGCGCTGACGGTAAATCGATCGACAATTCTTGGGCAATGCGGCCCGGATGCGCTTGCATTACATACATCCGTTGGGACAGATAAATCGCTTCTTCCACATCATGGGTGATCATCAAGATCGTCAAATGTGTCCGTTCCCACAGTTCCAGTAAAAATTCTTGCAATTGCTCTTTGGTCTGAGCATCCAGTGCCCCAAAGGGTTCATCCATCAGCAAAATTGCGGGTTCATTGGCGATCGCTCGGGCGATCGCGACGCGCTGCTTCATTCCCCCCGAAAGCTGCTTGGGATAAGCATCGGCAAAATTCGATAGTCCCACCACATCGAGAAAATGCAAGGCTCGCTCACGCTGCTCCACCAGGGGAATCTTACGCAGTGATAGTCCAAAGGCGACATTCTGGGCCACCGTCAGCCAAGGATAAAGCGTGTAGCTTTGGAACACCATGCCCCGATCGGAACCCGGCCGACCCGTTACGGCAATATCATCGACCAGCACTTCCCCGATCGTCGGCGCGGTCAAACCCGCCAAAATATTCAATAGCGTTGACTTACCGCAGCCGGAAGTCCCCACAAGACAAACCAGCTCCCTGGCCTGAATCGTCAGATTAACCTGATCCAGTACCAATAGCCGCTTGCCTTGAACGATATATTCTTTACTCAGATCGCGCACCACAAGTTTCGCTGTCGAATTGGGTTCGACAAGGTCGCGCGCATTAAAATCGCGGGAATTCCGATCTAGTTCAACCTGCGATGTCATGGGGCATAAAAAATACCGAACGAAATTTATCCTAGCAGTCCCTCGGTACATTCCCAAGGGGATAGCGGAGAACTTGCGCCGGATGGCGGATTTTGTCGAAAAAGCCAGCAAATCACCGCATTAATCGATTTAGGGCGAAGGTACGTCATTTTTCCTGCCGATCGCACTGGCATTGCGGTTAGAAGATCGAGCTAGCGATGGCCCCGAATCCGTCCGCCCAAGTCTAGTTCCGATCGAGCCACTTCTGGCCATTCAACCGTTGAAGCACCCCGGAAACAAATAGCGCCAGCGACATTTTCCGCTCATCAATCCGGAACGACTCCATCGTGCCGGGCATGCGATTACCAATGCTCGCAGAATAGCCTCGCTGACCTTGCAACGACCCATCAAAGAAATACACATTGAACTGATGTGCCTGGCTGTCTGCCTGCCAATTCCCCTGCAACTGCCAACAATCTGCGGTGCTGGCGTAACCGCGCACCGCGATCGGACGTTGCTGGAACGTCAGATCAACTTGGGGTAGGCCCCCTTGCTTTAGCGCTTCTGCCAAGGCTGGCAAACAATCCTGCGCCATAAATTCCGGTAGGGGCTTATCTTCTACCGCTGGGGCTTTGGCCGCCTTCGCGGGCTTTGCTGCTGCCGCATCATCAGGAGTGGGGGAATTGGTTATCTTCTCGTCTGCCATGGCTCAAACTCAATCAGCACTTGTGCTCCACCATCATAAACGAGGGCGGTGGCTCTGCGATTGCGGTTTATCCATATTCTGGGCAATGGATCCCATAGACTAGAAAAGCCCCTGTTTCAATGCTGCACACCGCACGGTCTTCGCGCCTATGTCCCCAACCCCGCTCCTCCACACGATCGTCGCCGGTCAAGGCCCGACGCTACTCTGCCTCCATGGTCATCCGGGAGCAGGCAGCAGTATGGGCGTATTGACTGCGCCACTGCGCGATCGCTTCACCACCCTAGCCCCGGATCTACGCGGCTACGGGCGCAGTCGGGTGACCAAACCCTTTGCAATCGAACAGCATTTGGATGACCTTGTGGCGCTCCTCGATCACCACAAGGCCAAGCAGGCTTTGATTTTAGGTTGGTCGCTGGGGGGGATTTTTGCACTGGAGTTGGCGTTGCGTTATCCCGATCGAGTCAGCGGCCTAATTCTCGTTGCCACCGCCGCGCGGCCTTGGGGCGATCATCCCAAGATTCGCCTGCGGGATAATCTGCTGACGGGTGCCGCCGGGTTGATTAACTTCATCAAACCCGGTTGGCCGTGGAATATCGAGACCCTGGGGAAGCGATCGCTGTTTCGTTATCTCATCCAGCAACATCGCCCCGAGGTGTATCAGTTTCTCGCCCGCGAAGCCGTTTACGCCTATCTTAAAACCTCGCGGCAGGCTGACCAAGCCCTAAACCAGGCGATCGGCAAAGGCTACAACCGCGTCCCCGACCTCGCGCAGATTCAATGCCCCAGTCTGATGCTAATGGGCGAACACGATCGGCACATCAGCCCCGCCGCCAGCCGCGAAACGGCAAAAGCACTCCCACAATGTGAATGGGAGTGCTTTGAGCAAACGGCGCATCTTCTCCCTTGGGAAGTGCCGGACTTGATCAGTGCCAGGATTAGCCAGTGGCTTCAAGTCCATCCCGAAGCCATTCCGGCGGATTAAAGCAGCCGATCGACTATCCCAACTGTACGGGCTGCATTTCCGCTTCATCACAGATGGTCAGCACTTCCGGCTTGCAGCGTTTGATCTGCACTTGAATTTGCTGCGCCCCTTCTTTTTCCAGATCTTCAATGTAGCCAGGCTGGTGCTGTAAGGCCGATTCATAGCGCCCAAATGGCCCAAAGTAGTAAGTACATTGCGGCACAGCGGTGGTGATTTCGACCCACCAAGCGAGTCCCAGTTGATTGAGCGATTGGGTAAAAAGGCTTTTCATAAATTAATTGGAGGATGCTAAACGAGCTGCAAGAGCAAGGAGGGACAGTTTCTTTATACTGATCCCCCCTCGCTTTGGCAAGAGGCAAATAGCGGAATTAGATTATTCCACAGCTAAAGCGGGTATCTTCGCTGCGACCACATGGGCCAACTCCCGTCGATCGCGCCAGCGTTGGCGATAGACTTCATACAATGCCATCCCGGTTGCCACTGAGGCATTCAAGCTCGGGGTATTGCCCGCTAACGGAATCGACACCAGCACATCACAATGCCGCTGCGTCGTCACCCCAATGCCGTCGCCTTCGGAGCCGACCACCAGCACTGTCGCCTCAGCAAAATCAACTTCGGTAATCGGTTGCCCCGTTTCCCCGGCCGTGCCGTAGATCCAGAATCCGGCCTCCTTAAGTTGTTCTAAGGAACGAGCCAGATTAACCACACGGGCGATCGCGATGTTTTCCAGCGCCCCGGCTGCCACTTTCATCACGGTTGAAGTAATCGCGGCGGCGCGACGCTGAGGAATCACTAAGCCTTGGGCCCCGATCGCTTCCACTGTCCGAATAATCGCCCCGAGGTTATGGGGATCAGTGATCCCATCGGCCACAACAATGACGGGCTTCTCGCTCTTTTCTTTGGCCTGGGTGATCAGGTCGCCAATATCGACATATTCATAGGGTGCAACCTGAGCGGCAATCCCTTGGTGGGTGGCACCATGGGTCATCTGGGCCAAACGCTGCGGTTCCACTTCATCGATCACGGTACCGTTGGCTTTCGCTTCCAACAACAACTCATGGAACGGCGAAGAATAGCGCAAGCGGGGCAGAATCCACACGCGGTTCAGACTGCGATCGCCTTCCAGCGCAGCAATCACGGCATGTTTACCGTAGATCAAGTCAGGGCTTTCATTCGGCTCTAGCTCATCGGATGCGGGTCGATCGCTGCTCTCCCGACGGTCAAAGCGTCCCGATCGATCATCGCGGTTGCGGTTGAACGAACCGCCTTCACGATCGCCCCGATTGAAGCTGCGCTCGCGCTCAAAGCTACGACCGCCGCCTTCACGATTGAACGGCTTACGATCGCCAAAGTTTCGATCACCACCACCGTCGCGGTTATACGGTTTGCGATCGCCAAAATCCCGACCCCCACCGTCGCGATTGAACGGTTTGCGATCGCCGAAGTTACGATCCGCCCCACCGTCGCGGTTATACGGCTTGCGATCGCCAAAATCTCTGCCACCGCCCCCTTCACGGTTATACGGCTTACGATCGCCGAAGTTACGATCCCCGCCACCTTCACGGTTATACGGCTTGCGATCGCCAAAATCCCGACCACCTTCACGGTTATACGGTTTACGATCACCAAAATCTCTGCCACCGCCGCCCTCGCGGTTATACGGCTTGCGATCGCCGAAATCCCGACCACCCTCACGATTGAACGGTTTGCGATCACCAAAGTCGCGGCCACCGCCGCCACCTTCGCGGTTATACGGTTTGCGATCGCCGAAATCCCGACCACCGCCGCCCTCGCGGTTATACGGCTTACGATCGCCAAAGTTTCGATCGCCACCATCGCGATTGAACGGTTTGCGATCACCGAAGTTTCGATCCCCGCCACCTTCGCGGTTATACGGTTTGCGATCGCCGAAATCCCGACCGCCGCCGCCCTCGCGGTTGAACGGTTTGCGATCGCCAAAATCTCTGCTACCGCCGCCTTCGCGGTTATACGGCTTGCGATCGCCGAAATCCCGACCGCCGCCGCCCTCGCGGTTGAACGGTTTGCGATCGCCGAAATCCCGACCGCCGCCGCCCTCGCGGTTGAACGGCTTGCGATCGCCAAAATCTCTGCTACCGCCGCCTTCGCGGTTATACGGCTTGCGATCGCCAAAATCCCGGTCGCCACCTTCTTCACGCCGACCACCGCCGCCGCTGAAACTTCCCTTGCCAGGGCCTTTCTTACCAGGGCCTTTACCGCCCGATTTAAACCGACGATCGCCACCGCCAGCTTTGCCTTTGTTCCCGTACATAGGAAGTTCCATTCAGAGTGATGAGAGTACTCGAAAAAAATTGAATTAATAATTCGCCCAGCAAAATTGCCGCAGCGTCAAAATCTGTTGTTATACCAATGACTCATCGCGCGCGTCATGTGTAGCGCAAAGTAATCCGCCGCCCCTATGAGGTAAGCGAGGCTTTCTGAGCCAATACGTTCTTGAGGATCTCCAAGTTTAGCAGATCCAGATAATTCCTTCGGCGATCAACCAGATTAATCAACGATTCAGACTCAACGCGGCGACCGATCCTCCGACGAGATCGGTGCAATCCGGTCAAGCAACGCCTCTAACCGCGCCAAATCCGTCAAATACAGATACCCAATCAAAGTCTCCAACGCCGTTGCCTTTTGATAAATCGCCGGATCAGCGCGCCGCGACTTCGGTGTTGCATTACGCCCGCGCCGGACAATATCTCGCTCCGTATCAGTCAAATGCGGCTCCAACTGGGCCAAATAGTTGGCCTGCTGCTCCGCCCGCACTTCCGCCACCACCACCTTGTGATAGTCCTGCACCCGCTTCGGCGGAAACAGGTGACGCTGCCGCATCACCAGCTCATAGACCGCATCCCCGAGAAACGCCAAAGAAACCGGATTAAACTGCTGCAAATCCGACGGCACAAACTGCAAATAGTTCAACCGCGATCGGGCGATCGCTAAGTCTTGTCCCGTCAAGCGCTCACCACTTAAGTCTTGTCCCGTTAAAGCCTGTCCTTCCATTCTCGACCGTGCATTGCGCGACAGCAGTCCTAAGATTAGCCTGCTTTGTGACCACAACGTGATCCCCAAGCAAAATGCGCGACCCAGCCCATGCCCGGTCGCGCATTTTGCTTCAAACTCAAGCCACCGACCTAGCGATTAAGAAGCTGCTTTGACATTTTCGATCGCATCATCAACCGATGCCTGCAATGCCAAAAACTTCTCCAAACGCACGAGTTTCACGGTTTGCGTTACCCGCGCATTGGTTACAATCTGTAAAGTTCCGGAATCTGATTGCGCTTTCTTGGCGAGTTGCACCAGCGCACCCAAACCCGAACTATCGACAAAGTCGATCTTTGACAGATCCAACACAAAATTCTTTGGGCCATCTTCCAGGCACTTATTCAGCACCTTGCGGAAAGTAGCTTCAGAGAATGCGTCGAGCAAACCCGTGAGGCGAAATAGTTGATAGTTATCCTTGACGTCGCGCGTGCCTCGTAGACTAACGGTCAAGGTCAGTTGTTCAGGAATAACTGCCTCCCAGCCTCAATACTTTCAATCAGTTTTGTCGAATCAGTATACACGCTCTCGCTCAGAGTGAGCAGGTGTTTTTCTACCACTTGACAGAATGCCGTTGAATCACCCCCGCTGACGCGATCGCATGGCCGCCACAAAATTCGCAAACAGATAATCCGCGTCATGGGGCCCTGGACTCGCTTCTGGGTGATATTGCACCGAGAACATCGGTAGTTCCTTGTGCCGTAGTCCCGCCACTGTCCGATCGTTCAGATTCAAGTGCGTAATCTCCACGCTGCCAGAAGGCAGTGAATCTGGATCAACCGCAAAGCCATGATTTTGGCTCGTGATCTCGACTTGCTGGCTCAGCCCCGCTGGATGATTCAGCCCCCGATGGCCAAACTTCAGCTTAAAAGTTTCGCCACCCATCGACAGCCCTAGGATCTGATGCCCCATACAAATGCCAAAAATCGGCCGATCGGCATTCAGCAATTCCTTCGTCGTATTAATCCCTTCCGTCACCGCTGCGGGGTCGCCGGGCCCATTAGACAGGAAAATCCCGTCGGGGTTATGGTTGAGGATTTCCGCCGCTGAGGTATCCGCTGGCACCACGATCACTCGGCAACCATAGCTCGCTAGTCGCAGCAAAATATTCCGCTTAATCCCAAAGTCCAGGGCCACCACCGTCAGTTCCGACTGGCCCGCTGTGGCTTGGTTCGCCGGATTGAATTCCCACTCAGCTTTGGTCGGCTGCACCCACTCATAGGTTTCGCGGGTGGTGACTTCCTTCACTAAGTTCAAGCCATCCATGCTGGGAGAGGCTTTCACCTGTGCTAATAAGGCAGCGGGATCCAGAATTTCCGATGAGATTGCCCCATTCATCGCGCCGCTCGATCGCAGCTTCCGGGTCAGGGCGCGGGTATCGATGCCGTAGATGCCCACCAGGTTATGTTGGATTAGATAATCCGGTAATGATTGCGTCGATCGCCAATTGCTCGGGCGCTGGCAGATGTTGCGCGCGATCACGCCGCGCACGTGGGGCGCGTGGGATTCTTCATCGGCGGGATTCACGCCCGTATTGCCCAGTTCGGGATAGGTGAAGGTGACGATCTGCCCCTGGTAACTGGGATCAGTCAACACTTCCTGATAACCCGTCATCCCGGTGTTGAACACCACTTCCCCGATCGTCGTACCCGTCGCCCCAAAGGAAAACCCGTGAAATACCGTACCGTCTGCCAATACCAGCAGGGCTGGTTGTGCTGTAGCTAAGGCCATAGGACACCGTAGACAAAATTTGCCGTCGGTCATTATCCCACAGTCTGGCGAAGGATTGATCTACAACAATCGCCCCGCGCAAACCGCCGCTCCAATCAGTCCCACCTGCGGATTGAGGATGATCTTGACCGGAATATCTTCCATCAACGATCGCATCCTTCCCTTACTGACAAAGGCTTCCAGAAACGCATCACTCGTCTTAAATAAATCCAAATTCTTCGCCGCAATCCCCCCGGCTAGATAAATCCCGCCCCCCGCCAACAACTTCAGCGCCAAGTTTCCGGCTTCCGCGCCGTAAGCCCCCAGGAACAGTTCCATGGTTTGTTCCGAGAGCCGATCGGACTGGGCGATTGCCGCCTTGGAAATCGCCGCCGCTGGATCGACGCTCTTGTGACTGCGACCGATCTCCGACTCCCATTGAGTCACGATCGCCCCGACTTCGGTACCTTCGGATGACATTTGGCGATCACGCAAAAACTGATAAATCGCCACTACACCTTGCCCGGAGACGACCCGCTCGGCGGAAACGCGATCGATTTGATTCTTTTCGCGCAAATAGCGCAACAGGTCAAATTCCAGGGGAGATCGCGGGGCAAAGTCCGCATGGCCCCCTTCCGAGGCAAAGACCTGATACTGCTGTCCATCATGGGTCAGAAAGCCTTGGCCCAGTCCCGTACCCGCCCCAATTACCCCAATCGGGGCTTGGTGATCGGGGGTTCCGGCTTGGAGGGTGTGGAGATCATCGGCCTGCAAGCCCAGCACCCCGTAACCCACCGCCGCGAAGTCATTGATCAGCGACACTTTTTGCAATTCCAGATCCGCCGCCAGTCGATCGGCCACTAAGTCCCAGCCCAAATTCGTCAGCTTGGAGGTCTGCTTCACCACCGGGCCAGCGATCGCAAAACAAGCCACCTGCGGATGTTCGGTCGCGGCTTCGGCAATGAACTGCTGCACCATCGGCACCAGATGGGGAAACGCATTGCTCGGGTATTGCTGCTCGTGGAGGGTGGCCCCGACCGACCGCAGGTCATCGGCCTGTCGCACCAAGCGCAAAATCGTCTTCGTCCCACCAATGTCACCCGCCAGTAAAACCGTCATTGCGCCAATACCCTGCATGTAATGTCCGGGTTTCATTGTGAAGTAGAACATACCGCGCGATCGACAATTCCCGTTAGAATTCGGGAAGCGTGACGCGATGATGAAACCATGACTTACTGCCTTGGCATCCTGACTACCCACGGTTTAGTGCTCGCCGCTGATTCGCGTACCAATGCAGGCGTGGACTACGTTTCGACTTACCAAAAGCTGTTTGATTTCTCTGATCCCGGCAAGCGTTTCCTGACGCTCTGTACCTCGGGCAACCTCTCCATCACCCAAGCGATCGTCACCGCGCTCCAGCAAGACCTCAAGCACCAAGAAGGCGAATCGCTCCACACGCTGCCAACGCTCTACGATGTGGCCAAGTACATCGGCCAGAAAATGCGCCAAATTCAAGATCGTGAGCGGGTATGGCTGGAAAAAGACGGGATTGATTTCAAGTGCACGCTGCTGCTGGGCGGCCAGATCCAGGGCGACGAACCGGGGCTATTTATGATTTACAGCCAGGGCAATTTCATCCAAGCGATGCCCGAAACGCCCTTTCTCCAAATCGGCGAAACCAAATATGGCAAACCCATTCTCGATCGCACCCTCACCTACGAGACCCATCTGGAAGATGCCGCGAAATGTGCGTTACTCTCGATCGACTCCACGATGAAATCAAATATTTCCGTCGGCCCGCCGATTCATCTGGTGATGTACGAACGGGACAGCTTAAAGGTTAGCCACCAATTGCGGTTGCCTTTGGGCGATCGGTATTTAGCCAAAATCCGCCTGCTCTGGGAAGAAGCTCTCCGCGACGCTTTTGAGCGGATGCCAAATATCGAATGGTCGCACTACACGCCGGTGATTGAGCAAGCCCCCGAGGACAGTTTGACGGATTAGGCGATTGCGCTCACGCCCAAATTCGCTGGATTAGGCAGCGCATCGCTACATATTACTCCCAGCGATTCCAAATTCAATGGATTGCATCGATCGGGTGGGGTGATGGGGGGTGATCGTGGGTTGGCGTGGGCTGTGGGCGTGGGATGCACGCCCCTACGGATCACTGACGACTGCATGGATGGGATGGGGCGATGATCGATCCCTCCCGTACGGGCGCGTTTTCCGCGCCCCCAATCGCGCAACACCAATTTTCAACCCCGATCG
>JBJORF010000094.1:0-17750 GCA_046049545.1 Cyanobacteriota bacterium | reverse complement strand
AATTAAGACTTAATCTGCCTCAACTCTTAATCTGCCTCAACTGATGTGCCTAGACTAAAGAACCTGAAGCAGTGCAATGGGTCGCACCAGACTTCAGGTTCTATGTAAGGTGTTTACGAAAAATGTCAATCACTCAAACATTGAGCATCACTCCGACATCGAGCATGATGCTCTGAATCTTCCCCATTGATGAATCAAATCCTCCTGGGTATTGAGAGAAACGTAGGCTGTAGAGAAACATGTAAGCTCGATCAACGTAACCTTTTGAGCAAAACTGGGGAAGATTAATCGTCAAATCGAATCGTCAAATCAATGTGATACGGCAAATAATTAGATGATGCGAATACCAGAAAACGAGAAATAAACGGGTATTCACCCTTGAAATAGGATACTGAGACAGGGCTTACCGCACCGAGACACAACCCATAGATGACTACCGTGTGTCACTGGCCTGGAATAGCTTTGCCACAGTTGGCAATAGATTTCAAGACATCTGACCGTTACCGCACCCGTTAAACATAGACATAGTCAGCCATAGAGCACAGTCATCAGTCATGGAACTACGGAAGTGAAGGGTAGATCCATCGAATTGCGACAATCAAAGCGTCGATGATAACTGTAACCATGACAGGAAAGCGGCTGAAGAGAATGGCTGCTTTCAAATGTCTGATGATCAATTTAGCACCTGTCGATCGCGCCTTGGGAAAAGTTGAAGCAATCTCGACAGAAATTCACTGTCTGTTACGTAAGCGTAATCGATCGCAATCTGATGGCCATGCCAGACGTCTCAGTCATGCTCAGTCGCCTGTTCAGCACGCGAAACGTCTAGTAGTGCGAAACATTCTAGTAGCGCCAAGTGCGCTGTTCCGACCAGAGCTGGTTAATGCACCAAGTCTGATCCTTCTCAGGATTGGCAGTCTGGAGCTGATCAAGCATTTGTTGCAGTGAGTCATCGTTTCCATGGAACCAAGTTCTCAACTGCGTGAATTTGCGTTGAGTTGCTTGCTTAACGGATTCCACATGTTTGGTTGATTCCATCTGACTTACCTCTGTTTAATTAAAAAAAGCTTGGCGACCTCGCGATGGCCGTGATCCCAACAAAATGTTGAAGGATTTTAGGCTTACATCCATAGTGCCCCGCAAAAATTGAAGATGTATATTTCGCTTCGAAAATCTTTAGCTTTTAACACAAGCATCTTAAATCGCTTGATCCCAGCAGTCTGTGCTGTAAAACACGGATTGATTAGGTTCACCATGACTGATGACATTAGGAGTCCAGAATGTTATCAGTTGTAGATTTTTGCGTCTTGAACGTTCGCACCGATCCACGACGGAAAGAGTCCGATCAAGAGATACTTGCGGTGCTAGTTTTGGAAAACTGATTTTTTCAGGGAGTTGTCACACCCATGAAGTATTTAACACTCTTTCTTAAGATTTTTAGATTTTTTTTAACAAGTTTTTAAGATTTGCTGAGCCGAATTTATTCCCAAAAAATCCCGCAGCCTCGGGAAGTGATCTCCTAAAATGAGGCAGCGTCGAGTAGAACAACCTGATGAATCTTCGAGATATTGCCCTAGGCACTGTGGTGTACCCCCTCGCAACCGTGCGCGCGGATGAAAGTGTTACCCGTGATATTCAGTCGAGACTGGCTTCCTGGGGCTATCAGCCAGGCCCAGCGGATGGCGATTGGGCGAGCCGAACGGAAGAGGCTTATCTGGCCTTCGCGCGGGATTTTAGCTATTCGACACAATCGATCGCGCCGCGCACGGCGGCACACTTGGCGAGTTTGGCCTGGCGCAGTTTGAAGGCGATCGCGAATCAAGGCACGACCTTTACTTTATTTTCTCTCCGCGACAATCCGATCATCGCCCGCGAAATCCAAGATCGCCTCAAAGCCCTGGGCTATAATCCTGGCCCCGTGGATGGACTCTGGGGAGCCACCACACAAGCCGCTTTTATGGCCTTCGCGCAGCAGTCACGGTGGCCGAGCGATCGGCTCTCGCCGGAAGCAGCAAAACGTTTATTGGGCATTACTTCGGGGACAACGGCGGGTTCGGCGGGTTCGGGTACATCCAGTACAGGCAACGCCAACAGCTCAACGGGCAACGCCAACAGTTCAACGGGCAACGCTAACAGCCCAACGGGCAATACCAGTGGCCCAACGGGCAATACCAGTGGCGGTGCAACTAACCCCGCCACACCTTTGCCGAACCTCCGCGATGTCGCCTTGGGAACAATCAGCTATCCCCTCAGCAGCGTCAAATCCAATTCCACTTTAGTGCGCGATCTTCAGTTTCGCCTCGCCTCCTGGGACTATCCGCCGGGGCCGATCGATGGGGCTTGGGGCAGTGCGACAGAAGCGGCCTATGGGCGATTTGCCAATGACTTTGGGTATCCGCCGCAGACGTTGATGCCCGCTGCCGCTGCACAGTTAAACAGTTTGGCGTTTCGGAAGCTGTCCGATGTCGCGAACCAATCGAGTACGTTCACGCTCTTTTCAATTAATCGCAATCCGCTGATCGCCAAGGAAGTGCAGCAGCGCTTAAAAGCACTTGGCTTCGAGGTGGGGGCGATCGATGGTGATTGGGGGAAAGGCACGCAAGCCGCCTACGAAAAATTTGCCCAGGCAAATCAATTACCCGGCGATCGCATGTCACCGGAGTCGGCGAAGGCACTGCTGAATGAGAAAGCGCCCGAGGCACCAAGTAATGGCACCGATGCCGATGCCCCCCCCGCCGATGCCCCATTGCCCCAAACCCTCAATCAATTGCGTCAGCAGGGGCAGTATCGTTGGCCGTTGGCGCGACTGGCGCAGTCCCCGAATTTGATTAAAGAGTTGCAGCAAGCCCTGACGGCCATGGGGCACGCACCAGGGGGCATTGATGGGCAATGGGGCGGACGGACCAAAACCGCCTATGAAGCCTGCGCTCAAGTCTATGGAGCCGCACCCGATCGGCTGTCGTCACGCCTGGCGAAGCTATTGATGGAACCGGAAGTCCCCGGAATTACCGCGCTCGCTAAGCCGCCACAACTGAATCGTAGCGATTACCTCCAAGTCGCTCAATCGATCGGGACTAATCCGGCAACGATTCGGGCCGTGGTCGAAGTTGAAGCAGCGGGGTCAGGCTTTTTCAGCGATGGGCGACCGAAAATTTTATTTGAAGCCCATTGGTTTTCGGCCTTTACTGATGGGCGCTATGATTACAGTCACCCGAGTATTTCTAGCCCGGTTTGGAATCGTAGTCTTTATATTGGCGGCGTGGGGGAATGGGATCGGCTGTATCGGGCCTTGCGCCTCGATCGATCGGCGGCTTTGAAGTCCGCTTCCTGGGGATTGGGCCAAGTCATGGGCTTTAACCACGATAAAGCGGGCCATAGCACCGTCGAGGAATTTGTCAAAGCCATGCACCAGAGCGAAGGCAAGCAACTCGTCGCAATGTTTGAATTCATTAAATCCGAAGACCTGGGCCCGAGTTTAGTCGTCCGCGATTGGGCCAGCTTTGCGCTGAGCTATAACGGCGAAGGCTATCGGGTGAATCAGTATGATTTGCGCTTAGCTGAGGCCTATGATTACTGGAAGAATGTGAGCAATATCGCTTAGCCCCACGAAACTTAGCCCATGAAAAAACCCATCAACTGACGCTGACGGGTCTGAAAACTGTAGAAATTGATACTCTCATCAATAAATGACTTGGGATGATTGTTACAGGGAGACCCCAAATTCTCATCCGTACATCTACGCATGTTTCCCCCACCTTGAACCATGGCCATAATCCTAACGATCGCTAAAGTTTTCGGGCTTTCCCTGGGGATTGCTCTTTTAATTAAGTATGCAATTTCCCGGTTGGCTGTGCCGCAGGGAGACGGATTTGTCTGGTTGTTGGTATTATTGCCGACGATCGGGATGGGGGTCTGGCTAGCAGTGCAAAGTTGGACGCTGCGGGATGAATGATCCGGTGTAGTTGTTCGTGGTCAGTGATTTGTTGTGGCGTGGTTACTGTATGAAATTGGGGCAATGGATTGGCGTACTGGCGCTTACCCTCGGGCTGTACATTCTGTGGCAAATTCGCAGTGTGTTGATGCTGATTTTTGCGGCGGTGGTGTTGGCGACGGCATTGAATACTCTGGCGGAACAGTTACAGCGCCGCTTCAAACTCAACCGATCGCTGTCGCTGGTCAGTGCTGTGTTGGGGCTCTTGGCAATTTTGGCGATCGCCCTCTGGCTGGTGGTGCCACCGTTCATCCAACAATCCCAAGAACTGACCCAATTACTCCCCAAGGGGATAGCACGACTAGACCAATGGGTCAAAGATTTGCGTGCCATGACTCCACCGTTGATCAATCCCTATTTACCGACCGTCAATGACCTGGGGCAACAGTTACAACCCCTTGCCAATCGCCTGCTCGGCAGTTCCCTAGCGATGGTATCGGGGACTTTGGGCGGGGTGCTGAACGGATTGCTGGTGATTATTCTGACGTTGATGTTTTTGTTTGAACCAGAACCCTATCGCCGCGCGTTTATTCGCTGTTTTCCCTCGTTTTATCGGCGACGGGTGCATGAAATTCTGGATCAGTGTGGTCGATCGTTGCAGGGTTGGCTCCTTGGAATTTTGTTCAATATGCTGGTGATTGGTGGGTTTAGTGGTATTGGCTTGCTATTGCTCGGCGTGCAGTTGCCCTTGGCTAACGGTGTATTCGCCGGACTACTAACCTTCATCCCGAATATTGGCCCCGCCCTCAGTGTGGTGCCGCCGATGCTGATCGCCCTGCTCGATGCACCCTGGAAAGCCCTCGCGGTATTTGGCCTCTATTTCTTCGTCCAACAGCTTGAAACCAATGTCCTGACACCGATCGTCATGGCCCAGCAAGTCGCCATGCTACCAGCAGTCACGCTACTTTCCCAGGTATTCTTTGCCACATTCTTTGGGTTCTTAGGGTTGCTGTTGGCCTTGCCATTAACCGTCGTGGGGCAAGTTTGGTTTCAGGAAGTGGTCATCAAAGATATCCTCGATCGCTGGCACGATCAACGTTATGCATCGGATTTAGTTACTGCTACGGGGCCAACGGATGGGCCAACGGATTTGCTAGAACCCGCGCTTGAAAATACGACCGCCTCGATCGTGAGGGAATCCGTGATCGTTGCCCCACCCACGCCGCCGGCGAATTCCGAACCCGTTTCACCAGAATCCACCGAACAATCCACCGAACAATCCACCGAGCATTCCGAACCGCCCAATTACTAGCTCAATTACTTAAACCCAAAACCATGCAACCCACCTTTCCCGATAATTTTCAATGGGGTGTCGCCACTGCCGCCATTCAAATCGAAGGCGGTGTTGACCTCGATGGCCGCAAACCAAGTGTTTGGGATGACTTTAGTAATCGTTGGCGGCGATCGTCGCGCGGCCAGATGGTACCCATGGGCTGGGCCAAAAAGCCGGGACTCGAAGCCTGTGACCATTACCATCGCTACGAAGAAGATGTCAAACTGATGGCCGCCCTCGGGGTGAAGCAATACCGCTTTAGCATTTCCTGGTGCCGGATTGTCCCTGATGGGCGGGGCGGGGTAAATGAAGCCGGGTTTGGGTTTTATCAACGCTTGCTCGATTGTCTTGAACGCCATGGCATTGAGCCTGTGGTGACGCTATTTCACTGGGATAGCCCGATCGCCCTGGAGCAACGCTATGGCTCCTGGCGCAGTCGTGAAATGGCTCAGGATTATGCTGATTATGTTACAGCAGTAGTTTCACGCCTGGGCGATCGGATTTCGCAATGGATTACCCTGAACGAAATCACTTGCTTCACCCACATGGGCTATGCCAACCAGGGCCTTCCCGAACATGCGCCGGGAACCATTGTGGCCCGTTGGCGTGATGTTTGGCAAACCTCCCACCATGCACTGCTCGCCCATGGTTTAGGCGTACAAGCAATTCGCGCCGCGTCCCCCCAACCCTGTCGGGTTGGACTGGTGGATAACTTCGGCGTGACCCTGCCGATCGCTGAAACCCCCGAACATATTGCAGCGGCGCAAGCGGCTTTTCCCTACCATTACAATAACGGCGGCCTTTGCTATCCGGCACTCACGGGACAATATCATCCGGGGTTTTGGCAGAGCTTGGGGGATGAAGCGCCGATCGTCACGGATGGGGATTTGGCCACAATTCATCAGCCGTTAGATTTTATCGGACTGAATATCTACACGGGCTGCTATGTCCGGGCCGCCGCCAACGATCGGGGGTTTGAATTTGTCCCCCTGACGCAGAACTATCCACGTCTGAATATGCCCTGGCTGAATATCTTGCCAGATTGCCTTTATTGGGCAATTCGGCATGTGGGTGAAACCCTAGGCCAACCTAATTTAGACGTATTAATCACCGAAAACGGCTGTGCAGCCCAGGACGATCGCACTGCCAATGGCGAAATTCTGGATGTCGATCGGATTATGTACCTGAAGCAGCATTTGCAGGGTGTCGCACGGGCCGTGGCCGAAGGCTATCCGATTCGCGGCTACTATCTCTGGAGCCTACTGGATAACTTTGAGTGGTCTTGGGCCTACGACAAACGCTTTGGCATCGTCTATGTCGATTACCCCACCCAACAACGCATCCCCAAAGCCAGCTACCATTGGTACCAAGAATGCATTCGTCAGGGTAAGGTAGTTTAAAATTTTGGCGATCGCTTGTTTCGCAACCCCAACCATGCCCCCTCGGACTAAAACCTCTCGCCCTCAATCTTCCTGGTTGTCCCTGCTGATGCTCTTGGGAAACTATATTTTGATGGGAACGCTGTTATCACGGGGCAACTATTCCGGGCCCACGATCGGCTTTTTGATCGGCGGTAGCTTTTTAATTGCGCTAATGTATTTGCATCCGATTACCGATCTCAGTAAATTAATTCGGCGGTGGTTTTCATCCGACGCGATCGCCTTTTGTTCGTTTGTGCTGGTGGCGATCGCAGTTTCGATTTTGCTCAATTGGTTTCGGTTGTTTGTGCCTGTGATGATGATCATGACCACAGAGGGATTAGCCCGATTGGATTTGCAGGCGAATGAGTATAGCGAATGGCAGACGTTCTTTATTCTGGTGGCGATTACTGCCGTGGGGCTGGGGTTTGGCTGGTCTTGTGGGCGTTTGATTTGAGCGGTAGCGATCGCCGATTCAATCCGGCGATCGCATAATTGTCCAGACGAGGGACCCCTTGGCTCAGCGGGCATTATCTACTTTTTCGATCCATCGCCGCCCACTCTATTGTTGAAAATAAGCCCGCGCATCAAATCCACCCTTCCGCCGCAGAAAATCGCTCATTTTATCCGCCGCTGTGCGATTGTTATAAACCCCGATCGCGACATGCCAACCATTCAGCTCTTGGCCGACTAGGATGAAATCCTCAGTAATGCCGAGGCGCTTCATGGCTTCATAGGTCACCCCAACTTGGTCGCGATCGATCGGCACGATCGCGTAATACCCACGCGGCATCCGCTTGGTGGCCTGCGGTTGATTGGGATTCGGCGGGGCAGGGGGCTGGGAAATCGGTTGACCGCCGGGATTGCCGGGATTGAAGCCTTGACTCGGTGTGCCAGTTTGATAGACCGGTTGGCCTTGGGCATTGTAGGCTGTCGCCCGCACCCCCACCCGATACAATGCATCAACCCGTTCACGGGCACTGGTGGGGTTATTGAACCCGCCTGCTTGAATCCGATCGCGATTATCCGCAAATGATTGTAAGAATGCCGTCGGCTCGACTTGCCGCACTTGCTGAAGGGTCGTCAAATCATTGGCATCAACAATTATGCGATACTGGACTGCCGCTGCCGCTGGGGGCGGCGGTGTTTGGGCTTGAACCATAGCGGGTGGCAGCGCGACCGCACCGATCGCCACGATCGCCAAACACCCAATCACTGTGCCTTTACCTAAACCTTTGACTTGACTAAACTGAATCCCCACTGTCCGCCTCCCGAATGGTCGATCGCGCTTCCGGTGGAAGTCGCGATTTTTGCTAAAAAAGAAACCCAAATGCAGTCCCCGAGGGAAATACCGTATTTTGAGGCCAGTTTAGCATAGGGATTTCGATATGGTGTACTCGGTTGCCTAATCACGGGCATTTTGAGCTAGCCTAGAGAGGTAAGAGCACTGTTGCTCAATTTGATTTCCTCCAGAAAACCTGCTCGCACCCCACCTACCATGAGCCTTCTGCAAACCACTTCCAGCAACATGCCGACGACTTCAAGCCCACCGAAAAAAGTGGCGGTAGGCTTGTCCGGTGGGGTTGATAGTTCCACCGCGATCGCCCTATTGCGTGACCAAGGCCATGCCGTGGTCGGTGTGACGCTCTGGCTGATGAAAGGCAAAGGTCAATGTTGTTCCGAAGGCATGGTCGATGCGGCGCAGCTCTGCGAAGAAATGGGTGTGGCGCACCACATTGTCGATAGTCGCGAATCCTTCGAGCGGCATATTGTCAATTATTTGGTTGAGGGCTATGAAGCGGGGATTACGCCGTTGCCCTGCTCCAATTGCAATAAGGCGGTGAAGTTTGGGCCGATGTTGCAGTATGCGCGGGAAGAACTGGGCGTGGAATACATTGCCACGGGACACTATGCCCGGATTCGCTACGATGGGGCGACCGATCGCTACCAACTGTTGCGGGCCTTCGATCGCCATAAAGACCAAACCTATTTTCTCTACGATCTCGATCAAGATGTTTTGGGGCATGTGCTGTTTCCGCTGGGCGAAACTGAGAAAACCCAAACCCGCCAAATGGCCGCCGATTACGGTTTGCACACAGCCGATAAGCCCGAGAGTATGGATCTGTGCCTAGTCGAGGCGAACGGTTCGATGCAGGCATTCCTCGATCGCTATATTGCACCAAAAACCGGGGATATTGTTGATCAGCAGGGTCATGTTTTGGGCAAACATGAGGGCACCCATCACTATACGATCGGGCAGCGTAAGGGACTGGGAATTGCCTATTCGGAGCCGCTTTACGTCATCGGTTTGGATGTGGTGATGAATCGGGTGATTGTCGGCACGAAGGCTGAACTGTTGCAACCGGAATGCACCGTCAACCGCTTGAACTGGGTGTCGATCGCGCCGCCAAGCGCACCGATCAAAGCGCAGGTGCAGATTCGTTATCGATCGCTCCCGGTTCCCGCCACGATTGTTCCGAATGCCGATGGCACACAGGTACAGGTCATCTTTGATGAACCGCAATTGAGTATTACGCCCGGTCAGGCCGCTGTTTGGTATGACGGGGAAATGCTACTGGGTGGCGGGATTATTGTGAAATCGGGGCAGGGATGATGGGTGTGGTGGTGTTTGGTAGCTTGAATATGGATTTGGTCAGTCAGGTGCCGCGTTTGCCTGTCCCCGGCGAAACCATTCTGGGCGATCGCTTTGTCACCACCCCCGGCGGTAAAGGGGCAAACCAAGCCGTCGCTGTCGCCAAACTCGGTGTTCCCACAGCTATGGTGGGGCGCGTGGGGGCGGATGATTTTGGTCGATCGCTGATTGCCGGATTGCAAGCCCAAGGGATCAATACTGACGGAATCGGACTCGATCCCGATTCTCGGACAGGCGTAGCGATCATCACGGTCGCTGCGACGGGAGAGAATCAGATTATCGGAATCTTTGGGGCGAATGGTCAATTGGACGATCAAGACCGCGATCGCCTCCAACTGGCCTTAGTCCAAGCGCAAGCACAATACTTGATGCTGCAACTTGAGGTCAATTGGGACGCAGTGCAGCAAGCCGCCAAGTTGGGAAAAGCCGCCAACCTCGTCGTGATACTTGATCCCGCCCCCGTCCAAACCCCTGATTTATCACCGATTTATCCCCATATCGATTGGCTCCTGCCGAATCAACTGGAAGCGGAACAGCTTGTGGGCTTCGCGGTGCGCGATCGGGCCACGGCCCAGCGGGCCGCAACCCAGCTGCGATCGCAGGGAGTGCCCAATGTCGCAATTAAATTGGGCGAACAGGGGGTGTACTGCCAGACAGCAGAGGCAGAATATTTTGTACCGGGGTTTACGGTGGCAGCGATCGATACGGTCGCTTGTGGTGATGCCTTTGCAGGGGGATTTGTGGCGGCATTGTGGAGCGGTGAGTCGATTCCGACGGCCTTACGCTGGGGCAATGCGGCGGGAGCATTAACGGCCACACAGGCAGGCGCACAGGTGGCTATGCCCGATCGCGAGGCTTTCGATCGCCTATTGGCCATCAGCAGCTAGTTTGTCAGCAGCTAGTTTGTCAGCAGTTAGTTTGTCAGCAGTTAGTTTGTCAGCATTGCCGTGAAACCCCGTGATCTTGACGAGGTTGCGGAAGCGCATCGTTACTTAGAATCGATTGGAATAGGATTGGGGTTAACCCGCTCCGTTAAGACTTGTGCTTTATACGATTGGTATGACAGTCCTTCGGATTGTTGACGTTAGATTTTGAATGGCGTAGCCCGTGATTGCTTGTGTGGTTTATGGCTAGCCTGTGACTCTGTGCTCTATTTCTGTGCCCATTATTGATTAATCCTGTGTACGCTGACGCGAGTTGGTTCGGTGCATTGCGGCTGTGAATTGCCCTTGTTGAAAAGGTTTGAATAGGTTGAACTTGTTTAAACGGATTGAATAGGGCGATCGCGACCGTAATTTTGCATCCGCATTACCATCAAGCGGTTGGACGATCAGGTTGCTTTAGGATGCTCATTTCTGTGCCCAGGTTCTTCTCCGTGTTTTGTTGTTATGTTTAAGGTTCACACTCCGGTAATGTATGCTGACGCTGCATTCGATTTGACGGGCTCAGACTTTACCTGCTCAGACTTAACTTGCTCAGACTTAACTTGCTCAGACTTTACGATGAGCAAATCAATTGACCCAACGTTAAGCGATCGCACCCTAGCCGTAATCCCCCAAGGAATTGTCACCCTCGATCGCGTCGGGCAAATCACATTCTGTAATCCGCAAGCCCAGGGCTGGGCTGCATTAATGACGCGCAATTTTCAGCAGGCATTTCCGCTCTGTGATGAGCAGACGAATGCCCCCCTACCGGATATCTTGATGTGGCTGCGCCAAGAACCTCAGGGCTTTATGGTTCAAGGTCGCGCCGTCCTGCGGCAACCACAGCACCAGGAGCGGGCGATTGATCTGACTGTGTCACCGTTGCAGGATGTCACGGGTGAACTGACTGGAGCGGTGGTGGTGCTTCAGGATGTGACGCATTCGCGGCAATCGGCGAAGGTGCTATCTTGGCAGATCGCCCATGATCCCCTGACGGGACTAATAAACCGCAGTGAGTTTGAAATTCAGCTTCAGCGATCGTTAGTTCAGGCCCAGGCGCAACAACAATCTCACACTTTGTGCTACATCGATCTCGATCAATTCAAAGTGATCAATGACACCTGTGGGCACCAGGGGGGCGACCAGCTACTCTGCCAATTTGCCCAATTGCTGCGCCAAGAAATTCGTCAAACTGATGTTTTGGCACGGGTGGGAGGAGATGAGTTTGGGATTATTCTGTATGACTGTGACAGTGAGACGGCCCAACCCATCGTTGAGCGCATTCACCAACGGATCGCGCAGTTGAAATTTGGCTGGGAGGGCAATTATTTTCGGATTGGGGCGAGTTTGGGGCTGGTGCTGCTGGATAGCATGTACGAGAATCTGGCTGCCGTCCTCAGTGCCGCTGATACGGCTTGCTATGCGGCGAAAGAAGCGGGCCGGAATCGGATTCATCGATACGATCGCGAAGATGATACCTTAGCCCGGCAGCGCCGTGAACGCCTCTGGATTTCCCAAATTCATCAAGCGATCGCCGAACAGCGATTTGAGCTGTATGCTCAGGACATTGTGCCTGTTCAACCGCAGGACACTGTTCAACCGCAGGACACTGTCGGTGGAGCCGGATTTGAGCGGCATGTGGAAATTTTGCTGCGGATGCGCGATCGCGAAGGCAATATGGTGTCCCCCGGCCACTTTATCCCGGTCGCAGAGCGCTACGGGCTGATGACGGATCTCGATCGGGTGGTGATCGAAACGTTTTTCCGCATCTATGAAACGGCTTGTTTGACCAACAGTGGTCGACCGATCGATACCTGTTTGTATGCGATTAATCTTTCCGCGCGCAGCCTCACTGACCCCCAGTTTATTGATTTTGTCCGTGCGCAATTTGCGGCTCATCGCGTGCCGCCCCAGGTCATTTGTTTTGAGATTACGGAGACTGTCGCGATCGCGAATATTGCCCAAGCCAGCCAATTCATCACCGAACTCAAGCAAATGGGCTGTCACTTTGCGCTGGATGATTTTGGCAGCGGCATGAACTGCTTTGCTTATCTGAAGCAATTGCAAATTGACTATTTGAAAATCGATGGCAGTTTCATCAAACACATTGCCCAGGAAAAGGTTGACCAGGAATTTGTCAACTGCATGAACCGCATCGCCCATGTCCTCGGGGTAAAAACCGTAGCCGAGTGGGTCGAAAATGACGAAATTCTCCAAACTCTAAAGGATCTGGAGATTGATTACGCCCAGGGCTATGGTCTGCATCGGCCCGAACCATTGGTGGAACTGCTGAACGGGCCTTACGGCTAAAACCGCTTGATTCAAACGGCCTGACTTACATTGCCTGACTTACATTGCCTGACTCAAACTGGCATGCTCGATCGCGCTGCTCGCCACCGCTTGACCGTCGATCGCCGCTTGGATAAAGCCGAGGAACAGCGGATGCGGCGTGCTGGGCCGCGACTGAAACTCGGGGTGAAACTGGCAAGCAATAAAGAACGGGTGATTCGGCAATTCAATGATTTCCACCAAGCGTCCATTGGGCGAGGTGCCGCTGACGATATAGCCATTTTCATGGAACAGCGGTCGGTATTGGTTATTAAACTCGTACCGATGGCGATGCCGCTCGTAGATCACTTCCTGGCCGTAGAGGGCAGCAGTTTTGGTATCCGGGGTGAGGCGGCAGGGATAGACCCCGAGGCGCATCGTTCCACCGAGATCGACTACGTCCTGCTGTTCTGGCAAGAGATTGATCACAGGATTGGGCGTATTTTCATCAAATTCGGCACTATGAACTTGATCGAGCTTGGCGACGTTGCGGCCCCACTCAATCACCGAACATTGCATTCCCAGACAGAGCCCCAGGAATGGAATGCGCTGTTCACGGGCGTAGCGAATTGCATCGACTTTGCCATCCACCCCCCGAATCCCAAAGCCCCCCGGCACCAGAATCCCACTCACCCCCGATAAATGCTTTGCTGCGCCATCTTGCTCGATCGCTTCGGCATTCACCCAGCGCAGTTTGATTTCGCTATTCGCGCCGATCGCGGCATGGCGCAGGGCTTCGACCACGGACAGATAGGCATCGCTGAGTTGAATGTATTTCCCGACCAAAGCGATTTCGACCACGTTGGTCGGGCGGTGCATGCGATCGACCAGGGTTTGCCAATTTGCCAGATCTGGGGTGCGCTGTTCCATGCCGAGCAGTCGAATCGACTGTTTTGCCAGTTCTTCACCTTCCATGATCAGCGGCACTTCATAAATGCTACTCGCATCGGGAGCCGTGATTACGCATTGTTCTTGCACATCGCAGAATTCCGCCAGCTTGCGCTTCAGGCCATCGGGGATTTCCCGATCGCAGCGACAAACCAAAATATCCGGCTGAATCCCGATCGATCGCAATTCCTTGACAGAGTGCTGGGTGGGTTTGGTCTTCAGTTCACCACTGGCGGGGATGTAGGGCACCAGGGTAACGTGCATGTAAAGGACGTTTTCGCGACCCACGTCCTTGCGGAACTGACGAATTGCTTCGAGGAATGGCAGCGATTCAATGTCCCCAACGGTACCGCCGATTTCGGTGATCACCACATCGGGATTGGTATTGTGGGCGACGCGGTGGATGCGTTCTTTGATTTCGTTAGTGATGTGGGGAATGACTTGGACGGTGCCGCCGTTGTAGTCGCCGCGTCGTTCTTTGTTCAGCACCGCTTGATAAATCGAACCGGTCGTCACACTGTTCAGCCGTGACATCGAGGTATCGGTAAAGCGTTCATAGTGGCCGAGGTCAAGGTCAGTCTCCGCACCGTCTTCCGTGACAAATACCTCCCCATGCTGGTAGGGACTCATGGTGCCGGGATCGACGTTGATGTAGGGGTCAAGTTTGAGAATCGAAACGGAATAGTCACGGGACTTCAGCAGCCGTCCGAGACTGGCTGCCACAATCCCCTTGCCAATACTGGAAACCACGCCACCGGTCACGAAGACAAACTTGGTCATAGTCCTGTGCTGCCTTACCTCAAAGTTCACCGACCTAGTATAGGGCATCGCGGCGAACGATCGCCCAGTCCGTCAATTGGGCAACCGATTTAAATTCCGGGGGCAAATCCGCCGTGGGTTGGGGTACGAGGAGGTGTGCGCCAGCGGGGGCTTGGTTGAGGGCAGCGATCGGTCGAATCGGTCGATCGCTGTAAAATTCCAGGGAAGGTCGCGCCGCCGGAATCAGCGCATACAGGGGTTGTCCCGGGGGCGTATGGTTGCGAATCAGGGCGGCGATCGGCCGTACCGCTGGTTGTTCGGCCAATTCCCACACCCAGTTATTGGAACTCATGAGGCCCAGCAGGGTCAGGTAGCTGCCCCAGATCAGAATTAAGATAAATTGGCGCGATTGCTGGAGGGCGAAGATCGCCGCTGCAACCAGGGTCGCCGTTAGGGTGAGGCAGACCAGCAGCAGATCGAGTTCATGCACTTGGAACAAATAGTAGATTGCTGCGATTCCCGTCAGGCCAGCTAGTGCCCAGCAGCCATAGGCCCAGCCGCGATAGTGCGATTGTTCCAGGGTGCGCGGTGGATGAGCCGGCATTCCGGGTTCTGGGGGATGCTGCTCGGGGTCCCAGATTTGGGTCAGGCCCATGCCGACCAATAGCGCGATCGCCGGATATAGGGGCATCGCATACCAAGGCAGCTTCGTTTGCATCAGCGAAATAATCGCCAAATAGCTGCCCAACCACACCACAATCAATTTGGCCCAGCTCAGGTGCCAGTCTTGCCGCAGCCGTTTGATCCCGATCGGGATAAATAACAGCCAGACTGTGCCCTGTTTGAGAATTTCGAGCAGATAGAACCAGGGCGGCCCAGAATTATTTTCCACCGGTTGGCCGAGGCGATTGAGCGACTGTTCCAGAAAGTGGGCTTGCAGAAAGGTCAGACCGTAGTGCTGGTACTGGGCCCCATACCAGGCGACCACGGGTAACGCACCCAAACCCAAGCCCAGCCAAAAATAGCGACTGGCCAGAATGCGCGGTGTGTCCCAGAACAAAAACGCTAACCCGATCGCCCCGAGTACGATCCCCAGTAGCCCTTTGGTCAGGCACATCAACCCGATCGCCAGCCCAATCCCCAAGCTCCACTGCAAATTCCGCCTGGCCCGCAACAAGCAGGCCCACATTAATAATAGGAAGCACAGAATGCCGCCTTCCAGCATTGCCAAACGCCCCTGACGCACCACGGGCAAACAAGTGAGGTAAACCCCCGTGGCTAAAATTGCCGACAGCCGCCGATAAAATAATTCGCGGCCGACCCAATAGAGCAACGGCACAGAAACGGTCGTCAATAGTGCGCTGGGTAAGCGACTAGTCGTTTCATTCACGCCGCCGATCTGGTAGGCCAGGGCGATCAGCCAATGCATCAATGGTGGTTTGTTGAAGTAGGGCGCACCATCGATCGACTGCGGAAATAGCCAGACATAATCCGTAAACCGCGCTCGCCAAATCTGCCGTGCCACATTTGCCCCAATCCCCTCATCCCAGTCACGGAGGGTCACATCGCCCAGTTGCCAAGTCAGCAGAATCCCCGCCGCAAGAGTCACCAGACTCAGCCAGAGGAGATCAATGCGCCGATCGGTGGCGGTAATTCCGAGCTGACGGTAGATGGTCGTTGAAGAAAGACGGTTCATTGCGGCAATCGATTGCTTAGTGGCGACGGCAGGAGGCATTCCCCGTAAACCTAGCGCGTTTTCGTCCAAGGAGGGGCAGTTGATGAGACAGATTTTAAGAATTGCTTAGGACTGATCCGATGGCGTGGTCGCGGCAGTTGCCTCATCGTTCTGCAATCGGCCGCCCTGCAATTGGCCGCCCTGCAATTGGCGTGGTAGCACGATCGCAATGCTGGTCCCCTGGTTTACCGCACTCTGCACCAAAATCCGCCCCTGGTGTAGATCCACTGAATGCTTGACGATCGCCAGTCCCAGTCCAGTACCCGCGATCGTGCCGACATTGCTCGATCGGTGGAATGGCTCAAACAGTCGAGCCTGATCCGCCTGGGGAATGCCAATGCCCTGATCGCGAATGGTGATTGTGATTTGTTGAGCGGCGCAGTGGATGTGGATGTGGACGGGGGTGGTGGGCAGGGAATATTTGAGCGAATTGGACAGCAGGTTGGTGAAGATTTGGCGCAGGAGACGATGGTCGCCTTGCAGGAGAATGGGGCTTTGTTGATCGAGCACGCCGTCGGAGCGTTGGATTTGTAGGGCGATCGGATGTTGGTTTTGGTCGTTGAAGCGCATTTCCTCGATCAACCGCTGGAAAAAGTCGCGCAAATCCAAATCCACCGGGGCCAACTGCCAGCGATTCGCTTCCGCCCGCTCAATCACGAGAATATCGTTGAGCAAATTGTTCATGTTCAGCGCCGCATTTTGAATCCGGCGGGTATGCTCCTGGTAGCGCCCCAGCGCTTCTCCCACGGTATCCCCAGCGGCACATTGTTCGGCGTAGTATTCTAGCAAGTCCACCGAGGAGAGAATTGTACTCAGCGGCGTGCGGAACTCATGGGAGGTCGTGGAGACAAAGCGTGACTTGAGTTCGCTCAGTTCGCGCTCCTTGAGTAGGGTTTTTTCTAAGTCCGATTCGGCCTGTTTGCGTTGGGTGACATCGCGCTGAATGCCGACCCAATAGTTGTATTGGCCGTAGCTATCGGTCACGGGGAACAAACTCAACTCGATCCAGACTTCGGAGCCATCTTTGCGGTAGTTGATCAATTCCGCCCGCACGGTTTCCCAGCGCTTCAGAGCCGATCGCAGGCTTTTCAGCTTGGTTAAATCGGTTTTTGGCCCTTGGAGAATCCGGGGCGTTTTGCCAATCACTTCTTCGCGGCTGTAGCCCATCATTTTGCTGAAGGCATCATTCACAAACACAATATGCGGCCCCGGTAGCTCCACGGGTTCGGCTTCGGTGATCACGACGGCATCATTCGCATTCAAGATCACGGACTCCAATAGATTCAGCCAGTTTTCCTTCTGCTGCCGATCGGAGACATCCTCGACCATCCCGGCAATCCGATAGACCCGGCCTTGGGCATCGCGCACCGGGAAGGCCCGCCCTTGCAGCCAGCGCACCGCCCCATCGGGCCGAATAAAGCGATAGATGATTTCCGCCGATCGGCCCGTAAAGGGACGACGACTGGCTTTTTTCACAGCGGCGCGATCGGCGGGATGGACGCGGGTCAACCATTCCTGCCAATTTTTCTGCTGGGCCCGCTCGGGAATCACCCCCAAGACAGCTTTGCAGGCACGGCTTATGTACAGCACCCGCTGCTCCTGGAGATCGTACATCCAGAAGACATGGGGAATGTTTTCGGTGAGTTGGCGGAGGCGTTCCTGGCTTTCCTGGAGGTTGGCGGCGGCTTGGTTACGCTCGTAGACATGGTGGAACATATCGGTCATGTCCCGGAAATAGATCGCCAACTGATCCCGGAGGATTTTTCCGGCACCAAGCAGGAG
>JBJORF010000093.1:0-18104 GCA_046049545.1 Cyanobacteriota bacterium | reverse complement strand
TTGGAAAGCCGCCGCTTCCCATTTCGCAATTATGTTCCCTGAACGCTTCACTTATTGACGTTCAACACCCTTACACAAAAATCCGAACGCTCTCGTACCCTGGGCAATGACTTCCACTGCTAAACCTTGGCGGAGGAAATTAAGCGCCATCTTAATTTTGTGCTGCCTGGGATTGGAGTGACTGGACTTGCTCGATCGATAATCCAGTTGCTTGGACGATTGTCTCGATCGGAATTTTTTGCTGAAGGAGATTTAGCGCAATCTGTGACTCTCGATTTCTCGCACCCTCTTCCATTGCCCTTCGTTCGCCCACTGTGACATATTTCATCTGCTTTGCCTCCTCAAATGCCTCTAACTCAATTTGAAACTGCTTTTCCAGGTCTTCCGGCAACCGCATCAGCCAATCCAGGAAGTTATGTAGCTCTAGTATATCTTGTTCCCCATAACCTTGGTCGTACAGCATCGTGGTCAACTGATACCGCCAGGTCTTCCGCTGCTGGGGCTGGTTGTGGGTCTCTTTTGTCTTTAACTGAGCCATGGTCACGACGGCAAATGGATTGCGACTGGCGGTCAATCCCGCCCAATCTGCTTCGTAGTCCAGCAGCTTGATGCTGGGAAAGCGAAACTCGGTCGAACAGCCCCAAAGTTCATCCTGAAAGCGATCGGGCCGCCACTGTCGGCTGTCATCGGTCAGAATCGCTAAACTCACGACGGGGCAGTTATAGCGATCGCGTAGCCGATAGTTGTAGCTGTACATCCGTGCCGCGAAGTCGGCTTCGCCTTCGTTCTGCACCTCGATGTGGCAGATGACAATCGCTTTTTCTCCACTCAGCCGATGGACTTCCACGAGCTTATCGGCGTAGCGTTTGGGGATTTCGGCATCGCGCACGACTTTCTGCAATTCCTTGTCAAGGAACTGAATCGGCCTCGCCCAATCCACATCGGCCTCGATCAGTGGAAAGAAAAACGCTAGAAAATCGTGGAAATACAATTCAATAAATGACTTCCAAGGGCTGTCATAGTCAGTGTTGGGGAGATTCATCGAATCAAAGCGTATGCGGGGAACGGCGCAATTATAGGTTGTTTGGGCGCGATTTCGCATCGACCGATCGAAGCATAAAAAATGACGGGAGATTGTGGCCTCCCGCCATGGCTACCGATATTGTGCTTCGAGACTGAATGCGATCAACGAGATGACCGAAATTTACGCTTTAAGCATTTTCATTGCGCATCGCCCAAGCGGCATCGAGCAACTTTGCCCAGCGCTTTTGGACTTGCTTTGGCGTACATTTCATCGCTTTGGCGATCGCGTTGTCTTCGAGTTTCGTTTGCTTGAGGTTGAGCAATTCCCGCTGTTCCGCCGAAAGTCCCCGCATGAACTGCTGCCATAATTGCGGCGGCAAGCCGAGGTTTTTCTCCAGGTCAGCACCGAGCCATTCGTGGACGAGTTGCCAGGTGGAATCGGCGGTGGCGAATTTCTCAACGTGATACTTAAACCGTTGTTGTAAGTAATCACGTTGACGAGTGGTTAGCCCGAGAATTTCGTCAATTTCCGGCACCGATAGATCTTGCAGCTTCAGCGTTAAATAATCAACGCAGTCCTGCTGATCCTGAGCCTCCAAATATTTGACCAATTCCGTGATCACCCGATCGCGCAAGGTTCCTTCCGCTGGGTCAACTTGGTCGGCCACCATCTGTTCGCGAATCATTTGCAGAATCGGCGATCGCCCGTAAGCATCTGATTCATCACTTTTCGCGCCATCCATGGCGGTTTCGATGTCCACGGCGATTTCTTGGGGTTGACGGTTGGCGAACCGCTGCGCCCGGAGGATGATCAACTGCTGGCTCTGACGACCGGGCAAGTTAATCCGCCGCTTGGCATATTGCTCGGTGAAGGCCATGTATTCAGCCAGTTGCAAGCGGGTTTTGGGCTGATAGTCTTCGGCCAATTCGTTTTCCCGCCGGAATGCCCGCAATGCCTCGGTGTAGAACCCCTGAAGGAAGTCTTCAATCAGGGTGCAACGAGCTTGGAAGCTCAGTTGTAGGTAAGCCGGGGCGATCGGACGATAGACGATCGTACTCAGGACGCTGTGCAGTTCGACGCGGCCCCGTTGGGAACCGAATCGATAGTAGTCCACACATTTCTGGAGCCGATAGCGGGAAAGCGTCAATTGCCAGGAACCGACTTGGCCAGAAGCCTGAATCCGATCGCTCTTTTCACAGATGCGTTCGACTTCCACGGCGATCCGGTGACAGATTTCGCGGGCCTTGACACCGCCCACATTGAGCTGTGTTTCCAGCTCTTGGAGCAGATCTTGAGTTAGAGAGAGAATCTCAATTCGCGAATTTCGTCCCAACCCTGCCGGATTTTGACCCGGATTTTGATTTTGAGTCGCGAAAGAAGAAGTAGCAGTGGTAGATAGTTTGACGGTCATGTTCATCGTTCAGCCTCGGTAGCGCACACCTTTACCTACGTAATGGCTCGGCGCGACTTCGGATAATCCGGCTGAACGTAGGTCACTTTATACATTGGCTTTCCGGATGAACCCGTAAGCCAGTGGAGTAATATACGTATTGTCGCGCTGAAACAATTGGTAGACAGTCGGTTGATGCTTGTCACTGACAGGTGACGTATGATTTCCAGGAAAGGGAAGGCGAGGACGATCGGTCATCTGTCTACTGGATGATGCCCAGCGCAGTGACAAATCTGCCTTGCGGAACAGGCAAATCTACCTTGAGGTAGATGACTATCCTTGTACATTTTTCATCGAGTTCATCCTCCATCCGGACGAAATTGATTAAGTCGATCGAGAGAAGCCGGCTGGGTTGCGAATTGGGATGTCATGGATTTTTCTGGGGTGGCGGTTGTGGCGAGGGGTTCTCCGGTAAGGTAGTGAAGGCAAACTGACCTCCGGGGACTTGTATGGCGAAGCTGGCGTATCTTGACTGTCCGACGGGAATTGCGGGCGATATGTTTCTGGGGGCGCTGATTGATGCGGGGGTGCCGATCGATTATTTGACGCAGCAGTTGGGGCGCTTGGGACTGAAGGATGAGTTTGCGCTGCGGGTGGAAGACATTATTCATAGTGGGCAGCGCGCCACGAAGCTGCATGTGGATTTGCTGAAAGTGGCTCACGACCATAGCCACAGCCACGCTCACGGGCATGACCACGGGCATGACCACGGGCATAGCCATAGCCATAGCCACGACCACAGCCATGACCATACCCACACCCGCTGTCTGCCTGAAATTGCCCAAATGATTCAGGCGGCGGGGTTGCCGCAGCGGGCCGAAACTTGGAGTTTGGCGGTGTTTCGGCAGTTGGCGGCAGCGGAGGGGGCGGTGCATGGGATTGCGCCGGAGGAGGTCTGGTTCCATGAGGTCGGCGCAGTGGACGCGATCGTGGATATTGTCGGGACTTGTCTGGGGCTGGACTATCTTCAGATTGAGCAACTCTACTGTTCGGCACTGCCGACGGGCGGCGGGACAGTGTGGGCGGCCCATGGACGGTTGCCCGTGCCAGTGCCAGCGGTGCTGAAGCTCTGGGAACAGCGGCAGGTGCCAGTCTTCCATAACGGTATTGATCGGGAACTGGTCACGCCGACGGGGGCGGCGATCGTCACGACGATCGCCGCAGCTTTTGGCCCACCGCCTGCGATGACGCTACAAAAAACGGGTCTGGGTGCAGGTACGTTGCAATTGCCGATTCCGAATATGGTGCGGCTTTGGATCGGTGACGGGACAGTGCAAAAGCCGCAGACGCAGGCCCATTCCCATGATGCGAGTCATTCCCACGGTCACGACCACAGCCATGACCATTCGCATAGCCATGATCATGGGTACAGTCACGCCCACGAGCATTCTCACGATCACGAGCATTTTCACGATCATGAGCATTCCCACGATCATGGGCACAGTCACGACCATTCCCATCACCAGCACGAAATCCACCACCATCATGATCGGCAAACCAGCGTTCAACAACAAATAATGCTGCTCGAAACCCAAATTGATGACCTCAATCCCCAGGCGATCGGCTATTTATTCGATCGCTTATTTGCGGTGCCTGCTTTGGATGTGTTTACGCAGCCGATCGGCATGAAAAAGTCGCGACCGGGAATTTTGCTGACGGTGATTTGTGCGATCGAGCGGGCGGCGGATTGCGAGCAGGTGATTTTTCGGGAGACGACGACGTTGGGAATTCGCCGATCGGTGCAGGAGCGAACGGCCTTGGGGCGCGAGTTTCACCATGTGCAGACGGAATTTGGCAATGTGCATATTAAGGTGGCGAAACTGGGCGATCGGGTGATGAAT
The DNA here is from genome assembly GCA_046049545.1 of Cyanobacteriota bacterium. Classification (GTDB taxonomy): domain Bacteria; phylum Cyanobacteriota; class Cyanobacteriia; order Leptolyngbyales; family Leptolyngbyaceae; genus Romeriopsis. Next base: position 13,789 of record JBJORF010000093.1, on the reverse strand, counting down.
GCCCAGCCGGAATATGAGGATTGCGCCAAAATTGCCCAGGCCAGCGATCGGCCCTGGCGCGAAATCCATCAGTTGGCGCTGATGCAGTGGCAGCAAGCACAGGGCCAGGCGTAATGGGGAAGCAGATTCAGGCGGGATTGCGGTGGGCGCTGATCGTTGCGGTGCTGTTTTTTCTGGGCCGATCGCTGTGGCAGAATTGGCAGACGGTGGCGGCGGTCAGGATTGCGCCGATCGGTTGGTTGGTTTTGGCGGTGGGGCTGCTGCTGTCGCTGATCGCCCATTGCTGGGCCGGGGCGAATTGGGCGCTGATTTTGCGGTTGGTACAGCCCGTAAATGTGCAGCAAAGTCAATTCGTATCGCTTTTCTGGGGCGTGCGGGTGTATTTGACGACGAATTTGGCGAAGTATTTGCCGGGGAATGTGTGGCATTTCTATGGGCGATTTAATGCTTGTCGCGATCGGCAGATTCCGGCGGGACAGGCATTGCTGAGTATTCTGCTGGAGCCGTTGCTGATGGCGGCGGCGGGGGTGATGGTGGTGGTGGGCTGGTTGCCTTGGCGATCGGCTGCGCTGGATTGGCGGTTATTGCTACCGCAAGGAGTCGGACTGGCAGCGGTTTTGGTCGGGGTGCATCCGCAGATTTTGAATCAGGTGTTGCGCAAAATTGGCGGTGCGAAACGGCGACGATTGAATTTGGAATCGGTACCGCAATTGCAAAAGTATCCACTGATGCCATTGCTGGGAGAAGTCGGATTTGTATTGCTGCGGGGGACGGGATTCATTGTGGTATGGTCGGTGGTGCAGCCGATCGTTTGGGCGCAGGTGCCGCAGTTGTATGGGAGTTTCGCGATCGCTTGGTTGTTGGGGTTGATTGTGCCGGGCTTGCCGGGGGGAATTGGGCTGTTTGAGGCGGTGATGGTGGGGTTGATGGGGAATCAGGGGGTCGTGATTGTGATTGTGGCGCTGTATCGGGTGGTGAATACGATCGGGGAGGTGATTGGGGCGGGGTTGGTGCAGATGGGGGGACGCGGGGCGATCGGAAAGCAGTAATGCAGCGATCGGCATTACTGCAACTTAGGCGGAAAGGGTTCACCGTATCAGAATCGACTTCAACCAACACGTTGAGCGGATTAACGGGCTTCCACCAGCGCGATGACCTCTGGTCGGTCGTAGACCATCGGCTCATTTGCTCCTCAGTAATCGGCGGAATATCCGATGTATCGATTTGATGCCTTAGTCAAGGCATCAAATCTGGCCCAGTCAGTTCTTGAGGGATTGTTCATCTTGCATCACGCCAATGAGAAGAATTATTCGCCAAATAGGTTGGTTAGATTACAAGGCGATGTGCGACTTTTTTAAGCGTCACAGACCAGCCCTTCAAATTGCAGCAAACTCCGATTCAGCTTTTGATTCAGCCAACAGCAGAGGGTATGTGCCAGAATCTTACGGTTGACGCGGCTGGTCAGATGCCACAAGTCACGACAGCGAATCCGCTCAAAATGAAAGCGCTCTGACAATTGACTATTAACGGTTTCAATCAGGCGTCTAACGCGCTGCTCACGGTGAATCACGGCCACCGGACGCACGGGTTTCATATTCCGCCGATGTGGGGTTTCAAGTTGAATACCCTGCGAGGCGAGGTCTTGCTTTAAGTCAGCATTTAAATACCCTTTATCCCCGAGCAATAATCCTTGAATGCCGTGGCTAATTTCCCAGAGTGCTACACGTTCATCGGCATTCGCGGCAGTAATCGTAAACCCCGTAATCACCCCACTTAAACTGATATTTAGATGTCCTCGGAAACCATAGAAATGTTCCTTCTTTGCGGCACAATATCCATAACTGGCAATCCCCTGGAACGTCTGACAACGTGAGGCATAGGTGACACAGCACAACGATATCGGCAACCCATCAATCAAATGTACATCATCGGCAAACGCGCCTAATTGCTGCGCTAAATGAGTTTGGATTAATTGTTTATATTGCCAAAGATTAGCACCCTGACGGACGAAGTTACTGCGACTCGGCAATCCCGGAAACCAGACGAGCCAATGACGCTGAAAGTATTGCCAAATTGATTTGTCCGCGTCAATCCCCAGATATTCGGCAATGATTTCCATCGCAATCACCTCCGCATCACTTAACCCGGGTGCAAAGACACGATGCCGTAACACTTGACCTGATGTTAAGATTTTCAGCTCATCATCCACCGTACAGTAGACCGCAATGATAAACTCCTCAAATGTATACATAAAACCGACTCCGCTGAGACATGAACATCTTCAGCATACCGAGCCAGTTTTTCTTTGCTCAAAGTCTTCTGAATTGCTCCCCTAATCACTCGTTGACTATTTCTTGCTCACCAGAAAACCCATCCTGCCGATTCAACTAAAAGTCGCACATCGCCTAGGGCATGTTGAACAAACCCACCTTGCTCGATCTCCTGCGCCACTTCATCGTCTTTGAAAAAACCAAAAAAGAAGACCCCCAAACCAACCTCATCACCCTCACCACCACCAAAAAACTCGCCGCCTACCACCAGTACTACGCCGTCAACGCCGCGATCGCCTCCACCCTGCGCGCCGCCTAACCCCAAGCCCGCGCTCAAGAATCCCCCACCAGCTACGGTCTGCCCTACGTCCAAGACCAGCCCCAGAGCGATCGCAAAGCCGGAGTCGTCTGGCACACCCAAGGTTCCGGCAAATCCCTCTCCATGGTCTTCTACACCGGAAAAATCGTCCTCGCCCTCGACAACCCCACCATCCTCGTCGTCACCGATCGTAACGACCTCGACGACCAACTTTTCGACGCCTTCGCCGCCGCCAAACAACTGCTGCGCCAAGAACCAATCCAAGCCGAAAGCCGCGACCAATTAAAAAATCTGCTCAAAGTCGCCTCCGGTGGCGTTGTCTTCTCCACCATCCAAAAATTCCAACCCGACGCAGGCAACATCTACGAACAACTCAGCGATCGCCGCAACATTATTGTCATCGCCGACGAAGCCCACCGCACCCAATACGGCTTCAGCGCCAAAACGATCGACGAAAAAGATACCAACGGCACAATCATCGGCCAAAAAGTCGTTTACGGCTTTGCCAAATATTTGCGCGATGCCCTGCCCAATGCGACTTACCTGGGATTTACAGGCACCCCGATCGAAAAAACCGACATCAATACCCCCGCCGTCTTCGGCAACTACGTAGACATCTACGACATCGCCCAAGCCGTTGAAGATGGCGCAACCGTACGCATCTACTACGAAAGCCGCCTCGCCAAAATCAGCCTCAGTGCGGAAGGCAAGCAATTAATCGCCGACATGGACGCAGAACTAGCCCAAGACGACCTCACCGAAACCCAGAAAGCCAAGGCGAAATGGACAAAAGTCGAAGCCCTGATCGGTAGTCAGCAGCGGATTCAGCAGATCGCCCAGGATATTGTCACGCACTTCGAGGCACGGCAGGAAGTCTTTGCGGGAAAAGGCATGGTCGTCAGCATGTCCCGCCGCATCGCCGCCGAACTCTACGCCGAAATCATCCACCTCCGTCCCGACTGGCATTCCGACGATCTCACCAAAGGCGCAATCAAAGTCGTCATGACCGCATCCTCCAGCGACGGCCCCATTCTCGCCAAACACCACACCAGCAAAGACCAACGCAAACTCCTCGCCGATCGGATGAAAGATGACCACGATCCGCTCAAACTAGTGATCGTGCGCGACATGTGGCCCACGGGTTTCGACGCACCCAGTATGCACACCCTCTACATCGATAAACCCATGAAAGGGCACAGTCTGATGCAAGCGATCGCCCGCGTCAACCGCGTCTACAAAGACAAACCCGGCGGCCTCGTGGTCGACTATCTCGGCATCGCCGCCGACCTGAAAGAAGCGCTCTCCTTCTATTCCGATGCAGGCGGCAAAGGCGATCCGACCTTAGCTCAGGAACAAGCTGTGGCCTTGATGCTCGAAAAAATCGAGATTGTTTCAGCGATGTATCATGGCTTCGCCTACGAAGACTATTTCACTGCCGACACAGCCCAAAAGCTCTCACTCATCCTCGCCGCAGAAGAACATATTCTCAGCATCGAGGATGGCAAAAAGCGCTATATCAACGAGGTCACTGCGCTATCCCAAGCCTTCGCGATCGCCATTCCCCACGAGCAAGCCCTTGACGCCAAAGATGAAGTCGGCTTTTTCCAGGCCGTGAAGACAAGACTCACTAAGTTCGACAGCACAGGCGAAGGCACTAGCAATGAAGCCCTAGAAACCACCATCCGCCAGGTAATCGACCAAGCGCTAGTGTCCGAACAGGTGATTGATGTCTTCGACGCAGCGGGCATCAAAAAACCCGATATTTCCATTCTGTCCGATGAATTTCTGGCCGAACTGAAAGGCTATGAACACAAAAACATCGCCCTGGAAACCCTGAAAAAACTACTCAATGACGAATTAAAAGTGCGCACCAAAAAGAACCTCGTCCAGAGCAAAACCTTGATGGAAATGCTCGAAAACGCCATCAAGAAATATCAAAGTAAAGTGCTAACCGCTGCGGAAGTGATGGAAGAACTCATCCGTATCAGCAAAGAAATCGTCGCCGCCGATGCCGAAGCCCAAACGATGGGCTTATCCGACTATGAATACGCCTTCTATACTGCCGTCGCCAATAACGACAGTGCCCGCGAACTGATGCAGCAGGATAAACTCCGCGAACTTGCCGTCGTGCTAACCCAGAGAATCCGGGAAAACGCCACGATCGACTGGACGATCAAAGAAAATGTACGGGCAAAGCTGAAAGTCGCCGTCAAGCGTATCCTCCGCCAATACGGCTACCCACCGGACATGCAGCTCCTCGCCACCGAGACCGTACTAAAGCAAGCCGAGATGATTGCCAATGAAATCGTCAACTAGACTCCAATAAGCGATCGCTATCGATCGCCCCCATTGAACCTCATCTATTTGATGCATCGATTCGCGGTATATTAATCAATCACAGGCAACATCAGACACCTGTAACCGCAACTGGTTAGCGCTGGAGCAATCCCCATGGGAATGGCCGTTGGAATGATCGAAACCGTTGGCTATCCGGCTGTGCTTGCCGCCGCCGATGCCATGCTCAAAGCCGGGCGCGTCGCTCTGGTCAACTACGAAAGCTGCGCCAGCGGGCGATACATGATCGCCATTCGCGGGCCGATTTCGGAAGTGCGATCGGCGATGGAAGCGGGCCGCGAAATGGTGGAAAAGCTCCCCGGCGATGCGGAACTGGTCACCCACGTGATTATTCCCAATCCCCCGGACAACTTGGAAGCCGTACTGCCGATCTGCTATGCCGCCTCGGCGGAGCCTTTCCGGATATAGGCCCGGAAGCGCGATCGGCGGTGACTATCGGATCGACTTTGACTGAATGATTGGAAGGATTTGTTTTTCTTAGGAGCATTGACATGCCGCAGGCCGTTGGATCACTCGAAACAAAAGGATTCCCCCCCGTACTTGCCGCCGCTGATGCGATGGTCAAGGCCGCAAGGGTGACCCTCGTCAGCTATGTCAAAGCCGGGAGTGCGCGGTTCACGATCAACATTCGCGGCGACGTTTCGGAAGTGAAGCGGGCCATGGAAGCCGGCATCGAAGCGGCCCAAAACACCCCCGGCGGCGTATTGGAAACCTGGGTGATCATCCCCCGGCCCCACGAAAACGTCGAAGCCGTGATGGACATCGAATACACCGAAGCGGTGGAAGTCTTCCGATCGGCCGTCAATAGCTACAGCATGATCCAGCGCCCTTAACGGAAGGATAAGCAATGACAAAGGCAGTTGGGTCCCTGGAAACGATCGGGTTTCCGCCCGTGTTGGCCGCATCGGATGCGATGGTAAAGGCGGCGCGGGTGACATTGGTTAGCTACGTGCGGGCGGGCAGTGCGCGCTACACGATCAATATTCGCGGCGATGTCTCCGAAGTCAGTCGGGCCATGGAAGCCGGAGTCGAAGCCGCGCAGAACACCCCCGGCGGCCACCTCGTCACCTGGGTGGTGATCCCCCGGCCCCACGAAAACGTCGAAGCCGTCATGAGCATCCGCTACAACGAAGCGGTGGAAGGATTCCGGCGCAACGTCGAAGGGTTTAATGTGTTACCTGGCGCGTAGGGCCTGTTGCCACGAAGCAAAACCCACCGTTTTCACCCACTACTACATAATTCCCATTGAACCAATTCCCATTGAACCAAATCCGATCGGATCGTTCATAATAAGCCTGCCAGGATGATTCCTCGGCAGGCATCATTGTTTTTGCTGTTTCAGTTTTTGTTGTTTCATCAGACCCTGCATCGCACGAAAAGCTCTATGGGACGTATTTTTATCTCGGCTGCCCACGGTGGGAAAGAAAACGGGTTACTCGATCCAGGCGCGATCGTCGCGGGTACCACCGAAGCCCAGGAGATGATTCTGTTGCGGGATCTCGTCGTCGCCGAGATTCGATCGCGCGGTGTAGAAGTGCTGTCAGTGCCCGATGACTTGAGCTTCCGCCAAAGTCTGGACTGGATCAATGTGCGGGGCATGGCGGACGATGTGGCGATCGAGCTCCATGCCGACTCCGCCAATAATCCCCAAATTCGCGGGATGAACGCCTTTTACATCACCAACAACGACATCCGCAAAGCCCAAGCCACCAAAATCCTGACCGCCCTCAGCAGTCGCCTGCCCAAACTGCCGAACAACGGTGCCCGCCCTGATAGCACCACCGGTTTGGGGAGTTTGGCCTTTTGTCGCCTGCTCAAAACCCCCTCTGTTGTCCTCCAAGTCGGCTTCTTGACTAACCCTGACGATCGCTTCATTTTGCAAAACCAGCGCCGAGAAATGGCGGCGGCCTTGGCGGAGGGACTAATCGCTTGGCTCGATGAAGTCGGCGGCGCGGTGAATGTCCAGTACCCCACCTGCGTGATCAACATCAACGGACAGAACTACGGGGAGCAGGGGATCATCGTTGCAGGAAGCGCGTTCATCCCGATTGATCTGGTCGATCGCCTCGGCTTCGATCTGTCCACCGATGCCAATGTTCGCCGGGTCACCTATCGCAATATTGTGTTTGTCCGCGCGATCGAGCTGCAACGGTTTGAAGTCTCCGTTGGCTGGGATAGCCGGACGCGCACGGTGATTCTGCGGACGATTTCGAAGATTTGTACCGGACAGCGCGATCGGATCATGGGCCATGGCAACGCTACGGAAGTCCAACTGATGATGTTCCTCAAGTCTCGCAATCCCAGCGCCATCAGCGAATTTCCCGACATCGCCAAGCTCTACCGTGAGGAAGCCGAAATCGAAGGCGTAAACTACGACCTCGCCTTCTGCCAGATGTGCTGGGAAACCAATTCGCTCAAGTTTGGCGACTTGATCAAACCGAGCCAAAACAACTTTGCCAGCATCGGCTCCGTCGGCGGTGGCCCCGAGGGTGCCAGCTTCCCGAATGCCCGCATTGGCGTGCGCGCCCATATTCAGCAGCTCAAGGCCTATGCTTCCACAGCACCCTTGGCTCAAGAGATCGTCAATCCCCGGTTTCGGTTCATCACGCGCGGGGTTGCGCCGCTGTTCGGGCAGTTGAATGGTCGCTGGAGTGCCGACCAGAAGTATGACGAGAAGGTCTTGAACTTGGTGGCGCTGTTGTATCAGGATTCGGGCTTGATTGCGAAGGCTTAGTTGAGCCTCTAATGTTTAGCCTCTAACTTTGCAAGATCGTCGTCAGTTCCACATGCAGCCGGGCAACATCGGCATCCCGCTCGATCGCGTCGTAGTATTTCACGCCATGGTCGGGGTCGCTCGGATTGACTAACACGAGGGCGTGGGTGCGTTCGAGATAGAGCACCGCGACATCGGGCGTAATCGGCGTTTTCTTGCTGCCGACGGCTTCATCGACCTCGGCGATCAGCCCTGACATGGGCCGCAACCACTGGAACCATTCGTGATTCAGCACCAAACCGAAGAAGTCCATGTTGGTCTGAATGCGACCATGCTCGATTTCATAGGTGACTTTTTCGGCATCGAGTAGCGCTTTGTGCAACCGCAGCATCGTCATCCGCGCTTGTTTAAGCTGATCGATCGCGGTGTCGTGGGAAAAGGAGGGAGTCGTCATAGTCTCGGCGAAGATAGTCTCGGCAAAACGAGCAAGTTAGTGATTCATTTTAGCAGCGTGGGATTTCGACGGTACGGGAGGGATCGATCATTGTTGCGCGATTGGGGGCGCGGAAAACGCGCCCGTACGGGAGGGATCAATCATCGCAATGGTCAGTGAACCGTAGGGGCGTGCATCCCACGCCCACAGCCCACGCCCCCCAACGATCGCCCCCCATCATCCCACCCGATCGAGGCAATCAGTTGAATTTGGAATTGCGATTCAGCGCCTGGGAAAAGTGGGAGAAATATGTCAAGATCGGAAGCTGTCCCGTTCTCCCGCCTGCGGCCATGACGTTTTCTTCTGCCATTCGTGCCCTCCAACGCTTACCGCTGACGGATGAGCTCGTCAGCAAACTCGCCCAGCAGCGGCAGTTGTCGCTCACGGGTTTGGGACGGTTGCCCAAGGGGATGGTGGCTTCGGCCTTGGCGCAGGTTGAGGATCGCCCGCTACTGGTGATCACGGCGACCCTCGAAGAAGCGGGACGCTGGGCCGCCCAGCTCGAAGCCATGGGCTGGGACACGATGCAGTTCTATCCTACGTCTGAAGCCTCGCCCTACGAACCCTTTGACCCGGAAGCGGAAATGGTGTGGGGACAGTTGCAGGTGTTGGCAGATTTGGTGAAGCGTCGATCGAGTAACGATGCCGTGGGTTCCTTAGCGATCGTTGCCACCGAAAGAGCCTTACAACCCCACCTGCCCCCGGTTGACCAATTCCTGCCCTACTGCGTGAATTTGGCCAAGGGCGACGAGGTGAATACTGCGGATATGGCCCGATCGTTAGCTCGGTTGGGCTACGAAAAGGTGACGCTGGTGGAATCGGAAGGGCAATGGAGTCAGCGCGGCGATATTGTTGATGTGTTTCCCGTGGCGGCGGAGTTGCCCGTGCGGTTGGAATTGTTTGGCGATGAGCTGGATCAGATGCGGGAATTTGACCCGACAACCCAGCGATCGCTCGATCGGATTGAGCAGTTAGTCCTCACGCCGACCAGTTTTAGTCCGATTATTGATGCCGTATTGCGCGAGAATTCCGCCGATCTGGCCCCCTTCCTTTCCCCCGCTGAGCAAGAGCAGTTTGCCGATAACCAATTTCTGGAAGGGTTGCGTCGATTTTTGGGACTAGCGTTCGACCAACCCGCTTCACTGCTAGATTATTTGCCGGAAAATACCTTAATTGCGATCGACGAACCGGAACTCTGCAAACCCCACAGCGAACGCTGGTACGAACATGTTGAAGAACATTACAGCGAATGTGATCCAGCCTATCCCGCGATTCACCGCCATTTTGATGATTGCCGCGCTGCCCTCGATCGGTTTCTGCAAGTCCATCTGATCGAAATCGCCGAACCGAATAACGGCATGAACTTGGCCTGCCGCCCGATCGGGGCAATTCCCCACCAGTTCGGCAAACTCGCGCAACAAGTGCGGGCCGAGCGCGATCGGGGCTTTAGCGTTTGGATTGTGTCGGCGCAACCTTCCCGATCGGTAGCATTGCTGCAAGAACATGACTGTCCAGCGCAGTTTATTCCGAACCCCCGCGATTACCTCGCGATCGACAAACTCCAAAGCCAAAAAGTCCCCGTCGCCCTGAAATATTCCGGCCTCGCGGAAATGGAAGGCTTTATTTTGCCGACGTTCCGGTTGATGGTGGTGAGCGATCGGGAATTTTTCGGGCAGCATAGCCTCGCTACGCCGACCTACATCCGCAAACGCCGCCGCGCCGCCTCAAAGCAAGTTGACCCCAATAAACTCAATCCCGGCGATTACGTCGTGCATAAAAGCCACGGCATCGGCAAGTTTATTAAATTAGAAAGTCTCGTTTTAAATAATCAAACCCGCGAATATCTCGTATTGCAATACGCCGACGGCACCCTACGCGTCGCAGCGGATCAACTCGGCTCCCTATCGCGCTTCCGGGCCACAGCGGATTCCCCGCCAACTTTAAATAAAATGTCCAACACCAAAGCCTGGGAAAAAACCAAGGACAAGGTGAAAAAGGCGATCAAAAAAGTCGCTGTGGATTTGCTCAAGCTCTACGCCCAACGGGCACAGCAGCAGGGCTTTGTCTACCCGATCGACACCCCCTGGCAACAGGAAATGGAGGACTCCTTCCCCTATCAGCCCACCCCCGATCAGCTCAAGGCCGCCCAGGAAGTGAAGCAGGATATGGAAAGCGATCGGCCCATGGATCGGCTCGTCTGCGGGGATGTCGGCTTTGGGAAAACGGAAGTTGCAATTCGCGCGATTTTCAAAGCGGTCAGCGCCGGGAAACAAGTTGCACTGCTCGCTCCGACGACAATCTTGTCCCAACAGCATTACCACACGCTGAAGGAACGCTTTGCGCCCTATCCGATTCACATCGGGTTACTCAATCGTTTCCGCAGCGCCAATGAGAAAAAAGAGATTCTTCAACGCTTATCCACCGGGGAATTGGACATCGTTGTGGGCACCCACCAAATCCTCGGCAAAAGCGTTGGCTTTAAGGATTTGGGATTGCTGGTGATCGATGAAGAACAACGCTTTGGGGTCAACCAAAAAGAAAAAATTAAATCCCTCAAAACCCAAATCGACGTGCTCACACTCAGCGCCACGCCGATTCCCCGCACCCTCTATATGTCCCTCTCCGGCGTGCGTGAAATGAGCCTGATCACCACCCCCCCGCCGTCGCGCCGCCCGATCAAAACTCACCTTTCCAGTTACGATGCGGAAATTGTCCGATCGGCGATTCGTCAAGAACTCGATCGCGGTGGTCAAATCTTCTACGTCGTTCCCCGCGTTGAAGGCATCGAAGAAGTCTCGGCGAAAATTCGCGAAATGGTGCCCGGTGCAAGGATCGCGATCGCCCACGGTCAAATGGTCGAAGCTGAACTCGAATCCACGATGCTCACCTTCAGCCAAGCCGATGCGGATATTTTGGTTTGTACAACAATCGTTGAATCAGGCCTTGATATTCCGCGCGTGAATACAATTTTGATCGAAGATTCCCAGAAATTTGGCTTATCGCAGCTCTATCAGTTACGGGGTCGCGTTGGCCGATCGGGTATCCAAGCCCACGCCTGGCTGTTTTACCCAAATCAGCATCAACTGAGTGAAGCCGCCCGCCAACGCCTCCGCGCTTTACAGGAATTTACCCAACTCGGTTCCGGCTACCAACTCGCCATGCGTGACATGGAAATTCGCGGCGTGGGCAATCTCCTCGGCGCAGAACAATCCGGTCAGATGGACGCGATCGGCTTCGACTTGTACATGCAAATGCTCGATGAAGCGATTCGCGAAATTCGCGGCCAGGAAATTCCGCAGGTGGACGATACCCAGGTGGATTTGAATATCACCGCATTTATTCCCGCCGATTACATTCCCGATTTGGATCAAAAAATGGCCGCCTACCGATCGGTCGCCGCCGCGCAGGACAAACGCTCTCTCGCCCAGATCGCCGCTGACTGGAACGATCGCTACGGCACCATCCCGATCGCTACCCAGCAGCTCCTTCAAGTAATGGAACTCAAACTCGTCGCCAAACAACTCGGCTTCGCCCGGATCAAACCCGACGGCAGCCAGCACGTCATGCTCGAAACCCCGATGGAAGAACCCGCCTGGAAACTGCTCTGGGCAAATCTCCCCAGCCATTTGCAATCGCGATTTGTCTACCAGCAGGGCCGCGTTGTCGTGCGGGGTCTCGGTGTGATGAAAGCACAGCAGCAGTTAGAGAGCTTAATTGATTGGCTAAGTAAAATGCAAGGTGCGCTACCGGAGGCGATCGTAAGTGCTGCATCAGAAGCGGTGAATGGAGCAGTCACTAATTAGAATTATCTATTTGTTATCCCTGAACTAATGGGCATCGGTACATCACCACCCGCCCCACCTTGAAATTAATTTCAAGGCTAACAGCACAAGTCCGTTGAAACGGACTGATAATGCCTATGGCCTCTGGACTTAAACCACTTCAGTGGGTTTTGGCTACGAGCCTTGAAATTAATTTCAAGGCGGGAGTTGGCACCGACCGATCGTAAATTAGCCCGTAACTAGCAATGCCAGTACTACCACTGTTTATACGGCAAAAACTTGCCATTCATCGTCACCTTCACCCGATCGCCCTTGGGGTCTTCCACCTTCTCAATATCCAGCGTAAAGTCGATCGCGCTCATGATTCCATCGCCAAACTTTTCCTGAATCACGTCCTTCATCGGCATTCCATACACCTGCATAATTTCATAGAACCGATAAATCAACGGATCAGTCGGCACGATCGGCCCCAGTCCCTTCGTCGGATACTGCGTCAACTGCGCCGCAAATTCCGGCCCCAAGCCCAGTGCAGCCACCAGCTTTTCCGCTTGTGCTTCTGTCGCCGCCGCTTGCCCGTAAAACAAGGCCGCAATCCACACCTCATCGGCCCCTATCACAGTTTCCAAATCTGCAAAGGTCAGACCCTTCGCCTGCTTCGCGGCAAGCAGTGCCTGAGTACAAGGGGTCAATTCAACATTTGCCATGGAAACTCCGTCGCCAAACTCAGCAATAAACTCTCAATCATCATGGCAACGAGTGGCCCGTCAAGCTGTTCAGGCTGAACAGAATGATGAATTTAATCAGCGCGATATCGACTCGGTGTCACGCCAGTATATTTCTTGAAATGTCGCGTCAGGTGGGACTGGTTGGCAAAGCCGCAGTCGAGGGCGATGTCGGTGAGGGATTTTTCTGAATGTTTGAGGATTTGCTTGGCCCGATCGACCCGCTGATGCAGCACGTACTTGTAGGGCGGCATTCCCATGGACTGGGTAAATAATTCGCAGAAATAGTAGGTACTGAGGTTAAGTTCAGCGGCGATCGTCTCCAAGCTGAGTTTTTCATCTAGGTGAGCTTGGATGTAATCGATCGTCTGTTGCAGTCTTTGAGCAGAAAGTCCGCCGCTGTAAGTTCGTAAAACGGGTTGGGTTGTGCAGCAGTTACGTAGCAGGTGAATGTTAAGGAGATTGGCAAGGGATTCGCTATAAAGTTCGCCGCCGAGGGCATGGCGCTGCATTTCCTGTTTGAACTGAAGGCCGAGGGCGTGGATGGTGGGATCAGCCTGAGCCAGGATTGGCTTCAGTTCGAGGTTGCTGGAACCGATACAGTCAAGCTCGATCGCGGTTTTGGCAAGAAGCTGTGGGTCAATGATAAAAGCCACAGCTTCATCAGTGCTTTCCCAACTAAAAAAGCCTGGTTCACCCGCTGGTAATAACCCAGAATACCCCATAGCAGTATCTCCTTCATGCGCCTCGCCACAAAATCGACTGATTGCTCCTGTCAGCGATAATAGGAGGAGATGGCGGTCGATGGCAGGTAATTCGATTTCATCCGGCGTTTCGATGTCATGGCGCACGACTAGCCCTCCGGAACAGAGTTCTCGCAGTCCATGCACCTCCCAATCAGGATTGAAGACATACTTTTGGTCAGAAGTTGTGCTTGAACGATTAATGGGAGGACTTTGAGCCATGGGTCTAACTATAGAGTTGACTCTACCCTAACTAACCCCGATGCTTGAGCGCAACTTTTCTTTGGAATTCGTGGTAATGTTCCAGATGAGTGGAAGTTGATCAAATCGACAACCCAAACTCAAAAAGATTGATGAACAGGCCAATCACCGTATCATGCATCAGTTCAGTT
>JBJORF010000092.1:0-18141 GCA_046049545.1 Cyanobacteriota bacterium | reverse complement strand
GCTCGAGGTGCGCGCGATCGAGGATCTCGCCGTCCACGAGGACGCGCCCGGCGGTCGGCTCGTGCCATCCGAGGAGAAGCGACGCCAGGCTCGACTTCCCCGCGCCGGAACTGCCGACTAATGCCAGCGTTGTGCCTTTCGGCAAATCCAAACTCACACCCCGTAAAATCCAATCTTGACTGGTCGGATACTTAAACCAGATGTCTTTGAACTGAATGCTTTGTTTGAGTGCTTGATAAGCCTGATTCCCCTGGGCCATGATTGGCTTGTCGGCTTCATTTAGAAAAGCGTTGATGATTTTGACACTCGGGGAGGTATTGGCAAATTGACTGCGGAGGCCGTTCAGTTGCCCGATCGACGGCAGCATCTTAAACAACAGCAGCAGATAGGTAAAAAGATAATTTGAGGTACCCGCAAGGTGTTTGCCAAAAATGATTTTGCCAACAATCACAATCACCAAAACAACGACAATTCCAGCGACTTCATTAATCGGATTAACGATCGCGTAATTGGCTTGGGATTCACGTTCAGCAGTTTCGCGATCGTGAATGTATTGGGTCAGTTGACGGTACTGGTTCGCTTCTTGCCCACTGGACTTGACCAGGCGAATACCAGAGAGCGTTTCCAATAGCGCGATCGAATAATTTGCCGATGAACTCGATAGCGCTTGACCGCTGCGTTTAGCTTTGCGGATAAAGAATTGATTGACGATCGCGACGACGAACAAGAGACTCGTCGCGGCAACCGTTAATTGCCAAGAAATTGCCAGGAGAAATCCGAGAAAGACAAAAATTGTAATTGCCGCTGAAATCATTTGGATCGCGGCTTTAATGCTATCGGCGGTGCGGCCAATTTCGCCGCCCATCTGATTGACGATATCGCCAATTTTATGGTCACTGTAGTAGCCCAAATCGACTTTAAGCAGCAGGTTAAGTCCATCGCTGCGAATGCTACTCGTCAGCCGCTGCGTCAGCCGCGCCCCCGTCAGCGATCCGGCATAGGTCGCCACATTTTTCAAAACAATTGCCAGCAAAACCACGCCCATCAGTACCAGGAATTGCTGTTCGCCCTGCGCTCCCGTCATCTCTGCGATGCGCTTCAGGGGGCCAGGTAGAGCTTTGCCACCACCATTAGGGTCGAGATAGCCCAACATCACGGGCGCAATCAGCGCAGTGCTAATTCCATTAAACAGCGCGCCCGAAAGACCAAATAAAATCGTCCAAATCACCAAGCGCGGCGATCGGAGAGCAAATTTCAGCAGAAGACGATTCGCAGTCATCGCAGCAGGAAGTAAAGAACAGCATCAGGCGGGGGACTGACCTCAGGCCAATCTTCCATAATTCAAGTTGCGACCCCAGACGCTTCCTAGTGTGCCCAGCTAGACCAGAGAAATTGAGCTATGCCGGAATTTCTGCTCAAGTTACCGTGGGCTGAGCGCTGGCTCATCTTCGGCAACACCGCAGTATTTACACTTTCTTCACCATAGCCCGATATCGTTCAAATTGACCTTCGCAGAACACCTGACCCTGGCCTCGAACATTTGGCCTTAGCGCGTTAGTCCTGTGAGTCACACATTCCGCGATTGCACGTTACGGAATGTGATTCCTAGAGCACGGATCGCCCGGCAATTGAACCATGCCGGGTTTTTTATGGGCAATCACCCGCATCACTCCCCCAGCCGGGACGTTTCCAAGGGCAGAATCGATCTATTCTAGGTGCGGCCTTGATGCGTCATGATTTTGTGACCCTTGGGCCAGTCCATCTTGGCTGAAGGTTAATTCAAGTTGCATTCATCTCCATTTCCACCCACTGCCCGCTGGTCTGATCCCAGCCTCCTGGCCATTTTAGCGGCGGCTTCGCTGATGGTGATGGCCGGAGCAATTATTGCGCCAGTCTTGCCCGAAATCCTCACAGGCCTCCATATTGCACCGCAATCGGGCAGTAGCCTGGTGAGTTTGCATTTTTTGACGATGGGAATCGCTACACCGCTCTTTGGCATTCTGGCCGATCGCGTGGGGCATCGGCGATTACTGATAACGATGCTCGTAAGCTATGCCGCGATTGGCATGGCCGGGGGCCTCGCGCAAAATCTCATCACATTAATGGGACTGCGCGTGCTACTGGGCGTTGCCAGCGGTGGCGTGGCAGCAGCGGGATTAGGATTAGTGGGGCAGCGCTATGTCGGGGAAGCACGGACGCAGGTAATTGGCTATGTCTCCACGGCGCTGACCCTCGGGAATGTGTTGTACCCCTTACTGGGTGCGGTGGTGGGGGGGTGGAATTGGCGCTGGGTGTTTGGGCTATATGGCGTGGGGCTGCCGATTGCGCTGTGGGTTCGGTTGACGGATCGGCAGCAAGTAATGGAAGTAGCAACCGAGCCAGCCATTGATCCACACGAGCCTCAGTCAGCGGCACTACCGCCCGCGCCGCCGATCAAATTGGGGCAACTGTTCACCCAGCCAGTCACCCTAGGACTTTTAGTGAGCTTGAGTTTGGCCTCGGGGATGGTGTATTCGATGGTAGCTTATTTGCCACTCTATCTGAAGGCGAACTTT
Organism: Cyanobacteriota bacterium; assembly: GCA_046049545.1. Taxonomy (GTDB): domain Bacteria; phylum Cyanobacteriota; class Cyanobacteriia; order Leptolyngbyales; family Leptolyngbyaceae; genus Romeriopsis. Next base: position 15,586 of record JBJORF010000092.1, on the reverse strand, counting down.
GCTACCACAGTAACCGTGAACGGCGTGATGTTGGCACTTCAGGCCGTTGGTGCGGCGGTGATTTCAGCGATCGGGATGCAGCCGCTGAGTCAGCGCTTTGGTACAAGGGGATGCATTGGAATGGGATTGGGGGTAATGGGCATAGCGCTGCTGCTGTTGCCTTGGGTGCCACATTTAGGACTCGTAGTGCCTTTGGCATTGCTATTTGGCATGGGCTTCGGCGTGGTGGTGCCAAATCTATACGATGCACTAGCGCAGGTGGCCCCAGCGAACTTGCAGGCGAGTCTGATGGCCGCAGGAACGGGGGTGAGTTTTTTGGGCCAGTTTTTAGCGCCGATTGGATTGAGTCTTGTGGTGGCGCAGTGGGGACTAGGAGGAGTGTTTAGAACAGCTGCGGCAATCGCACTCGGACTAGCCGGGGGCATCTTGAGCCGCACTGGTAAAAACTGATAAAACAACGGGACTGACGGGGCTCGAACCCGCAACTTCCGCCGTGACAGGGCGGTGCTCTAACCAATTGAACTACAGTCCCAAACTTTTGCGTGCCTTGCGTTTCCTTGAAGCGCGCAAGATTTATTATGCGGATTTGGTTCAGATTTGTCAAACCTTTCACAGAACATTTTTCTGAGACCCGATCGTACGGTGGATCAGCGTCGAGAATCATCGATGATGGAATTGGTTTCTCCTCCGGCCATCTGGCCCACTCACTCATGTACGCCCAGCTTCACGATACCCGCCTCTTCTTCGATATCAACGGCGCAGCCCTTGTCCCCGACGGCAACACCATGCGCGATCGGCCGATCGCCGTGCTGCTCCACGGTGGCCCCGGCGCTGACCACACCAGCTACAAGCCCAGCTTTGATCCGCTAACAGCCCACATGCAGCTGCTCTACCTCGATCATCGCGGTCAAGGCCGATCGGCGCGCGGCAATCCCAGAACCTACACCCTCGACCAGAACGTCGCCGACCTGGAAGCCTTTCGGCAATATCTCGGGATTGAACAATGGGTGGTCATCGGCGGTTCCTATGGCGGCATGGTCGCCCTAGCCTACGCCAGCCGCTACCCCGATCGGGTCTCCCACCTGATTGTCTATGCCACCGCCGCCAGCCACCACTTCCTCCCCCGCGCCCAAGCAACCCTCCGCGAACGTGGCACGCCCGAACAACAAGCGATCGCCGAATATCTCTGGAACGGCAGCTTTGAGACCGAAGCACAACTGCAAGCCTATTTCCACTTACTGGCTCCGCTCTACTCGCTGAGCTACCAGCCCAGCCGCGCTGAACCCGGATGGGAGCGGACAATACTCTCTGTGGATGCAATCAATGCCGCCTTCGGAGGCTTCCTACGGACCTACGACCTGCAACCCGAATTGGGACAGATTACCGCGCCGACACTGGTAATTGGCGGACGACATGACTGGATCTGCGCCCCAGAATTCTCCGAGGCGATCGCGGCAGCAATTCCCCAGGCCGAACTTCAGATCTTCGAGCAGAGCGGCCATAGCATTCGGTCAGATCAACCCGCAGACCTGTTGCAAGCGATCACCCGCTTTATCCTGGCGATCCCACACTGAAGTTCCCACAAACCGCTTAACCCCACAAAACTAAAGGGCGCATTCGTAATGAATGCGCCCTTGGCTATACCCTCAAACGTTTGAAATTATTTGAAGCCTTAAGCCTCAGTCGATGTAGCAGAATCCGCCGGACGATCCTGCTTCTTCACAGGCTTCGGCGCAGGCGCACCGCTGCTCCCTGTGCTGGGCGCACCCACGGCACCGGGACGCGGACGCGGACGGCCACCGCTACCACCTGGCCCCCCGAAGCTCGGACGACCACCGCCCATGCCCGGACGACGACCCCCCATCGGACGGCGACGCTTGTTCGGATTCTTCTGTGGCGGCACAATCGCGATCACGCTGCCACTTTGGATCGTCAAGGCTTGACCCGAGCGGCCCACATTCAGATCCCAGAAGTAACCGATCGTCTTGGTACCTGGCAACACACCTTCAAGGTTCAACTTGAACGCCTTGGCCTCGGTTTCCTGCTTCTTCCGAACGGTCTGATTAATCTTGACGACGGTTTTCTTCTCTTCTTCAGAGTAGAAAATAATCTCACCGCGAATCGAGAACTGGTTGCCCTCAACTTCATCGGACGGCTGATAGACCGTTTCCGCATCGGCGGCTTCGGCATCGGCTTGGCTCAAGTTTTCCGGTTCCCAAACCCCGACGACCTGCAAGTGCAGCAGCCCTTCGCGCTCACGAGTGCGCGGGTACACCACCCAAAGGTGCTGTTTATCCAAAGCAAGATGATTTTTCACCAAGCTCATCACCCGGCCCAGCAGCACAGCTTCCACTTCCGTACCATCTTCGGTCAGCATCACCCCACGGGTAAACTGCTCTTCCGAAGGCGTGTAGGTACCCCGCACCAAACCGATCGCGCGATATTGCATCGGCTCACTGGGCGCAGGAATCGGACGCTGAACCAAATCATCTGGGGCAAAATCCGCCACAGCAGCATCCGCTGTCGTCGGCTCCGGATTAGCCGGACGGGCCATCGGTCGCATCAGCCGAGGGGAATCAGCATCAGCATCAGCATCAACAGATACATCAGGCGTTTCGGACTCAGGCAAGGGTTGGACAGAAGCCGTCTTCGAGGACGACTTGGTTGATCGGTTTGACGCGGGACTCATAGGCGACATCATGGTTGATTCTGAGGGCAATTTGCATCGGTGTGCTTATTTTACTGAATGCAGACGTAACCGAGGGGAATCCGCACAATTTTCGATCAAATCCGGAAAAAGCATTTGACAGAAACTCGCGGAACATGCTTCCAGTGAAACACGTTTTTCCCGAAATCGCCGCTGGGATTTGGGTTAACTGGGATGATCCAGGGCGACGGGCAATGTCGCACAGGAATGTTGCACAGGAATGTGGTCCAGCAGGCCCGAACCCATTCCCCACATCCATCATCGACAGCAGCCCTAATCACAAAAGCGATTTCCGTTCTCATGATACTGACTTCTGACAGTTTGCCCGGAATTCCCGCAGGATGCACGGCTAATTCCCAGGCCAGAAGGTTCCAAGCAAAGCGGTGCAGTTGGCGGTTGATGAATCAGTGCTTTACAATAGTTCACTGAACTTTATTGGTTCACTGAGACTGCGGTAATTACTGCATGCTTTGCAATCAGTAAAGCCGAACCACCCGATTGTTAGTGCATCACTGGACACTCCCATGGAAATTTCAGGACTGAAGCCCGTGATTCGTCAAATTCGCCAACCGCGTCGATTGTGGTGGTTTCTTTTGCCGATCGGCATCTTGCTGGCCGGGGGCATCGGCTTCCAGGCATGGCGGCGGCAGCAAACAGCGGGGCAAGCCCTCGAAAAGTTGACGACGCAGGTACAGCAGGCCGATGTCGCCACACAGGTGCGGGGCACCGGAGCAATTCAGCCCCAACGCACGGTGAACCTCAGCCCGAAGGTTGCCGGACGCATCGCCGCGCTCTATGCTGACCAAGGCGATCGGGTGCAGCAGGGGCAAGTGATTGCCAAAATGGACGACCGGGATTTGCAAGCGGAAGTCGCCCAAGTACGGGCCAATCTGCGATCGGCCCAGGAGCGCCTCAACACCCTCCGCAGTCCCAATCGATCGGAAGCCCTGGATCAAGCTGCCGCCGGGGTTGAACAAGCCAGGGCCGGGATCGAGCAAGTCAAGAGTGAACAACTGCGGGCCGCAAGTGATGTGACCAATGCCCGTAGCGAAGTGATTCGGGCGCAGGGAGCCGTAGACGACGCGATCGCCAAACAAAACCTCGCCAATACTAAACTCCAGAGCCAACGTGCCCTCGCCACCGCCGGCGCAATCTCCAAAAACACCCTCGCTGAATTTGAGCAGCAGGCCGCCAGTGCGGAACAGGGCAGACGGCAAGCCCAAGCCCAACTCGCCCAGGCCAACACACGCGTCAGTCAAGCCCAGGAACAAGTTCGCCAAATTGGGGCGCGAATTGAGCAATCCCAGGCCCAACTCAGCAGCGCCAGTGCCCAGCGCCAACAGCAGAATACCCTCGGCAGTGATGGCGACATTCGCCAAGCCGAAGCCCAGGTCGAAGTCGCCCGCGCCCAAGTCGAAGCCGCTGAAAACCGCCTCGCCGAAACCGAAATCCGCGCCCCCTTCGATGGCGTAATTACCCAACGCTACGCCACCGTCGGAGCCTTTGTCACACCCACGACCCAAGCATCAGCGGTGGGTTCTGGCGCGACCAGCACCTCCGTCTTCGGTTTGGCCAGTGGATTAGAGATTCTCGCGCGGGTGCCGGAGGTCGACATTGCTCGGATTAAGATTGGCCAGGATGTTGAAGTGAAGGCAGATTCGTTCCCGGATGCGAAGTTCTCAGGCAAAGTGCGATTGATCGCACCAGAGGCCGTTGTGGAGCAGAACGTCACTTATTTCCAGGTGCGGGTCGGGATCGCCACAGGCCTCGATCAACTGCGATCGGGGATGAACGTCGATTTGAATTTTGCGGGGGATGACTTGAAAAATGCGACCCTCGTGCCGACGGTGGCGATCGTCACCAAAAAAGGCCGACCTGGGGTATTGGTTCCCGGCAAAAATCAACAGCCGGAATATCGCCCGATCGAAATCGGTGCCAGCTTCAAAGACCAAACCCAAGTCTTAAAAGGACTAGCACCCGGCGATCGGATTTTCCAAGAACTGCCACCAAACATCAAACTCGATCAGATTCTCAAATCAGATAAAGCAAAATAGCCCTTCGCCCGCGTTTTCACTTGCTTACGCTCACTACTGGAGGTGCTCCCATGGATTGGTCAGAAAGCCTGAAAATGTCAGTCAAAACCCTCACTGGGAATAAGCTACGCAGCGGCTTGACGATGCTGGGGATGATCATTGGCAATGCGTCGGTGATTTCGATGATTGGTATTGGGCAGGGGGCGCAGCGTTTAGCATCCAGCCAATTCGAGTCCCTCGGGCCAAATACGTTATTTGTCTCCCCCGGCTCCCAGCAAGCCCGCCAACGGTCGACCAATTTTCCACCGACTTTGGTGTGGGATGATGCCAAAGCGATCGCCGAACAAGTGCCCACAGTAGCAGGGGTCGCGGCCCAACGCCAGTCGCAGTTGCAAGTCGTCGCGGGTAATACCAATAAGAGCACCTTAGTGGTTGGCACAACGCCCGAATTCTTGACGGTGCGCGACTTTGATGTGGCCCAAGGACGATTTATTACCGATGCGGATGTCGAAGGCAGTAAACGGATCGCGGTGATTGGGGCGGATATTAAAGAAAGCTTTTTTCAGGGCCGTGATCCGATCGGGGAACGCATTCGGATTCGCAATAACAGCTTTGAAATTGTCGGGGTGCTAGCCGCAAAGGGGGCATTTTTGGGCAATAATCAAGATGATGCGATTTATGTGCCGCTCACGACGACCACCAATTTATTGACCGGACGCACTTCTCCCTTTGGCTTGACTTTGACGTTTATTTCGATCGCGGCCAGAGATGAAGCGAGTATCCCCGCCGCCGAATTTCAAATTACCAATCTGCTACGACGACGGCACAAAATTGTGAATGAAGATGACTTCACCGTGCAAAGCCAAAAAGATATTTTACGGATTGTCGGAACGATTACTGGCGGTTTAACCGCCCTGCTCGCCGCGATCGCCGGGGTTTCCCTACTGGTCGGCGGGATTGGCATTATGAATATTATGTTGGTCTCCGTGACGGAACGCACCCAGGAAATTGGCCTCCGCAAAGCGATCGGCGCATCCCAGAAAGATATTCTCGTGCAGTTTATGATCGAGGCCGTGTTGCTATCCGCAGCGGGGGGGGTAATTGGCACAATCGTCGGGGTGAGTGCAATTTATGTTGTGGGTGCAATATCACCGCTTGCCGCCACCGTTTCCCCCGCCGCGATTGTGTTAGCCGTCGGTGTATCCGGCACGATCGGCTTGGTGTTTGGCGTGATCCCTGCCAAACAAGCCGCAAAACTTGACCCGATCGTGGCATTGCGTAGCGCATAACTAATCTCATCCTGCTCCCATTCCGCATTATCTAAACAGCAATCACGAACCTCATCATGTCTGACGTAATCATTCGATTAGAAAATATCACCAAGCAATATCAGATGGGCGAAGTGACGGTTCATGCCTTGGCTGGAGTGGATTTGATCGTGCAACCGGGGGAATATTGCTCGATCATGGGTGCCTCGGGTTCTGGCAAGTCCACAATGATGAATATTATCGGCTGCCTCGATCGGCCCACTGACGGCGAATATTACCTCGATGGCGTGGCTGTAGCAGCAGTACCGGATAACGATTTAGCCGTGATTCGCAATCAGAAATTGGGCTTTGTGTTCCAGCAGTTCCATTTACTCCCACAATTAACTGCCCTGGAAAATGTCATGCTACCAATGGTCTACGCCGGAGTCGCCACCGAGGAACGTCGGGCGAGGGCAACGGAAGCGCTGGTGCGTGTGGGCTTAGAACAGCGGTTAAATAACAAACCGACGCAATTATCCGGGGGACAACAACAGCGGGTCGCGATCGCCCGTGCAATCGTCAATCGTCCCGTCTTGCTCCTCGCCGATGAACCAACGGGGGCGCTAGATTCACAAACGACACAGGAGATTTTAAACATTTTTACCGACTTAAATGCGGCGGGGATGACGGTGGTGATGGTGACCCACGAACCGGAGGTCGCCCGCATGACGCGGCGGGTCATTTGGTTCAAAGATGGTCAAGTCATGGAACCCAATTTGCCACCGGAAGAGGTGGGGGTATTAGCTGTAGGTTAGACTGTGTCGTAATCAGCATGTAGAACAGGCATTCCATGCAATCCCCAAGCCAATCCGGTAACTAATCCGAAAGCACTGACGATGGCATTATCAAATTCCCAAATTCCGATCGTCTGAATTGCCAATTCGATCGGGTAGGCTGCCATCAACACCGCCGCGATCGCCACGCCACGCCACCCATACTGGTGCAACCAATAAAATCCCTTACCCCCCGTCACCGCATACAAAATCCGGGTAAAAAACAGCCCCATGACTGTTCCATAGCACCGCATACAGACCGCCATAATAAACGGGGGTGACAGCGCCACACCCATATCCGGCTGGGGACAAACGTGATCGCCCATAAAATAAATAATCTGCCCAATCAGCGGCAATCCGATCATGCCTGCACCCGCTAGAAACGGCGCAATCACTGGTCCCACGACCATCCCCGACAAAAGAAAATCTGCTGCGAAACTCAGTTGATTTTCTGTGACATATTGAATCAGCTTGAACTTAGTGGCTGGGCTTTGCATGGCAGGCTAAAACACGATCGCTTTATCCAACTATACGCGATCGGCTCATCCGCTTATCATTCCGCTTAGAGCATATCCGACAACATCTCGATCGTCACATCTGGCACCGGATTCTGAATCGTGGTGTCGCTGGCAATCCGCAGCGTTGGGGTAATATCGGCGAGCAGGCCCGGTGGAAGCTGGGCATCCTTGAGAATCGCCCCTGTGAAGTCTGCGCCCTCATACTGAATCCCACGCAGATCCGCCCCCGTCAGATTCGCATCAATCAAAATCGCATGGCGTAGATTGGCGCATTTCAAGTTTGCGTCCGTCAAGTCCGCACCGCAGAGGTTCGCAAAGGAAAGATCAGCATTGGTCAAATCCGACTCTTGCAGATTCGTGTGGTTCAGCTCTGCCCGCCCCAGGCAAGCCCCACTCAAATTCACCCGAAATAGCTTTGCCTGAGTCAAAACAACCCACTTCAAGCGGACATTACGCAGATCCATCCCCGAGAGATCCGGGGCCGTCATGATCGCCTTGCCCTGGACCTCCGATCGCTGCGCAAATTGGCGTTTGCCCGTCTTGTACTCCGCCAGCAAGTATGCAGCGGCCTCCAGCCCAAACTTCTGCCTAGTCATTTGATTCAACACCCTGAGAAATGCACCATCGCGAATACCGTAAGGGCCAGTACTCCGCGAATCTACTTCACATTATTTCGATCGAGTCAGGGCAATGGCATCGGGGTAAACGCGCAACGCCAGAAGGTCATTCAGGGGTTACACTGGGATGACATCGCTGGTGTAAATAGCCTTCACACCGCAATTTCTCCCGCAAACCACCCCTCCCGAATCTTTATGACCGCCAACTCTCCCACCACACCACCCAGTAATTCCAACCAAGTCCGCAATTTGCTGATCGCGATCGCGGCGATCGTCCTCGCCGCCGTCTTTGCCCTCGGCCTCAAAAGTCAGGCCAACAGCGCCTCGCTGCCCGCGATGGCGAAGGCATCCGTCCCCTTGGAAGTCGCATTGCAGAATGGGAAGCCAACGTTGATGGAATTCTATGCCGATTGGTGCAGTAGTTGTCAGCACATGGCCCCGACCCTCGCTGATCTGAAACGGCAATACGGCGATCGGGTCAACTTTGTGATGCTGAATGTGGATAACGAGAAGTGGCTGCCGGAGATTGTCAGCTACCGCGTCGATGGAATTCCGCATTTTGTCTACTTGAACGGTGCGCAGGAATCCGTAGCCCAGGCGATCGGGGAACAGCCCGCCAGTGTGATGGGCGCAAACCTATTGGCGTTGGCAGCAGGGGCAGAATTACCCATGACTACAGCACAGGGGCAGACCTCCGACTATCAGCCGCCTGCCGTAACTCAGGGCACAAGCAGCGGCAACCAAAGTAACAATAAATCGACCCGATCGGATGATCCCCGCGCCCATGGCGCGCAAGTTAAGGGTTAGGGACAGCGAGGATTTAGCAGGATGAAGTGGGCTTTTTGGATTTTGGTGGTGTTGGTGATCTTGGTCGTGTTGGCGATCAAGTATTTGCCTTGGTGGGCGTTGATTTTGCTGCTCGTGGGTGGCGGCTTGAGCTTGCAGTGGGCAGTGAAGTTTGGGTTGCGGCAGGCGTTGTTGTTGCCCTTTAAGGCAAAGAGCAAGGTGCTGAAGAATGCCGCCCTACAAGTGCATCGGGTACAGCCGATCGCGATGCCAGAGCTGGGTCGCGATCCGGATATGCTACCTGAGGTTGCGGCGGAGAAGCGCGCCCGGTATCACCAACTGAAGTGGTACAGCGTGGATGTCAGCATTTCGCCAGTGCAGGCAGCAGCGGATACGCCGTTTACGGCTTGGGAACCAAGTGCACTGCTGTTGGTGGCGGCGGGGAGTAAAGTGAATCAGTTGGATGATCTGCTGAATAATTCGGTCAGTGCGGTTCATGATTATGAGGTTTACACCAGCGATCGGTTTGGGCCGGATTTAGAGAATAAGTACCTCGGTTCCCAGCGCCTCAAGTTTCGCGTTGGGATCGAATCCGGAGTCAATATGTTGCAGTTCCGGTATTACTTAGAAGTATTTGGGACTGTCGATTTTCCCGATCGTAGTTTGTCGGCGCAAACAATAGGATAAACAGCAGTGCGTTATGCTTCGAAGTAACGCACCCTAATCAAAAAAATTAAATAACCAGTGCTAGCAAGGCTTCATCTGGGCCATTAATACAACCATTTCATCGATCGCGCTTCGAATCGAAGCCGTCGAACCATTGGAATTCACCAAAACACTAAACACCAACGGCGAAGGCCCTGCATTCACGTAGCCCGATAGCGAGATCGCCCCGCGCAATGTTCCGGTTTTTCCCGCCACAACACCTGCCGCCGCCGTATTGCGCATCCGATTCGTCAACGTGCCACTGCGGCCCGCCACCGCCATCGATCGACGATACACATCCGCCTCCGGCCGCAACGCCATCGCCTGCAAGGTCTGTACAAACGCTTCAGCACTCGCCCGATTCCGCTCCGCCAAACCCGAGCCATCAACCATGCTGTAGCGATTCGGATTCACGCCGAGATCCGTCAGCACAGATTTCACCGCATTCACACCGCTCACAGTAGTGTCCAAGCTACTTGGCTCCTGCAATCGCCCTAGCGTTTTTAATAGCGATTCTGCATAGACATTATTACTATCCTGATTCGTAACGGCAATCAACCGCGATAATGGCGGCGAAGTCACGGCAGCGAGTTCCACTTCTCCTGGCGGTGCCGGTGTACGCTTCACCAAAGTCGATTTTGCCACCTGAATCCCGGAAGTCGTCAGCATTTTCCGAAACTCACCTACGAGGTAATTACCAGGATTCGGGACGGAGCTATCGTAGATGTTGTTTTCATTCAGGAGCAGGCTATTTACGGGCGCAGCATAACCTTCGCCCCGATGCCGATCGGCCCAAAACGGATTAAACGGTTCTCCCTGAAACACCGTATCATCACCAATCACCAAATTCACTTTGGTCAAGCCACGCGACTTCAACTGTTGGGTTAGCGATCGCAGTTGGCTGGTGCTGAAGCTCGGATCGCCTTGACCGATCAGCCGCAGGGTTTCCAGTTCAGTGCCATTGACATTGCCCATCACCGGAGTCCGCAGTTGAAAATTCGGCCCGAGTTTGGCTAAGGCAGCGGCGGTGGTGAAGACTTTATTATTGGAAGCCGGAATGAGCTGGGTCGAGGGATCGCGCATGTAGAGGTTTTGGCGCTGACCGACGGGGGCTTGGTTTTGTACCAGAACACTCCAGCGTCCGGGAACGCTATTCACAATCCGATCGAGGCGACTGGTCAATTGCGCCGCACAAACCCCACGAGAGGCCGCCAGCGGTGCCGCAGTTTGGGCCGAGACGGGAGTAGTGAAGAGCGCGAGCGGGCTGACAACTAAGCCGACTAAGCTAACCTTAGCCACCTGGGGGAGGAGACGCAAAAAGTTCATTGTGTGTAAGCGGAGGAGAGAGAGTCAGGTGTAACTGACTATATCGTTCAAGGTTTTGTTTCAGCCATCCGTACAAAATTGACTTTTTTACGTGCGGAAACGATCGTCACCGCCCCCACTTAGCCCCGGAATCACTTCACTCGCACAGGATTGCGCATACCGTCATACTGCTGAAAAAACGGCTCCGTCGAATTCAAACAGTCTTGCATCGGCTGACTGAGTTCCCCAGAGGTCTCCTGATCCATCGGGTAGGCCAACATATTTTCCGCTGAACCAAATAGCAGCCGATCCGCATCTTGCTGCTTTACAAAGCTATCTTTCCAGGTATTAATCGCATAGGTTCCATTACGACTCGGGATCAGATTAGCGATCGTCATCCCCCGCGAAGAACTGCCTTGATAGCAAAACCGATCGCCTTGCTTGGCAATTTGGATATATTTAGAGCCGCCACCATAGTAGGTGCCGACTTGTAGCGGCAGCACGGGCGGTTTCTTTTGGGATGTGGTGATTCGCCGTCCGATCGCGCAGACCCGATCGACCATTCGATCGGTCGTGCTGCCGACATTCGGCACATAAGCTGTATAGCCCTCGGGATAAACCTTCCGGGTCGGACAATTCACACTCGCCGCCACTTTATCCATCCCAATCTGATAGACAAATTCAAAATTCTCAAAGCCACGCTGGACACCGATCGACGCCAGATTCAACTGCACCATCTCGCCCGTTGTCGCTTTTCCCAGCTCCACCCAGTTTGCTGCCTGGGCTGCCGGTGCAAGAGCGACCGATGCTGTAGTTAGCAATGCAACCGTTAAAGAAGTGCGTTGAATCGTCATAGAACTCCGAATCATCAGGGAATTTGGACTGGCCTACCACCATACTACTCAGCTCTACCCGACCTATGCAGCCTGTTCCGGATCACCCCTACTCCATCGTTAAAATTCGGGATCCAGCGACTAAGTAACAGGAAGCACTATTAGATCGTCCCCAATCTAAAAGTCGCTTCAGCTAAACCTTGATTAAAGCAATAGGTAAAGTGGTTTTACGCAGGAATTGGCTCAATCAAATATTCTATGATGGAAGCGCAATTATGCTTTCCGGTCTCATCAATATGCGTAACCGATCGCGGCTAAATCTTGGCCTTGCCAGTCTGTTATCCGTAACAGCTGGAACAATCACTATAACGACAACGGCTCAAGCTCAGATGCCAGTTCCCACCCAGGCAAACCGCAAATCAGCCCAGCCCACCTTCAAAGAGCAGTTCGACCAGCACACCCGCACGATCGATGAAACCTGCAATTGGCAGCGCTACGAGGCGCAACGTCTGGGCTATAGCATCTGCGCGATGAAAGGCGCAATCATGGCCGTCGCGATGGATGGCCCCGAGGGAGACAATGGCCCAACGGCCTATTTCCAAGACGGAAAACTGTTTTCGTTCCGCGATACGGGCGTTGGCACAGCGCAACTGTTTGACAAAAAAGGCCGCTTACTGGCCGAAGTGGAAGTCGGCACCGTCGCACCAGAATACAACAAAATCACGACTAAATTTACTGCCGTCGAGCGCAAAGAACTGACCGATCGGGCCAGCGAGTCCAGCCAACACCTCCTCACAATCGCCCAGCAATGGCAGCGATCGCGCGGGTCAAAGGCAACGGCTTCAGAAAATGCCCAATGCAAGCTCAGTCGCGGTTGTACCTATGGCCCGGAAGTCAGCGATCGCTGGATTACCGCCGAGCGGCTGGCCGCCAAAGCCGATTTCGATGGCGCGATCAGCGAATACCTCAAAGCCTTTGAAGCCGCAGCAACCTTGAAATTGCCGGGTCGTACTGCGACCCAGATGAAGCTGTTACGCACTTGTGCAACCACCAGTTCCCTTGCCCACATCGAAGGACTTCAGCAAGCGAAGGGATTCCAGGAAGCCCACACGACCACAGCAGAGAACCACAAAATGGCGATCGAAATTTACCGCGATCGCGTGCGGGAAGTCATGGAGCAGCCAGATACCGAATTCCCCGAACTAATCGGAAAATGTCCGTAGCGATTAATCATTGGTAATTAATTACCGTAATTTCTGTAAACCTACATTCACTAACCCACCCACAATGTTGAAAAAGAATCTTGTCTTAGCCGCGAGCTGTTTGAGTTTGACGACGGCGATTTTGGGATCAGGCTATGATTCACAACCCGCCCGCGCCAGTTCATCCCAGCCAGCGACATCCCAGCCAGCGACATCCCAGCCAGCGCCAAGCGCCAAAGCTCAAAAAGTCGATCAGCTCAAGGAAAGCGCTGCTAAAAAATCGGAACAAAATGACTTCGCAGGCGCGATCGCGGACTACAGCGCCGCTCTCAAGCTCGATCCACAGAATATCGAGCTGTATGAACTGCGAGCTTATTTACACAATTTCACCAACGACTACAAAAGCGCGATTGCGGGGCTGACCCAGGCAATTAAAGTTCATCCCAAAGCACCCAACCTCCACGCCAGCCGTGCCGTCAACCGCATTGCGATGGGTGATGCGAAAGGTGGCATTGCAGACTTAACAACAGAATTTAAGCTGAATAAACCAGAGAACCTCGCAGGACTCTACGCCATCCGTGCCCGCGCCTACCAGTCCCTCGGCGAACATCAACAAGCGATCGCGGACTTTAGCCAAGAACTCACCTTCAAAGATCCCGTCAGCATCGCCAACAGCGGTGTAATTTTGAGCGATCGGGCAACCAGCCACCTCAAACTAGGCCATAAAAAAGCCGCCATCCAAGACCTTAAAGCCGCCCTGGAACTGTTCAAGAAAGACGGTCTTGACGGCAACCAACAAGAAACCCTAGAAAGACTAAAAGCATTAGAATAGCGGATTAATTCTGACAACCAAATTCGTTCAAGCCAGCAATTTCATTTTCAGCACAGCGGAGATTCCTATGCGTCATTCTTTGGGTTTAATCACGATCGGGGCGCTTGTCATGACGATCGTGAGCATTCAGCCCGCCCACGCCACCAGCGGCGATAGCTTCGTTCTCCCCAGCGGCAAAATTCGCTGCATGTTCTTTGACATCGGCACCGACAAAACCCCAGGCAACCAAATTCTGCGCTGCGAAGTCGGCGGCGGCATTAAACCCATGCCACCCCAACCAGAGTCCTGCAACCTCGATTGGGGCAGTGGTTTAATTCTCAACAATGCGGCCCAAAAAGCGGAAGTTGTCTGCGCTGGCGACACAATTTATTCTCCCGATTCACCAACTTTGAACTACGGGAAAACCTGGAGAAAAAACGGCTTTAGTTGCAAAGCCAGTCGCAATGGTTTGACCTGTACCAACGGTAAGAGTAATGGGTTTTTCCTCAACAATGAATCCTGGAAAACCTTTTAACGCGATCCAATCTATTCACATTTCACCCTAAATTAACCATGCAAAAACTGACCCTGATTTTCGCCAGCATCCTGACGATCGCCAGCACCCTATCCCCCAATCTGGTGAACGCTCAGACCCCAGCACCTAGCGCTCAGACCCGACAGCCAACGCGCGGTCAGAGGCTGAAAACCCACACGATCGGCAATGTAACATTCAAAGCACCCAGTCACTGGCTCGATCGATCGGATGCCGCCGATGATATTACGCTACATAACCAAAAGCCTCCCAAAGCGGGCGGCGGCTGGGCACCCAAGGGTTCAATCAAGGTGATGGCACAGATTTTGAACAAAAGCCTTGATAATGCCACTGCGCCGAATCCCAACGAACGACAACTCGGTCGAATGACCACAAAAACTGAAAAATTAACGATCGGGGGTAAAGCCGCAATTCGCATTCACGAAGACTATGAAGATGGCTTTCCAGGAGGCATCACAACCTACGTCGCTACTGGGGAAGATGAAACCACAATGATTATCACGTTCTACGCCGATCGCGACACCGCTAAACAAGTGCAGCAAATCCACAATTCCATCCGCATCACCGAATAAATCGCCCCAAACTCACAATCTCACTTTGACATCATCTACCCTGAGCGCATAACCTGCCTCAGGATAGATGAAATCGACCCAAGGGCGAGAACAGATTCATCGTCTGTATCTACTCAAGAGCCAAGAAGCGCGGGATGTGTGCCATGCTGCGCAGATTCAATATCACAGTCGGGTCACAGTGCAACGCTGGTGGAACAAGTATGAACAGGGGGAACCGTCCAATTGCTTGCCCCCGACCAGACAAGGTAGCCTCGCCACCGAACTAGCCGATATCCAAGCCGACCATCCGACGTTACCGCTGCGCTTCTGGGCGCAAGATGCAACTCGGATTGGATTAAAAACCTTGTTGGGCCGTCACCTCACCGGGGCTACCGTCAAACCCATGATTACGGTGCAATGGCCCCACCAAGCGATCTGGACCCAGCGATCTGGCTCTATGGCATGGTTGCACCCCTAGCGGGGGACAGCTTCTTTATTGAATATTCGCAGTTGGATGCTATTTGCTTTAAGCATTTCCCGGAAACCCCAAACTCTGGAGTGAAGCCCACCATCGCTTGATCAGCGCGACCGCCGCATCCATTAGCCCCCACCTACCATCGAGTCGCGATCGACGATCAGCAGGCGCCAATTCCCGCTTCAACGGGAGACGATCGCAGTTAGTGTCACAAAACGCTCACGATCGTAGATAAAAGAGTCAGCTAGCATCAATTTTCCAATGGGATGATTGCTAAGAAATTTCGGGAACGCTGAGGACTACTGCTGTAGCTTATACCAAATCAAATAATGGATGCGTCAGATAGGGCCTTCATAATAAAGGGAAACTGCGTCAGTGACGCAATCCATGCCGGTGTCATGTCAGCGAGA
>JBJORF010000091.1:0-18327 GCA_046049545.1 Cyanobacteriota bacterium | reverse complement strand
TGGCGGCTGGTGAAGCAGCTCCTGTTGCAGTTGCAGCTCCCGCAATCAACGGTTAATTCTCATCGAGTCTTAATCTGAGCGAGAAAGCCCCCCGAATCCTTGGATTCGGGGGGCTTTTGCATTGGGGAGAATCCGGCTGAAACCCTGGCTCTAGCCGCCGCAGTTGAATCGGGGTAACGGTTTTGCTAAGGTTAAGGCAAGTTTTTTCGCAATCCCATGAGCCAATCGTCAGTGCCACCACCCATACCTGAGTCAGAACCAGAATTACCGATCGGGGAATCAGTCGTGGTGACATTTGCCGATCGGACGGAACGGCTCAAGGCCTTAACGCAATTGATTCGATCAATCGCGCCCTTGATCTGGGCCATGGTAATGGGGATTGTTTTGCTCCCTTTGGGGGGCAAATACTTATTGGGTCAATCGCTGAATGATTGGCTGGGTCGGCCGTTGCAGCGATCGTTGCCGATGGAAATGACCGTCCGATCAACGGATTGGAGCGCGGTTGATCGCGACATTGCTACCGCGCTCCAAAGTGCCCATCAACAAGCCGAAACCTATGCTGCTCAGGAATTAGCGCAATGGCAACAAGAACTCGAACCACGGGTTGATGACTTTCTGGATTGGTACTTTGACTTTTTCCATCAGAAGACGATGGAGCTGAGTACACCCTTTGTTTGGGCGTTTGGGTCAATACAGCATCGGCTTAACCCATTGGCACCCACGGCGCAAATGGTGGTACTCGATCGGCTGAATGCCCAATTTGAGCAGGAATTTGCCAAGCAGGTTCTTGTTCCTCAAACGGCACAACTACGGCTGGAACGGATTACAAGCCACACGATCACCCATTATCTTCAGAACCTAACTCCCGCCATCGGCATGGTTCAAACCCGTTACAAAATTCCCCAGGGCACTTGGGATCGCTATCTATCGGACATTGCGCTCACCATTGGCCAGGAAGGCCAAATTTCGAATCTGTCCCTGAAAACCCTTGCAGGCGGCGGCACGTATCTTGCTGCCAAGCCGATTTTAGCGGCCTCGATCGCCAAAATCAGTGGTAAAGCCAGTGCAAAAGTCGCTGGATCAGCCGCAGGCAAAGTCGCCGCCAAGACCGGGGGAGCCGCAGCGGCAGAACTCGGCGCTTCCATGCTTGACCCGCTGATTGGTATTGGAATTATTGTGTGGGATGTCATGGATTATCACCGAACAGTGGAACGCGATCGCCCCATGCTAAAAGCGAATGTGATGGACTATCTCAGCGAAGTGGAACAGATGCTACTCAACCAAGCTGATCACAGTGTCATGGCCGCGATTCAAGAATTGGAGCAGGGTGTCCTGAAAATGTTACGGTCATGAATCAGTTGTTGGCGGCGATCGGAATTTTGGTGAGTGGTGTTGGCATTGGGGGGTGGTTGGTACCGCCGCAATCCGATGGACGATCGGTCGGGCATACCGCGATCGACTGGTCACAGTGGGTCTGGGCGGTGGATGCGATTCAAGGCTTGATCGCTGTGGGCGCGGCAAAGATGCTATTCCCCAATCATGCGGTCTGGGAAATTGTGGCTTTAATGGCTGTGACGGCAGGACGTTGGTGGCGACAGTTGCCCGGCGGTGTCGTGATGATGTTGGCGGGCTATACGCTGCATAATCCGATTTCGGGCTTGTTGGTCTTAGTGTTTGGGATGATCGGAACAACGCTGATTCGTGATGAGCAAACGGGAAAACTGCTGTGGCTGATGTTGATGCCGCTAGTCACGGCAATTCGCGATCCCCGATCGGGCATCGTAGTACTGCTCACAGCCGGATTAGCTGGCATGATCTACGGGTTGACGCAGGTGCGATCGGGTAATCGAGCCAAAACCGTGAGCAAGTTATTTCGACCGGATTCCCTCGATGATGATTTGTATCCCGACCGGGTGGGTGAAGTGGTTGCCACCTTGGCGCAGCTGCATCAACAGGGTTTGCCTGTGCCGATGGGCTGGGTGATTTATCCTGGTGATGATCCCCAGAATCTCGGCGAACTGATCCAAGGCGCTTCCACCCAACGGCTCGAAAAGCAACGCTGGCGAGTCCGGCTCTGTTGGGTCAATTCATCTCGGGTGGAAACGATAGCTGAAGACTGCGTTGGAATGGCGGGGGTGTGGGCGGCGATCGCAACGGGATTTGAAACCTACTCCGGTGAGGCGATCGTGGCTTTGGTGCAGGTGCCGATTCAGCCGAGGGGCGCAGAATTACTTAATTCCGGTCAAGTCTATTGCCAAGCGCCGACACTGAAGGCGGACGTGCCCTCAGCTGTTGCCCAGCGAGTCGTGGCATTGGTCGAGCGCTTGAATGCTCAGCTCAATACCTTGGAGCGGTTGGCATGGGTGGATGATGGGGTGCAGGTTTGGGTCGATCGGGCGGATTAGGTTGACCTTGCTGAGATTGATGTCGGAATTCAAGCGGGGTGAGGTAAATTGAAGGGCGGTTTAAGCAGAGGCAGGCCATGGCAAATGTATTGGGTGTGATGTGGGTGGCCTTTGGCGGTTATGTCGGCTGGACAGCAATGGTCAAACGCAATTCCCAAACGCGGCGATTGACAATTAATTTAATGATTGCCATGTGCTTCGTGGTGTTTGGCGTTTTGGCAGCGCTGTTTGGTCACAGGATGCCAAGCGATCGCCAATGGATGTTTCTTGCCTTTTCTGGGTCGCTCTTTTACATTACCTGGGAATTTCTCAAGTTGATTTAAGTTGAAACGATCAGTTTGTATGTTGCAGTTTCCTGTTGATCATCGCCCTGCGATCGCCCATCTGCAAAAATCCGATCCGGTGATGAAACAATTGATCAGAGAATTTGGCCCTTGCGATCTCGGGCAAACACCGGTGACAGATTCGCTTTTTTCCGCTTTGGTTAAATCGATTGTCTTTCAGCGCATTTCCATTAAAGCTGCCGCAACGGTTCATGGGCGTTTGCTAGCGCTCTATCCCAAGGGATTGCCGACGGCGGAGCAGCTATTGCAGACGGAGGATGAGGTCTTGCGAGCGATCGGGCTGCCACTGTCGAAGGTCGTTTATTTAAAAGATTTAGCGCAGCATGTGCTAGATGGGTTGCCGGAAATGGCGGGGTTAATCGGGCTGACGGATGCCGAAATTATGCAGCGATTGACGGCAATTAAGGGCATTGGGCAATGGAGTGTGCAGATGATTTTGATGTTCCAGTTGCAGCGCTGGGATGTTCTACCGGTGGGGGATGTGGGGTTGCAGTTAGCGATGCGGGATTTGTATCAGCTTAGGGAGTCGCCTAAGAAGCAGGAGATGTTGGCGCTGGCAGAACCTTGGGCACCGTATCGGACGATCGCTTGTTGGTATCTCTGGCGCAGTCGGGACAGTAGTAATCAAGCGATCTTGCAATCGTTTGAGCGTAGTTAGCGCCGAGGCGAGTGGGGTTGGGAGCGCCATGCCGCAGGTTTGAACCCGATGTGAGCGTCCTGCCATTTGTTGATCCGTCGCCAACCGATCGCCGCTGAACGGTACACTTAAGAAATGTAAATCACTGGCAAGTCAAGAGGCTCTAAATGGTTGCGACTCCGATCAACACCCAAAACAGCGCACAGCAGTACTTACTCAACGCCACTTCCCCCAACCAGTCCCTCTTTCCCCTGACTGCGCAGGTCAATGGCCAAGACCACCTGGAAATCGGTGGCTGTGACGTGACCCAACTGGCCCAGGAATTTGGCACGTCGCTCTACATCCTCGACGAAATGACCCTCCGCACCGCCTGCCAGCAATACCGCGATGCGTTCAAACAGCATTACCCCGGCGAATCCCTCGTGATCTACGCCTCCAAAGCCTGGAACTGCCTCGCCGTCTGCGCGATCGTCAAGAGCGAACAGCTCGGCATTGATGTCGTTTCGGCTGGTGAACTCTATACCGCCACGAAAGCCGGATTTACAGGCGACAAAATCTATCTCCACGGCAACAACAAGTCCCTGGAAGAACTGAAAATGGCGATCGCCCATCAAGTGACGATCGTCGTTGATAGCTGGTCAGAACTGCGTACCTTGGCAGCGCTGAGCCAAGCTCAATCGATCAAAATCATGGTGCGTCTCACCCCCGGCATCGAATGCCACACCCACGAGTACATTAAAACCGGACGCATCGACAGCAAATTTGGCTTCGACCCGAACGATACCGAGAGAGTTTTCGAGTTCATCAGCCAAAATCCGGGCCTCGACTTCCAGGGACTCCACGCCCACATTGGTTCCCAAATCTTTGAACTCCAGCCCCACAGTGATCTCGGCCCCGTCATGGTCAACTGGCTGACCAAAGCGCAGAAATATGGTCTGGCGATCGCCCAGCTCGACATTGGCGGCGGTCTTGGCATTCGCTACACGGAGCAGGACGACCCACCCAGCATTGACGAATGGGCCAAAACCGTTTGCCAATCAGTGGTTGCCGCCTGCGAAGCTGAAGGGATTCCCTTGCCCAAGCTGATTTCCGAACCCGGTCGTTCTTTAATCGGCACATCCTGCGTCACGGCTTATACCGTGGGCGGCCACAAAGTGATCCCCGATATTCGGACCTATCTAACGATCGACGGGGGCATGTCCGATAACCCCCGCCCAATTACCTACCAATCGGTTTACCGTGCCGTCGTCGCCAACCGCATGTCCGCCCCGATGACCGAAACCGTGACAATCGCCGGGAAACATTGCGAATCCGGTGATGTATTGATCAAAGATGCAAAACTTGCGAAAACCGAACCCGGTGATATTCTGGTCGTTCCGGACACGGGTGCTTACAATTACAGTATGGCCTCGAATTATAACCGGATTGCCCGTCCGGCGGCAGTGTTGGTCAAAGCTGGCCAAGCGAACCTGATCTTGGCAAGGGAATCATTGGATGATTTGTTGCGGCACGATCGGTTACCGAGCCACTTAATTTGAGTCGGTTATCGAGCCACTTAATTTGAGCCGGTTACCGAGCCACTTAATTTGAGCCGGTTACCAAGGCACTTGACTTAAGCCAGCTAGTGAGCTGCTTGGTGTAAGCCAGTTGTCGAATGAGCAACACCCATGGGACGATCCGCAACGCTCTTGCTCATCAATGTTGAATGGATTCGATCCGTGCTGCGTTTTAGCCCCGATAACATTAAAAGTCTGATCGATGTCAGCTTGGTGCTCTTGCTGATCTATATTATGCTGCTGGTGATCGGCGAGCGCCGGACATTGTGGATGTTACGGGGCTTCATCCTGCTGATGCTGGCGACGGTGTTTAGTGATTGGTTAGGGTTGAAGGTGTTGCATTTTGTGCTGCGGAACCTCGTGATTGGTGCTGCCGTAGCGATGTCGGTGATTTTGCAAAGTGAGTTTCGGCGCTTTCTGGAACAGCTCGGTCGCGGCGAAATCCTCAAACTGCTCAAGCCGACTAGCCGCAGCCAACCGCGATCGGTCACCTTTACCGATGAAATTGTCGATGCGGTGAAGGAGCTGTCCCAGAAGCGCACAGGCGCACTGATGATTTTGGAAACGGAAGGCTATATCGATGAACAGGACTTTTCGGTGCCTGGGGTCGAACTGGATGCGGAAGTCTCTAAGGAGTTAATTCAAACTATTTTCCAAACCTCTACCCTGCTCCACGACGGGGCGATGCTAATTCGGCAGGCGCGGATCGTGGCGGCGGGGGTGATTTTGCCACTGTCGGAACGATCGGCTTCACGGCAACTCGGTACCCGCCACCGGGCGGCCATGGGGATCACTGAGCGGGTAGAAAACTGTATCTGCATTGTGGTTTCCGAGGAAACTGGATCCATTTCCGTAGCGGAAAATGGCGTGCTGAATCGGCCCTTAACCAGTACGAAGTTAAAAGAGATTCTGGCGGAGAAATTCATTGATCGCAGCGATCGGGAAGTGCGACCCACAAGTTTCCGGAAACTATTGCGGGAGATGGGGGTCGAGTTTTCGCGGTTGCTGGCGTTGCCATTGTCCAAAAAACCACCGCGCTGATCAGCACCCACTGATCGCGATTTTTCGTTCAAATTGGGGCAGTGTAATTTACACTCCTGTAGGCTAAAGATTCAGCTTTAATTTTTCAGCTTTAATCTACGGGGTGAACCACCGCTCCCCCCGAGATATTACTCATGTCTTCGCTCCCATTGGCTGCACAAACACCTATGACCGCCAAACAAGCCCCCCTGAAAGCATTGCCGGATGATCTGCGGCCCGATCGGTTACCCCGCCATGTGGCGGTGATTATGGATGGCAATGGTCGCTGGGCCAAGCGACGCGGGATGCCTCGAATCATGGGTCATAAGCGCGGCGTGGATGTGCTAAAGGATCTGTTGCGCTGTTGCCGGGATTGGGGGATTGAGGCGTTGACGGCCTATGCGTTCTCGACGGAGAACTGGGGTCGACCGACCGAAGAAGTGGAATTCCTAATGCTGCTGTTTGAACGGGTGTTGCGCCGTGAGCTGAAGGAGATGATGGAAGAAGATGTGCGGATCCGCTTTGTTGGGAATCTGTCGGTTTTACCACAATCCCTCCAAAACGAAATCAACAAGTCCGTCGAAGCCACCCGCAATAATCAGGGGATTCAGTTCACGATCGCGACGAACTATGGTGGCCGGCAGGAAATCCTCAACGCCTGCAAAACGATCGCGGAAAAGGTCAAATCCGGTCAATTACAGCCGGAGGACATTGACGAATCGGTGTTTGAGCGGCATCTGTACACATCGGGGATTTGCGACCCGGATTTGTTGATTCGCACCAGTGGCGAAATGCGGATTAGTAACTTCCTGCTATGGCAGATGGCCTATTCCGAAATCCATGTGACCGAAACCTTCTGGCCGGACTTCGATCGCACCGAGTTCCACCGTGCCCTGAGTGCCTACCAGAGCCGCGAACGCCGATTTGGTAAAACCAGCGCCCAGCTCACTTCGAGCTAATTGCAAGTGGCCTAAGGCCCAGCAAAAATCGCGGCTTCGATGTCCTCGCGACTGAGGCCGTACTTGAAGGCGCGGGAAAGGTCTTGGCCATCGCTCTTGTGGTAGGAAACGATGATTTGATCGACGTCGAGCTCGATCGTTGCCGACCAATGCTCACGCTGCACTCGCCACAGGTGGGCTTCATGGGTGTCGCGCTCACAGCCTTGGGTCACGAGCCAAGCCTCGATCGTCGGCAAGGGATGATTGTAGAGTGCGGTGTCGGGCGAAGGCATTGGGGAAAAAGTGTCCATACAGGCTCAGGCAGCACGGTTAGATCAAAATTGCTTATCTAGCCTAACAGTTTCTTTTGAGGAAGGGATGACCAGGGTGGATTTTGTCTCGGTGGGGTGAGTCGTGGGATCGGCGATCGCGACTGCGGGTTGCCGCAACGCCACCACCAGCGCAATGCCCAAGCAAATTACAAAAGTCACCAGCAAAATAAATAGGGCAAATAGCTCTCCTGAAGACAGCGGTCGATCGTTGGCATCGAGGTAGGCAGAGGCGGTGCGCTCATACTGTTCTGTCACCGATTGTGGGGGTGGTGGCGTGACTAGCTGCGGCTGCACCACGGCCACCCGGGAATAGCCGATGCTCAGATCGTATAGGCGGCGCTGCGCCGGATTACTCAGCACAGCATAGGCTTCATTCAGCCGCTGAAAATTTTGCTGGGCCGTGGTGATCGGCAGTTTCGTAGTATCCGGGTGATAGAGCCGACTGAGATCACGATAGGCCCGCCGGATCTGCTGCTCATTGGCAGCGGGCTTTAGGC
Source organism: Cyanobacteriota bacterium (assembly GCA_046049545.1). Lineage (GTDB taxonomy): Bacteria > Cyanobacteriota > Cyanobacteriia > Leptolyngbyales > Leptolyngbyaceae > Romeriopsis. Next base: position 10,598 of record JBJORF010000091.1, on the reverse strand, counting down.
CCAGGCGATCGTAGTAATCACTCATAACAGCAATCCGTCATCACAGGCGTTGAAGGTCAGGCGTTGAAGGTCAGGCGTTGAAGGTTAGGCGTTGAAGTTAGGGTCATCAACCGACGCTCTGATTATCCGATCATTTTCTCCGCCTTGCCACGATCGCCCTTAATCGACAGCAATTCCAAATTCAAAGTTTATCCATCAGCAATCGGGATTAAAGGGGCGGCGTTGCGCGATTGGGGGCGCGGAAAACGCGCCCGTACGGGAGTGCGCGATCATCGCCCCATCCCATCCATGCCGTGGTCAATGATCCGTAGGGGCGTGTATCCCACGCCCGCAGCCTACGCCAACCGATTACCCCCATCATCCCACCCGATCGATGCAATCAGTTGAATTTGGAATTGCTGCTTAATCGACGATCGGATTGAGGGCAATCGTTTGCGACGATGCAGTCAGCGCTGGTACCGAGCGCAGTTCGACTAAATTGATCGGCATCACGCCCTGATCTGCGCCGCCCAAGATCTGTGCTGCCCGTTGCGATAGGTCGATAATGCGTTGATCTTCGTCGTAGTATGGGCCACGATCGTTAATCCGCACAACGACACTTTTCCCGCTGCGTTGGTGGGTGACTTTGACGTAGCTGCCGAGAGGCAGCGTGCGGTGGGCCGCTGTCAAATCCTGTTGATCATAGATTTCCCCATTGGCTGTTTGACGGCCATGGAAATAGGGGCCATACCAGGAAGCGGCACCCGTCGACCCTAAGGCCGTTTCTGTCACTTCGTAGAGCTGCTTTTGGGCTTCGGCTAAGGGCAGAGGTAGTTGTCCTGCCAAGAGGCGAATCCGGTTTGCCCAATCGATCGCTAATTCGTGGGGATGGGTGTCAAATTGTGCAGCGATCGCGGGTTCGAGGGTAAACAGCGGTACCGGCCCGCGATGTAGTATAATCCGCTCCCCCACCTGCTTTGGCATCACTGTTTGCCAATCAAGCGGGGAATTCTGAAGTTCACGCTCGAGTCGGGCGGAAATGACCTGCGCCTGTATTGCATCGCTGACATAGCCCACAACACAGCCTTGAAACTGAATGGGGAAGCGGAAGTCCGATGCCGAGGTTGTGTTTGGCGTAGAAGCTGAGGTCAGGGCCACAGATGAGCTAGGGCAACGCCACCAGCGATCGCTTGATGGAAATGCTTGGTGCACCCAGAGCGGTGAGGCGGTCGGCATTGCTGCCTCTGCTAAAGCCGTTGCCGCCTCGACAGTTGGCTCAGCGATCGACTCGGCGATCGTTAATGACCATGGGAGGGGCCGCAACGTCGCAGCGATCGCAGGTTGACTGGTCATGATCCCAATCAACCCGACTGCCCAAGTCCTTGAAGAAATGGCCATGAGATTAATGTACGTTTTGTAAGATGCAATACAGTTTTCAGCACCCACATTCTAAAGCCGCGATCCAGCAAAAAATTCTGCCCTAGGAGGGGTTTTTTCGGGAAAAAGAGGCAATTGGCGATCAATTGAATCGATATCACCCATCAACAGGTATGGGGCACTGGTCAAGGTCTCAATCGCTTAATCCAGCACAGCAGGGCCATCTAACAGGGTTATTCAATCGAACCGGGTGTGCCTAATCTGGCAATTGACCCTGAGTTCGTTACCTTAGGTTGCCCATTGCGCATTGGAAGTCACCATGTGTGGCTGAATATATTCAATGCTCATGTCCGGTATCCGGACGTTTTGCGTCCGTCCGTCCCTCAGTTACGGATTGACGCAGTGGTAACTCATTCGGTCAGCCGCGCTTGGCGTACTGTGGCTGTATGACAGGCTTGATCGCGACCGAGGGATTTGGCCTGATAGAGTGACCGATCGGCGGCATCGATCAGATCATGCCAGTCTAAATCGGGACTGGGAATGATGGTGGCACCGCCGAGGCTGAGGGTGAGATAGTAGCTGATATCTGACTCCTGGTGCGGAATCGCAGCGATTCGTATCGCCGTTAAAATCCGGCTGGTGAAGTTTTCAAGTCCTGCTAGGTTTGTATTCGGTAAAATTAGGACAAATTCTTCACCGCCGTAGCGTGCCACAAAGTCGGTGGGACGTTGGCTAACCTGACGCAGGATCTGGGCCACCTGGGCGAGGCAGCGATCGCCAGCCAGATGCCCGTAGTAGTCGTTGTATTGTTTAAAGAAATCGACATCACCGAGGACTAAGGCGATCGGTTGTTGCTCCCGTAGGGCCCGCTGCCATTCCTGTTGGAGTTGCCGCTCAAAGGCCCGCCGATTGCCAACTTGAGTCAGTTCGTCGACATGGGCCAAGGCGATCAAATCGCGATTATGCTGCTCTAACTGCCAGTTTCGCAGCAGGCAATGCAGGAACATCGTGATCAACATCAAGCCAATCGGCAGGGCTAGCGGCACCCAGTATCCCCAATGCAGCGCCCCCAGGGCGATCAACCAACTGCCCGCCAAGAGTCCACTGAGGCTCAATAGTTGCCAGGGCCAGCACGATCGCCATAGCCATAATCCCCACAGCAGATTGCCGCCGCCCAGCAATAGCCACCAAGCCCAGTTGCCGAGGGGATGCAGTGGGTTTTGTTGGAGGAGGTTGTTCAGTAGGGTGGCTTGGAGATGGACACCGCTGGCGGGGGGAGCTTGGTCAAAGGGGGTGGCGATCGGGTTGTAGCTTTGTGCCGTTACGCCGACAAGCACGATTTTTCGCTGGAACCGTTGGGGATCAACCTTGCCGTTCAGTACGTCCGCAAAGGAATATTGCGGCATTTGTGCTACAGGGCCGCGCCAATTCAGCCACAGGCGTGGCGTAAGTGCCGTAATTGGGGGCGCGGTCTCAAAGAGGCGATAGGTCTGTAAGGTGGCCAGACTCAAGTTCGTGGTGTGATCGATGGCAGTGGGCAGCTGCCGCACTTGACCATCTTGATCGGGGGCATGGAGGATATGGCCTTGGGCGATCGCCGCTGACGCCAAACGCGGGGTCGGCTGCCAGCTTTGATCTGGGGTCGCCCAGGCGCGGGCGAGGACGACGGTTTGATGCTGGGCGATGGCTTCGGCAAAGGCGCGGTCTTCTAACTGCCGATCGGCAAAAATTAAGTCAAAGGCCACGACGTTCGGCTGGGCCCGGGCCAGAATATTTAACAGTTGGGTGTAGCGATCGCGGCTCCAAGGAAACGCCCCAAACTGTTGCAAACTGGTCTCGTCGATTTTGACTAGGACCACGCGATCGTCCCAAGGCTTGGCCCCCCGGGCTTGGAACAGCACTTGGTACAACCAATGATCCAGCGGTTGTAGGCAGCCGATCGCCAGTAAACCGAGCATCAATAGATAGCTCAGCAAACTCGCCAGCACGCACAGCCGCACGGATGGCCGCCGCAAACGGCGATCGCATGGCCGCAGCCCGATCATCCTAGCTGCTCCAGGACTACCTGCCCCATCTGGCGCAACCCCATGGCCCGCAGCCCGTTGAGGTGCCACGGGGTGATCGTTGGTGGGACTGAACAGGGTTGAATCGACTTTGCCGCTGCCGGCCACTGCCGGATATGGCATCTCTGGATCGGCCATCCCGACGGATTAATCTGAAATTGCATTTGGCCTTGCTCGATCGCCAGTTGCATTCGCGTTTGACCATTCGCGAGGGGTGCGATCGCGGTGATCCGGATACGACTATGGGGCAGCAGCTGAATCTGTGATTTGACCAAACCATCAGCGCGGCGCTCCAGCGCGAGGAGCAGCGGCGATTGTGCTGATTGTGCTGCCATACCGACGGCATCCAAACGATCGCCATCCTTAGCTAACTCAGTCACTTGCTGTCGTAACCGATAGGCTGGAACCGGGGGTGTTTGGATCAAAATCGCGGACTGAACCAGTACCTCGAACTGCTGATCAGCGAAGCTCGGTCTGGGCCAAGCAAGAATCAGCACCGCGATACTTGACGCGAGCGAAAATTGTTTCACAGGAAATCAACCAAATATGACGAAATTAAGTCAACCGTAGGTTTCGTAAGGTTTGAATATCCATGTCACTGTCCCGATATGGCTTCATCCTATGCCTAGGGGTAGGACTTTAGCCTCTGTCAAACGGTAGAGAATTTAACAGCGTAACTAAAAGGAATTAAAACGGTTGGGGGCATGGACCGTTAGTGGCGTTAGTGGATCATCGACTAGCGATGCGGGACGGCTGACATCGAGATTCTGGCTCAAACCATCTATCCACTAAAGTAATAATGATTGTTGCATTGCAAACTATTCACCACATCTACACTATGGCTGATGCTAATTGGCAATTCTGGATCGATCGCGGGGGGACGTTCACCGATATTGTGGCGCAGCGGCCCGATGGGCAGTTGGTGGTGCATAAATTATTGTCGGAGAATCCGAGTCAATATGCCGATGCGGCGATCGCGGGGATTCAGATCTTGCTTGATCAAGCGGGTGCCAGGGATGTGAATGCAGTGGTGAAATTGGGCACGACCGTCACGACGAATGCGCTTCTAGAGCGTCAAGGGGCCAGGACGGTGTTGGTCACGACGGCGGGATTTGGGGATGCGTTGCGGATTGGCTACCAGCATCGACCGGCGATTTTTGTGCGGCGGATTGTTTTGTCGGAAATGCTCTATGAGCGTGTGATCGAGGTGCAGGAACGGCTCGATGCCCAGGGGCAGGTGCGGCTGACGATGAGCGCCGCTGAAATCGATCGATTAACGGCGGCATTAACGGCGGCGAAAGCCGATGGCATTGTCAGTTGCGCGATCGTCCTGCTCCATGGCTATCGCAATCCAGTCCATGAAAATCAAGTGGCGGCGATCGCCCAAGCGGTCGGATTTGCCCAAATCTCGCGATCACACCAAATTAGTGCGCGGGTGAAGTTTGTCAGCCGGGGTGATACAACCGTCGCGGATGCTTATTTATCCCCGATTCTAAGCCAGTACATTGCTCAGGTGCAGCAGGCTTTGGGTGCCACCGATCGGTTGGCACACAGCCATTTAGAATTGATGCAGTCCAATGGCGGCTTAATTGAAGCAGCGGCATTCCAGGGCAAAGACAGTTTGCTTTCTGGCCCGGCGGGGGGCATTGTGGGTGCGGTGAAAACGGCCCAGGCAGCGGGACTGAACCGAATTATCAGTTTTGATATGGGGGGCACTTCCACGGATGTCGCACATTTTGCGGGCGATTATGAGCGATCGCTGGAAACTCAAGTGGCGGGGGTGCGGGTCTGTGTGCCGATGATGGCGATTCACACCGTTGCGGCGGGGGGCGGGTCGCGACTGCAATTTGATGGCGATCGGTTGCGGGTTGGCCCCGCCTCCGCTGGTTCGCGCCCCGGCCCGGCTTGCTATCGGAATGGTGGCGAGCTCACGGTGACGGATTGCCAAGTCTTATTAGGCCGGATTCAGCCCGACTTTTTTCCGGCGGTATTTGGGCCAGGGGGTGATCAACCGATCGATGCAGCGATTGTGCGCCAGAAATTTCGTGAACTGGCCGCGCAAATTCCTGGCAATCAAAGTCCAGAAGATCTCGCGACAGGGGCGATCGCCATTGCTGTGAAAAAAATGGCGACCGCAATTCAGCAAATTTCGGTGCAGCGGGGCCATGATATTACAGCCTATACGCTCTGCTGTTTTGGTGGCGCAGGCGGCCAACATGCTTGCCAAATTGCAGCAGCGCTGGGCATTCAGGAAATATTCATTCATCCTTTAGCTGGGGTTCTATCCGCTTATGGGATTGGGTTAGCCGATCGGCGCAGAGTGGAGCAGCGATCGCTGGAGTTAGTATTATCGACAACGGCAATTCTGGTGATTGAGGATACGATCGCGGAATTAACCCAAGTTGCCCGTCAAGCCCTACAGTCGGATAATCTACAATCTCAGGCGCGATTGCATTTGCGCTACAGCGGCACGGATTCAAGTTTACTGGTCGACTATACAGGCGATATTACAGCGATCGTGCAGACCTTTCAGCAGCAATATTATCAACGCTATGGCTTCAATCCGAGTAATCCAACAATAATTGTTGCTATGGTGGAAGTGGAAGTGGTTTTGCCGAGTGCGGTGACGGTTGAATTGCCGCGAAAAGCGATGCGATCGGGAAATTTGCAGTCGATTGGAGAACGCGAAGTTTACCTGGAGGGAAGTTGGCGATCGGTGCCGATTTATGCCGAAGCGGATTTGCAACCGGGCGATGGCCTCACGGCCCCAGCATTAATTATTGCCACTACGGGCACTAATGTATTGGAACCCGGCTGGAGCGCGATCGTTGATGATTGGGGGAATCTGCGGTTCCAGCGGGAAACTCAAGCGCATGATGTCACAATGGCTTTAGTCGATCAAGCATCAACACCCGATCCGATTAAGCTCGAAATTTTTAATCATTTATTCATGGCGATCGCCGAGCAAATGGGGCTAACGCTTCAGCAAACGAGCGCCTCGGTGAACATTAAAGAGCGGCTCGATTTTTCCTGTGCGATTTTTGATGGCCAGGGTGAACTGATCGCCAATGCACCGCACATTCCCGTGCATTTGGGTTCCATGGGCGATAGTGTGGTCAGTCTTATCGCGGCGAAATCCGGCAAGTTTGCCCCCGGTGATGTCTATGTGATGAATAATCCGTACAACGGCGGAACGCATTTGCCAGATGTCACTGTGATTACGCCTGTATTTATTGAGACAGATGCAGTTCAACCCACTTTCTATGTTGCATCACGGGGCCACCATGCCGATCTCGGTGGCATCACGCCGGGTTCGATGCCACCCCATAGTCGCAGCATCCAAGAGGAAGGCATTTTACTTGACCATGTGCAGTTGGTCGATCGGGGCGTTTTCCAAACGGAGCAAATCGAGCAATGTCTGACCCAGGGCCCCTATCCGGTGCGAAATCTGGCCCAGAACCTCGCCGATTTACAAGCGCAAATTGCCGCGAATCAAAAAGGGGGGCAGGAATTGCAAGCAATGGTCAAGCAATTCGGTTTGACCACGGTGCAGAATTATATGCGCTTTGTGCAGGCGAATGCGGAAGCGGCGGTGCGGCGGGCAATTCAGCAGCTTAAACCGGGTCAATTTACCTACCCAATGGATGATGGCAGTCAGATCCGAGTCAGTATATCGGTTGATCTAGAAACGCAATCGGCCACAATCGATTTCACTGGCACGTCACCGCAGTCGGCCAAGAATTTTAATGCGCCCCGATCGGTGGTCAAAGCGGCGGTGGTTTACGTGTTTCGGACGCTAATCGATGATGATATTCCCTTAAATGCTGGGTGCCTAAAACCGTTAAATCTGATTATTCCAATCAGCTCAATGCTGAATCCGATCGATCCTGCTGCCGTCGTCGCGGGGAATGTCGAAGTTTCCCAGGCCGTGACAAATGCGCTGTATGGGGCAATGGGCATTCTCGCAGCGGGCCAAGGTACGATGAATAATTTCACCTTTGGTAATGCCGATTATCAATATTATGAAACAATCGCGGGCGGATCGGGTGCTGGCCCTGGTTTTGCCGGAACCGATGCGGTGCAAACCCATATGACCAATTCACGTCTGACCGATCCAGAAATCCTGGAATCGCGGTTTCCCGTGTTGGTTCAGACTTTCAAGATCCGGCCTAACAGTGGCGGTCAGGGTAAATGGTGCGGCGGCAATGGCGTAATTCGGACCATTCAATTTGAAGCGGCGATGACTGCGAATATTCTGTCAGGACACCGGATCGTTCCACCCTTTGGTCTGGCAGGAGGCGAAAGCGGCGCGATCGGCGAAAATTCTATTCAACGTGCGGATGGCACAATCGCCATCCTTCCCGGCAGTGCTGAGGTTCAGGTTGCACCGGGGGACAGCATTACGATCGTCACCCCTGGCGGTGGTGGTTATGGTTCAATTTAATCCAGTAAAATTTAGCTCGGTTCAATCAAACTGACAATCACTTTATCAACGCGATTGCTGTCCATATCCACAACTTCAAATCGATAATCGCTCCAGGTAAAGTGATCCGCCGAAACAGGAATCTTGCCCAGGTGCATGACGACAAAGCCGCCGAGGGTTTGATAGCTGCCGCGTTGCTCTCCGGGCATTTCCTTGTCTTCAATATCGAGCAATTCCTTAAACTGATAAATCGGCAACATGCCATCCAGTAACCAGGAACCATCTTCCCGCTGGATCGCTTGTGGGTCGGCAACCTCGCCAGCAGAGGGCAAGTCGCCGACGAGGGCTTGTAAAATATCCGTCAGTGTCACTAGGCCCTGAATTACGCCATACTCATCGACGACAAAAGCCATTTGATTACCAGTTTGCTTGAATTGCTCTAGCACCTTTAAGGCGCGGGTGCTTTCCGGTACGAACAGCGGTGGCTGCATGTCCTTCGTTAAATCAAACGGTTCCCCGTTCATACTGTCGCGCAATAGGTCGTACACCTGGGTGATACCCAAAATTGTATCGAGGCCGTCGCGACAGATTGGGTAGCGAGCATGGGATTCTTCCTGCAAGATCCGGCGATTTTCTTCTTCCGAGTCGTCCAGATCGAGCCAAGTGATTTCGGGGCGCGGGGTCATGATTGAGCTAACTCGCCGATCGCCGAGCTGGAAGACCCGCTTCATGATGTTTTCCTCCGCCTGCTCAAACATCCCGGCTTCGGTGCCCTGCTCAATCATCACGCGGATTTCTTCTTCTGTCACTTGCGGCTCATCCGAAGGGCGAATGCCGAGGATTTTGATCACGATTTCCGTTGATGTACTCAGCAAGTAGACGATCGGAGCTGCCACTTTCGCTAACAAACTCATCGGCGGTGCCATCACCGCTGCGATCGTTTCGGGGGAATTGAGCGCGAGGCGTTTGGGGACGAGTTCACCGATGATCAGTGTCAAGTAAGTAATAATGACAATGGAAATAATGAACGCCACTAATTGACTGGTCGATTCACCCAAAGCGCCTTTCAGCAAAGGTTGCAGAATGTCCGAGAGGGTTTTTTCGCCAAAGGCCCCGGAAATAATCGCAATTAAGGTAATTCCGACCTGACCTGCCGCCAGGAAGTTATTCGGATTATTCGCTAACTTCAGCGCTGTGCGAGCCCGCCGATCGCCTTGGTTAGCCGCCTGCTGAAGTCGGACTTTCCGCGCCGAAACGATCGCCATTTCCGACATCACAAAAATTGCATTGGCAACCATCAGCAAAAGAACGATGAGCAGGTTAAGGGCCGAGGCAGGCATGGTGGGTCAAGGTCAAGATAGGTGGGCGATCGAGCAATTTGCACCGTTTCATACTACACCAGCCAGCCCCCTGCATTCTGATTCCTTGATAATCCCTGATTTGGTGGGCGATTGAGCTGCTTCGTGCCAAAGATCGATCGCGGGTTTAGCAATGAGCAGGATCCAATTTCAATCTACCGAAAACTTATTCCGCCAACGATGTTTGCCCAATGGTTACGAAGCATCAATAAATCAAACAAATATGCCAATTTCCCACAGCTTGCACTGGTCTCTTCTTACCATGAGAAAGCCAGGCGTTTCAGCCACGCATGCCGCTAGGCGGCGGTCAATTCAGGAGGCAGTCAATTATGTCAATTTCTCGTCGCGCTTTCCTCATTTCGGCGACTGCTGCGAGCGCCTTACTACTACCACGTCCGCGTCATCTCCTGGCTCAAACTGTGGCGCAACTGATGCCGCGCAATGCGGGATTCTATCGCTTCAAGCTCGGTCAGTTCAATTTGACTTCGATCAGTGATGGTAAGTTTATGGCCCCGGCGGCAGTCTTTGCGGGAAATGCTGCACCCGAAGAACTTAAGGCGGCACTCAAAAGGAGTTTCCAGTCCGAAAATCTTGCCCTCGACTGCAATGTTCTATTCGTTGATACAGGCACTGAAAAAGTTTTGATTGATACGGGCAGTGGCAGCTTGAATGGACCGACGGTCGGTAAACTCTTGGAGAACCTTCGTGCTGCCCGGATCAAACCCGCCGACATCACCGCGATCGTCCTGACCCACGCCCATGGCGATCATATTGGTGGATTGAAAGGAACAAATGGCTTGACTTTCCCCAATGCCCGCTATTTCATGGGGCAGAAAGAATGGGACTTCTGGATGGCAAAAAAGGTTGATTGGCCGAATTTCAAGGGTCCGGCGGACATGAAAAAGCAAGCGATCGAAATTGCCAAGACCCAATTACCGCTGATCAAAGATCGTGTCACCTTGGTCAAAGAAAATGAGGAATTTCTGCCTGGATTGACGGCGATTCCGGCCTATGGCCATACCGCCGGACATATTGCAGTGCGGATTGCTTCTGGGGATGCGGTGATGGTGCATACCGCTGATGTCGTGCATTCCAGTGCTGTGAATCTATTTAATCCCAGTTGGACACCAATTTTCGATGCGGATCAAGTCGCCGCTGCAAAAACGCGGCAGGCATTACTGACCAAAATTGCCACCGATCGAACCTTGGTATTTGCCTATCACTTCCCCTATCCCGGCATTGGCAACATTCGTCCGCTGGCGCAAGGTGGATTTGATTGGCAACCGCGAGAATGGCAGTTTGATAGCGCATCGGTTAGTTAGGGTCGAGGTTGACGGCTTGACCGCTAACCCGGATGCCGCCATGCGCGGGAATATCGATATAAATTTGGCTCGGGCG
>JBJORF010000090.1:0-21427 GCA_046049545.1 Cyanobacteriota bacterium | reverse complement strand
CTGAATCTAGTCACCCCAGGGCACTTCGTTAGAATGATCAGCCAAGTCCCTGGTGTAATTTGTACTAAGCCTTCGATTGATCCATCGTTGGAAGCCGTTATGTTAGATGTGGACGATGAAAATCCTCACCCTGGGCCTTCAGACGGCAATGCGTTGCCCGTAGTTCCCGATTTGGGCCAATTACCAGTTCCTGTGCCATCGCCGGATGATCCAATGACGATCGAACGGCGACTGATGCTACCTGTCAATGCGTCCGGCGTGGAACCGACTGACCGAACGATCGTTGAGCCAACGGACTATTTCCTGCGGTTGAGCCTGACGCGGGCGCTGCCGACCTTGGAAACGAATCTTCCCCGCACAACCCATGTCCAAATCACCAACCAGGGCTGTGCTTGGCTGCTCGGGCGCAGTCGGAACTGCGCGGTGGTTTTTCCTGACCCGGCGATTTCGCGTTGCCATGCCGTGTTGAGCTATGAAGCATCCGGTGAACTGTATCTGATGGATACGGCGAGTAGTAATGGCACGCGCCTGAATGGTCAGCGGTTGATCGCGATGCAGGCGCAGCGCATTAAAAATGGGGATGTGATCGTGTTGAGTCACATCCCCATTCAGATTTGGATTGAGCCTTGGGTTTAGGCCAGTCTTGCTTTAAGCCCGGTTGGATTTAGGCGGGTGTTTCGGAGTCAGCTTTGTTGTCGCTGTCATTGCCTTCCGTTTTGGCAGCTTTTTCTTGTTCACGCTGCTCGCGGCGTTTACGCTCGGCGGCGATCGTGTCGGCGATCGCTTGCTGGGCCTGGGCCATCTTGTCCAGGTTGCCGCGATAGATTTCGAGGTCTTTTTCGAGCCGCTCACCCGATAGGTTCAGATGGCCCGCTAAGGCTTCGAGCATCGTTTTGCGCTGGGTTTCGTCTTGGCTAGCGGTGCCATCGATCTGCTCCATCAGCGTGTAGAGGCCGATCGCGAACAGCCGGGTGTACTTGAACTGAGGCGCGTGACTGACTGCTTGCAGGGCTTCCCCGGCGGCACCGCTGGCGGCATTCTGGCTAAGTTGCTCCCAAGTCACCCCCGCTAGAGCACTGGTGAGGTTTTCGGCATCCTGACGGTATTGCTGGGCGGTGCCGCCGACGGCGCTGCATAGGGCGTTGAAAATTGAACTGACATCCGATTCGGGCCGATAGCCCTGCATAAACCGATCGAAGGTCGTCACCACCCCCAAGGCGTAGATTGGGCTGTAGACAAAATGCTGATTCACCGTGAGCAGGTGCATTTCCACCATCAACTCATCAACAATGCGGCGGTAGATCGAGTTGATCGGGTTAGTGTGAGCGTTATAGAACGCCCGCTTGGTGTCAGAAACGGTACGAACAGTATTCACGGGAGGTTAATTCATGGTGAGTCCTTCACCATTGTGTCCGTAGAACGTGAGTTTTGCCAAGGAAGATCAGGTAAATTAGTACCGCATGTGCGGAATTGTCCAGTTGGCTGTTGTAGCCATGGGCAACGAATACTTCAGATCAAGCAGGGAATGCGGGCAACCGTTATGACACAATCAGCCAACTCATCCTCTCAGCCCGCTGCCGATGCGGCACGGCAAACGGATAGCGATCTCTTCAACGCGATTGTCAACTGCGACGATGTGCGCTGCGACCTGCGCTATCCGATCGACCGTTCTACGATTGAAGTACGCGACAGTGCTAACAGCAAAATTGCTTACCCCTGGAATCCGACCCTGCCGGAAAGTGCGGATTTTTTCAATCAAATCGAGCAGCCGGAATTGCTCGATGCCTTTGACTCCAGTGAACTGAATCAACAGGCCAGTCAGTTCTTTGGGGCGCTGGATCAGCTCTGGAACGATCGCTGGCAGGATCAGCTTTGCCGCAAGTTTGCCACGGTGCCCCAGGATTTGGTGGCGACGATCGCGGCCCAAGTTGAGCAGTTGCATACCAAAGGCAATCAACTCCTCGACCAGTTGGCGCTGTCAGTGCAGGCAGCTTTGCCACAGTGGGAGCTGGAGGATTTGCGGGTGCTCTCCCGGCCCTTGGCCTACGCCATGCGGAGCGAAGCCCCGGAATCGCCCTTGCTGAACCGGGATTGGCAAACGCTGTCAACCACCGAACAGGCGAAACTCAGCCTACTGATCGCCCGCTATGCGGCGGATCAACTCGCCCAAACCGAAGCACCGAAGCCTGCGCAATAGCCCGCACAATCGATCATCACGATCGCTGGTCACGATTCACTCAAACACGGATCACTCAAACTTGGATCCAAGTGAATCGTGGCCATGTCTAGCATGGAGCGTTAACGCAGTCGTTGGGATGAGATTAGGGTTTGGATCCGGCAGTGACGATTCGTGATGATTTTTGCGGATCATCTTGGGTGGGGAATGCTAAAAGAATGACTCAGGGTTAGCGAATCGCTTTTTTTTGGGTGCTCTGTTTGGGGGCGCTCTGTTTGAGGGCGCTGATCGTCCCAGGGAATTGTCGATCGCTTCAGCGCTTCGAACGCCATTCTTCACCCCGCTGCCGCTATGCCGTTGACGTTTTTTCGATTGGCCCCACTGCTGGGCCTGCATGCTTTGATTTGCTTACTTCACCTCAATAGCCGTCCGACTTGGCTGAATTGGCAACGGCAAATTACGCCGCCGCCGCTCGCGATGCACCAGATGCCCTGGAACGATCGCTAACCTTCAAATAAATCAAGCTGTGCTGCCGGGGCGTGAGTGACTGGCAGTTGATTCCAACCCAGTGGTGGGATGGAAATCGCCGTTTCTAGTGCGGCTTGGAACGCCCGGGCATTCCTCGGGGAATGTTCCTCGATCGGGCAATGCACAAAGAAATAGACCTGAATCCCTTGACGGAGCCAAGCGCGGATTTGTTCGACCCAGGTGCGGTAATAGGACAGATTGCGCTCGGGGTCGGGATGGCTGATGTAGCGGACGATCGCATAGTCAGTGGTGACGATCGGCTGGAGGGGGAGGCGCGGTTTCTTCTCGCGTTGGCGATCGGGTAACGCCTCTAAACTCGGCGATGGTGGCCCTTCATAGATTGGCCGACTGTCGAGTAGCGCCCATCCCAGGCCCAAGTCTTCCAGCAATGCCGTCAGTTGAATCGTCGCCTTGGGGGTGAACCAGTCCCGGTGGCGCACCTCGATCGCCAGCGATGTGGCGAGTCGGGCCGCAGTCCAACCCTGGAGAAACTGATGCAGATCATCGAATTGACTGGGGCCATAGCGCGGTGGCAATTGCAGCATGAACGGCCCGAGGCGATCGCCGATTACCTGGAGCCGATCGTGAAAGGCGAGCGCTGCACCAAGGCGCGGATGCAGGGGGCCTTGGTGACTAATGCTTTGGTGCAGTTTGGGGCAGAACTTGAAGCCCGAGGGCATTTGTGCTGCCCAACGGGCTACGGTGCGATCGTCGGGAATCGCATAGAACGTCGTATTGCCTTCGACGCAGCTAAATCGTGCGGTATAGAGCGGGAGTAAGTCCGAGGCCCGACTGCCCCGAGGAAACAGTTCGCCAAGCCAGCCTTTGTAGCCCCAAATGGCCAAGCCTAAATGGAACGCGCGATCGTCCATGGAATTCCGGGCGGTGTCTAAATATCTAGATATGCGGTGGGTCGATTGTAGGCGATCGCGGGAGGGTCGTTGCGGGATTGCACGCGATCGCTTCCGCCTTGACGCTAGAATCAGAAGCGTTCTCACGTTGCGACCAGAGACGTATGACTGGCGAAAAGCTGTACGAAGGCAAAGCAAAGGTTTTGTACACCACGGATGATCCGGATGTGCTGCTGACCCGATTCAAAGACGATGCGACCGCCTTCAATGCCCAGAAACGCGGCACGATCCAGGGGAAGGGCGTGATCAACAACGCGATCTCGGCCCATCTGTTCAAGTTGATGGCCAAGCACGGTGTGCCCACGCACTTTGTCGATTTGCCCACGCCGACGGACATGCTGGTCAAGGCGGTGACGATCGTGCCCCTAGAAGTGGTGGTGCGGAATATTGCAGCGGGTAGTTTGTGTAAGCAAACGGGTCTTGCCCTCGGTACGGCGATTGATCCGGCGATCGTGGAGTTTTATTTGAAAGATGATGCCTTGGGCGATCCCCTGCTGACTCCCGATCGCATTCGCCTCTTGAACGTCGCGACCCCGGCGCAAGTCAGCCAACTCCAAACCATGGCCCTGAAAATTAATCAGGTGCTCCAGGAATTTTTTCAGCAATGTGGGATCACGCTGGTGGATTTCAAGTTGGAATTTGGGGTCGATCGGCAGGGGAATTTGATTTTGGCTGATGAAATTAGTCCCGACACTTGTCGATTTTGGTTGACTGAGGAACCTGATCCGGAAAAACGCGTCCTCGACAAAGATCGGTTTCGGCAAGACCTCGGGAATGTCGAAGGTGCCTATCAGCAGGTGTTGAACCTGGTGCTGGGCCAAGCGGTTTAGCGGCTGATTGCGGCCAGTGAGCGGGGAATCAATGCGGTACGAACTGCGCCGTTCTCAGAACTTGGGGTAGAATTGCTTGGTTTTCCGGTTTTCTCCCGGTGGCAGCGGCGGCATAGCAATCGCGGTGTGCGTCAGCTTGGGTCATGTTTTTTCTTGAGTGGTGTTTGGAGGAATTGCGCGTGAGTATGTTGCGTTGGTCGCCCTTGTTTGTGGCTGCCTTTTCGATCGCCGCTGGTTCGATCGCGACGGGTGCGAGTTCGGTCAGTGCCGCTCCGGCCCCGAACCAAGCCTCAGAATCCGCTCCGGTGCTGTTGCCAACGGCGGATCAGACAACAGCCGGGATCGGTGCAACGGCGATCGCCGCCACATTCTCGGCGGCGGCCAACGGTGTCGCCAATTCGGCTGAACCCGTGGCGGTGCAACCTGTGGTGGTGCAAATTGCGCAAAGCGAGCAAGAAGCGCCCACGCAGATCAAGCTTTCTCCCGAGCAACCCCCCACGGAGACCCCACTCCTCCAGACTCCTGAATTGTCCGTGCCAATGGCTCCGACCCCGACTCTGCCGCCCCGCGAGATTCAGTTGCCGCCTTCGACGCAGCCTGCACCGGGTCAACCCGGTGCGACCCCGCCCGCTGATGCTGGCCCGCGCGTCCTGGTGGCGGAAGTCGCCGTGCAAGGTGCAACGGGAAACTTGGAAGATGAAGTCTACCGGGCGATTCGCACCCGTCCTGGCCAAACCACAACGCGCGGCCAGTTGCAGGAAGACATCAATGCGGTGTTCGCGACGGGCTACTTTGCGAATGTTCAGGCATCCCCAGAAGATACGCCGTTGGGTGTGCGCGTCACCTTCGTTGTCGAACCGAATCCCGTGCTGAAATCCGTGCAAGTGCAAGGCAATAAAGTGCTGAACCAAACGGACATCGAGAAAATTTTCCAGTCGCAGTATGGCAACACGCTGAACCTCCGACAGCTCCAGCAGGGTGTCCAAACGCTCACCAAGCAATATCAGGATCAAGGCTATGTCCTGGCCCAGGTGGTCGATGTGCCGAAGATTTCGCCGGATGGGGTTGTGACCCTGGAGCTGGCGGAAGGCGAAATCGAGTCCGTCCAAGTCAAATTTATCAACAAAGAGGGTGAAGCAACAAATGCTGAGGGGCAGCCGATTCGAGGCCGCACCCGTGATTTTGTCGTCACCCGCGAAATGGAAACCAAACCGGGCAATACCTTTAACCGCAAAATCGCCGAACGGGACTTGCAGCGGGTGTTTGGCTTGGGCGTGTTTGATGACATTAAGCTGGAGCTGAATCCGGGGGATGATCCGCGCAAGGTGAATGTGATCGTCAATGTTGCCGAGCGCAGTTCCAGTAACGTTGCGGCGGGGGCGGGGATTAGTTCTGCCAGTGGCTTGTTTGGGACGGTCAGCTACCAGCAGCAAAACCTCGGCGGCAACAATCAGCGGCTCGGTGCGGAAGTGCAGCTGGGACAGCGGGAATTGCTGTTTGATGTGAATTTCTCGGATCCTTGGATTGCCAATGATCCCTATCGCACTTCCTACTCGATCAATGGTTTCCGGCGGCGGAATATTTCGCTGATCTTTGATGGTGGCGATGATGTGCGTGTGCTAAATGATGGCGTGGAGCGCGATCGGGCCAGAGTTGTCCGGACTGGCGGTGGGATTAGCTTCACCCGGCCACTGTCCAAAGATGTGTTTAAGCGATCGGACTGGACGGCTTCCTTGGGCCTGCGCTATGAAGAAGTCCGGCTTCAGGACTCTGATGGCGATTTGATCAAGCCGGATGCACCCCAAACCACGGAAGCGGGTACGGTGGTTGGCTTTGGTCGGGATTTGAGCTTTAGCGGTGAGAGCAAAGATGATTTGTTCTCCTTGCAGTTCGGCTTGGTGCGCGATCGCCGCAATAACCCATTAGCCCCAACCAGTGGTTCCCTCTTCCGGATCGGAACGGAGCAATCGATTCCGATCGGGCGGGGCAGCATTTTCTTCAACCGTCTGCGGGCGAGCTACAGTTTCTACCAGCCCACCCGCCTGCTGAAAATCAACCCCGCTTGCCGGGACGTGAATACTAAGTTGGTCGAAGCTGCACGGCCCAAGGCTGATCCGAATGGCTGTGCTCAAGCATTTGCGTTCAACGTTCAAGCGGGTACGGTGCTGGGGGATTTGCCGCCCTATGAAGCCTTCTCCTTGGGGGGAAGCAACTCGGTGCGTGGCTACGAAGAAGGGGAAGTGGGAAGCGGTAAGAGTTTCCTCCAAGCCTCGGCGGAATATCGCTTTCCGGTATTCTCGATCGTCTCTGGGGCACTGTTCGTGGATGCGGCGACGGACTTTGGTACGGGTGATAATGTGCGCGGGAATCCGGCGGGTCTACGGAATAAGCCCGGTGGTGGCTTTGGTTACGGTTTAGGGGTGCGGATTCAGTCGCCGCTCGGCCCGATTCGGGTGGACTATGGGTTCAATGACCAGGGTGACAGCCGCTTCCACTTCGGGTTGGGAGAACGGTTCTAATGGCGTTTGCTGGGGCGGTCGATCGGCCACAACAAACCCTAGAGCAGCCGCTGATTTGTCAGGGGGTGGGGTTGCATTCGGGGCAAACGACCACAGTGCGAGTGTTGCCCGCCCTGCCAGATACGGGGCGCTACTTTGTCCGGGTGGATTTGCCCGATCGGCCGATGATTCCCGCAACAGCGGATTATGTGGGTCAAACGACGCTTTCCACAGAACTGGTGAATGGGACGGGGACTGTACGGACGATCGAGCATTTACTGGCCGCCCTGTGGGGCGCAGGTATTGACAACGCCAGAATCGAAATTGATGGGCCAGAAGTGCCGTTGTTGGATGGTTCGGCGCAGGTTTGGGCGGCGGCGATCGCGGCGGCTGGGGTTGGTCCCTATGCTGGTCTTGCAAAACGGGTCGAACCGCGCTGGCTGACGGCTCCCGTCAGTTTGCATCAAGGCGATCAATTCGTGATGGCGATACCGTCGCCGCAAATGAAGTTCAGCTATGGGATTGAATTTGATCTCGCGGCGATCGGCCGGCAGTGGCACAGTTGGACACCGGATACCGAGGCATTTGCCACCCAGATTGCCCCGGCGCGCACCTTTGGCTTGGCCCACCAAATCGAGCAACTGCAACAGGCGGGCTTAATCAAGGGCGGTAGTCTAGAGAATGCCTTAGTCTGCGGCTCCGATGGTTGGCTGAATCCACCGTTGCGCTTTGACAATGAACCCGTCCGGCACAAACTGTTGGATTGGATCGGGGATTTGAGTTTGGTGCCGAATCTGCCGATCGCCCATTATGTGGCCTATAAAGCGAGTCACCATTGGCACACACAATTAGCGCGGCAACTGGTTGCTCAAATGCCTGTGTCCGCAGCAAATCCAGCGATCATTTGAGTCTTGACCCCCTTTAAGGGTAAGCTGCCCAGATGATTGCGCTGTCATCGGCTGAATGACTGGCTTGAACGACTGCTGCGATCGCGACCCTTCATCCGAATTCCTTAATTGCCTGAGTGCCATGTCTACAACGTTCAACGTCGAAGCCATCCATCAATTGTTGCCGCACCGCTATCCCTTCGCTTTGGTCGATCGCATCATCGACTTTGTGCCGGAGAAAATGGCCGTCGGTATTAAGAACGTCACGTTTAATGAACCGCATTTTCAGGGACACTTTCCAAATCGTCCGGTGATGCCGGGAGTATTGATTATTGAAGCGATGGCCCAGGTGGGGGGCGTGGTGCTGACCCAAATGGCGGATGATATTCAGGATGGACTGTTTATGTTCGCGGGGATCGATAAAGTGCGATTCCGCAAACCCGTTGTGCCAGGTGACCAACTGGTTATGACGGTGGAACTGTTATCAGTCAAGGCGCGTCGGTTTGGCAAGATGCAAGGACGGGCGGAGGTCGATGGTCAGCTGGTGTGCGAAGGTGAGCTGATGTTCGCGTTGGTGAACTGACGGATAACCTGAATTGCCATGTAACTTTTTGCGCAGTTTTCCAAGTTTCGGATAGGGTATTGGCAGTTTGACTCACGCGATCGTTGCTTGGCCGTTCTGACAGGGGGCGATCGCGGTGCGGTTGATCCGTTTGGATAATCCTGTTGTATTAGTTGTGATCCGCCTGTCCGTGGGCGATCGATGGTTTTAATGCAGCCACTTAGTATCTCTGATTTTGGCTCTACTTCCTGATTTCGGCTCTATTTATTAGGCTTCGCTCTCCTTCGGCTCCTTCGTTCGCCCTTGCACGCTTCCTTATCTACTGCATTGCGAGAGTCTACCGCTCATGTTGTCCAATTCCAACGCACCGCGTCTGAACGCGCCTCACTTGAATGCGCCCCAACTTCCGGCTGATAGTCATAATGTCCGGTCGATTTCTCCGCGAACGCTTCCCACTATGCCAACCCTGATCCATCCGACGGCGGTTATTCATCCTGATGCCCAGGTGCATTCGACGGCAGAAGTGGGGCCTTATGCGATTATTGGGCGTGGGGTGACGATCGGGGCGGGGACGGTAATCGGAGCGCATGTGGTAATTGACGGCGATACCCAAATTGGAGCGAATAACCAGATCTTTACGGGAGCCGTGATTGGGTCACCGCCGCAAGATTTGAAATATGACGGCGGTTTGAATGCGGTACGGATCGGTGATGGCAACCAAATTCGTGAATATGTCACGATTAATCAGGCGACGCACCAGGGCGAAGTGACCCAATTGGGCGATAACAATATGCTGATGGCTTACAGCCATGTCGGTCACAACTGCGTGCTGGAAAA
Organism: Cyanobacteriota bacterium; assembly: GCA_046049545.1. GTDB lineage: Bacteria > Cyanobacteriota > Cyanobacteriia > Leptolyngbyales > Leptolyngbyaceae > Romeriopsis. The sequence continues at coordinate 12,198 of JBJORF010000090.1, read as the reverse complement.
CCACGTGATCATTGCGAATAGCGTTGCCTTGGCGGGGCATATCCACATTGAGTCCTACGCGCGGATCAGCGGGGTGTTGGGTGTGCATCAGTTTGTGCGGATTGGCCGGTTGGCGATGATCGGTGGGATGACCCGGATCGATCGGGATGTGCCGCCCTACATGCTCGTGGAAGGCAATCCGTCGCGGGTGCGGATGGTGAATCAGGTGGGGTTGGAGCGATCGCCGCTGATCACGGATGCGGCATTGAAACTGTTGAAAAAGGCATTTCGCTTACTCTATCGTTCGGACTTAACGCTGGAGCAAGCCCTGGATGCGATCAGTCAATTGCCGGATAACGAACACCTGGCCCATCTCCAAGCCTTTATCCGCCAATCGAGTGCAGGCGATCGGGGCTTGACCCCCGGTAGCCAAACTCGGCGAAAATCGGCGCAATAACTGCATCCTGGGGATTCTATGACGGTTAAACGGCGGATATTTATCAGCACTGGGGAAGTCTCGGGGGACTTGCAGGGTGCCAGTTTGGTGCGGGCGTTGTTGGCCCAAGCCCAGTTGCAGGGTATCGAACTGGAAATCCTGGCCTTGGGCGGCGATCGCATGGCCCAGGCGGGGGCGACCCTACTGGGTGACACGCGGCAAATTTCCTCGATCGGTCTCATCGAAGCACTGCCCCAGATTTTGCCGACGCTGAAGCTGCAAGCGGCGGCGGAACGTCACCTGAAGGCGCATCCCCCGGATTTGGTGATTTTGATTGACTACATTGGGGCGAATTTGAGGCTGGGTCGCTTTATCCGCAAGCAGTTTCCAGCGGTGCCGATCGTGTATTACATTGCGCCCCAGGAATGGGTCTGGTCGCTGAATGACAAAAATACCAATGACATTGCCCAGATTACCGATCGGCTGCTGGCGATTTTTCCGGCGGAAGCTGAATACTACCAACGCTTTGGCTTGAATGCCCAATTTGTCGGGCATCCGCTGATTGACCAAATTCAGGCGGTGCCCGATCGGGATACGGCGCGCCAAACTCTGGGCATTCCGCCGGAGCAGATTGCCCTGTTGCTCTCTCCCGCTTCCCGTCGTCAGGAGCTGAAATACCTGATGCCGAATATTTTTGCGGCGGCGAAGGCAATCCAAACCCAGATTCCCCAGTTGCATTGCTGGATTCCGTTGGCGTTGCCGGAGTTTCAGGCGGACATTGAAGCGGCGATCGCGGAATTGGGATTAAACGCGACGATCGTCCCAGCGGCGCAAAACCGCACAGCAATCGCGGCAGCGGATTTGGCCATCACGAAGTCGGGGACGAATAATCTGGAGATGGCGTTGCTGGGTGTGCCGCAGGTCGTGACCTATCGCCTCAGTCGGTTCACCGCTTGGCTGGCGAAGCATGTGATCAAGCTGAGCATTCCCTTTGCTTCCCCGGTGAATCTGGTGCTAATGCGTGAAGTCGTCCCGGAATTGCTCCAGGATGATATGAGCGTGGAAAACATTACACAGCGAGTGCTGGAACTGATTCAGCCCGATCGGCGGGCTCAAGTGCTAGCCGATTATCAAACCATGCGATCGCACCTTGGTGAACCCCAGGTTTGCGATCGGGCAGCGCAGGAGATTTTGGCAATGCTCCAGGCTGTCTAATCCTGCGCCGAATCTGGTTGCCTAGTTGCGCGATTGAGGGCGCGGAAAACGCGCCCGTACGGGAGGGATCGATCATCGCCCCATTCCATCCATGCCGTGGTCGGTGATCCGTAGGGGCGTGCATCCCACGCCCACAGCCTCCGCCAACCCACGATCATCCCACCCGATCGCTGCAATCAGTTGAAGTTGAGCTGTGCTGCTAGTTGCGCGATCGGGTCTTCAGGTGGGTGCTGACATAGCGATCGAGGTCGGTGATTTGCGGGGCGGACTGTTGCTTCAGGACTTTCCACAAAATCGTGTAGCTGCCGTCGTTGCGCTGGATCACGGGGCGGAAGGCGATCAGTTGGTCACTGCCGGAATGCCGCAAGTGGGTTTTCAAATCACCGCGTTCTCCCGGTTCGAGGGCCCGACCACGGGTTATAAGTTCCGGCAACTGGTACTGCACTAATCGCATCACGTAGGTTTGCTTGAGAGCGGCGGGGCTGGTGGCATTGATCGGCGTGTCTTTGCCGATGAGGAAACGGCGCTGGTGGTTTTGCAGTTCCGCCAGGGTATTGGGGGGCTGATAGGTATTGAATAATTCCGGCAGCGTATCGCTGACGTCATCCAGTTCCAGCCCCGCCAAATCCTGCTCCCCGATCGCGCTCATGAAACCGTAGTTCAGTGCTTCGCCAGTCACCAAAAACTGACCGTCTTCAACCCGTAAGCCAAATGGCATGGGGATTTGATTCGGGTCGAGGCGGTTGCGATCGGTGACGAACGCCTGCGTCGGATAAACTCGGCTGATCCCGGTTCCCGGCTGGGCGAGGAATGCGGTGTAGATTGCCCGTTCATCTGATCGCACGGCGTATTTCGCTGCCGGGGCTGGATTGAGCTGGCGGGCGGCATTAAGTTGGGCCGTGCTGAGCTGGGTGCCACGGGGGGTGTTGAAGGATTGGACGGACGCGGGCTGATTGACTTGAATCCGCGCCAGTTGGCCCCGTCCCTGTTCAATCAGTTCCAAAATGTCGCTGGGGGGCCGGAAAGCCGGAGCGATCGCGGGGCGAGCGTTGGCCCGGGCCTGCTTGAATCGCTGAATCCCAACGGTCTGCGGATAAGGCCGCAGCAGCTGATCCGGGGCCGAAGCGGGCGGGGCCATCAAGTTAAACTGTTCGGGAGAACGGGGGAAGAAGCGCTGGGTGCCAATCTGGGTCTTGAACATCGGCGTGCGCGTCAGCGAGCCCGGCGTGCCGTTGAACTGGGCCGATCGCTGGCTGAGGCGATCGCGCAGCGGTGTCAAATCGCGGCTCATCTGGGCGATTGCGCAATAGGCTTCCACTTGAGCACTATCAAATCCCGTATTCTGCGCCAGTTGCGTCAAACCCCGATCGGATTGGCAAAGCGCCACGCCATTGCGATCGTAGCGCTGGATGAATCGATCCATGGCGAGTAGTTGCGGCAGCAATTTCACGCTGAGAATCTGCGGCAGTTGGGCTTCCGGCTGACGCAATGTTTGTTCCGTGCGGTCGAACCACCGGGCCTGAGATGTGACGATCGCATTGGCTTCTGCCCAGAAATCCGACGACGACGACTCGGCAATGCTTTGCGCGATCGCCCTGGGAGCGCTGACCGCCAACCCGCTCAGGCCCACGCTGAGATAGAGGGCGAAGCTGCCTATGCCCAGCCTATAACTGGGTCGGCGCTGCGGTGATTTGTCCATTGGCCAATTGAACATCAACATAGATCGGTTTCAAATAAAAAGTACAACGGGGTGCTGCAATGGTTCGACGCCACCAGCCGCAAACATGCCCAAACGCGGACACCCCCAAAATAGCTGTTTCAAAGTTACCCAGATCCGCCCAAAATGCACGATTTTCAGCGATGTGATTTCTCGCTAGGCTGACGCAAAGCGGATTGCATATGCGATGACTCAAGGGATCCACGCGATTTTTATCGGTGCATTTTAAACATTGCGATCGCCACGAACCAAGGTAAACTGATGTGAAAATTTCGTAATCCTGGGTTGACCTACCAGAGATAGCGCTTAAGCTAATTGCTAATTAGGCAGAACGCTGTAGGTAGCGTAACGTTCCCTCCGTAGCTCCATTTATTGTGCAGGATAAGGCCATGAACGAAGTTGATGCGATGACGACCCCCGTTACAGCGATTCCGATAAACGCCGCTTCCGCCGTGGTTGAACTGGATAATCCAGTTTTGGCGGCTGTTGCCACGCCTCAGGTAATGCCGGTTGAAAATTTAACGGATCCTTGGGAAACGGTGGCTTTTCCGGACGCGATCATTGACGTGGCGGAATTGCCGGAGGCGGCCTCGCTAGATTTGGTCACATCACTTCAGCAGCAGAATCAGACCCTGCGCGATCGCGTTGAGTATCTTGAAGCCTCCCTGAAAGCGGCACAAACCAATCTGCGCCAGGAAGTTTCTCGCTGGGAGGCGCTAGCCCTTCAAGGGGATGAGCGTCTACATGCCCAAGCGCAGGCGCAGGAAACGGCGATCGCGCAGTATGTGGCGGATTTGACGGTAGCGCAAACGAAAGCTACAGAACTGTTTGCCCAGTTGGAATTGGCGCACCAAGCGGAACAGCGTCAGCAAATTGTGATGGATACCCTGAATACGCAGTGGCGTAATAGCCAAGAGCGGGTGGCGCAGTTGGAGCGTGAATGTGCCACGGTGCATCAGCAAAATGTTGATCAGGCCCAGCAAGTGTTGCAGCAGGAGCATCAGGTGCGCGATCTCCAAGCCCGTCTGCAACGCCAACAGCGCTATACCCTGCAATACAAAGCCGCCCTAGAGAAAAGTCTGGAAGTGCCGCCGAGCCAGCCGGGTGCCGTCGCTCCAACGCTACTGAGTGAAGCGACCCAAGCGGCAAAAGCCTTGTCCATGCCCAAACCGACCCCTGTCCAACCCTGGTCGGCTTCTACCCCGGAGGGCGAAGATTATAGCCAAAAGGCCTGGCTGAATTCCCTCCTCAGCGCTTCCGGTGAATTTCCCACCGATCAGGTGTTGGCGAATTTTGACTGGCAACCGGAACGCCCGATCGCGACGGCTGCGGTTTCCTTCAATCTTGATGAACCGTCCGTGGACCCTTCGATCGATTTGGATCTAGAGCAGTTTAACCAGTTCAATTTAGATCCGAGTACCCGCCTCAGCGGTTGGGAACCTGGAAGCAATACTTCGCCTTTCATTACGTTACAGCCTGGTAATCAGGCTGAAGCGGCGGTGGCGAGCGATGAGGCACCCGCCGCGATCGCTGAATCTTGGCCGAAACGTGATTCCCTAGCGGCGGTTGATTTGCCAAACTTTTAAGGCTAAGCGTTTGGTGTCAAAAGTCCGGTATATCGATCGTGGGACATTGCTGTACACGATCGATTTTGGCGTAGGCCGGGAAAATATCATGAGGTTATTAATCGCGAACAAAATTCCGCCAAATAACCGAGGCCAAAACCATTGACAGATGTTCAGAATGAGCTAAACTCAGCACGTAAATGTCACGTATTTGTGATCTCTTAAGCTTCTTCAAGATCGACTCCCCTTTCTCCGTCACGGTTTTCCCTAACCTGTTTTTTCCCTAACCTTTTGTGTGAACCCTGTTTATGAATTATCCGCTCCCACCGCAGTCAGCGGTTGGGATTGGGCAATCGGCATCCGTTGATGAGACCGCTTTAGTTACCGCCTTGGAAGTTGTAATTGCGTCGGCACGGGCCAATGGCCAATCCTTAGAAGAATTAGTGGCAGAAGTTTTGGCGGATGATGAGTGGCTTGATGCCAGTCAGCGTCGGTTGTTGAGTGAGGTCGTTGGGCAGGCTTGGGTGGCAATTCCGGTAATGCAGCCGGTGATTTTAGCCCCAGAGATGTCCGTCGAATTGGCGACGATTACCCCGATCGATGCGGAGTCCTGGCGGGGACCATCGCTGTTGGCAGGCTAGTTATGACACAAGTTTTGGGATTGGATATTGGGGGGACGGCGCTGAAGTTGGGCCGATTTGATCTGGCGGGCAATTGTTTGCAGCAATTGACGATTCCGACCCCGCAGCCTTCGACTCCGGAACCCGTATTTCAAGCCCTCCGGGATGCGATTCCCCAGATTGACCCGCAGCGGCAGGCGTTGGCGATCGGGGTGGGGATGCCGGGGCCAGCGGACAGTACGGGCCGCATTGCCCGGATTGCGATCAATATGGATGATTGGCAGGATGTGCCCCTTGCCGACTGGTTGGAACAGGCTTTTGGGATTCCGACGATTATTGAAAATGATGCGAACTGCGCGGGGATCGGTGAGCAATGGCTGGGGGCGGGACGGGACTATCCCAACATGATTTTGCTGACCCTGGGGACGGGGGTTGGCGGGGCGATTTTTATTGATGGGCAGTTGTATCGGGGGCGCACTGGGGCGGCGGGAGAATTGGGCTTAATTACGCTTCGACCCGAGGGCGATGCCTGTCGCAGTGGTAACTGTGGTTCTCTGGAGCAGCATTTGTGCATTGGGGCGATTACGCGCCGATCGGGCTATTCCCCGAAGGAACTGGCGGAGCGAGCGCAGGCTGGGGATGCTCAAGCGATCGCCTTTTGGCAGAACTATGGCCGTGATCTTGGAGCGGGGTTGAGCAGTTTGGTGTATGTGCTGACACCGGATGCGATCATTATTGGCGGTGGGATTTGTGAGGGGAGTGAGTGGTTTTTTCCGGCGGCGGCGGCGGAACTGCGATCGCGGGTGATGCCGACTTCCTACGAGGATGTGAAACTGCTCAAAGCTGCCCTGGGCAATCAAGCGGGCATGGTAGGAGCAAGTAAGCTGGCCGCCCAATTGCTCTGTCGCACGGACTATGAACCGGAGGAGCAAGCGGATCTATGACGATCGAGCGTAAGGTAATCAAAGCGGGCGAGTACGAGTGGTTTTACCGGGAGGCACTGCCGACGGGGACGCGCCGGGGGACGGTGGTGCTGCTGCATGGGTTGATTGCACCGAGCTACAGTTGGCGTGAGGTGATGCCGGGCCTGACGAATTTGGGGTTTCACGCCATTGCACCGGATTGGATCGGCACGGGGAACTCGCAAATTCCCGATCGGCTCGATTTTTCCTACAAGCCTGCTGACATCGCTGCCGAACTGGGCAAATTTCTTGCGGCGCTGAACCTCGATCGTTATTCCTTGGTGGTGCAGGGGTATAGCGGGCTCTATGGGTTGCAATATGCCTTTGCGAATGCGGCCCAGGTCGATCGTTTGGCGATCTTCAATGCCCCGATTTGCGCCCAAGCCAAACTTCCCTGGAAAATCCGGCAGTTGGGCATTCCCTTAATTGGCGATGCGTTGGTGCAAGACTTCCGGCTCCCTGACAAAATTCTCGAAGGTGGCGGGGGCTACCGGGTGGCGGACAAAGACATGAATACCTATCGCAATCCCTGGCTGGAAAGCTCCGATGGTGGGCGCGTCTTGCATGCGATGATTCGGAATCTGAATGTGCCGCAACTCGGGGCGGCAATCGAGCAATCGCTGAAAACCTGGGATAAACCGCTCTTGCTCGCCTGGGGCGATCGCGATCCTTGGCTGCCGATCGATCAAGCGAAAGCCGCCGCAAAAGGCTTTCCGGGGGCGGAATTTGTCACCCTCGAAGAAGTCGGGCATTATCCCCAGGAAGACTGGCATGAAAAGGTGATCGATGCCTTGGGGACGTTTTTGCGCCGATCGGTTTAGGATTTGGTCGATACCCAAAAGCTGATACACTGATTTTATTCAGCTTAGACTAGCTTAAGCTGAGTCCAGCGCTTGTTTGGGCTGAGTCGATGTTTATTGAATTTTTTGAGCCAGGAACGTTATGTCGAAGTATCGGTCGATCGTGTCGTTAGCAATGGCGTTTGTGATGACGCTGTTTATTGCCTTCGCTAGTCCCGCAGAAGCAAAAACGAAGTCTGGTGGTAAGGCTCCGTCCTATACCGCCGCGCAGATTGAATCGATTCAAGCCTATGTCACTGACATCAATGTTAAGCGGGAGCGATTCGCGGAGTTGGGGAATTTGATTGAGCAGGAAGATTGGGTGTTTGTGCGCAACTTTATCCATGGGCCGTTGGGTGAACTGCGGTTCAAGATGCTCGGCATTGCCCGTGAGCTGTCGCCGAATGCGGCGAATGAAGCCCGTGAGCAAACTCGTGATGTGTTCAATCAGCTCAACTTGATTGATAAAGCGGCAGCGGATAAGGATTTCCGGGCGGCGAAGAAGGCATTCAATGCGATGAATGCGGGGATTGATCAATTCTTGAAGGCGTTGCCTCAGTAAGCAATTCGGCAATTTTTTAGGATTGGTAATGATCGGAAGGTGCGATCGTGCGACTTAGTGTTTGGCGCGATCGCATCTTTTTTGTTGGGTTGGCGGTTGGGGAATTGGAGGTGCTGTGATGCGAGTTGTGGTGATTGGTGCGGGAATTGTGGGGGCGACGATCGCCTATGAATTGGCCCAGGTGTCCGAGTTGGAAAAGGTGTCCGAGTTGGAAATCACGGTGCTCGATCGCTTAGCGCAACCTCAAACGGCGGATCAAACTCACTATGACACTGGAACCGGCGGCGCACTGGGCCTGTTGATGGCTAGCATCAGCAAAAAAGCCAAGGGTCGCAGTTGGCAGATGCGCGAGTTGGCGATGGATTGGTACGATCGGATGATTCCTGCTGTTGAGCAAGCGACGAGACTGGTCATTCCGGTGAATCGTCAAGGCATTCTCATGCTTCAGGATTTCGCAACGGATTTAACCCCTTGGGAAAAGCTACTGGCTTTGCGGTGCGAACAACAGCGGCCCTTGGAGATTTGGACTGCGGCAAAAATTCAGTTGATGCTCCCGCAGTTAGCGGTTGCGGGCACGGGTGCGGCCATTTATGCGCCCACCGATCGGCAGGTGCATCCGGCGCGGTTGACGGCGGCGCTGATTGTGGCAGCGCAGCAACAGGGCGTGGAATTTCGTTGGCAAACGATGGTAACGGGGATGCGGATTGAGGCCGGCCGGGTGCGGCAGGTGCAGACGGAGGCTGGGCCGATCGATTGTGATTGCGTAGTGATAGCGGCAGGGTTGGGGGTGGCGGCTTTATGTCAGGAATTAGCAAGTCAGGAATTGGCGCAACCGATGACCTCCGGTCGGTCGGAGACCATCGCCCTGCGTCCGGTGTTGGGGCAAGCGATGCAGATTGCGTTGCCGCAGCAGTTGGGACTGCCGGAGTTTCAGCCAGTGGTAACTTCGCAGGACGTGCATTTAGTGCCCTTGGGGCGGCAGCCGGATGGGGCTTGGCATTACTGGGTGGGGGCGACGGTGGAATTTCCCGATGCAGCGGGTCAAGCGTTGCCACCCGATCGCGAACTTTGGGCTGCCCTGTGGCAAACGGCAGTCGGCTATTGTCCGGCGATCGCCCAGGCGCAAATTCTGCGCCAGTGGTCAGGGTTGCGACCGCGTCCCCAGGGTCGTCCGGCGCCGATCGTGGAGCGGCTGCCCGCTTTCGAAAATGTCGTGGTGGCGGCGGGGCATTATCGCAATGGAGTGTTGCTGGCTCCGGCGACGGCGATCGCGGTGCGGGAATTGATTCGGGAGCTGATTGCGGCGATCGGCTAGTACGATGACAGTCGGGTGACAGCAATTCCAAATTCAAAGTTGATCCATTGGCGATTGGGGTTGAATGTTGCGCGATTGGGGGCGCGGAAAACGCGCCCGTACGGGAGGAATCGATCATCGCCCCATCCCATCCATGCAGTCGTCGGTGATCCGTAGGGGCGTGCCTCCCACGCCCACAGCCCACGCCCACCAACGATCACCCCACCCGATCGATGCAATCCGTTGAATTTGGAATTACTGGTCGGGTGAGAGTGGGGTGGCAGTCGTGCGATCAAGATTGTTATCATAAGAACATTTCGTAATTGTGCTCTGCCATGATTGCCACCGTATGATTCTGGCCACGTCCCTTGATGCAATTAAGCAACTGCTGGAGATTTTGCCGCTGACGAAGGCGATCGTTCCGGTGGTGACTTGGGCAGTGCAGAATTTAGTGGCGTTTATTACGATCGTCTTGATTTTGCTGATGGCAATCGGCGCATTTTTTGGCATTGAGTTGCTGTTTTCGAGTAATCAATTTCCGGGTTTGACGCTGGTGAGTTTTTTGCTGGCGGTGTTGCTGGGGGCGTTACTTTTATTGGCCGCAGTGATTTTCTTCCCGCCGGTTAAGCAGGCATTTCAATCGATCGGGCTGACGGAAAAATCCCTCAAGTCGGCGGACCAGGCGGCAGAAAATACGCTGAATTTACTGGTTTACGGCCTGCGGGGTAGCGGCAAGACAACGTTGATTAAAAAGCTGCTGACGATCGATGAGCTGGGACTCGAACCTTCGACGTTGGAATCTAAAGTCTACCAAGGCCAAATCATGCTGGGCTTGGCCGCGAACCAAGCGGTGAATTTGCGAATTGCGGACTACTACGGTGAGAAGCCGTCGAATTTCCTCGATATGGTGGAGACGGAATTTACCCAATCGAGTGGCGGCGCGATCGCTAATGCGATGATTTTCTTTGTGGATATTGCCCCGCGTGGAACCAGCTTTGACGGCGATTTGCTGTCGGATGAGGCGATTTTGGCGCAAATGGATCAGGCGGCGATCGCGAAACGGATTCAGGATCATGAAAGTTATTTAAGCAATTCGACGTTGGAAATCTTATTCAGTCGCGTGGTGAGTGAAAACCTCCAAAGTGTCAGGCTGTTAATTAATAAAGCAGATTTGGTCGAAGTGCTTTATGCGCAACAAGGATTGAAACGCAAATTCGATAGTCCGGAGGCTTGGGTAAGGAGTTTGATTAGTCGAATCGATCAGGACTTGCAGCAGGTTTGTCAGGCGAATGGATTGGACTATTCATCGCATTTTGTCAGTTTGACGAAGAGTTCTGATCTTGACTTTCTAAAAAATCTCAAAAGCCTGAGAAGCCTTAAAGCCTGAGAAGCCTTAAAGCCTGAGAAGCCTTAACGGTATTTAGTTGTTTTAGTTTTATTTTCCCTGGAGCATGGCCATGCCAGAAAAGCGGCAAAAAACTAACCTGACCGATGATCCGATCGATTTCCAAGTTACCCCAGCCCATCTGCCAGCATCGCCTGTGAATCCGCTGTGGCAAAAAATCGTTGCGGGATTGGTGGCGGTGATTATTGCGGTGAGTGCGATCGCGGTGTTTCTGTTAGCCCAGCGGTTGATCAATGCCCAGGAGAAATTTGCGGCCCAGCAAACCGCGATCGTCAATCAATTGATTACCAAAATTGATGATCTCCAGTCCCTCAGCGAAGGCCAACTCCAAACCTTGAAGGAGAACCAGCATAAAGAACTGGAGGCATTCAAACAACTCCAAGAAACGAAACTCCAAGAACTGCAAAATGGGCAAACCAAACTCTTGGAAGATCTCAAAAAGAATCGCGATGCCCAACTGAAATTGCTGAAAGAACAGGTTAAGCATTTACCAGGGGCACCGAAACCCGATGACGATGATTGATCCGGCGGTGAGTTGGGCGTCCTGCGGATTAGACACCTTGTCATTTGGGCCTGACCGTGGAATAGTTAGGAACGCATCACCCCCCATCCTAAGCTGTCCGTCTTGAGCCGCCCGTCCTTGAAATTCTGTACCTCGTATGACACCGAGCTATCCCCTGGCTGTTGATAATGATTTTGGTCTGCTGAAGAAGTCCCTGAAGCACTATTTTGGCTACGACACGTTCCGTCCGGGCCAGCAGGAGATTATTCAGGCGACCTTGCAGAATCAAGATGTCCTTGTGCTGATTCCAACGGGCGGCGGGAAATCGCTTTGCTTCCAGCTTCCGGCGTTGCTCAAACCGGGGATCACGATCGTGGTTTCCCCGTTGATTGCCCTGATGCAGGATCAGGTGCAGTTGCTCCAGGACAATGGGATTCCCGCGACATTTTTGAACAGTAGCCTCAGTGCGGCGCAAGTCCGGGAGCGTACCCAGGATGTCCTAGCGGGCAAAATTAAGCTGCTGTATATGGCTCCGGAACGGTTGCTGGGGGATGAATCATTATTTTCGTTTTTGCCGCAGTTGGAGTCCTCGATCGGGATTTCGGCCTTCGCGATCGATGAAGCTCACTGCGTTTCGGAGTGGGGCCATGATTTTCGACCCGAATATCGCCAGCTTTCGCATCTACGCCAAAAATACCCAAATGTTCCGGTGATTGCGTTGACGGCGACGGCGACGGAGCGAGTGCGCGAGGATATTATTCAGCAATTGCAGTTGCGTAACGCTTACGTTCATATCGGCAGTTTTAATCGCACGAATCTCTACTACGAAGTCCGCCCGAAAAATCGCAATTCCTATGCTGATATTGTGAGCCAAATTAAGCAGGCGGGGGGGTCTAGTATTGTCTACTGCCTGAGCCGGAAAAAGGTTGAAGAACTCGCGGCTAGGCTCCAACAGGATTGCATCCGGGCCTTGCCTTACCATGCGGGGATGAATAACGACGATCGGGCGGAAAATCAATCGCGGTTTATTCGCGACGATGTGCAGGTGATCGTGGCGACGGTGGCTTTTGGTATGGGGATTAATAAGCCGGATGTTCGCTGT
>JBJORF010000089.1:0-18761 GCA_046049545.1 Cyanobacteriota bacterium | reverse complement strand
CACGGTCGCATAGCGAGCATAGAGCGGCGCACCGACTTTGGGCAGCGCTTCCAGGAGTGCCTGATGCACACCCCCGAGCAGTTCAATATGCTCCACATGCAGCAGACAGCCTTTGTTTTGGGCCAGGGCCATCAGCGATTCAGCAGTCGAAACTTCCAGCGCGAGGGGATATTCCACCACCACATGCTTCCCCGCAAACAGCGCAGCGCGGGCGATTTCCGCATGGGCATAGTTGTGATTGGCGATGATCACCAACTTGACTTCACTGTGGTTGATCAGCGCTTGCCAATTTGGAAAAACCTGAGTCTGGTGGTTTGCGGCAAAGGCTGCTGCGGTTTCAGGACGGTTGCCGACAATACCCACAAGTTTCGCACGCGGTTCGGCATTGACGACCTCGGCACGCACTTTTGCAGCATAGCCTGTACCAACTAGGCCAATCCCGATCGGGCCGATCGCAGCACTTAATCCAAAATTTGCAGTCGTCATGGAATCACGGGGTTAGGACTGTATCCATTATTCCGGAAATCGGGCGGTTCCGAAACTGGGCTTCGGCGTGGCTCAGCCCGCGTTGCGGATGGGGTGTAGTAGCGACGGGCTTCGGCGTGGCTCAGCCCTCGATCGTTGGCGAACTCTCAATTAGCCAGTCGCTCATGCCCCATCTCGATCACCCAGTGGGTTGAGCGTCAGCCGAAACCCACGGCGCAATGATTCCGGGCTTCGGCGTGGCTCAGCCCGCGTTGCGGATGGGGTGTGATAGCGACGGGCTTCGGCGTGGCTCAGCCCTCGATCGTTGGCGAACTCTCAATTAGCCAGTCGCTCATGCCCCATCTCGATCACCCAGTGGGTTGAGCAACCGCCGAAACCCACGGCGCAATATTCAGCCGTTGATCCCGATCGCTTGCTCTAGGGTGGCGACAAAATTTGGGTAGGAAATCGATGCGGCTTCGGCCCGATGGATCGTCGTTGTACCGGCGGCCCGCAATGCTGCGATCGCGAGGCTCATGCCAATCCGATGGTCGGTGAAGCTATCCACTTCGGTTCCAGTCAGCGGCGATCCCCCGGTCACTTCCATCCCATCCGGCAATTCTGTCACCTGCGCTCCCATCGCATTAAGCTGTGTCGCCATGACCGTAATCCGATCGCTCTCCTTGACCCGCAGTTCCTCGGCATCTTTGAACACTGTTGTGCCTTCAGCAAACGCCGCTGCCACCGCCAAAATCGGGATCTCATCGATCAAGCGCGGAATAATATCGCCTTCGATCCGACAAGCCCTCAACGGGCCATACTTCACCCGAATATCCGCCACGGGTTCGCCGGCGACTTCGCGCTGATTTTCGAGCTTCAGATCCGCGCCCATCATTTCTAGGGCTTCCAATACGCCTGTGCGCGTCGGATTCACGCCGACGTTTTCGACCAGCAGATTTGATCCGGGCACGATCGCCCCTGCCACTAACCAAAACGCCGCCGAGCTAATATCCCCCGGCACAATCACCGTTTGCCCCACGAGCGTCGGCTGCCCTGTAACCGTCACCGAATTCGTTGTCGGGTCAACCGCCACGTTTGCCCCAAAAGCCCGCAACATCCGCTCACTGTGATCCCGCGACAGCGCAGGCTCAGTCACTGTCGTTTGACCTTCCGCCATCAGCCCTGCCAGCATTACACAGGACTTTACCTGGGCCGAAGCGATCGGCGAGTGATAGTGAAATCCCTTCAACATCTGCCCTTGGACGGCTAGGGGGGCGAGACTATTCCCCTTCCGGCCCCAGATCTGCGCCCCCATTTCCGCCAAAGGCTGGATCACCCGCGACATTGGGCGCGATCGTAGGGATCCATCCCCCGTCACCGTAAAGAACCGCCCCGGATGGGAAGCCAAAATCCCCAGCATCAGCCGCATTGTCGTGCCGGAGTTGCCCGCATCCAGGACTTCCGTCGGTTCCTGCAAATTGCCCAGCCCGATCCCCTGAATCCGCACTTCGGTCTCATTTAGCTCCGAAATCTCAGCGCCCATGGCCCGAAAACAAGCCGCCGTACTGCGGGGATCTTCGCCCAAGAGCAAACCGCGAACGATCGTTTCACCCTGGGCCAACGCGCCTAACATCAGCGATCGGTGGGAAATCGATTTATCTCCGGGGATCTGGATATTCCCCGTCAGTCCACCGTCTAGCACGGAACCGTCAATGATTAAATCCTGATGTTGGCTGAGTGATTTCACTGTAATGACGGTGTTTTTACGCATAATGGATCGACTAGACTGTCAACAAGCTGCGATTAGACATCCTACCGTTGATCGCGTCCTGCTTCGGTACTTCTCAATGAAACTCTCAGCGAGAGTGCCTAGCTCATCGGCCTTCCCGGTCTGGCCATACGATTGAAGAATTAGCATTGCTAGGCGATCGTGGGGTAAATCCAAGAGTTTTCGTTTTTGACGTTTAGATTCACGTAAGCCACATGCTGACCCATTACCGTCGTCCTGTTCAGTTTTCGCTCTCTTCCTTCGACATGCCGATGTGGTCGAATGTCGATACCGTCGCGACAATTTATAAGCGGGATGCGCAGCGGTTTCATTTATTGTTGACCGAACCCAAGGTTGCTGAAGAAAGCATGACGCTGTCGGAACTCGCCACTCTGCCGACAAATCAGAAGTCGCGCCTGATTTGGCTCGAAATGTCGCCGAACCGCGTCACGATGACGATGCAGGGTAATGGCAGCTATAGCTATCGTCACCTCTGGGAAAAAGGCATTTACGGTGTAAGCCGCTATTGGCTCCAGGGTGAAGGCTTGGGCCAGAGTCACCAGTTGCAAATGCGGAACTTCGCATTGAAGCTCGATCTCGAAGGCGCACCCCTGCCGAATCTTCTGCATGTGGACTACGAACTCTGGTCGGGCGAGACTCACTTGGGTCGCTACATGCTCCACCTGGAAATCCAACACTAGGCTTCGGGCTTCGGCGGGCTTCGGGCTTCGGCATGGCTCAGCCCTCGGGGTGTCCAAATAGTAAGAGTCGGGCTTCGGCTGCGCTCAGCCCTCGGGGTGTCGGTAATAAGAGTCGGGCTTCGGCTGCGCTCAGCCCTCGGGGTGTCGGTAATAAGAGTCGGGCTTCGGCTGCGCTCAGCCCTCGATCACCCAGTGGGTTGAGCAACCGCCGAAACCCACGGCAACATCACCAATCAACCAATCACCGACCACCCAGTGGGTTGAGCGACAGCCGAAACCCACGGCAACATCACCGACCAATCACCAATAACCCAGTGGGTTGAGCAACCGCCGAAACCCAGCAATATCAAACATTCACTGGTCGCCGAAATGGGGTGAATTTGGGGAAGCCTAGGATTAGGTCATCATGTGCTGTTCGATTGTGAAGGGATACAGCCACGTTAGCCCTGTCAGGGAATCTCAAGTTCATCCTTAATCAATTGGAGATCTTCCTGATGCGGCGATCTGATTCCGCTGCCCCCGATCGGGGGCAATTTTGCTTTTCTGTTTTGGCTTTGCGTCCGGCCTATCGGCAGTTAACGCGGCAGTTAGCCCAAGATCTGGCTGTTTATGCACCGGGTATTCCCCTCGTTGTGGGCACCGATCGCCCCCAAGACTTTCAGGACTGCGATAACGTCTGGGCCTTTGCACTGAAGTCCCAGGGCGTGCTGCATTGCTTTCACGATAAGCGGTTTGTCTTAGCTCAAGCCCGATTGCGCTATGGATTGGCGATTCAGATTGACGCTGACACCCGCATTAGCGGCCAAGTTCCCGCTATTCCTTGTCCAGTATCAGGCTTATTCGCAGTTCATCACGAAAACTTGCTCGAACACACCGAGCGCTACAATCCTGAACGGTGGGTTCATCTGAGTAAACTGGCGGATAAATTGGCGATCGATCTCACCACTGCCCCCTACGTCGGCGAAGCGATCTTTGCTGTGGGGGGTGATGACGCGCAGGCACAAACCTTTATTCAAACCTGGGATCGCATGGCCCAATACCTTGAACTCCACGGTATTCATGCAGGTGAAGGTTGCGCGATCGGCCTGGCCGCTGCCAAAGCGGGACTCGCAATCACCAAGGCTCCTTGGCTCGAACAAATTAATGCTGATCGTCAGCACCTCGATCACTTTGCCCAAAATCAACGCCCCAGACCGATCCACAGGCTTCTACAGAAGGGACGCTATCATTGGCGACTGAATCAATTACGGTTGAGGTCGCTGGGGCAAGCTGATTTCTTTTAAGTCCCCTGGTTGAATCGCATCTCCCAAAGCACTGGGATCTGGCTGCGGGGCGGGCGGCGGATTGGAGGAAGACTCGGGGAGGGGCCGCCACCAATCGGGAATTTTTTCAGCTACGGGGCTAGGAGTGGGGCTGGGCGTTGGGCTAGGTGTCGCATTGGGCGTTGGGCTAACACTGGCTTTTGGGGAAGGTCGCAGGGTTGGAGCCAGATCCGACAAAAAGCGGTTGCGATCGAGGTCGGCAGGTTGGGTTTTTAACCAGGCAATCGCGTTGGTTTTACCCGATCGGGCCAGTTTGACTGCGGCGTTCCAAGCCTGAAGCGCACTGTTTCCTGGATTCACTTCTAGGGCGCTATTGATGCGACGTAGCAGTTGCCCCGAATCCGCGTTCAGCAATTCCACCACAGCATCACGATCGCCGGGAGCGGCTTTCACAACAGCGATCGCTTTTTCCCATCGGCCATCCAAGAGATTCGCCTGTACCTGCTGACTGGTGCTGGCCGAAGCCTGTTCAGCCTGTTCACGGAAGGTTTTGGCATGATAGGCCACCACATCGCGCTGCAACTGCGCCATCATATTATCCGCGAACGACTCTTTCCCAAAGCTATCCAGTCGTTTCAGCGCCATCGACCACAGGCCATTGCGGGCTAACTTCAGCGCTCCGGTAAAATCGCCATCCTTGAGCGCTGGTTTTTTCAAATCAACGGCCATCAGCTTAATGCCGTCTTTGCGCTTACTGTCGGGCTGCAAGGAGAAGACCTGATACAGCGTTTCGAGGCCGATCGTTTGGTCGATCACCAGTTCCGGAGTCCCGCCTGCGGCAATATTTTCCCATCGGGGCGACTCGCCATTGGGACTGCTCCAAGGGGTCATGGCCGAAAGGGTCGAAGTTTTCGGGTCGTAGTAAACCACTTGACCGTAGGTGCCCAGCTGCGGCCGATCGCCCATCAAGGTCAACCAAGTTCCTGCCTTCGGCGCATTCTCTTCCAACCGCTGCACCTGATCAAATTCCAGCAGATAGTCGCTTGGTGGCGGCACATCGACTTGGGCATTAACAAACGGCTCCTGAACGAACCAGTCTTCCATCCCGGCCACAGCAAACTGATCAACTAACTGGAAGTAGGGCGCTTTGTCTTTTTTGTAGGGATGATTAGCAGGTCGATAGACCCGGAGTTCGACAATCTTGCTGCATTTGCCGTCACCTTCAGCGCAATCGGGATTATCACCCAACACTGGGATCACAATCTCCGATGGGCCCTTATCCACCAGCCGAATTTGGTCACCCATGGTCAATCCGGCTTTGGTCAATTGCCGTTTGATTTCAGCGATCGTGTAGGGCTGATCCCAGCCTTCCACCTTGATCTGCATCGGCTTAGGCAAATAGGAATTGACCCACATCACCGACTTCGGATTCATCAAAAACTGAATGCTCAACCAGCCACAGCCCGTCACCGCACCGCCGATCGCCATCACCAGCAGCACCGAGGATAAACTGCTCATCCAGGGCCGATATTTCAACTCCACTTTGATCGGCGGCTTTTCGGGTTCTGGCTCCGGCTCGGGCGCGTAGGGAAACCAAGTTGAGGTCTTGAGCGTGCGGCGCTGTGTCGGATGGTCATTCTGAAACCAAGTCGGCTCCGGCTTTTGCCAAGGTAGGCGGAGTTTATGCTTTTTCGGTTTGAACTGGGATTTGGGATTAGGTGCGGGGAGTGGCGTTCCGGACTTCGAGGCCATCGCATCGGGAAGCTGCGGCAACCGTCGGGCGATCGCTTGACTCTGAGCTGCCTTGCGCTGAACTGACTTGCTTTGAGCTGCCTTGCTTTGAGCGGCCTTGCTTTGAGCTGCCTTGCGCTGAACCGACTTATTTTGCGATGACTGACCCTGAGAGGAAGATGACATGACCGCCGCTACTCCTGAAACCAAATACCAAAATCTATTTGCGCCATACAATCCAAAACGCTCGAATCCGGATTAAATCTAGCCCCGCACCACCGCACTGTAAGCTGCCCCCGCCTGCTCCCAAACAAAGGATTGGGTCACATAATCGTGGGCCGCTTGGGCCATAGCTTGCCGCCGATCGGGAGCATCAAACAGTGACGCGATCGCCGCCACGTAGGCTTCGACCGTATTAGCCCGCAAGGCCCGTTCTGGCTGGGCGATTTCGAGCCCTTCCAAGCCCCGATCGCTGGCCACCACTGGCACCCCTGCGGCCATCGCTTCCAGGGTTTTGTTTTTAATCCCGAAGCCCGTGCGCATGGGAACCACACAGATCGTCGCGCGATGCAGGTATTCTGCCATCGAATCCACGGCTCCGGTCACTTGAATTGCAGGATTTTGTCCTAAATCAAGAATTTCCTGGGGAGGACGCGCTCCCACAAGCGAAATTTTCACTTCAGGATAGCGCACCTGCAAAGCGGGCAATATCTCTCGGCAAAGAAACTTAGCGGCATCGATGTTCGCCAAGTTATCCATCGCGCCGATAAACATCAAGTGTTGTCCCCCCGGATCGCTCGTCCGTTGGGGAAACGCCGTAAAGTCCACACCATTCGGAATCACCGCGATCGGGGTCTGGGGCGCAAATTGCTGAAGCTGGGCTTGGTCTTCCGGGGTGGTCGCCACAATTTGCGTAAATTTCTGGCAGTAGTTGCGCTCGTAGCGATAGAGCAGTGGCAGATTCAACCGATCGCGCAGGGCATTTTCGCTGGTGCCTGTCTGCAACTGATTGCGGCAGGTGCCGTAGACCGAGCTATGGACATTAACGATCGTCCGAATTGACTTGCGCCACTCGGGCCGAATGTAAGCCTCATTCACGCAATGCTCCGCCGTGATCACATCGAACTTCCCCGCCGCCATCGCGCGATCGATCCAATCCTGCATTGCTGGGGAGTAACCCGCTTTGACGCTCGGCGGCGTACCTTGCAGCGCGAACTCGGTCAGGCGTTGGAATTTTGAGGCAGGGGGCAGCGTGGGCCGATCGAACACCATCAATTCATCCACACAGTCGCGCAATCCCGCGATCTCAGCCTCCGTCACCTCAGGTGTCCGCTGCGTGATCAGCGTGACGGAACTCTGTCTTTGGAGGTACCTCATGAGATGAAATGTCCGTACATGCGTCCCTCCCCGGGTAGGGGGATAGGGGAAAGTATTGGACAACATTAAGATTTTCATGGGTAATACGGGAGCCAGTGATGAGGATTGGTCAAAAGCGTAGATGCGCTCCGTGGAATCCGCTACAAATGAGACATGGAGTTCCGTATATTTCCGGCCTGTCTACGAATGGCCGTTTAGCTTTGTCTAGGGTTCCCGTTCTACCGCTGCAATCAATCTTTTCGCTCGCCCGAAACTCCCTCAACCTTAGACTTTCTAAACCTAGACAATGAATACTTTTGGCATATATACCCTGGGCAATGACGGCGTTTACGATCAAGTGGTGGCGCTGATCAACAGCATTGAGCGCAATGTAGGCCGCGCGATCCCGATTTGCATCATTCCCTACGACGATCGGATGCAGCGGTTGAAGCAAGCAGTATCCCATCGCCCCCAAGTCAGTATTTTCGATAATGCGGCTTCGATTGCCCGCTGGGATCGCTTTGCCCAGGAGGTTTGGGCGGCGCATCCGCAGTCGAATCAGGTGAATGTCCGATCGGTGCCGAAGTGGTACAAGCAATGCCAGTTGCTGCGGAAGATGTCGGCCTTTGATGGCGAGTTTGATCAATTTGTGTTCTACGATGCGGACAGCTTGGCGATGCAACCGCTGACTGACGTGCAGGCGAAGCTCGCTGACCATGATTTTGTCTTTGACGATTGGGAACACCAGAAACCCACGGCCTCAGCGGCGTTGAAGTTTGATTTGATTCAGGCAAAGTTGGGTTTAGATGAAGCCGCCGTTCGCACGCAAATCCACTGTTCCAGCTTCTTCGGGGGCCATCGCGACTATTTCACCCCCAAAGTAACGCGGGAACTCCGGCAACGATTGGTCGATGACCAGGAAATCAACTGGATCAATGATTTAGCCTTCTGGTGCGATGCGGATCTGTTTTCCTACATGACCCTGCGACTGAATGCCTCAACGTGGAATTACACATTGAGCGCCAACGGCCACGATCGCACCGGAAATACCGCAGAAGCACGGTACGTCAACGTCGATCAGGTGTTGTACAACGAAGAAGGGATGAAACCCATTCGTCGGCTGCACTACATCACCCATGCTGCCGCCCGGTTCAAAGAACTCTGCCGGGGTGAGCAGGTGGCTTTGCCACAGCAGGAGCTATTCCTGTATTACCGCTTTTTGCATGAACCCGATTGCGCACCGAAGGTGTTTCGCTCGCCCAGCTGGATGCAACTGCAAACGCGATCGATGGGTTCCAAAGTGAAAAAACTCCAACAGTTGATTGCCTAGCCCTAGCCCTTTTCCCATGCCGAAGATTTCTGTTTGCATTCCGACTTTTAACCGGGCACACTTTCTGCCGATCGCGATTGCCAGTGTACAGGCGCAATCGGAGTCGGATTGGGAGCTGGTCATCTGTGATGACGGCTCCCAGGATGCCACCCCCGATATCATGGCGCGATTACAGGCGGAAGATGCCCGGATTAAATATGTGCGGCATCCGCAGAACGTCGGCAAGAGCAATAACATGCGATCGGGCTTTGAGGCAGCGACGGGGGACTATTTCATCAAGTTCGACGACGACGATCGTTTGACCCCTGAGTTTCTGGCGCAAACGAGTCAAATTCTCGATCGGCATCCCAATATCGATTTTGTCGGCACCGATCATTGGGTGATCGACCCCGAAAGTCAGCGGCGCGAAGATTGGACGGATGAAAATTCGCTGAAATGGGGCCGGATGGATCTGCCGGAGGGGGAAATTGCGAATCTCCTAGCGGTGCTGTTTGTGCGCCAGAGTTTGCAGATTGGCGCGACGTTATTTCGCCGATCGGCTTTACGCGAAGTCGGCTACATGCGGGCGAATATTCAGAACTGCGAAGACAATGATTTGCTCGTACGACTAGCGCAGGCGGGAAAAGCCGCTTATTATTTGCCCGATCGCTTGATGGAGTACCGTTTCCACCCGGAGCAACAGCATCCCACGCGAGCGATTCAGTATCTTCAGGACAAGCTGAATTATTTAAATCATTTCCAATTTGATCAGCCCGAAGTTGAACAAGTCCGGCTTGCGCGAATTGCTGAAACGCAAGTTCTCCTCGGTTTACGGCAAATTGAAGCAGGCGAAACCAAAAACGGTCGATCGCTGCTCTGGCGCGGTCGCCAATATTCTAAAGCAAAAATGGCAGTGGGCATGGTGTTGTCGCTCTTGCCGCAGCGGAGTCGGGCGAAGGCATTTGAGAAAGCCCGATCGTTGTGAGTCAGTGCTTCATCATAATTGGCATCCGTAATCGGAACATTGAGGGCGCGGCAAACGCGCCCGTACGGGATCGATCATCGCCCGTATCCATTGGATTACATCATCATTAATCCGTAGGGGCGCGCATCCCGCGCCCCCAGCCCACGCCACCATCCATTCAGTAAAATCCATGCGATCGCACCACCATCGATCCCCAGGAAATTAGTCCAGCCTCTGCAAAGCCAAGCAGAACCCGATCGCTAATCCAGCTACATCAATTCCGCCAATTCCATCCAACGCTCCGTCGATCGTTCAATCTCCGTCTCCAACGCCGCTAATCGCTCCGTCATTTTCTGCACCTCGGTATAGCCCTCCGGCGGCTTTTCATACAGGGCTTTTTCCAGTTCCGCTTTTTCTGTTTCTAATTTGGGAATCGCGGCTTCAAGCTGCTCGTATTCCCGCTTTTCCTTGAATGAAAGTTTACGTGGCTTATCCGTTACTGCCGTTTTCACTGCTGTCTGAGCGACTTTCTCCGGTGCCCCAGTTTGCGCCTTTTGCTCGGCTTCCTCGGCTTTTTTGTATTCTAAATACACCGAGTAATTACCGGGATATTGCTGCACCTTACCGCCCGGTTGCAATTCAAAAATTGTCTGCACCGTCCGATCGAGAAAATACCGATCGTGGGAAACCACAATCACACAGCCGTTAAAGCCCTCCAAATATTCCTCCAAAACCGCCAACGTCTGCACATCCAGATCATTCGTCGGTTCATCCAAAATCAACACATTCGGCGAACTCAGCAATACCTTGAGCAAAAATAAGCGTCGCTTCTCACCCCCCGACAGCTTCCCGATCGGCGCATATTGCTGATTCGGCGTAAACAAAAACCGCTCCAACATTTGCGATGCCGTAATCACCGAGCCATCCGCTGTTTTGACCAGTTCGGCGACTTCCTTGAGATAGTCCAAAACCCGCCGTTCTGCATACTTCGCATTTTCCAAATCATCGGAATGCTGATCAAAGTAGCCAAAGTGAATCGTACTGCCAATATCCACCGTGCCGGCATCGGGCTGAACCCGACCCGTAATAATATTCATCAACGTCGATTTGCCCGCACCATTGCCCCCAATAATGCCAATTCGATCGTCAGGATTAAACAAATAGGAAAAATCCTGAATCAACTGCCGATCACCATAGGCTTTGGCGATACTTTCCAACTCCACTACCTTTTTCCCAATCCGTCGCCCTACCGTAGAAATCTCCACTTTCCCCTGGGCTTCCTTGAATTCCCGTTCCTGCATCTCGCCGATGCGATCGATCCGCGCCTTCTGCTTCGTACTTCGCGCCTTCGCCCCCCGCTGCAACCAAGCCAATTCGCGCCGCAATACCCCCTTCAACTTTTGCTGCGTACTCGCCACTGACGCTTCGGCATCCGCTTTTTTCTCTAGGTAATAGGAATAGTTGCCGTCATAGCTGTACAAATCGCCCCGATCGATTTCAAGGATCCGGTTCGTCACCTGATTGAGAAAATAGCGATCGTGGGTGATCAGCAGCAATGCCCCCTGGTAGCGGCCCAGATAACTCTGCAACCATTCCACCGAATTCGCATCCAAATGGTTGGTCGGCTCATCCATTAACAGTACATCCGGCTGCGAAAGTAACGCCGCCGCGATCGCGATCCGCTTCCGATAGCCCCCCGACAGCGTCCCTACCTTCACCGTAAAGTCCTGGATCCCCAGCTTGCTGAGCACAATCTTCGCCTGGGTCTCCAGCTCCCAAGCCCCCGTGGTTTCCATTCGTTCACTCAGCTTTGCCAACTGATCGAGCAACGCCGGATCACTGCCCTGGGAGCTGCTTAGCGCCACTTGCTCTGACAGCAGCTCATACGCCTGCACCAGCGCCATCTGCTCCCCACTATCCGCAAACACCTGCTCCAGCACCGTTCGTTCCCCATCCATCTCCGGCTGCTGCGGCAGATAGACCAACCGCATCCCATTCATCCCATCGATCGTCCCACCGTCCGCTGGCTCCAGCCCCGCCAACATCTTCAGCAGCGTCGATTTACCGGAACCATTGGTGCCGATCAGCCCCACCCGATCGCTACGATCGAGACTAAAGCTCGCCTCCCGCAGAATCTCCTTAATCCCAAAATCCTTCCGCAGACCCCGTACCGCCAAAATCCCCATATCGATCGCTCCCAACCCAAATAAAACGCCCGAAACACAAAAACTGAAGCCCAGCCAGCCAAGCACTGTAAACCGGAAGGGGGCAACTGTAAACTCCCCACCGTAAACGCTCCTACCGTTAATGCCCCCACGTATGCGTCAAGTGTCAAAAGACAACATGTTTTTGTGATCTAAGACACAATACTGCCTACCTTCATGAAATTATTATCTTCACCAGGAACAGTTGCTAATGTCCTAGAGATCTTCCAAATCTGTTGGAGATGTTCTAGATCTTGATTGAATTTCGCAGTAAACAGCACATTTCGGTGAGTTGTGTTGGGTCTGGTTGTCGCTCGGTCAATGCCAGCTCAGCTTAGTCGCTGTCTAGGCCAAGCTGTATTTTAGAGTAATCTCAACGGAGCGGTTGAGTTTCACCTTTTCCGCAGTCGGTTCAGTCGTCACGTTCTCTGTTACGTTGAGTCCTGTCATTCGCTTATTCATCCACCTAATTGCGCCCGGGGTGACTGCTCTATGCAAATCCGTGAAGTTGTCCAGCAAGCAATCAGTACTGGTTTTCTCTCGATTGAAGCCGAAGACCAACTGCGTCATATGCTGGCGCGAAAGTATGAGCGGGAAGATTTTCAAGCGTTCATGCAGCTTCAGAATGCGGCGATGGTGGGTTCTGTGCGTCAGGAGTCACGCATTCTGCAACAGCCATAGGGGCGCAGCCATCGGAAAATTCAATCGACGGTTGTGGGTTCAATGTATGCTGAAATTCACCCAAGCGTTGCGGTTCTGTGGCAATCTGAGAACAGTTGATTTTTTCCAGTCTTAGATTTTCCAGCACGGCATCCCATGCAAACTTTGCCTACCAATCCTGTGTCTAACAGCACATCGGCTCCCCCGGACGACAGAACCTATGTCGAGACTACAATCCAACGTCGCCAGACGCGCGCAGTCAAGGTGGGCGAAATCACGATCGGGGGTGGGGCACCTGTGGTTGTGCAGTCGATGATTAATGAAGATACCTTGGACATTGATGGTTCGGTCGCGGGGATTCGGCGATTGCATGAACTGGGTTGTGAAATTGTCCGGGTGACGGTGCCGAGTATGGCTCATGCCAAGGCGTTGGCGGACATCCGGGAGAAGCTTCAGGCAACCTACCAAAATGTGCCCTTAGTAGCGGACGTTCACCACAATGGCATGAAGATTGCCCTGGAAGTAGCGAAGCACGTCGATAAAGTGCGGATTAATCCTGGTCTCTACGTGTTTGAAAAGCCGAAGGACGATCGCACCGAGTATACCGCCGCCGAATTTGCCGAAATCCGCGACAAGATTCGCGAAACCCTAGAACCCTTGGTGATCTCCCTGCGTGACCAAGGTAAGGCGATGCGAATCGGGGTGAACCATGGTTCCCTCTCCGAGCGGATGCTATTCACCTACGGCGATACGCCCGAGGGCATGGTGGAATCGGCGATGGAGTTCATTGAGATTTGTGAATCCCTGAATTTCCACAATATTGTAGTTTCGATGAAGGCTTCCCGTGTCCCGGTGATGGTGGCGGCTTATAAGTTGATGGCCGATCGCATGGATGCGGCCGGCATGGACTATCCCCTGCATCTGGGCGTGACCGAAGCGGGGGATGGCGAATATGGCCGGATCAAGTCTACAGCGGGTATCGGGACATTACTGGCGATGGGCCTGGGCGACACCATTCGCGTGTCCCTCACCGAAGCCCCGGAAAAGGAAATCCCGGTTTGCTACAGCATTTTGCAAGCCCTGGGATTGCGCAAAACCATGGTGGAGTATGTGGCTTGCCCTTCCTGTGGCCGTACCCTGTTCAACCTGGAAGAGGTGCTACATAAAGTGCGATCGGCGACTCAGCATTTGGTCGGCTTGGACATTGCGGTGATGGGCTGCATCGTCAATGGGCCGGGTGAGATGGCCGATGCGGACTACGGTTATGTCGGTAAAACCCCCGGCACGATCGCACTCTATCGCGGCAAGGAAGAGATCAAGCGGGTACCGGAAGCGGAAGGCGTTGAAGAGTTGATTAATCTCATTAAGGCCGATGGCCGCTGGGTCGATCCCGAGGGCAATTGATCCGGATCATCCGTAACCAGCTGTGTTAAATTTAGCAAGATAATTTGATCCCTCCCGGACAGCGCAGTATGGCTTTGATCAAGAAAGCGTTCATTTTGGGTGCCACAACGATTGCCCTCGGTACAGTCGTCATCGTGGGCTGGAACGTCTATGGCCCCAAAATGCCGCCGATTCTTGTGTCGCAAGATCCGTCGAAGGAAGTGGTTGATGAGGTTTGGACTGTGGTGCAGTCGCAGTACCTCGATGCCACCTTTAATGGTAATGATTGGATTGCCGTGCGTCAGGATTATCTCAATCGCCAATACGACAACCGCAAGGCTGCCTACGAAGCCTCGCGGGAAATGCTGAAAAAACTCAACGATCCCTATACCCGTTTTATGGATCCGGAAGAGTACAGCAACATGAAAATTGATACCTCTGGGGAGCTAAGTGGGGTTGGAATCAACCTAGCGGTAGAAGAGAAGACCAAAGAACTCACTGTGGTGGCCCCGATCGAGGACAGTCCTGCTGCCAAAGCCGATATTAAGCCCAAGGATGTGATTGTCAAGATCGACGGTCAATCTACTAAGAATATGGACGACAAGCAAGCCGTCCAACTGATTCGCGGTAAAGCGGGCACCAAAGTCACCCTCACCATCCGGCGTGGCAAACAGGAAATCGACTTTGTATTAACTCGCGACAAAATTGCGATTCATCCGGTCAAATATCGCGTGCAGGAAGCCAACGGTGCGAAAGTCGGCTACATTCGCTTGGTGCAGTTCAGCCAACCCGCGATCGCGGAGATGGAGACGGCGATTCGGGATTTGGAACAGAAAGAGGTGAAGGGCTACGTGCTGGACTTACGATCGAATCCTGGCGGTTTACTGGATGCCAGCATTGACATTGCTCGGATGTTCATGAATCAAGGTGGCATCGTTTCCACCGTCACCCGTAAAGGCGACCAAGATCAGCGCATCGCCAACGATTCTGCCCTCACCCAGAAACCCCTGGTTGTCCTGGTCGATGGCGGTTCCGCCAGCGCCAGCGAAATCCTCTCCGGTGCGCTCCAAGACAATAACCGAGGCAAAATTGTCGGCACCAAAACTTTCGGGAAAGGCTTGGTTCAGGCCGTGATCGGTCTGCGCAGCGACAGTGAAAAATCGGCCATGGCAGTGACGATCGCCAAGTACCTAACACCGAATGGCCGCGATATCAACAAACATGGCATCGATCCCGACATCAAAGTTGAACTCAGTGAAGTCCAGCGCAAAACCCTGAGTGACGATAACCAAAAAATCGGCACCCCCGCCGATGCACAATTCGCTAAGGCCGTGCAAGTTTTGCTGTCGGAAAAAGGATAATGGCCATTGCCATCACGCTGAGCAATTCCGCACTCTTACTGAGTCCGATCGCGATCGCTTGGGCAATTCTGAGAACTAGTAATCAATTCGCTTAACTGCGGCCTATGAGCGTGATTAATGCTGCTTTGCTTGAATGCAAGCTCAGCAGCGAACGATCACCGCCGTAGAGATATTGGTCTGCTTTCCTGGGCTGTCTCTAAGAACTAAAGTTGCGTTATGACATCAGAACAACGTCCGCCAATTTCTGCACCGCCCGTTCCACGGGTGCCTGCTGCGCCGCCGCCGCCCTTGCGTACCAGTGCTACAGCCACCGCAAGTGCGCCAGCGAATCCATTTGACACCACAGAAGCCACGCGATTAAGTGCGGCGAATCCACCGCGATCGACGCAGACTCAAGATATTACTCGGGTGGCGACACAACCGCTTTCGGCACCGCCAGCCGCCATGCCGCCGCCTGCACCGATGAGCAATCGCGAACCCGTGACGGAACTGGCCGCCGTACCCGCTGCACCCGCTGCAATGTCGCCGATCGCACCACCTGCGATACCCCAGGCCGTCGCTTCAGCCGCCGCTCCAGCCCATCGTGCGGGCGTTTCCCCCTTCGCCTCGGTTCGCCAAACCCCGACCCCGGGATCACCGACTTTGGAAGCCGTGATCCGGACTGCCTTTGATAAAGGCTTCTCGGATGTCCACTTGGGTGTGGGCGAAGTGCCACGCTATCGCGATCGCGGCGAAATCATGGCCACGGACTGGCCGAAAATTACGAAGGAAACCTTCTATAGCTGGATGCAGGAAATCCTGACCCCAGAGGAAATTGCTCGATTTGAGGACACGCTGGACTTTGACGGGGCGACCCAGTATGATTTTGCCCGCGTCCGGGTGAATATCTTTGATTCCTTGCATGGGCCTTCGATGGTCTTGCGTTTGATTCCGATGCGCATTTTGACCTGTGAGCAGCTCGGTCTGCCGCCTGTCTTTCGTGATGTATGTCACTTCCACAAGGGGCTAATCTTGATCACTGGCCCGACGGGTTCCGGTAAGTCCACGACCATGGCCGCCATGGTGGACTACATGAACAACACGATGCCAAAAAACATCATCACGATCGAAGACCCGATCGAATTTGTCCACACCAGCCGTAAATCGTTGATCAAGCACCGCGAAGTCGGAATCAACACCCGCAAGTTTGACAATGCGCTGAAGGCGGCGTTGCGGGAAGACCCGGATGTGGTTTTGGTCGGGGAAATGCGCGATCGGGAAACGGTGAACACTGCCCTGAAAGCGGCTCAAACGGGTCACTTGGTCATGGGTACGCTGCACACTAACAGTGCCGTGAAGACGATTGAACGGGTACTGGGTCTATATCAGCCGGAAGAACAGCCGGCCATGCGGGTCGCCTTGGCGGAATCCTTGGTCTGCGTCATTGCCCAGGGGCTATGTCGGACGACGGATGGGAAGCGCGCCGCATTCCACGACATCATGATCAACACGGATGCGATCAAAGATTACATCCGCCGTGGTGATCTCGATGAAATCGAGCAAATCATGCCGCAATGTGGTTTCGATGGGATGTGTACAATGAACCAATCGTTGTACAAGCTCTACGAAGAAGGCCGGATCACGGAAGAAGTGGCCCTCGAAATGTCGCCGAAGACCAACGAAATGGCCCAAATGCTACGGGGTCGTTGCTAAGCCGATTGACCAAATATCAACAAACTCCGTCCGTGCGGCAACGTGTTCAAACGCATTGCCGCATTTTTAGATGTTGGGGAGTTACGGAGGAATTGTGATCAAGCAATGTCACATAAACTACCATGCACTTACGGTAGAAATTTACCTTTCTCGAACGCTACGCTGCCCATCTCAATCTCCCCACTGCGTTCTATGCTGAGCTTCCGATCGCTGCCTGCCTTTGTTACGATCGTTGGACTGCCCCTCGGTTGGCACTTGCCCGCCATCGCCCAAATCACCGCTAGCCCCAACAGCACCACCCTCGTCACGCCGAATGCTCAGAATCAACTGGCGATTACGGGCGGCATCCAAGCTGGTAGCAATCTGTTCCACAGCTTCGAGCAGTTCGGCTTGAATCAAGGCCAAGCAGCGAATTTTCAAGTGAATGAATCGATCGCGAATATTCTCGGGCGTGTCACTGGGAATCAGGCTTCCGTAATTGATGGGCAGTTGAGCGTATCGGGCAGCAATGCGAATTTGTATTTGATGAATCCTCAAGGGATTTTGTTTGGGCCAAATGTGCAGTTGAATTTGCCTGCGGGCTTCACGGCGACAACGGCAAACGCGATCGGGTTTGGTCAGAATTGGTTTAGCACAATAGGTAATGCTGATTTTTCTAGGCTTGTTGGCACGCCGACTCAGTTTGCATTTACCAGTGCGACAAGCGGCGCGATCGTCAATATGGGTAATCTCACACTCCAGCCCAACCAGAGTTTGGCGCTCTTGGGTGGCACTGTGATTAATACTGGGAAAATTCAAACCCCCGGTGGTACGGTGACGATCGCTGCAACTTTCGGGGAAAAACTCTTACGCTTTACGCCTCAAGGTGGCCTGTTGAGTCTGGAATTGCCTGTGGCGGATAAGATAAATTTAGGTACTGGGGTAGAACCGTTATCCCTCGGAACTTTGCTGGCCCAGGGTAATGCCACAAATGTGGCGATCGTTGATGGCAAAGTTCGACTCACTGGGGCGGATGTGACCGTTCCAGCAACTCCAGGAACAGCATTGGTTAATGGTGAAATTAGCGTCGCAAGTGATGCTGAAAAAGCCGGCGAAATTAAAGTTACGGGCGATCGGCTGGGATTATTCAGCGCTAAACTCAATGCGAGTGGAGCCGAGGGCGGCGGAACGATTCTCGTCGGCGGTGAATTTCAAGGGAAAGGCGAATTGCCGAATGCACAGCGCACGGTGGTCGATCGCAATACCCAAATCCAAGCCAATGCAATTCGGCAAGGTGATGGCGGTCGGGTGATTCTCTGGGCCGATGGTACAACTGCTTTTTCTGGGGAAATTGATGCCCAGAGTGTCACGGGGAAAGGCGGGTTTGTCGAAGTTTCGGGTAAGCAGAACTTGAACTTCACTGGGGAAGTTGATGTCAATTCAGGCAGTGGTCAAGCTGGTGCATTACTACTCGATCCGGCGATTGTCACGATCGATGACTTCGCTGTAAATGATAATGCTCAACTAGATGACGGTCAGATTTTAGCCAGTGATACACCCGGTGGAAATTTTATCATTCACCCAGACAAAATTGAACAACTGCTGAACACAAACACCAATGTGAGCATCAGCGCTACCGATGAAATTCGCCTCGGGATACTTGGCTCGATCGATGCCAGTGGTAGTGGTTCACTCAGTTTAAGTGCGCCTAGTATGCGCTTTGAGACGTTCCGCAACAACGCGATCGAAATTGCTGGAAATTTCAATCTCAATCTTACAGGCAATAGTCCGGTTGAAATCACCCGCGACTTCACGGCTCAACAGATCAATATCCAATCAAGCAATGCGTTGACCCTTAACGGATTCAGAACCATAGCGAGTGATCAGATTCGTATCCAAGCACCGACAATTTCGCTGAATAGCGAT
>JBJORF010000088.1:0-28918 GCA_046049545.1 Cyanobacteriota bacterium | reverse complement strand
ATCGGGCGATGACTGGCAACGATTGTGTTGCGGCTACCATTGCCTTGGCTGTCCATATCGATCCCGGCGGATGCGGGTTTGGCAAATTGCACGATCGTGATGATCCCAGCCAATAGCAATAAAAGTGCAATACCGATTTTCATTGAATTGAACCTCGCGAAAAATCTACATCTTGGGGCATTACCAAGCCAAGATCAAGGCTAAATCGCCTCGGAGGATCGGGTCTTGGGTTTGGGTTTGAATCCGGCGTAGGTCAGCATGAATCAACGATTTATAACGGTAAAAATTAAAGCCTGTCGATCGGGCGATTTGGGCAAACTGTCGTAGGGCCATGCGGGCTTCTAATAGATGTTCTGGCTCATCCTTGAGTTTCTGAGCAAACTCGAAATTGAGCACGAAAATGTTATAAAGTGCCAGACAATTTTTGCGATCGCCCCAGTCAATCGCCCGTTGGTAAAACAGAATGGCCTGTTGGCGATAGTGATTATTGAATGCGGTCGCGGCCATTTTTTCGTAGGCAATGCCCAACACAAAATATAACTTGGCCTTGGCCTCCTCTCCCAAAACCTTATCAATAAATTCCAGTGCCAAGGGCACAGAATCTTCGTAACGGCCAATCACACTCAGGTTTTGGGCGATTTTCACCACATGGTTAATATATTGCCGTGGGTCTTGGGACACTAATGTCCAGCTAATGGCGATCGCTTCGAGATACCCCGCGCGCCGCTGCGCTTGATCTTGACTATCGCGGATGGGAGTAATAATTTGCTCAATCAGTTGGTCGGGGTCTTCCCGCAAAATCCGGGGCACGATCGGGCGATAGCTTTCAAACTGCATTTGATAAAGTGTGCGCTTCACTTCACTAATCAGTCGTTTGATATCAAGATGCGAAGGTTCCGAAGAAATTTCCCGCAGTAAGTTCTTTTCATCGCGCTTCGCCGATCGGGCATAACCCAACTGTTGCAGAATATGCGGCAAGCTATGCCAAGAGAGTTTCGGTTTGGTAAGGACTGTGGGCTGGGTTTGATGGATGAGGTGTTTGAGGTAGGTTTTGATCGTATTGGAGACGAAAACTTGGGCGGTGTTGAGTTTCCAGTTCAGCAGTTGGGCGGCTTGATCGAGCGGCACCGCCATCGCCGCTGCTCGAAAAAATAACCGTTCTTCCGCTGAAAGTGCCGTGCCTTTGACTTGATGGCTATCTTCAAACAAGCGATCCATGCGGTATTGCGAATCGGCTTCGAAAAAGTAATTGTCTAAGTTCATGGTAGATCGGGGGTGTCTGCACAGTAGACCAAGTGTTGCATATATCCCAAGTTAGGAACCTATGCCAAAGCCTTTAATCCTTAGCTTTTACTCCTTGATAATCGGGTGGCTACTTAAGTTGAACGGTATCTGTGCCAGATTGATTTTTGGCTGGCTTCAGTTTGATGCACCTAAACCATTTAGTTTTGCCTCAATCAACTTAGTTTTTAAGACTATTTCGGCGTAATTTCTGCGGTTGTCTTCGCGCTTTGCCTGAATTGACTGACATGACTTCACTAAATTACTTTGCATCGCTAAATCCCTTTATTTGTCGCTGATTAAGTCACCAGTTAGAACAGAGAAAGTTACGCAATACCCCATTACTTCAGGTCTAAATTAGGAGGCCACGACAATGCCGATCAACGAGTCAAAAATGGTGCAGTCAGTCTATGACACACTTTTTAACGCCTATACAAAAACCCCACCGGGCGGGCTGCCAGCGGGGAGTCAGGAAAACAAAATGTTTATGATTATGGTTCCGGGTGGTGAACCGATCGACAGTAAGCAATATGCCAATCCCCTCAGCCCCAATAATCCCCAAGGCACACCGGCAGCGATCGAGAATTTCTCCCGATTGGTCGATCGGTTGCCCTTCGTGAAAACCGCCTATGTTGACAGCACCAAGCGAGTATCCGAGGTCTACAAAGCGGTGGTCGAAGGGGCAAATATCACCCCCCAGCCCGAAAATCCAGCCCAGAAGGCTGCCTATGACAAAGCCTATGACTTGATTACCGATGAAGCAGATGATTTTGATGATGCGGGTCAGCCCATCAAAATTCCGGTTGATTCCCCCCTTTACGCCAACTATAAGCGCAAGCAAAATGCTTACGCTGATGCCGTTGCTTCGTTTATGGCGGAATTTAGCAAGTACGATTTGACCAAACCCGCTGATCAACGCGCCTGGTCGATTATTGGCCCATCCAAACAACGTATTCTGACCACTGCTTGGAACGACTTCCAGACGGCGCAGGCAAAGAAGGTCGAAGATGCCCTGGCCACGATCGCCCAATCATCCCAAAACCAAATTGGCCGGGTCTTTAAGGATGCGCAGGAACGCTTAACACTGCTGGAAAAAGGTAGCGTGCGTGACCCGATGGAAAAGCTCTACTACAGCTATGCCATGCCCGCCAACTGGTATTCCAGCAACGCGGCTCAGGGCTGGACAAGTATGGCCTTCTCCTCGGGTAAATACCAAGTCAACCAAACCTCAAATTACACCAGCTACGGTGGCAATGTGGGCTTTAGTTTGGGACTGTGGAGCGCGGGTGGGGGCTTCAATCGTAGCGTCGAGCAGCGCCACATGGATACCCAAACGGAGAACCTCGACGTGAGTTTCCGCTATGCCCGCATCAGCATCGATCGGCCTTGGATGAATGGCATGGTGTTTGATTTGCCCGGTTGGACTTACAGTCCTGTTGCGGCCGGGGGGGTATCTTCTGGCAATCCGGCGACTGCTGAAGGCACCTTGATGACGATCGTGCCCACGGGCTTCATTGCGGTTCGAGATTTGAAGATCAGCGCGAACTGGAGCAGCGCCGAAAGCGACTATATCCGTAAACAGCTCAGTGCGAATGCTGGGTTTGGTTGGGGGCCTTTCTCGATCGGTGGCGCTTACAAATCCGATTCGAGTCAGTTCAACTTCAAATCGGAATTTGACGGTCGCACGATTAACGCGCCGGGGCTGCAAATCATGGGTTACATCTGCACTGTATTACCCCTCGCCCCGAAAGCGTAATGCATTGCCCCCCCTAGCCCCCAATACTGGGGAACTGAGCCCGTATTGGGGCTAGGGGGCCACCTGATCAAGATTGCTTATTTTGTAGATTTAGGAGCCTCATCGAATGGCGATCGACCAAGCCACACTGATCCAAATGGTCTACGACAGTGTGTTTTCCCAGTTAATTAAACCCACGGCGACTGGTACAAAAGACCGCGAAATCTTACTCAGCTTCGAATTTCCAGGTCAGCAAGTTGACGAAACCGAATACCAAAATCCCTGGACACCTAGAACCCCCGACGGTTCACAGTTTGCCACCGAGATGTTTTCGAATCTGATTGATGCGATTCCGATCGTCGATTCGGTTTATGTTGATTCCGGCGTTACGGCAGAGGAAATGTACGAATTTGCGCTGGGGGCAGCTGCTGTCCCGCTACCACCCGATGCCACGGGGGAAATCCCAGTCAATCCAGTCAATACAGTGATTAATAACGCGCGCCAGAGCTTTGAACAAACGCGCCTGGCGAGTGCGCTGAATCCCGCGCTCAATTATCATCCCTCCTATGCGACACCGAGCAATTGGGCTGATCCGATCGGGGCCCAGGCTTGGACCAGCATCGCCATTAATTCCAATACAACAACCGTCAAAGCCGATTCCGCGTTTCTCCGCTTTGGTGGCGCAAAGCGGCTACGAGAAGGCGTTTGGAAAATCCCACCGAAGCTCATTGCCGCCGTGGAACAACCCCAGGTCTTCGTCCCACCGACTGTGCAGCCGAAACCGGATATTAGCGTTCGTCCAGATATTGGGATTAAACCGGGGCTGATTGATCGAATTGGGATTAAACCAGGACTGATCGATCGGATCGGTATGCGTTCAAGTGGCACAGCTGCGGTTGCCGAAGCCACACTAACGAAAGCCGAAGCACTGGCAATGCAAAACCTATCGCCCAATCCCTTGTTGATGCGCCGAATTAATCCCGATTTAATCGACAAAATTGCGATCGCGGAACTAAAAAATCGCCCGATCGACCAAACCACTCAAAACATCCAAATCTCATTTCGCTGTTGCCGCGTTAACTTCACCCGACCCTGGTTGTTAAAATCACTACTCGAAATTAACGGCTGGAGATTACCTGGACAAGCAGCGGGTAGTCTCTCCAGCGGCAAACTCCAGGACAATAACGGCACATTTCCCTTGCTCCCGATTGGCTTTATCGCCATTCGCGACCTCAAAATTCAAGCCAACTGGGGTCAGGTCGATCGCGACATTGCGGCGAAATCGGTTCAAAGCGAGAATACGATCGGATTCGGCCCCTTTGCCCTGAGTGGTCAATATGCCGAATCCGGTAAAGGTTATGCCGCCACCTTTGACGGCACAACCATTCACGCCCCAGGCTTACAAATTCTGGGCTGGATTAGCCTGGTCAATCCCTATACCCCACCAGCTTAAAATCCTAGGCAGGCTGCACCGATCGCGCCTCTCCTACTGTCCGTAAACCGAAATTGCACAATAAACGACCAAGTTAGGTAGTGTGGCCGCTGCGATGTTCGTTGGTGATGGGTTGCCCGGCGCTCTGTGGGTGATGCATTGTCCTGCAGAGCAATGCATCACCCGAATCTCACCCAACAACGAAGTATCTGTAGTTGCCTAAGTGGATCCGGATATTTGAGCATAGATAGATCGGGGCATGGACGAATCGACGCAGATCGCTGACATTGACATCATGACCAGGAATTCAGAGTAAAATTCACAGTGCTGAAAAGCGCCCATGCTGCCTCTGAAGCGATCGCTGGTAACCCTATGAATGCTGTTGAAATCGAAGAAGCCGTTTCGAGTCTTGCGGGTCAGCCATTTGATCCGCAGGAGTTTCCCTATGCGTTTTTGGAGGCGTTTGGGAATAAGGCGACGACGATTAAGAAGCTGCGCAGTGGGAGTTCAAATCAGTCGGATCTGGGTGGGGTGCTTCAGCGCAATCATATTCACATTAAGGTCTGTGAACTGGGTGCGGTGGGGGAGACGCTGCGGGCTTTGCGCGAAAGTCCGAAGACGACGCAGCAGAAGGCAAAGTTCATTCTGGCGACGGATGGGGTGAGCTTTGAGGCGGAGAATGTGGTGGATGGGGAGACGATCGCTTGTGCCTATCCCGACTTTCATGATCATTTTGGGTTTTTCTTGGCGCTGGCGGGGATTACGACGGTTAAGCAGATTCGGGAAAATGCGTTTGATATTAAGGCGACGGGGCGGCTGAATCGGTTGTATGTGGAGCTGTTGAAGGAGAATCCAGATTGGGACGGGGACGATCGCCGCGAAGAGATGAATCATTTTATGGCGCGGTTGATCTTCTGCTTTTTTGCGGAGGATACGAATATCTTTCACAGTGAGGGGTTATTTACCCAGACGATCGCGCAGATGAGTGATGGGTCGAATACCCATGCGGTGTTGGGGGAGGTGTTTCGATCGATGTGTACGCCGATTCGGGAGCGGGATGCGGCGGGGATCAAGAGTTGGGCAAATGGGTTTCCCTATGTGAATGGGGGGTTGTTTTCCGGTGGGGTGGATGTGCCGCGTTTTAGTAAGGTGGCGCGATCGTACCTTCTCCACGTCGGCAGTCTGAACTGGCAACAAATTAATCCGGATATTTTCGGGTCGATGATTCAGGCGGTGGCGGATGAGGGGGAGCGCGGGGCTTTGGGGATGCACTATACGAGTGTGCCGAATATCCTCAAGGTGTTGAATCCGCTGTTTTTGGATGATTTACGATCGCAGCTCACTGCCGCTGAGGATAATCCGCGTAAGCTGTTGAATCTACGATCGCGGATGGCGCGGATTCGCGTGTTCGATCCGGCTTGTGGGTCGGGGAATTTTTTGGTGATTGCTTATAAGGAGATGCGGGCGATCGAGGCGCGGATTAATGAGTTGCGGGGGGAGGGCGATCGCAAGTCGGAGATTCCGTTGACGAATTTCCGGGGCATTGAGATTCGGCATTTTGCGGTGGAGATTGCGCGGTTGGCGTTGATTATTGCGGAGTATCAGTGTGATGTGTTGTATCGGGGGCCGAAGCTGGCGCTGGCGGAGTTTTTGCCGCTGAAGAGTGAGAATTGGATTACCTGTGGGAATGCGTTGCGGTTGGATTGGTTGAGTTTGTGTCCACCGACGGGGACGGGGGTGCAGTTGTTTGCGAATGATTTGTTTAGTACGCCGCTGGAGCAGGCGGAGATTGATTTTGAGAATGAGGGTGGGGAAACGTATATTTGTGGGAATCCGCCTTATTTGGGTTACACGTGGCAATCAAAAGAACAAAAAGCAGATATTCGCGACGTAGTTGACGGACGAACTAATTCACCTGGATTCCTAGACTATGTTTCTGGTTGGTTTATCAAGGCGGCTGATTGGTTGCAGCATTCAGAGGGTCGCTCTGCATTTGTAGCTACGAATTCAATCTGTCAAGGTCAAATGGTGCCCTTACTTTGGCCGATGATTTGGGCTGCTAAGTGCGAAATACTATTCGCTCATACATCCTTTAAATGGTCAAATCTCGCAAGTAATAAAGCTGGGGTAACTGTCGCAATTGTTTGCATAGCACGTATTCCCAACAATCAAAAAGCCTTATTTGAAATAGATGAGTATGGAGAAACAATAGTTCGATTAGGTTCGGCAATCACTCCTTATTTGACATTAGGTGAATTTCTCATTATCGAGAAAACTTCTAATCCAATATCTAGAATTGCGGTCATGGAATTTGGTAATAAACCAAGTGATGGTGGTCATCTCCTTGTTGATCGACAAGGAGTAAGCGACTTGGGGCTGAGTGTTGATCAAAAAAGCCGATTGCTGCGAGTTATCGTTGGATCTCAAGAGTTTATTAATGGAAAGTCTAGATATTGTCTTTGGATTGAAGACTCACATCTAAAAGAAGCACTTTCTATTCCGCCTATTGCCAAGAGAATTCAGTCGGTACGCGAGATTCGTTTGGCAAGTCGAGATAAAGGAGCGAATGCTCTCGCACAGAGAGCACATCAACTAAAACTAATGAGGATAGGAGAAGATCAAAGCATTATTGTCCCCGCGATTTCATCTGAACGTAGGAATTATCTGAGGCTGTTCAGAATTTTGTGTAAATCAAAAATCGAGTCATTCCTAGCAGGACTTTCAGCTTGACTTACACAAAAATGCGAACTCTCTCAATTATCTACCTGCTGGTCTTATCGATAAAAACACAACAGTTACAAATAAGTGCTTCGCTCTCTACGATGCCCCCCTCTGGAACCTAGCCCTCATCGCCTCCCGCCTCCATTGGGTCTGGATCGGCACCGTTTGCGTGCGAATGCGAACCGATTTCTCCTACTCCAACACCCTCGGCTGGAACACCTTCCCCGTCCCCACCCTCACCGACCAAAACAAAGCCGACCTAACGAGGTGCGCCGAAGACATCCTCCTCGCCCGCGAACAATACTTCCCCGCCACGATCGCCGACATGTACGATCCCGATCGCATGGATACCGAGTTTCCGTTAGTGCGGGAAGCCCACGATCGTAACGACGAAATCCTCGAACGCATCTACATCGGTCGCCGCTTCAAAAACGACACCGAACGCCTCGAAAAACTCTTCGACCTCTACACTAAAATGACAGCCCAGCCAGCTTCGCCCAAGCAGTCAGCCCAACGTAAAAGATAATGACAGCCATACCCGATCGGCCCAAAATCTATCACATCACCCACATTGACAATCTTCCCAGCATCGCGACTGGTATAGGTTTAGTCTCCGATGCTCAACGCATTGCTACTGACCTATCCTGCTCAGTTGTCGGTATGTCTACCATCAAGCAGCGCCGCCTCGAAGAAATCGAAGTTGCCTGTCATCCAGGAACCACCGTCGGCCAGTACGTACCTTTTTACTTCTGTCCGCGCTCCATCATGCTCTATATCCTTAACATGAGTAACCATCCCGATGTCACTTATCGCGGCGGGCAGCAACCGATCGTCCATCTCCAGGCAGACTTCTACCAAGTCATCAACTGGGCCAACTCACAGGCAATTCCTTGGGCTTTCAGCGAAGGCAATGCGGGATCCTATCTTACTCGCTTTCACAACGATCCCTCTCAACTTAATCAAATCGACTGGACAGCCGTTGCCGCAACCGATTTTCGCAATCCCAAGACAAAAGAAGGTAAGCAGGCCGAGTTTTTGTTGTTTAATGTCTTCCCATGGACACTGATTGAAAAAATTGGGATAATTAATAGTACGATTGAATCAAAAACCCAAACAGCTTTGGCAATCGCGGATCACCAACCTGCGATTACTGTCGAGCCAAGCTGGTACTTTTAGCAAAACCCACTAAATTATGATTACGCTAACCCAAGGTGATGTTCTCAAAGCTGATGCCGAAGCATTGGTCAATACGGTCAATTGTGTTGGTGTAATGGGACGCGGTGTTGCTCTTCAGTTCAAGAAAGCCTTTCCCGAAAATTTCAAAGCCTACGAATCTGCCTGTAAAGCAGAACAAGTGCAACCCGGCAAGATGTTCATCTGCGATCTCAACCGTCTCTATAATCCGCGTTTCATTATCAATTTTCCCACCAAACGCCATTGGAAAGGCAAAAGTCGCATCGAAGACATTCAGGCGGGTCTCGCCGACTTAATCATCATTGTCCAACAGCAGCAAATTCAATCGATCGCCATTCCACCCTTGGGCTGCGGTTTGGGCGGACTCAACTGGGAAGATGTAAAACCCTTAATTACCGCAGCGTTCCAAGCAATACCGGAAGTTGATGTTTTACTATTTGAACCTGCTGGCGCACCCCAAGCGTCGGTGATGGTCACATCAAGAGAAATACCTGATATGACCACTGGGCGTGCCGCCCTACTCGGACTCATGCGCCGCTATCTTGCCGCCGTCATGGATCCCACGATTACCCTCCTAGAAGCGCATAAGCTGATGTACTTCATGCAAGAAGCGGGCGAACCCCTTCGGCTCCAATACAAAAAAGCCCCCTACGGCCCCTACGCAGAAAATCTACGTCATGTCTTCAACTTGCTTGAAGGGCACTTTATCAGCGGCTACGGCGATGCAGAAGACCGACCGGACAAACCCTTAAGTCTCAAACCCAATGCTGCCGAGCAAGCTGAAACGTTTCTCGCAACCCAGGTCGCAACACAGCAACGGTTTGATCGGGTAGTCGAGCTAATCAAGGGCTTTGAGACAACTTTCGGCATGGAACTCCTAGCCACAGTTCATTGGGTCGCCACCCGAGAAGAAGCAAACACAGTTGAAGCAGCCATTACCAAAATTCACAATTGGAATAACCGCAAACGCATGTTTGAACCTCGTCATATTGGTTTAGCCTGGGAGCGACTTCATGAAACTGGCTGGCTTGATACTGCCGAAATTTCTGAGTCTCAAAGTGCTTAAAAGCAAATCTGTATGACCACCCCTCAAAGTCTGAAAAGCCTATGGATAGGTGACAAAAGTGCTTAAAAGCAAATCTAAAAGAGCTGTCTCTTTCCCATACGTTTCCGCGATCGAGAAAACAGGGGAAATTAACTTCGTCACCCGACTACTCAATCGACAACTTGGCGAAATATCCGAGGAAACTGCCATAACAATCAAACAGCTATCCACTGAACAACTAGAGCAACTGGCTTTAGACCTCGCAAATTTTAAGCAAATTGAAGATCTGAATCACTGGCTCCAACAGCAGTCTGTACCTGGCATTTAGACCGATCGACCCAAAATTTCCCGAACGACTTCTACACCAAAATGACTACCCAACAGCCGCCCAAGAGATCAGCCAAACCCAACTTTCTCCTGACGATCGCGGGCCTCGGCGAATCCGGTCAAACCCACAACTCCGGCTCCACCAAAGAAATTCCCCCCGGCACCCTCACCGGATTACGAGGCATCGCCAAACGTCCCGAAGCTACCGATGCTGACCTCCAAGCTGAATATATCGACTATCTCACTCAAGAAAATTGCTAGAGTTGAATCTCTCACCATCAATACCCAAATGCTTACCCTCGACCAACTCATTGCTGAGGCAACTGCCCTCCCCGATGCGTCCAAAGCCATTCTCCTGGATAGAATTATGGAAAGTATGGCAATTGAGGCCGATCGTGATGTCTTGAACGAAGGCATCAAAATCGCCCAAGCCCGCCTTGCTGAGATCGAAAACGGCACAGTCCAAACAATTCCAGGTAATCTTACTTAATTACCCCATTCCAAAGACAACTGCTCCCAATCTATGACTACCCCCACCTCAATCCCCGCCGTTTCCGTCACCTACGCCCAATCCGGCACATCCACCCACCCCAACGCCCTCGGGATGCGCCCCATGCAAGAACGCGCCTACCAAAAACGCGGCGAACAATATCTCCTGATCAAATCGCCCCCCGCCTCCGGCAAAAGTCGCGCCCTGATGTTCATCGCCCTCGACAAACTGGCAAACCAAGGACTCAAACAAGCCATCATCGTCGTCCCCGAAAAATCGATCGGCTCCAGCTTCCACAACGAACCCCTCAGCAACTAT
Organism: Cyanobacteriota bacterium; assembly: GCA_046049545.1. Classification (GTDB taxonomy): domain Bacteria; phylum Cyanobacteriota; class Cyanobacteriia; order Leptolyngbyales; family Leptolyngbyaceae; genus Romeriopsis. Next base: position 18,375 of record JBJORF010000088.1, on the reverse strand, counting down.
GGCTTCTGGACTGATTGGCAAGTCGAACCCCAGTGGAACCTCTGCGATGCACCGGGCGGCGACGGTGCCAGTGAAAACAGCGGCAAAGTCGCCGCCGTCAAAAAATTCCTCGATAGCGATGCCAAAACCCTCGTCTGCACCCACGCCACCTTCCGCTTTGCCATCGATAAATTTGGCATCGAAGTGTTTGACGATCGGCTCATTGCCGTGGACGAATTCCACCACGTCTCCGCCAATCCCGACAACAAACTCGGCGATCACGTCCGCCAACTCATGACCCGCGACAAAGCCCACCTGGTAGCCATGACAGGTTCCTACTTTCGAGGCGATGCCGTGGCCGTCCTCCATCCCGACGACGAAGCGAGATTTGAGACCGTCACCTACACCTACTACGAGCAACTCAACGGCTACGAGCATCTCAAACAACTCGACATCGGCTACTATTTCTACTCCGGTAGCTACACCGACGAAATCATGCAGGTGCTCAATCCCACTGAAAAAACCATCCTCCACATCCCCAACGTCAACTCCCGCGAAAGCACCAAAGACAAAATCCGCGAAGTCGAACATATCATCGAAGAACTGGGCGAATGGCAAGGCACTGACCCGCAAACCGGATTCCAACTGGTCAAAACTCCCAGCGGCAAACTCCTCAAAATCGCCGATCTCGTAGACGATGACCCCGCAAAGCGCGATCGCGTCACCACCGCCCTCAAAGACTCCGCGCACAAAAACGATCGCGATCACGTAGACATCATCATCGCCCTCGGCATGGCCAAAGAAGGCTTTGACTGGATCTGGTGCGAACATGCCCTGACGATCGGCTACCGCTCCAGCCTCACCGAAATCATCCAAATCATTGGCCGCGCCACCCGCGACGCACCGGGCAAAACCCGCGCCCGCTTCACCAACTTGATCGCTGAACCCGATGCCAGCGAAGCCGCCGTCACCGAAGCAATCAACGATACCCTCAAGGCGATTGCCGCTAGCCTGCTGATGGAACAAGTCCTTGCCCCCCGCTTCGAGTTCAAACCCAAACGGGCGGATAATCAACCCACACCGGGCTTTGACTACGGCGAAGCAGGCTACAACCCCGACCAATGCAACGTCGGCATCAACCATGCAACAGGCCAAATCCAACTCGAAATCAAAGGACTCGCCGAACCCAAAAGCCCCGAAGCGGAACGCATCTGCCGCGAAGACCTGACTGAACTCGTCACCGCCTTTGTTCAAGACAAACCGACGATCGAGCGTGGTCTCTTCGACGAAGAACTCGTCCCCGAAGAACTCACCCAAGTTCGCATGGGCAAAATCATCAAAGAAAAATTCCCTAACCTCGAAGAGGAAGACCAAGAAGCCGTTCGTCAACACGCGATCGCCGCCCTCAACCTCGTTCAACAAGCGAAACGAACCATGAACGAAGCCACAGGCGACTATTTGGACATCTGTGATGACACCGCTTACTTCAGGGAACGCACAAACCGTGAAAGTGACGCGAGTGAAGACTTCGTTCAAACCCCAAAAAATACGGCTCTGATTGACGGGGTGCGGCAGTTTGCGCTTTCTGTCACTGAGTTGGACATCGATTTGATCGATCGGATCAACCCCTTTGGCGAAGCCTACGCCATCCTGGCCAAATCCATGAGTGAAGAACGGCTTAAGCAAGTCGCTGAAGTCATCGCTGCCAAGCGGATTATCCTTTCGATCGACGACGCCCGAGATCTAGCCAAACGTGCCCTCCGCTTCAAACAGGAAAAAGGCCGTCTCCCATCCCTCACCGCCGCCGACCCCTGGGAAAAACGCATGGCCGAGGGAGTTGCCTTCTTACAACGCAAAGCCAAGGAGGAGAAAGATGCCTAAACCGAAGCAGATTACCGAGGACGATTTAGATCTACTGGAAGAATTGGGTTTAGACACCGCCCCTGCACAGTCAGGTCAGCGTACAGCTCGCGAAGAGCGAATTATCGCAGGCTTTGAGGAAATCGAACGATTTACTGAAGAAAATGGTCGATTGCCCCAGCATGGCGAAGACCGGGATATTTTTGAGCGGCTCTACGCCGTTCGTCTCGATCGCTTGCGCGAATCCGCAGAATGTCGCCAAGTCCTCAGCCCGCTGGATTCAAGCGGATTATTAGATGCCTCCACATCGGTTTTGCCAGAAGGGATCAACGACGATGAACTGCTTGCGGCCTTGGGCGTTGATGATTGCGCCGAAAATGATGTCACACAGCTTACCCACGTGCGATCGCGCCAGGAAATCAAGGCTGCTGAAGAGGTCGCCCAGCGGACGATTTGTGCGGATTTTGCCGCATTCAAACCAATTTTTGAACGAGTCCAGCACCAACTCAAAATTGGCGAACGGCAAACCATTAAATATCAAGACGATGCCACCGTTAATTCCGGCGACTTATTCATTTTGGATGGCCAGAAAGTCTTGGTGGCTGAAATGGGCGAAACATTCACCAGCGACTATGGCCGTATTGATTGCCGTCTCAGGGTGATTTACGACAATGGCACCGAAAATGATTTACTCCTGCGATCGCTCCAACGCGCACTCAATAAAGATAAAACCAGCCGCCGCATCACAACCCCCGATTTCGGCCCATTGTTCTCCCAGACTGAATCCGAGGATGACTTACCCACGGGTTCCATTTACATCCTGCGAAGTCAATCTGATCATCCATTTATTGCGGAAAATCGATCGGTCATTCACAAAATTGGTGTGACCAGCGGCGATGTTAAAAAGCGCATTGCCAATGCCAAAAAAGATCCAACCTATCTACTTGCGGATGTCGAAATCGTTGGCGAATTCAAGCTAGCAAATATTAACGCGAAAGGAATTGAAAAACTCCTGCATCGGTTTTTCAGCAGCGCTCGACTGGACTTAGCACTACAAGATCGATTTTCCATCCCAGTACAGCCGCGCGAATGGTTTTTTGTCCCATTGGGTGTGATTGAGGAAGCTATCACAAAGATTAGTGATGGCACGATCGCACAATTTCATTACGATCCCAGTACAGCTAGCCTTGCCGCCCTGGATGCCACCACTACGAACTAAATACCTAAACATTCCGCACCGATCGGGCGGCACCCACCGTCCGTAATCCGATCATCGGTCGGGCTGGGGTTGAACCATTGGCCGGCGTGGCGGGGGCAGTGCGATGGTGCAAGGCACTGTAGGGCAAGACCCGTTTGACTTCTTCGACGGTGGTCAAACCCAATAGCACTTTTTCGACCGCTGCATCGCGGAATGAAAAGAAGTTGTCGTGGTTGGCGCTTTGGCGGACTTGGACGATCGTGCCTTCGTAGATCGCTTGGCGCATTGCGTCGTCGATCGTCAGCACTTCCATTACGGCTTCGCGGCCTAAGTAACCCGTTTCAAAACAGCGATTACAGCCTTTGCCCACTTGCCACTGACCCGATTCTGCTTGAACCGGGGTAATGCCCAACAAATTCAGTTCATGCTCCGTGGGCGTATGCTCAACCGCGCAGTGGGGACAAACCCGCCGCACGAGACGCTGGGCCACGACACCCAGTAATGCGTCGCTGATCAAACCCGGATCGGGGCCGATGTCTTTGAGACGCGGAATTACGCCGATCGCGTCATTCGTGTGCAGTGTGGTCAAGACCAAGTGACCCGTCAAAGCGGCACGGACGGCGGTTTCGGCGGTTTCGTGGTCGCGGATTTCGCCGAGCATGACGATGTCGGGATCCTGGCGCAGAATTGCCCGCAGTCCAGCGGCGAAGGTCATGCCCGCCAGCTCGTTCACCTGGGTTTGGGTGATGCCGGGGAGGACGTATTCGACGGGGTCTTCGACGGTGATGATGTTAACTTCATCGGTAGCGATCGCTTGGAGGCTGGTGTAGAGCGTGCTGGTTTTGCCCGACCCGGTTGGGCCAGTCAGGATCACCATGCCCTGCGGTTCTTCCAGCCAACTGGCGAAGGTCGGCCACACCACTGGGGAGAAGCCGAGGTCATGGATCGTTTGAAAGCTGTTTTGTTGGCGGAGGAGGCGAAGGACGGCTTTTTCGCCGGGTTCGCCTTTGGTGCCGCTGACGCAGGGCAGGGTGCTCACCCGCAGGTCTAAGCCTTGTTCTTCGTCATCGGCGGCGATATAGCGTTCGCTGATCCGGCCATCCTGGGGACGGCGGCTGTCGGCGATGTCCATTTCACACATGACTTTCAGCGAGACGATTACTTTGCGGCTGATTTCCGGGGGTAGGGTGGTGATGTGGCGCAGAATACCATCAATTCGGTAGCGCACCTTCAAGCCTTCGATCGTTGGTTCGAGGTGAATATCGCTGGCGCGGTTGCGGAGGGCACTAGCCACGATCGCTTTGATTCGTTCGATTTGGTTGTCCGTCTGGGCCAGATACAGCTCAGTGGTTTGGGTGATGTCTTCCTGTTCGACTTCGCCAGTGAGGGGATTGGCCTGGTCACCGATCGCGAGCTTACTCATGTCCAGATTCTTGAGCCGGAACCAGTTGCGGTAGCTGCTGGCATTGATCGGGATGACGCGGATTTGGCTATCGAGGCGATCGTGGAGCTGTTGCAAGACCGTTTCTGCGATCGCGGCGGGCGCACCAAGATAGTAGCAGTTCTGCCAGAGAAGTAGGGGCACGATCGGCGGCAGATTGGGCAGATCACGCACCTGCCGGAAAAATTGGCGAATCAATTCTGGGTCGAGCTGGGCGAGATGCAACGTGCCATCGGCATCCAGCAACCGCCGGAGCGCCGCTTCAAGCGAGAGTTCACGGCGTTTTAACTGTTGCTGCGTCGAAGTGTAGGGCATCAGTAATCTCACGGATTGGGGGCTTGAATGCTTATCCCTACAGTCCTACGCCGGACTTTCCCGAAAGGTTTTAAGGATTAGGCATAAATTAATGTGCCCTTTACCACGGCATTAATGGATCTTTTGCCAGTTGCAACGCCACTGCATGGGCCCCATAGCGATTCAGGTGACTCGGGTCAGAGAAATAATCCTGCTCCGCCTTCCAAATTTCGCTCAGGTTGCGGTAGGTAAAGCCGGAAGCCGCCGCCGATCGAATCATAAATTCCTGAAAATCCGCCTCATAGCGTCGTCGATCGGCATCGAGATAATCCTGGCTCAAGGGTAAGTTGACGAAAACCAACTGACGCTTGTTTTGCTGGAGATATTGGGCGACGGATTGGAGGGCATTAGCCTGGTTGCCCTGGAGCTGGAACTGCTTATAGTCCGCATCGTTTGCCCCGGTCACACGAGCATATTTCTGATAGTAAGTCGCCGGATTGAACCGCGTTGCTAGCGGCAGGAAGCCGTTGGTATCAATCGCTTCGAGGTCGGGATTGGCCGGATTCGTCAGGTCAGGATTGGCCGGATCGATTGGGAGACTCGGCAGCAGCTTGGCCAAAACCCCATCGCGCAGGGTATCAACCAAATCCGATCGCTGCGCATAGGTCGAAGAACCCCGCGCCATAAAGCCATGGATTTGGTTATTCCAAGCGGTATATTGCGCCGTCAATAACCCCGAAGGCTGACTCAGGGCTTCCAGGGGATTCACGCCCACCGCCGGAACATGACCTTTTTGGGCGAGTTGGGCGAAGCCGGGGGACGTGGCGATCGCATTATGGGTAATGTCCACGCGACCACTGTTAAAAGCCCGCACCCCATCCGCCCAAATGATCACCTTGGGCAACTGATCCGCCGCAATCAACTGCCGCAGCAACAGATCCACCGTCTGCGCCGTCGCGCCATTCACCCCAAAGTTAAAAATCTTCCGGCCCGAATAGCCCTGCGCCGCCAGCCCTTCCTGCAAAGCGACCGGGTCAACCCCGCGCAAGGCCCGCGAACTGCCGACAATCAGCACATCCGGCACCCCCGCCTGAGTCACATACTGCTCGTACTGCACCAGCTTTTGGTTCAGTTGTGGCACGTTGTAGCTCACGGGCGATTCCGTCGTGGTTTCGAACCGAGGCTGCAATGCGGAGGCGATCAACGGTTTGCCGTTGCTGCCGATCGTCGGTTGATTGGGGTTCGCACCGCTGCTACCCGCCATTTGCGCATTGACCGACTGGGCCGCCCCTGTGAAGCCAGTCCCATTAAAGTCACCGCTGGCGCTGGCGGATTTGGATAAGCTGATGCCGCTGAGCGAGAGTTCCTGGGGCGATCGGCGCGATTGCGCTTGGGCTTCGCCTTTCGGTGGCAACGCCAAGCCCAACCCCCAGTCCGCACAGAGCGTCACCAAAATCCCCATCGTGCCCCACACCGCCGCGAGGCGCAGTTCTGGGAACCAAGCGGTATCGACCCGCTGATTGTCGCGGCTGATCGAACGGGAAGTGGCCAAGGGTGAGAAAATTTGGGTACCGAGTAAGAAACCCCGTAACTTCTGCACCAAACCCCGCCAGAGCTTTTGCAGCTCGTCGGGGGTCATTTCCGGACGCAGCAACAGTGTGCTGCTCTGTTGGGTAATCAAGTCGCCGATAAAGGCTTCGGACGCAGCAAACTCCGGTGTCGCTTCCGGCACTACCCGCGATCGGCTGACGAAATCGTAGCCATCTTTCCAGCGAGGATGCTTCTCCCCCGCCCGCCGTCCGTAAATCCGAATGCCATTGACAGCGGTGACGCGCATCGATCGCACCGTATCCGCCACCAAACTGGCCGTCGCTTTCTCTGTCGGCAGCACCGTGCCATCGACCATCACATGCAGCAGGTCATCGCGGTGCCGCGCTTGCACCCGCAACCCGCCCGTGGCGAGCTTTTGATCTAGGTCAGCATTGAGCACCCGCGACAGCAGAAAGTTAATCGCCCCAATGTCGCCCCGCTTGGCCCGACCTTCCGTGGTCGTTGCCAATTGCGGTTGGCTGGCGGCGGGCAGCTCTAACCGATCGTGCCAGACGGCATCAGCGGGAGCCAACTGCTGGGTCGTAGGCCGATCGAACCGCACCAGGCTGCCGTACACCGACAGCGCATGAATCCCCTGGGGTGAAAGGCTTTCAAACAAATCATGCAGGGGCTTCAGCACCCGATGCTGGGGCGGCACATCAAACTGCGGATGCCCCGTTGGCTGCGATCGCCAGCAGGTAATATGCAAAATCATATCCAGCACAATGCCGCTGGCTTCCATTTGGTGCGCGACCAACGCCTGATTCACCAGCCGCAGCATCGCCTCGACATCGCCCCAGCGCGCCCATTCCTGCAAAATCTGGGTTTGCGGCGTGAGATCAATCCGCAGCTTCCATTCCGGCTGTACCTCGCCCTGCACCTGTCCGTAGACCACTGCATCGCGGAACGTCGTCAGTTCCAGCTCCCGCAACCGCTCGGCGATCGGCCCGATCAAACTATCTGGGTCAGGACTGTAGACCGCCTCGCAATGTAGCACCAACCGCCGCAGGGGCAACTCCTCATTATTTTTAACCAGGGCTTTGACCGAGGCCCGCACGGCAATCCCTTGCTGGCTGAGCAATTCACTCAAATGCCGGGCGATCGCAGTGGGGTTGCCCTGCTGGGCCGATTGGTGATTGGACTGTGCCAGGATTCCGGTGGTCGGGCCGTCGATCGTCGGCATGGGAACATTACTGCCACCCGCTGCGGCGGTTTGCCTGGAGGCATCAGCTTTCCGCGCATACTCCTGCAACTGGCTCAGGTAAATAATTCTGGCCCAATCCGGCTTGGTCTGGCCCGGCGTTTTGCCGTAGAGGTTGACTTGATAAATTGGGGGGGCATCGCTCGGCAAAATGCTAGCTAGATCTGTCTTCAGCAACGCCCGAATTGCCCGCGATCGAATTAGCCGTTGCTCCGGCAGGGCTGCGGCCTCGCAGAGAACATACAAAATATTGCCGCGTGTGCGGACTTGAACCGTGAGTTCTGACAGGCCGATCGCCTGCTGCCACCATTGCTGAAGGTTGGGACGCACCGCATTCGGCGGCACTGAACTGGGGCGAGGCGAGTCGTGATGAGTTTCCATAGCCTTAACGGCAGCAACACGTTCTGGTAGGTTAATCATGGACTGGTTTCGGGGTTGGCTCCCCGCTCCTCGCAGACGATACTTTCAAGAAAGAAAATGAAGAATCAACGAGGGCAACGCCGAACCTCGGTCGATCGAATCGGCGATCCAATACATCCGCCGCTCAACTCAACGCCGTAAAATGTTCAAGAGAACTGTTAGGGAGTGTAGCCCAGATCCGGGCCGATCGACCACAAAACCTGATCACCAAAGGGTTTGACTTAGGTTAAGTGGGCATCTGCCTCCGGATCTATGCCTCTGAACAGACATATCACCGATAGCGTTCCTTCATTGCCTTGATTCCACATCTAGCGTCAGAATGTAGAAGGTTGCCGCTAGTTTGTCAAGCTGTTTGTTAGGCTAGGTGGTTTGTTAGGCTAGGTGGTTTGTTAGGCTAGGTGGTTTGTTAGGCTAGGTGGTTTGTTAGGCTAGGTGGTTTGTTAGGCTAGGCAATTTGATATTTACCATTGGGAGTTGATTTATCATGCGGAATACTGATCAATCCACCGACCAGCTCACTGCAACCACGAAACCCTTGGGTCTCGGCGATCTCTGCGTTGGGCTGGCCACGCCGCCTGTGATCGTAGCGGCGATCGGGCTGCAATGGGGCGGCAGTTTGCTCGCACAGGTGAGCGCATTGGGTGACGACCTATGGCACGGTGAACGACTGCCTATCCTGCATTTTCCGGCCCAGCCTCGGCAATAGCATCCCCCACTGCTTTACAATATCTATTGCTTTACCACCTTCCTGCTTTATTCAGGCCACGGCATTCTCCTATGACCTCTGTTCTCCCCGCTTCTGCTGCCCATATGTCGGAAGAACTGCCCAATCTGCCCCTGCGTCGTCGCCTAAAACTGGTGGAAGAACTCTGGGAGGCAGTACTGGTGCAGGAATGTGGCCAGGAAATGGTGACGTTGCTCCATAAGCTCTTAGACCTCTGTTCACCGGAAGGACAAGCCGATTCAACCGCCAGTGGGACGGTATTGCAACTCGTCGAGGCGCTGGAGTTGAATGAAGCGATTAAAGCGGCGCGGGCTTTTGCGTTGTATTTTCAACTGATTAATATTGTCGAGCAGCACTTCGAGCAGCGCGATCAACGGCGGCAATATCGGACTGGGCCCAGTGCCGACACGCCGCCCACGAAGGGCTATTGGGAGCAACACCATGGCGGCGAAACGCTCTATTCCAATAACAGTGATGAAGCGGATCAGTCGGCCCTCGGCACCTCACCCAATTTGCCCAAACGGCGCGGGGTAGGGACTTTTCCTTGGCTATTCCCCCGGTTGAAAGAGCTGAACGTTCCCCCGCAACAAATTCAGCAGTTGCTGGATCAACTGGAAGTGTGGCTAGTGTTTACGGCGCACCCGACGGAGATTGTGCGGCATACGATTCGGGACAAGCAGCGCCGGGTCGCGAAGATTTTGTGGCAGCTCGATGAATTGGATGAGCGGGCGGCGGGCATGGGGGGCTTGGCGGAAGCAGAAGCCCAAGTGCTGGAGCGGCGATTAACCGAGGAAATTCGCCTATGGTGGCGCACGGATGAACTGCACCAGTTCAAGCCGACGGTGCTGGATGAGGTGGACTACACTTTGCATTATTTCCAGGAAGTCCTGTTCGATGCGATGCCGCTACTGTACGAACGGCTGAATCAATCGCTCAAAGCCTCTTTCCCCGGTTTGGAAATTCCCCATTACAATTTCTGCCGCTTTGGTTCCTGGGTCGGCTCCGATCGCGATGGCAACCCCGCCGTCACACCCCAAGTGACTTGGCAAACGGCCTGCTACCAGCGCGGCATGGTGCTGGAAAAATACATCCAGTCAGTGCGGAAGCTGATCGATTTGCTCAGTTTGTCGTTGCATTGGAGTGATGTTTCGGGCGAATTGCTCGAATCCCTGGAGCAAGACCAAATGCGCTTGCCCGAAGTCTACGAAAAGCTATCGATTCGCTATCGTCAGGAACCCTATCGCCTGAAACTGTCCTACATTCAAAAGCGACTGGAAAATACCCGCGATCGCAATAATCAAATTGCTCAAGGGGATTGTCTCCGTCAAGAAATCCCCGAATGCGATGGGGCCACGGTCTATCGCACCAGAGAAGAATTTCTCGCTGAATTGCGGTTGATTCAGATCAAACTCCAGGAAACCGGTCTGCAATGCAGTGACCTCGATCGATTGATTTGTCAGGTGGAAATCTTTGGCTTCACCTTGACGCATTTGGATATTCGGCAGGAAAGCACCCGCCATTCCGACGCGATGGAAGAGATTACCGAATATCTGCAAGTCCTACCGCAAGCCTACAAAGATGCCAGTGAAGCCGATCGGGTAGAATGGTTGGTCAAAGAACTCACCACGCGTCGCCCACTGATTCCCCGCGAATTACCCTTTTCTGAAAAAACCCAGGAAACGATCGAAACCTTCCGCATGCTGCGGGAATTGCACCAGGAATTTGGGCCGGACATCTGCAAGAGCTATGTAATCAGCATGAGCCACGATGTCAGCGACCTGCTGGAAGTGCTGCTGCTGGCCAAAGAAGCCGGTCTTTACGATCCGATTACCGGACAAAGCACCCTGCAAGTTGTGCCGCTGTTTGAAACAGTGGAGGATTTGCAAAAGGCTCCGGCGGTGATGACGGAACTGTTTAACTTACCGTTCTACCAAGCGGTATTAAATAACCAACCGATCGCGTTGCAAGAAGTGATGCTGGGCTATTCCGATAGCAATAAAGATTCCGGCTTCCTCAGCAGCAACTGGGAAATTCACAAAGCGCAGCAGGCTCTCCAAAAAATCGCCGAACAAGCCGGAGTCGAGCTGCGAATCTTCCATGGTCGCGGCGGTTCCGTCGGTCGCGGCGGCGGCCCAGCCTACGAAGCGATTCTGGCCCAACCGGGACAAACGTTGAAAGGCCGCATTAAAATCACGGAACAAGGCGAAGTGCTAGCGTCGAAATATTCCCTCACCGAATTAGCGCTATATAATCTGGAAACTGCCACCAGTGCCGTCGTCCAGGGCAGTCTGCTGGGCACAAAATTCGATGCGATTCAGCCTTGGCAAGTGATCATGGAAGAAATCGCCGCTCAGTCGCGGGCACATTATCGCAAGCTGATTTATGAACAGCCAGACTTCATCGACTTTTTCCATCAGGTCACCCCGATCGAAGAAATCAGCCAGCTCCAGATCAGTTCCCGTCCAGCCAGACGCGGCGGGAAAAAAGATTTGAGCAGTTTGCGGGCAATTCCCTGGGTATTTAGCTGGACGCAGAGCCGCTTCTTGCTACCGGCTTGGTACGGGGTCGGTTCGGCGCTGAATCAATTCCTCGAAGAAAGTCCCGATCACCTGAAGCTGCTGCGCTATTTCTATTTCAAATGGCCGTTCTTCCGCATGGTGATCGCGAAGGTGGAAATGACGCTGGCGAAAGTTGATCTGCAATTAGCCGGACATTATCTTGACCAGTTAGCGAATCCCGCCGATCGCGATCGGCTTCAGCCGGTTTACGACGAAATCGTCAAAGAATATTTGCTCACGAAGCAGGTGATTCTCACGGTTACAGGGCATCAACGCTTACTTGATGGCGACCCGGAACTGCAACGATCGGTACAACTGCGGAACGGCACGATCGTCCCCCTCGGTTTCCTGCAAGTCTCGCTACTGCAACGCCTACGCCAGCACAAAACCACCATGGGCGCACTGCGATCGCGCTACAGCAAAGGTGAATTGTTGCGTGGTGCGCTGTTGACAATTAACGGGATTGCGGCAGGGATGCGGAATACGGGGTGAGCATGTTAATTAGATAACTTCACTCCAGGCTGTCCCGGTTGCCAATCGACGGGGCAGCCTTCGTTTTGATTGATTTGCGTGTATTGCACCGCTTTCAAATTGCGAATGGTTTCATCAACACTGCGACCGACGTTAAATCCATTAATACTAATATGCTGGATCATCCCCTGCGGATCAATCATAAATAACCCTCGCAAGGCAATTCCCGCTTGTGGATCAAGGACTTCGTAAGCCTCACTAATTTGCCGGGTCACGTCGGAAACCAACGGGTAATTCAAATCACCCACGCCGCCCGATCGCCGATCGGTCTGTATCCAAGCGAGATGGGCAAACTCACTGTCGATCGACACCCCCAAAACCGCCGTATTCAACGCTTGAAATTCGGCATAACGATCGCTAAACGCCATCACTTCACTGGGACAAACAAACGTAAAATCCAACGGATAAAAAAACAGCACCACATATTGCCCGCGATAATCCGCCAAACTAATGCGCCGAAATTCCTGCGCCACCACCGCTGTGGCCGTAAAATCGGGTGCCGGATAGCCGACCTGTATGCGCTGCATGACCTGTTGCCCCACTAACCCGTAAACAAAACCCGCTCCATTTTATCCCGCCGCCGTCAACACCACCGCCCGACTGTCCACATTCAATACCTGACAGGACTCATGCAGCTCCGCCAATGGCTCATGCCAATGCACATGACCGCAAATCGTCAGCACATTCGCCGCATGGCGTAACAGCTGTGTTACCTGCCGATCGCCGCGTTGTTCCGCATCCCCGATCGGCCCTTGGTGCAGCACCAGGATTTCCGGCTGGGACTCCACCACTAAGCGCAGCGCCGCGAGAAATTCGGTATCGCCCCGCCGTCCGAGTTTTGCCGGGTCGCCCATAATACCGCTCACTCCGCCCAACTGCAAACCATCGCGATGCACCGTTCCATAGTCAATCAAATCCAAATTCTGCCGATCGCACAACGCCTGCCGCTCCGCCTTCGTGCCAAACCGATCGTGATTGCCCTCGACCCCGATCACCCAGCGAAACCGATCTGCAAACGCCTGCCACACCGATCGCACATCCCCCGAGGCTCCCCGTTTATCCCCGGTCGGTACCGCATATAGATCACCCGCGAGAATCACCCCCGTGCGCTCCGGCAGTGGCACCACCCCCTGGCCCGCCAATTTCACATAAACGTCCGCCAGTTCTTCACCCAACAGCCGCGAGGGCTGGGAATCACGCATGGTATGGCTTTGCCATGATCGCACAACGCCTTGCAAATCACTCGTCACCAGCAATGCGTCTAAACTTTCGGGCAATCGATCGACCTGCCCCAACAAAATCGGTAATGCCTGGGATTCCACGCCACCCCCTTTTGCCGCGTTCAGAAACTGAACCCGGTGAATCGGTTTCGGAGATAATGCGAGAATGCGCATAGCGGAGCAGGTAATGGCACGGAGCAAGCCTCAGATGCCTCTGTTCTAACATTAATCACCCCGATCGCGCCATTTTTCCATGACCTTTCCTTAACCTTTATGGGCCGATCGGGTAAAGCAAGGTGCTGCAACTCGCTATTCGGAGCCGCAGCAGTTCAAGCCTCGCAATCGGTGCTACTTGGATTGGGTTGGCGGAGAATGCTTGCCCAGGCGGAGTCAAGGCTCTTGCGATTGTTGGATGCGCTTGGGTTGGCAATGTTCGATGGCAGGTGGGCTGGGGGGATTGGGCAGCTTGGGTTGGTTTTGTAAGGTGCTGATCCAGGTGATGCCAGCAGTTGCTAGGTGAGTTGCGAGTAGCCCGATCGGTTTGAGCAGGGGACGAAGCTGCTGCCAGGAGATTTCTCCGGAGATTTTGAGCTTCTTGCGATCAAGTTCTACGTGAAATTCAGGCTGTTCGGGGGAAAGCATGGGATTTTTTTGCTCCTGTTGGTAAAATGTGGGGGATTTTGTGTATGTCGATTCCGTTGGGCTTGGTGTATGTGCTGTCATATGAAAGAACTCCTATTTGCCATATCTCTATCCTCACTTACTCGAACATCTGAACTAGGGAACTTCCTCGAAATTCAGAAAAGTTTTTTTACAGGCTTGAAACCCTTTCCAGGATTGGCTTCTTCCGGAGTAGAAAGACTGTTTGAAAAAAGTGAGGAAGTTCCTCACTTTTCCAGGGAACTTCCTCACTTTGGGGGCACCAATGCCTAATCAAATTAAATCCACGCAAAAAAGCTGTCAGTTTAATGCATCGACGCATCAACGATTACTTAGAAAATTGGAGACTGAACATAATTGCCGAAAACCAAATGGCCTTTGGAATTTCACAGAAATCGCTAGAGTCTTAATGGGTAATCGAGAAGCGGGCAAGCAGGTTGATACCAAAATGGCTAGACGGCTAATCAATCAAACAGGAGGCTCCAATCTGGGTAATTTACGCACACTATTTGATTTGTTATTTCCTGGTGAAGCCGATGGGTTAGATCCTGAAACATTCAGCAACACCTACTGTGAGAGTTGTTCGCCAGCTTCTAGGCCAACTAATCAGATACCTAAAACTTCTCCGATTGAAGGTGATGTTATCGAGTATCTTCTAATGCTAAAAGTCAAGCCCCATGCAGCTAACAGTTATTTAGTAAAGGCTAACTTAGTAACTGATTATGCTTCATCCAGCGAAGCGATGCCAGATGAACATAATTTCCGTGATATTAAGGGGTTGCCTTTAGACAACATTTCAATTATCCAGTTTGATGAAATATTAGATCATGCGATCGAGGAGTGTTCTGCAAATTATGGAGTCGACCGCAATGATTTAATTGTTCAGTGGTTTCTGCCAACGGAATTACTTAATTTGAGTGTTGAGCAAATGAGGATTCGAGAGGGACGACTGTTTTATATCGAGGCTGGAAAGGCTTGTCGAAGTGTCATTTTGCGTTCCTACGATCGGCAGAAATATTATAGAAAAAGCCTTGCAGCTTGGAAAAAACGATGGCAGCAATTTTTGACTAGACCATCGTGTAAGGTGTCACAAATGTTGCCGGAGATTTGTTCTGAGCAAGATTTGCCAGCGAGCTGGCGAAATAACTGTGATATATGGGGGAGTCATTTCGTCCTGCCAACTGATGCTCAGATGCAAGATGTCTTTTGGGATCGCTATTTTACGGAGGGATTCCCGTTTGCTTTATGGCGACGGGACGCACGGAATGAGATTGGCAAAGCAGAATTAGAGCAATTGGTGAATCAATCGGTTCAAGACTTGCCCACGGCGGTTGCTCAAGTTTATCAAAACCGCTTGCCAAGTGCTGCGCTAGCACAATCTGCGACTACAATTACGGATAGGTCAGACCTAACCAATTTGGTGCTGTTGTGGGATAACCCCTTTCGGCCTTTCCCCGATTTTGATTCTATTGATTACCAGAGTGCTTGAACTATGACTGATGCAAAATCTCCATCGTGGAAGCAATATCAGGGTGATGGCAAAGTCAGGCCAATCAAGAAGTTGCCTGATGCGCCGGGGTGGCGACAATTTGAGCGTCGCAGTGCGCTGGTGCAACAGATGGAGAAAGGGGAAAGATTTCGGCCTCCAGAAGCCGCGATCGAGATGGTGAATGCGGCGATCAGCTTGCGGCGACCGCTACTGATCACCGGGAATCCGGGGACAGGCAAGTCGTCTTTGCCCTATGCCGTGGCGAGGGAACTAGGACTGTTGCCTGTGCTGAAGTGGGCAATTACGACCAGGACGACACTGCGAGATGGGCTGTACAGCTACGACGCAATTGCGCGGTTGCAGGATGCGCAGTTGGCCGATCGTCAGGGTGCTGTGCAGCAGCCGATTGGTGAGTACATTACGCTTGGGCCGTTGGGGACGGCATTTTTGCCCAGTGCGTCGCCCAGTGCGTTGCCGAAAGTATTGTTGATTGATGAAATTGATAAAAGTGATATTGATTTGCCGAATGATTTGTTGAATTTATTTGAGGATGGGGAGTTTCCAATTCCAGAATTGCAACGGCTAAGTGATGGAAGCGTTCAGGTGCGGCGCTTCGATCGAGACGAAAAGAACGAACAATTGAAAGCCGCTGTAGAAAACGGAGTGGTGCGCTGCACGCAGTTTCCGCTGGTGATTATGACCAGTAATGGTGAGCGGGATTTTCCAGCGCCATTTTTGCGCCGATGTTTGCGCCTGCGGATGCCTGATCCCACGCCTGAGACATTACGGGATATTGTGACGAGTCAGTTTGATGCCGCAACCGCCGCAAAGGCAAATGACCTGATTCAGAGTTTCTGCGATCGGCTGGGTAAGAAAGCAATTTTGGCGACAGATCAATTGCTGAATGTGATTCATATGCGGTTGCTGGAAAATTCAGCGGATGGCCGATCACTAACAGACCTAGAAGCTCGACTGCTGAGGGATTTGGAAGCACCGGGGGACGAGTAATGAGCGATCGTGATAATCCCATCGCTCAGTTGCAGCAGCTACTTCAGCAGCGTCTGGGGATGGCGGTGAGTCCGATCGAGTTGCAGGAAATCATTTATTTGGCGTTGCAACGGTCTGATGGAATTAGCCGATCATCAGCAATCGAAACCGCTAAAGATGCGGTTGATGTTGAGATTCGGACGATCGAGGCGGATGAGAATCGCGAAAATCGGGCGGGGATAAATCCCAAAATGGATGTGGTGTTGCCAAGTGCGGCGGAAACGGCAAGGGCAAACCAGGGTGCGGCGGTGCCTGTGCAGGTGCCGGATGCGGCGGTGCTGCGCGATCGCCGAAAGTTGCTGCGATCGTTACGGCCATTGATGCGCAAGGTACCGTCGCGGCGACGGTTCACGGTTGATGACGAAGCAACGGCGGTGCAAATTGCGGAAAAGCAAATCTGGGAAGTGGTGCAGCAGCCCGATCGCGAACGGTGGCTGGAATTGGCGATCGTGGTGGAGGTGACGAATGTGTATGGGGTTTGGCGACCGCCGATCGAACGATTTTGTGCGGATTTGGTGGAGTCGGGGATGTTTCGGGATGTGCGGGTGTGGCAGATGCAGGCGGATGAAGCGGGTCAGCCCAGGCTGTATCAGCAACGATCGCGGAGACGGCGCGGGGCGATGGCGAACGCGAAGGAATTACTGAATCCGGCGAGTGATCGGGTGATTTTGGTGGTGAGTGATTGTACTTCGGGGGCTTGGCGATCGGGGGCGATTCCCGAATTATTACAGCAGTGGATGCAGGCGCATTTGGTGACGCTCGTGCAGCTTTTGCCGCCTGTGTATTGGGAGCGATCGGCGTTGAAATATGGGGTGTCGGTGGCGATGCAGCCAAAGCAGGCAGCCGTGCGAAATGCCGATTGGCGAGTGGTGGGATTGTCGCCGCAGCGGCGGCGGCGGTTGCCGGAGGGGCTGATGTTGCCTGTGGTGACGGTGGAGCCAGAATCGCTGGATTTATGGGCGAGGACGTTGGTGGCGCAGGTGGGACAGGCGACGGTGGGGCAGGTTGTGGATGTGGATATGTTATTGGAGGCGTTTCGGGCGAAGTCGGCGCAAGGGGCAGAAAATAACCTGGATGCAGCGGCTTTGATCGATCGGTTTGAGCGGACGGCAACGCAGGAGGCGATCGATTTGGCGGAGATTTTGGCGTTGGTGCCGCTGGATTGGGCGGTGATTCGGTTGGTGCAGAAGAATTTGTTGGGGCAGACGGCTTCGTTATTTTTGGCGGAGATGGTGTTGAGTGGATTGCTGGTGGCGCAGGGGGAGGGAGATTACGAATTTCAGGCGGGGGTACGATCGCGCCTCGTGCAGCAAATGGGGCAAGAAGATGGGGCGATGCTGGCGGATGAGGTGGCAGCGGAAATTATCTATGAGCTATTGCCAGAAGCAGCGCAGCGGCGGATGGAAGAAATTGTGGAAAGTTTGTCGCGGGATTTGAGCGATCGGAAGGCGGATGCACCGAAGTATTTTGAGGCGTTTTTGGTAGCGGCGAGGGAGGACTGGGGGGATGCGGCGTTGCAGGGACGGATGTTGAAGTTTGGGGCGGTGGGCGAAGAAGTACTACGATCGTGGGGTGGGGAATATGTCGAAGTGGCCGATCGGTTGTTGGCAGACGAACCGCCCATAACGGTTAAGTGGCCAGAAGTTCAGCCGTTTGAATTTGAGACGGTGCAGTTGGTGCGGGATGAGTCTGAGGATGAATTTGCGCGGGCGTTTGAATTTGAGACGGCGCAGGTGGCGATGCAGCGGCAGGGATTGCGGCGGCGGAAAAGGCTGGTGATTACGAAGTCGCGGGGGACGGTACGAGGCTATGCGGAGCCGCTAAGGGGGGGAGTTGAGCTAGAACTGGTGATGGTTCCGGCGGGGCGGTTTGTGATGGGTTCTCCAGGAAATGAACTGGAACGAACATCGGATGAAGGGCCACAGCATGAAGTAACTGTCCCGAAATTTCTCATGGGACGCTATCCGGTGACACAGGCGCAGTGGCGGGTTGTGGCGGGGTGGGCGAAGGTAGAACGGTCATTGGATTCGGATCCCTCAAGATTTAAGGGGTCGAATCGGCCCGTGGAGCAGGTTTCTTGGCTCGATGCGATCGAGTTTTGTGCGCGATTGAGTCAGCGGACTGGGCGGGAATATCGGCTACCGAGTGAGGCGGAGTGGGAAT
>JBJORF010000087.1:0-19186 GCA_046049545.1 Cyanobacteriota bacterium | reverse complement strand
GATTGGAAAGCCGCCGCTTCCCATTTCGCAATTATGTTCCCTGAACGCTTCACTTATTGACGTTCAACACCCTTACACAAAAATCCGAACGCTCTCAATCATTGAACAAGATTCCGTTATTGATTCACAGGAATCTACTATTTCCGATAAAGTTTAATGATTGCCTCACTTGCACCATAAGCAAAATCGATGCCACCCAAATCAATATCTGCCAAAACACTATCCAAAAGGCTATTCAACCAATTTTGTCGCATGGTCGAGTCGATCGCCGCATCGGCCAAACAATTTCCTAATCCAGCTGCCGCATCCTGCGAAAAGCAAGCCACATCACCGTCATAATCAATGCTCTGCAATTCACCATCATAGCTAAAGGTGATTTCGTCCAAAAGAACTTGATAAAAACATCCCGCATTAAAACTATCACCAGCATCATAAAGCTGTTCCGCCATTTTCAACGAAGGTTCCAGCGCTTTCGCGATCGTTCGCATATCATCGCCCCGTAATGTTCGCTGGATCTGGCGACGGTATGCGCTGGTGTCGATCGGTTTACCCGAGGTTTGCGGGGCAGAGGTTTCCGCGGCGATTTCCAAACTGGTCAGTAGATCAGGATCTTGCTGAAGGACACGATCGAGCAAGGTCAAAAGATCATCGCGACTATGATTGGCTAACAACTCGCGCAGGGGTGGAATAATTTGAAAGGCTTCCGGTTGATGCAGATAAGTGAGGAGGAAAGCGACCTCATGTTTACAAATGCCACCCCAATCGTAGGGGCAGCTACAGGCCAAATTAGTCACATTCGACTTGGTTAACACCGCACTCACACGGTAGAGTTCCGAACCATAGCATTCCGCCCAGATGCGATTATCTTGCCGCATGGAGCCAGTAATTGCACCTCGGGAATAATACTGCTTACCGCGATCGAAGCTCGTCCCTGTCGCTAATTTGCGAATTTTATCTTCTGTAATTTTAGGCTGATGCCGATCAGCAGGCTTGACCTTTTGCAGTTTGGATTTGGTTGCCATAGTGCGATCGGATAAATGATCAGAACTATCTGATCATACGGTAACAGCTCGAAGCCGACGCAACCCCTCCATCATCTGCAACATTTAATATCTGTCCCCACCAAGCAGCCCCAGAACCGCAGATTGGGCGGTGTCTACCCCTTAGATCAACGCGATCGCAAGTCTCGCATCAACCCCCATCAAATAATCAACCAATCCATAAACCGCCGCACCGTAAACCGCACCTGCCGCGCCACCTCAAGCCGCTGATTCAACTCCGGATGCTCTGAATTAGCAATCTTCGCTAACAGCAAATGCTTTACCTTCGGCTTAAACCACAAAAGGCCCCGTCGCCGCACCTGCCGCAACGCCAAGGAATACTCCACGATCGAATCACTTTTATTCTCATCCAAAATCTCAATATTCTGGAATTGACCCAACGGATAGAGCACCGATCGCGATCGCAGAAAAATGCTCCGACTCGTCACCGTCAGCGTCCCCGAAATTCGGTCAAACTCCCAAAATTTAGCAAACGGAGTATTCAGAAGATAAAACATACTAAAAAGAACAGGCACAACAACGCATACAAAAACGATCGGTATACCTACTATCAATAGAGCTGAGATATCGATCTGATTTCGTCGCGAAAACGCATTAATAATTGGTTCAGCCATCTTAGCTAATAGCATGAAAACCGCCGCCATCGCACCGAAGACTCCAGCAACGCCAAGTTGTTTCGCCGACTGTCGGAACTCAGCCCACTCATAGTCCCAGGATGCTTTCGCTGAAGGAAATCCCTGATGTAACCGCAGTATTGTTCCTGTCTGATAATCAACCCGCAGGACGTCACGCACATCGAGAAATTCCAGCTGTCCGATCGGGGTAAAATCCTCTGCCCGCTCTGCTCCTTCTGGCAGCACATAACGCTCCTCAGAATCCACAAAATAAAGACCAGGTTGGTTATGCTTCTCCACACGCCGCAAACCATCCTGCAAATCTTGCCAGTCTTCCAAACGAATACTTCGGAAAATTCGATCAATGTCCCCTTGAGCATCCGTCACACAATTCACCACGATTGGATTAAAGTCGATCCAATGCGGCAATTTTTCAGCTCCAACACGATAAAGTGAAACTGTCACTAGTCGCGTTCCGACTGGGGGCACCCCGCCCAGCAGCTTGTGTAACGGTTGCTCCAAAATCTTAATTACTGGATAGGGTTTATTCCATTTACGTAGGTCAGTAGACACTGCCACAAGCGGCGGTGACTGGGAGACAACCATCGCGGCATTTGCACAACCACAATCAAAGTGTTCGCGCAAATGAGTCAACCACACACCCAGAGCTTGCATGATTTTGAATAGCCCGGCAAAGAACGCTACATTCACCCCAATCCCAAAAACACGTATATCGCCGTCAGAACGACCTGTACATCAGAATAAACGGACGAATAATTCTCGATAATTCGATCAACGAACAAACGCCCACCACACCAATAGGCCCAATTCACTAGTGGCAAGCATACAAGCCAAACTGACAAATCGGAAAATTTCTGATTTGCCTCCGCTGGGAACGATCGAAAATACTTCCAATAATCGATTTGAAGATTACCTCGATTCGAAGCCTGGGCTTTGTGGTCGAGCGTCGTAGCCGGAAATAATTTTTGCAATAACGAAATCATCATTAACCCCAGAATTCCAGGCAAAGAAACCCTTAAACCCAGAATTCCCCAATCAAACCGCAACCATCTCAGCAAACCAGTAGCTGAGCTTGTCGAAGCTACGGCCCCATAACCCCGGTAGCTGAGCCATGCTCGGTAGCTGAGCCACGCCGAAGCTACCGCCCCATCATCACCTCACCCTGCAACATCCGCGCCGCCGCATCCAGCAACGCCTCCTCCAAATACGGCTTTGTAAAGTAACCGCGCGCCCCCAGCGAAGTCGCCATCTGCCGATGCCGATCGGCCCCGCGCGAAGTCAACATCGCCACTGGCAACTGCTTCAACTGCGGATCTTTCTGAATCCGCGACAACAGCTCCAACCCATCCATCCTCGGCATCTCAATGTCACAGAACACAATATCGCAAGGCAAGCCTGCCCGCAGCTTCTCCCAAGCCTCCTGACCATCGCGCGCCTGCTCCACCCGATACCCGACCTTGTTGAACGTCATCGACAACAGCTCACGCACCGTAATCGAGTCATCCACAATCAACACCAGCGGATCAGTCTTCTCCGCTGGAACCTCGATCGCGCTACCGCCATCCTGATCCCACATACTGCCCGAATCACGACGCAAACGACCCATCGCGAGGTCAATCAGCTCCAGCACATCGGCGATCGGCATAATCCGCCCATCCCCCAGCACCGTCGCCCCCGCAATCCCCACCGGCTTCGGCACCGGGCCTTCGAGCTGCTTGATTACAATTTCCTGCTCACCGAGCACCTGGTCAACTTGCAGCGCCAGATAGCTTCCGGCACTCCGCAGCACCACCACGGAAATGATGTCATCTTCCTGGTTACCGCCGTAGACATTACCACGACTGAGGTGGCGATTGTGCGCCAACAGCTCCGTCAACGGTCGCAACGGCAACACCGTATCGCGCCAAGGCACGCTCATCTGACCATCGGCATCGCGCTGGAGGCGATCCTTCGGCAGATCCAGCATGTCCTCCACCCCATCCATCGGGAAGGCAATCCGTGCCCGATCGCTAATGCAGCACAGCGCCTTGGAAATACTCAGCGTCAGCGGCAAACGAATCGTAAAGGTCGTGCCCTTACCGGGATTGGAATCAATCGTCACCGCCCCCCGGATTTCCGTCAGACTGGTGCGCACCACATCCATCCCCACCCCGCGACCGGCAAAATCATCGGCCTGATCGCGCGTCGAGAAGCCCGGATGGAAAATCAAATCAAACAGATCCAAGCGGCTCATCGTCTGCGCTTCCGCACTGGTGATCAAGCCCTTCTCGATCCCCTTCATCCGCACCCGCTCAACGTCAATCCCCGCGCCATCATCCGACACCGAAATCACCGTCTGGTTCCCCTGGTGGAACGCCCGAATCGTAATCCGGCCCAGATCGCCCTTACTTGCCGCGCGGCGTGCCTCTGGCACTTCGATACCGTGGGTAATCGCATTATTCACCAAGTGGGTCATCGGATCGTAGAGATGTTCCAGGATCATCTTGTCGATCAGCGTTTCCCGACCTTCGACCACGAGTTCAGCCTGCTTGCCGACCTTCATCGCAATGTCACGCACCGCGCGGGGCAAGCGATCGGCAGTTTGGGCAAAGGGCACCATCCGCGATCGGGTCAGTCCTTCCTGGAGCTGCGTCGTCACCTGACGGAACATCCGCGTCACTTGGTCGGTTTCATCAACGATGAATTCAATATCCGAAGCCGATTCCCGCACCCGAACGATCAACTCAATCATTTCCTGGGAGAGCGTGTGGAAGCCCGTGAAGCGATCCATTTCGAGCGGATCGTATTCGACATCTTCTTCACGGTTGGTTTCCAGTTCGGCAGGTTTGACGATCGGGAAGGGGAGATTCGAGCGCTGCTGACGGCTGGCCATCAAGGAGCTTTCGAGCAGCGATCGTTCATATAGATCCTGCATCCGTTGGCCCACATCACTCAGCTGCTGCACTTGATAGAGCAAATTATCCAACGACTGACGCATCCGCTCCTGGTCTTGCTCCAGGCTATTGCGGTTGACCACCAGTTCCCCGACCAGGTTGCTCAAGCTATCCAAATGCTTAACTGAAACCCGCATCGTCTGATCACTGAAGCCCTTACCGGGCCGGGCTGGACGACGTGCCGTCGCCGCCGCTTTCGCCGCTAGACCCGCCTTCACGTTCAGCCCCGCACCGCCCGGAGTCAGATCTTTGTCATCAAGCAACAACCGTTCGAGGTCATCGAACTCCGGATCAGCCGCTAACGCCGCCAAATCGGCATCGATCGGAGGAGTCGCTGGCCCATCCAGCAAGGCATCAAGCTGTTCGAAGTTGGACGGGTCAGCCGCACTGGTATCGCCGTCATCGAGCAAGGCATCGAGATCGTCATCAAACGCCGCTTGTGTATCAAAATCAGAGGTATCGAAGTCGGAAGTATCAAAGTCAGAACCATCAAAATCAACCGCCGCTAAATCCGCGTCAAAATCAACCGCCCCATCCAGATCCAAGTCCCCGAGATCGCTCAGGTCATCACCGTCGTCCAAGCCCACGATGGCATCCAGATCGGCTGTATCTATGTCATCGGTATCGAGGCCAGCGGTATCGAGGCCAGCCATCTCTAAATCAGCCGCATCCAAATCGGCCAAATCCCAATCATCCGAGGCATCATCCAATCCAGCGATCGCGTCCGCCCCGCTCATCGGTGCCGAATTCATCGCGGCAAAGCCCATTGTGCCAGCACCGATCGCCGCCGCACCAGCACCCGCCACCAAGCCCAAATTCCCCAAATCACCGAGGTCGAAGCCCGTATCATCGGCATCCGAAGCCCCCGCATCGGCCAAATCCGCGTCAGCGAAGGATAAGTCATTCAGATCCCCCGTCTCCGATTCCGACATCAGCAGTTCCCCACCCGTTGCCAAGTCGTCGTCGGCATCTCCGGCATCCCAGCTAGCGACATCCGCCCAATCGCCGGCCAAGTCATCGCCCTGATCATCATCGAGGACGAGTTCGGTCGCATCCGCATCATCAAGCGCAAAATCATCCAAATCCAAGTCGTCTAAACTGCCCAAATCAGCATCGCTAACCGGGGTTGTTGTTTCAAAGGCGGCCAGCCCCGCTGCATCCAAATTGGCATCATCTAGCAAGTTCGCATCATCTAGCGGAGCCGGATCGTCGAAGTCGAAGTCGGCTAACCCCAATTCGGCACTGTCCAGACTGACATCATCTAAGCTGACATCGTTCAGACTGATATCGTCCAAGCTGGCATCATTCAGACTGACATCGTCCAAGCTGACATCGTTCAAGCTGGTATCAGCCAGACCCAGATCGAGACTTTCCAAACTCCCGATCGCATCCTCATCCGCCAACTGCAATTCCGTCAGGCTATCAAAACCATCATCCAACCCATCAATATCATCTAGCTCAACATCATCCAACGCCAAATCCGATGATGCCACATCCAGACCCAAATCCTCGATTGCCGCCAAATCAGCATCACCCAAAGTCAGCACATCGGATTCCGGGTCATCCAGCAGCAATTCCGACTCACTCTCATCACGACCCAAATCGCCTAAGTCCAGGTCACCCATATCTAGGTCACCCATGTCCAGGTCATCACCCATGTCCAGGTCACCCATGTCCAGGCTACCCAGTGCCAAAGACGGCATCGCCTCGGTTTCGTCAGCCGAACGTTGCAAATCCAACTCATCGAGGCTCACCCCAGACCAAGCATCCAACTCCGGTGGTACAGTCACCGCTGGCTCCGGGGTCGCATCGAAGGCGAGGACATTCAGCCCTAGGTCGGTGTCGCTCAGTGCTTCATCATCTGCATCGCTATTCAGGAAGGTCGAATCAGTCTCATCGTCGAGATCCAACTGATCGAGATCCAAGGCCTGTGTAATCAAATCCGGACGATCGCCAAAATCCAAGTCAGCACCCGTCAGATCGATTGACGCGGTGGAAAAGTCTTGCACCAAGGTCAACTCACGTTCATCCACACCCATAAACAGCTCACCCAGGTTTTCCAGGGAAGCCGTGGATTCTTCGTCGAGGGCGATCGTCAAGTCGTCCGCTGCATCATCCGACAGCCCTAAGCCACTATCGCCTTCGAGCTGATCAAACAGATCCAGACCCAAATCCGCGTCTAAATCATCACTCGCTGCATCGAGATCGCTCAGACCCGCCGCATCAGCGATCGCAAAATCATCGCCCAGACCCAAGTCTAAGTCGGCACCCAAATCATCACCCAGACCCAAATCATCACCCAGACCTAAATCTAAGTCAGCGCCTAAATCATCACCCAGACCTAAATCTAAGTCAGCGCCTAAATCTTGCTCAAGCGAATGATCCAAGCCCAAATCATCACTCACCCGATCGTCATTGAGCAAATCTCCACCGAGCAAATCTCCACCGAGCCGATCATCGCCCAAAAGGCCATCAAAGTCTGCTGTTACAGCAGCACCAGCATCAGCGGCATCACGATCGAGGTCATTGAATAAGCCATCAAGATCACCGTCCGACGCGACGCTGTCCCCACCCAAATCAAGCACTAAACCAGCCAAGGCCGAATCATCGTCGTCAGCCAAATCAAAGTCCAAATCGCCCAAATCAGCGCTATCCAAACCTTCAAAGCGATCGCCGCCCAACAAGTCGGCATCCCCCAGCAAGTCAGCATCCAGTAAATCACCACCCAGCAAATCGAAGTCGAGATCCCCATCGGTGAGCTCGCCCGCCGCCAGATCCAACGCCGCCACGTCCTGATCGACGGCCATGGGCAGCAACGCCAAGAGTTGCGCAGAAGGCTGAATCTGCGCCGGAGCATCGAGCTTCACCCAATCCTGGGCCTGTTTCAGCTCTTTAATCACCACCGAAGCTAACACCCGATAAGCATTATCTGGATTCGCGATCGCCGCTTTCACTTGGTCAAGCAGGGCGACCCATTCGTTTAGACCATCCTGAACCCCATGACCGCGTAGGCGATCGGCCAGGGCCAAGAGCTGCGATCGCCCATCAGGCAATTCATCCGCCTGCTTAAACAGATCCAACAGTTCGCGCAGATCCGCCGAGACGTACTCGTTAAACAACGGCCGCGCGATCCCCACCACAGTTGGCACCGAATCGGGCATAACTGCATCCCCAGACAGGGCTCCCAAGTGCTGCTCCAGTTCCGCAAACACTGGCTCAATTCCCGCCATCGCCGCACTGGAGGCTTCCTCAGTCAAACCAAACGGCCCCTGCAATTGTTCCAGCAACTCCTGCAAGGTATCAAACACCCGCAACAACAGGGATTCGAGCTTCTGATCAACCCGAATCCCGACAGTTTCTTTGAGGATCTTGAAATAGTCTTCCAGACGGTGGGAAGTATGCTGAATCGCGCTCAGACCCAGCATTGCCGCGCCGCCCTTGACCGAATGCGCCGCGCGAAACACCTCATTCACCATTTCGGCATCTTCAATGGTGCTTTGCAGATTCAGCAAACCCCGTTCGATCGTATTGAGATGATCTTTGGCTTCTTCAATGAAGTAGCCCATGATGCGCTGCTGTTGTTCCGGCTGCATAGCAATCTTCCTTTTGTCGATGCCTTGTTTTGTTAAACCACTTTTTTCGGCAATGGGTGCAATAAAAAACCGAGAACAATCACTAATTTGCACCAATCACGAGAAATTTCGGGTCGGTGCGGCGAGTATCGACCGCGCCGACCAACGTATTAGTCGCGATCGGTAGTTTCCACGCGGAATCGCTCCACCGAGGTCAACAGGTCGCGGGCAACGCCCACCAGATTTTGCAGCGAGCCTGACACCCGCTGGGCTTCCTGGGAGGTTTCTTGGGCGGTCAATTCGACCGACTGCATCACCTGCGCCACCGCGCGGGAGGTTTCCGTCTGCTCGACGGTATCGGCGGTAATCGATCGCACCAGGGTATCGATCCGGTTGGACACCTGAATGATGTCGTCCAGGGAGCGCTTCGCCTGTTCCGCCAAGCGGGTGCCTTCAATCACCTGCTGCGTCCCTTCTTCCATCGCCGTCATCACCGACCCGGTTTCACCCTGAATCTGCAAGACGATTTGTTCAATTTCTTTCGATGCTTTCGCCGCGCGATCGGCCAGCTGACGGACTTCATCCGCGACGATCGCGAAGCCCCGGCCCGCTTCACCGGCCCGCGCCGCCTCGATACTGGCGTTCAAGGCCAGCAAGTTGGTGCGCGACGCAATCTGCGAAATCAACGCCACGATCTTCGAGATCTCTTGGGAGGATTCCGCCAGACGCTTCACCTTACGAGTCGTTTCCGCCACAGTTTCGCGGATTTCCAGAATCCCCGCTGCCGTGCGTTCCACCGCTTCACCGCCCTTCAAGGCCGTAGCGGAAGTCAACCGCGCCACTTCCTCGGCTTCACGGGCACTTTCGGCCACCCGCTGAATCGAGTCGGTCATCATCTGCACCGAGTTCAGCGTCACGGCCAGCTCTTCCGCTTGACGCAATGCGTCAGAAGACAAACTGCGGGCAAATACTTCGTTTTCAGTCGAGCCTTTGCTCACTTGGCGCGCCGCCAATTTCACCTGTTGAACGATTTCGCGCAGGTTAGCGATCGTCAAGTTGAACGAGTCAGCGACAGCTCCGAGGACGTCGGCGGTCACCTCCGCTTGAACCGTCAAGTCCCCGCGTGCTGCCCCTTCCACATCGTCCAGGAGACGAATCACCTGCCGTTGCAGATCTTCCTTGGCCTGCTCCTGTTCTTCCGCTTTGCGCTGGGCTTCGCTGGTCGTGGTCAGGATCACCCGCGCCATTTGGTTGAAGCCGCTGGAGAGTTGGCCCATTTCGTCCTGGGCATAGACCGTCGCGCGGGCATTCAAGTTACCCTGACAGACTGCATCGAACTGCTTCTTCAGGTCATCGGTGGCCTTCTTCGATCGCTGACCCGCAATTTGACTGGTCACCCAAGCCGTCCCCAGACCGCCGAGTAAGCTCGCGACTACCATTCCCGCCGCGGTAAAGCGCACTTGATTCCCGAAGGCATTCTGCTGCTTTTCAGTGAGGTCAGAGGGCCGGAAGGCATTAATCCCGATCGCGCAGGCCAAGGTCACCGCCAGCGCCGATGCCCCTGCCGTCGCCAAGCCCGTGTAGAAATGCTTGGTCGGCATTTTGGCATTATCAAAGAAGCCCCAGCCGCCTTGCTCCACGGAGGCCACCGGAGGTTCTAAACGACCCCGATCGCCCGTTGCCGTGAAGCTGGGCATCGCATCGCCGGAATTCAGATTGAACAGCTCCTCCTCCGGCAGCTTCGGGCCACGACTGCCGCCCGTCAGCTCACCACTCAGATCCATCGAGTCCATCCCGGCCATGCCGCCCGCCGCGAAGCCAGAGGCACCGAAGCCCGTATCCAAGGCATCCATCCCAAAGGGTGTACCGACCGAAGGACTGGTAAAGCCCGCCGAATCTTCAGACAAGTCGAAGTCCGACAAATTCCCCAGATCATCAAATTCATCAAACTCATCCAAAAAGTCCGAGCCGGCTGTATTGCCAACATCCGGCGCATTCGCCGGACTCAAATCAGCCAAACTCGGCTCCTCAAAATCCGCCGCATTAAAGCCAAAGGCATCACTCGTATCCGTTGGCTCACCATATTGCGAGCTGGTAGAAACCGCGCCGTAGCCCGCTGCTGGGGCCGCGAAGGCGGAGGGCGTATCCCCCATGAAGAAGGTCGCTTCAGCGGGTTCACCCGCTTCGACGGGCACGTAGGGCGCACTGGTGAACGCGCTATTGGGACGGACGGACGGGCTACCCAGCTCCGTTCCCGCATCGTCAAACGCAAAGTCCATATCGCCCAAGCGCATTTCAGCGGGCGCACTGTCCGACGGCATCGCAAAAACATCACTCAGAGGTGCTGAACTGCCAGCGATCGCTCCCGCAACGTCACCCGACAGCGCCCCAAAATCCGCCAACCCATCGTCCGCAAAACCTGGCTCAAACCCATGCTCAAACGCATTGGGAGGCGCAAACGCATCGACAGCCGGAGCCGAAAAATCGCCCGGGGTGCCGAAGCTATCGGAGACCTCGTCATCGCCGATCGCCCCAAAATCATCCCCAAACACCGCGTCATCCCCAAATGCCGCTGCCGAATCAAACACTGGCGCTGCATCGGTAAAGGCCTGAGCCCCTTGGATGGGGCCATCCATCACGTTCGGCGTTCCAGCTGGCGCTGCTGCAAACACTTGATCAAAATCATCAAAGGCCCCAGCCAAATCATCTTCCGGCAACTCATAGCTCAGCGGGCCGCTATCATCCCCGAGCAAACCTGCCGTTGGAGTCCCAAAGGGATCGCCTAAGGCATTATTCAGCGACCCGGTCGGCACCCCCGCATCATCGCCAAAGGCATCGCCCGCAAACCCATTCGCCTCAAACGCCGAGAAATCATCCGCCGCGCCGAATCCGTTACTGGCAAACGTCTGGCCCGCCTGCTCCAGGGGAGCCGAAGCGGGTTCATCCAGCTCAAAATCCATTTCCGCCAGCACAAAGTCGTCGCTCGGCGTACCATCCGACCAACTGCTGTTGCTATAGAAGCCCCCAGCGGTGCCAGCGGTATCTTCCTCGATCGGCTGACCGCCGCCCGCTGCATCATCGGCGCATTGCCGCGCGTAGCTCAGACCGCTATTCGCATAGTCGACAAACTCTGCATCCTGGGTCAATCCCAATACCGACTCATACTGCTCCTGGGCGACATCGTAGCGTTGCAAGCCATAGCAATAGATATGACCCCGCAACAATCTGGCGCTGGGGTCCTGGGGGTGCGCGTCAACAAGGCGATCGATCATCCCCGCCGCCTCTTCATAGCGACCTTGCATGTAGGCTTTTTCGGCCTGTTGATAGTCCTGTGCAAAGTCTGTCGCTCGTGCCATTTGCCTGCTCCTGCCAGTAAGTCGTATGCCGTGGTGAGACCTTGTGGGTGTGTATGTTGAGGTCGAACTAACAATCTAGCGCGACACCATGCGAACGGCCGATCCAGTTAATTGCCGCAAAGCGGGTACTTCAGGATACACCGATTTTTCCGAGTGGGTCAGTTTCCGGGGGAATTAAGCCCTAAGCCGCCCACCGCGCCGATCGGAGGATCGCCACTTGATCAAGCAATCGGAGCGACTCCCCCGAATCCTCCAGCGCCCACTCGCCCTTCAAGAACGGAGCCACGCTATCCGGAACATTCCCCGCCAATTGCAGTTGATCAACATCCATCCAATCCATGCCGACCACGCGATCAACCGCCAGACCCAGCAAAATATCCTGATCTTCCACCGCAATCACCGAAATTTCCTGCCGATCGGTGTTCAACGTCGCGGCATCCCCGAGGAACTGCCCTAAGTCCGCCACCCAAACCACCCGGCCCCGCACATTCAACGTGCCGAGCAATAGCGGCGAGACATTCGGCACCGGGGTAATCCGATCGGGGGAAGGCGAAAGGACTTCTTTAATTCCAGTGGCGGGCAGGGCAAATTCACTGCCAGAAGGAATATAGAATCGCAGATGTAGCTCACCTTCCGGGCTTTCGAGCTCCTGGAACTCCGGCGCTTGATCCTGGCCCCGACCTGTTAAGAAATCCGGATTGCCAACCATAGAAGAACTCCCTAACCGCGCAATAGTTGTTTAACAGTGCCCACCAGTTCTGTGGGCTGGAACGGCTTGGCAATGTAGGCATCTGCCCCTTGCTTCATGCCCCAATAACGATCGAATTCTTCGCCCTTCGACGAACACATCACCACGGGCACACTCTGGGTTTTGGGGTCGGACTTGAGGCGACGGCAAACTTCATAGCCGTTCATCCGGGGCATGACAATATCCAGCACCACCAAATCGGGGCAATCGCCCTCGATATGCTCCAGCGCTTCCATTCCATCGGTGGCCACGGTAACGGTCAACCCACTGCCCTTGAGCAAGTCGGTGATCATCTCCCGCTGGGTCACACTATCTTCGACAACCAGAACTGTACTCATAACCCTTAAACCTGTTAACTGGCTACAACCAAATCATTCGGCCTTACCCCAACGCGCCCAGAAGAATCGCGCCCCGAGCCCTCACGCTCAGCGGAGTCGGCGATTGCCGCCGCCCCTGCCGCATCCAGTCTAGTAATAACTAAAGTACCCTCATTCCCCCAATAAATCTGATTTTGTCGAAAAAATTTGCCGCTGCCCCTACGGTCATGGTGACCGCCCAAGCCGTTCAGCCATTAACCGCTTAACTCAACATTGCCGCCGCCACGGGTGCATTCGGCTCTGGCGACATTCTAGCCTCCCCTTGGCGAAATGGCGGGAGATATTGTTCGAGCAGGGTGAGCAGTTCTTCCACGCTGAAGGGTTTGGCTAAATAGTCCGTGGCTCCGACCATATTGGCCCGCAGACGATCAACGAAGCCATCTTGCCCCGTCAACATAATGATCGGCGTTTGATGGAACTGGCTGGACTGGCGCAGCATGGCACAGAGTTCATAGCCATCCAGTTGGGGCATCGCGATATCACACAAGATCACCTGCGGCTGCAAGCCAAACAGTTGACTGAGCGCCGCCACCGGATCGCTCAACGGCGTAACCTGATAGCCCTGGGGCGCGAGCATCTGGACAATCAGCTCACCCACCGAAACCGCATCGTCAATACAGACAATTCGCCGATCGCCCGCCATTAGTGGCTCCCCCACGGGCACGGGCGGCGGCAATTTCAAGGTGATCCAGCCCCGTTGGACGCAGGGGACAATCGCCTTCGCCACCGTCAGCAAATCCCGATTCAGCGCATAGGCCAACTGCCGCAGGGAAACGCCCCGATCGGCATACTGGATTAGCGCCTGGGCCGTCGCCGGGGGCAATGCTTGCTGCAAAGCCACCGCATCCACGATCACCGGACATTGCTCCGGCGACTGCAACTGGGGATAAAACTGTTTCCAAGCCACCGTCGCCGCCACCGCCGCCGCCACCAAAGGCGAGGTCTCCCAGGTCATCAGCACCGGACTCAAGGGCGCACCCTGCTCCAGCACAAATGTCCCCTGGTGCAGGCCCAACAGCTCAAACAGCGTTTCCCGAATCATCGTCTCCAGCAGCTCCCGGGCCTGCTCCGGCGATACCCAACGGCGTTCAATCAAGGCCCATAGGTAGCCGTACTCGATCGCATGGACGCGCCCCAATTCCGCCTGCGGCAGCGTTTCCCAAGCAATCGCCGGACTGTGGCCCGCCAACATCGCCCGGAGCCGACGACGGCCCACCTGCGGATCGCCCGCGTAGACAATCTGCCCCTGCACAAAAAACACCCACCAAGCCTGCGATCGGTCGAGCGTTTGCACCCACAACTGGCCCGTCCGCTGCCCCAGCTCCACCAGATGCAGAATACTCCGCACATCGATTTCCGCTAATGTCCCTTGCATGAATCCTCTCAACTGAATCGAGCGATCGCACTGGCCTTGGCCCCAACCGTTTCCCAAATCACCCACTGAACAGCAATGCCATTCCACTGCACAGATTCATCGGAATGGATTCATCCCTAATTTTGCCTTAATTTTCCTCTGATAATCGCCAAAAAAGATTCAATGAATCGCTGAATGAAACCGAAAAACCTTGGGCATAATGAGATAGCACTAAATACCCCATCCCCCACTTCGCTACGTCCAATGACTGATCAGCGGGCAATCAGAGTGGTTGATTCAGCGCCGTAGATTCAGCAGTGTGCGGATCGCGAATCACTCTCTATAATAGCGAGACAGAGGATCGGGGCTATCCCTAGAAAATTCCTGCCGGGAACGTGCGCAACTCATGGTGCGGAATCGGCATCTAGGAACAAGCAGCGTAGAGAAGGTTTTAAGAGGGCGATCATCGTGCTGTATCTGGCAGAAGTTGTTCAACGAAAAAGCGGCATTATGGGCGGCGGCAAAAGCGAGCTGAAGCTGCTGGCCTGCCAACGCAATGAGCAGAGCTGGACGGCCGTTTCCGGGGAGGAAGTCGTGGCCGCCGATGAGGCTAGCCGCTACAGTGGTGGAGCCTTACTTCTGGTGGATTTGACCGCCAGCAAGCAAGTGCAGCGGATTCAAGAGGCGGGGCGGCCCCTGGTCAGCATCCTGCAAAATTTTTCGCGCTTACAGGAGAAGTTCAAAACCCAGGAAGAAGAAATTGAGCAGTGGAAGCAATCTTTGACTTATCAAAGTCAAGAGCTGAATCGCCGCGAAATGGAAATGGAAGCAAGGCGCGAACAACTCGAACAGCTTGAATCTGACTTTGAGCAACTTGAGCAGCAAAAGCAAGAGTTTGAAGGCACCCGATCGGAGATTGACGGCCTTAAGACCGAGCTCGAACGCCGCCAACAGGAGTTGGAAGGCGCTTGGGATCATCTGCGCGGTGAACAGCGTCGCCTGGAAGCAGCACAGTCGGAAATGGCGGGCAACTCGGTGCTAGACGAAGCCCATGCCGCCAAGATCCAAGGTCTGCTCAGCCATCTGCACAATTCCGTGCCCCCGGTGGAGCATTACGAAGCCCAGGTGCAGCAAGCGGCCACGTTAGTCACCCAGAAACAAGACTTGCTCAGCCAGCATTGGCAGCACTTAGAGCAGTACCGCGAGAATCTGGCCCAGCAGCAAGCCGATCTCGAACAGCGCCAAGCCGAGCAAGCCCAGCGTTGGCAGGAATGGCAGGCGGCAAACTGTCTGCTGGAGCAAGCCAAAGCGGAACTGCGGATTCAGGAAGCGGCACTGCAAGCAAAGCAAGATACGGCCAATCAACTGAAC
Source organism: Cyanobacteriota bacterium (assembly GCA_046049545.1). Classification (GTDB taxonomy): domain Bacteria; phylum Cyanobacteriota; class Cyanobacteriia; order Leptolyngbyales; family Leptolyngbyaceae; genus Romeriopsis. The sequence continues at coordinate 3,779 of JBJORF010000087.1, read as the reverse complement.
CTGCAAGCCCAGAATTTCGATCGCTTGCATCAGCAAATTCAAGCGGCTACCGATGGCGTGGAAGGCGTGGCGGTGGGTGAAGCGATCGACCTGCAAGCTCTGGAACAGATGCCGATCAATGACTTGGAGAACATGGTCGGGGCGATGCGAAGCGACCTGGAGAAATCCTTGATGTTTGTGAAGGGTCAGGAGGAAGAACTCGATCTGAAGCAGAAGGAAATCGACGATCTCCAGAGCAAGCTGTCGCAGATGAATGAATTCGATCGCATGTCGATGGAATCCGAAGTTGCTGATGAGCGCGATGCCTATCAGTTCTTGAAGGAAACCCTGCTCGGCCAGCAGCGCAACCTGCGCGAAAAAGAAAGCGCGCTGCGTCAGCATCAGACCGTTCTGAGCCGTCGTCAGGGTCGCCCGACTCCGGATCAGGAGGAAGGCTTGGTGGATTTGACTCCGGTGCTGACACAGTTGAGCGAAATGCGGAGCCAGAATGCCGATCGGCTCAATCACTTGGAAGCGGAAATCGACCAAGTCCAGCAAGCGATCGCCCAGGCTCAAGGCATGATTGTTCAGCAAGGTCAGGATTTGCAGACTAAGCGCAGCGAACTCGATCAGCTCGATCAAACTGTGCAAGCGCAGCAAATCACCTTTGGGGAAATGCAGGGCAAGGTGCGGTTGTACGAAGAGATGCTCCAGCCGATCCAGGATTCGGTCGATGGGTTGAAGCATTCCCTCAGCGAGATCACCAATCAAGTCAGCCAACTGCAATCCTCGGGCGCAGAGCAGCAATCAGCGCTGGGACAAATGCACGAAGTCTTGAACGGCTTGTTGCCGCAGCCGCAATTGGCCGCGTCCTAAATCTCACCCTAATTTCAAACCTTCTCTGAGGCAGCCAATGGCTGCCTTTTTTCGTGGGGTTTTTTAGAGTTTGACCGATCGGAGTTGCAGCCAGCGATCGCTCACAACCACGCCATAGCCACCGGAAAATGTCGGCGTTTGACTGCGATTCGGGGCGGTGATTAATCCCACGACGGCTTCAATCTGGGCGAAGTTGGGGGCTTGGGGGAGGGTTTGGGTGAGGAATTGGCGGAGGATGCGGCGTTGGAGGGCGAGGTGGTGGGGGCGGAGGATGTACCGATCGATCTGCGTGGGATTATCGGGGGCGATCGCTTGCTGGAAAATCAGGTCGGCTTGGGTTTGGAGATAATCGACTTCGGCGGTGAGCAGTTCGGCGGTTTGGGCGAGATGTTGGGTGGCTTGGGGGTTGAGTTGCTGCTGGAGCAGCGGGAGGATGGTGTGGCGAATGCGATTGCGGGCGTAGTCAGACGATTGATTGGTGCTGTCTTCCCAGACGGGGAGCTGATAGTGCTGGCAGATTTGGGTGGTATCGTCGCGGGTGAAGTCCAGCAGCGGGCGCACGAGTTGGATGTTGCTGGTGGCATCGATCGCTCGCTGCCACCGCAATGCTTGCAAGCCAGTGCTGCCGCTGCCGCGTGTGAGGTTGTAGAGAAGGGTTTCGGCCCGATCGGTGGCGGTGTGGCCGGTGACGATGATGGGATAATTTTCGGTTTGGGCGCGGTGCTTGAGACAGTCGTAGCGCCAAGTTCGGGCGGCGGCTTCACTGATTGGGGGAGAAGTTGCGGTTTCGATCGAGCAGGGAATTTGCCATTGTGCGCAGAGCGATCGGACGTGGTGGGCATTGGCGGTGGAGTCCGATCGCCATTGATGGTCGCAATGGAGGACGCTGAGTTGCCATTGCCAATGGGGTTGGAGATCGCGGAGTAGTTTGAGTAAGCAGAGTGAGTCTTGGCCGCCGGAGACTGCCAAGAGGATGCGCGTTTGGGTAGGCAGTAGCGATCGGGCTTTGAGGGTTTGATGTAATCGACTATGCCAGTCGCTCCAGTCGGACATGGGGAAGTTCTTTTTAATTCGCGACGTTATGACTTTGATTTTAGTGGAGTAACGATCGTTGCCGTTGTGTTCTCTCAAAAATTGCTCCATAATTGGAATAGCTACGGTAGTCCTGCAAATGACCAGAAATAAAGAGTATCGAAAACAACTCGAAGGCCAGTATCGAGCACTCGCTGAACACCTCGAAAAAATCGATCAGGAACGTGCTAAGTTGCCGATCGAGCAAGATCAAGGACTGCTGATCCATTGGGAAAAAACCGTCGCTAACTGTCGTCAGCAAATTGCCAAACTCCAAAGGAGACTTGACCGATGACTCCCGTTCTTGAAAAATCTCTCACCAGCTTACATCGCCATATGGCTGAGTACCTCCCACAGCTAGAAACGGCGATCGCGGCAATCAAAATTCTCAACAACAGTGATCCTAATTCTGAGGAATTCAGTCAGGCGCTTGCCGATCTCCATGTCACGGCTACTATTCTCGAACCCTATTCCGAAGGTATGGTCGAAGCGATTAATAATTTCACGGACGATCGGCCAGAGTAGCAGGTTATTTAATAGGGTTCGATCGGCAATTCAATTTCTGCCCAAATCAGCTTAAGACTTTCTAAATTTCGTGTAGCTTAAGAGGTGGATTGGTATACTAGTTCTGAGAGTTCAGTACAAAAAATAAGGATTTAGAAGCTGACAAAATGGGATCTCAATTCACGTCTGGTCAAATTCGGAGTAGTATTCAGCGATTCAACGATTATTCATCTGATTTGATTCATTCGGATATGAATTCTTTTGAAAACAGGCTGAATATATTTCTCGATTTTTGCTCAGCAGATGAGATTTTCTCTGTGGTTCACCACCAACTAATCACAGTTGCAGATGTTGACTTTGATCAATGGTTCTCTGAAATTCAATCAACGATAAGTAGTATGGCTGGAAGTGGGAACCTGATATTCCCGACCGATTTAGAACAACGCTTATCTATCATGTATCAGCTTCTACATTATGTGCGGGGAGGCAACATTGATTATATAAGTTTCTCGGTGGACTTTTTTGCTTTAGGCACAGGTAAGATAACTGCATACGTAAGGGCTTTTAACGAAGCCATAACAACGCCATTAGTCAGAGAGCTTGGCTACAGATTGGAAGATATGCTTAATTCGTTGCCGGAAAATACATCCTCAACAGTTCCTCCTTCGATGATTCAGATTATTCACAAGGCACAGAATGTCATTCAACAAACTGCTACTGGTACAAACATCGCACAGACAGTGAATTTTTCAGTAAATTCAGAAATAGAAGAACTTTTTGAAAAATTGAAAGTAACAGTGCATGAATCGGTTGCTTCTTCAGAACGGCAAGAGTGTCTTGAGATAGTTGAAGCAGCAAAAGAAGAAGCCACCTCCCAAAATCCTAAATTATCAGTCCTCAAAGTATTATTTTCTTCACTACCATCGATAAATTCGGTGCTTTCAATTACAGTATCAATCATGCGACTTCTCGGCCATGGATGACAAGCATCTGAATCCAGAATGACCATGTATGCGTTCTTATGGCCAAAAGAGTCACCGGACGGTAAGCAGCAAGCGTCTGTTTCACTCAAGTCTAGGGAAAAATATGGTGGTGATCAAAATCCCGAAGCAATATTTGATCGGTCAAGATGCCGATTCAATCACGATCGACATACCAGATAACTTGCTGGTGAACTGGGAACATCATGTAACGACGACTGACCAGGTACGGAAAAAATTGGCAGCGTTGAATTTGACAGAAGATGATATACATTATCGGGAATAAGGGTTGTAGAATAGAGTGAGAAGCTCGCAGGTTAATGCCGCCAGAGGTTGCCACATGAAAATGAGCTACCAAGCGCTAAAAGA
>JBJORF010000086.1:0-19796 GCA_046049545.1 Cyanobacteriota bacterium | reverse complement strand
GATTTGGTTGCCGCCCACCTTTGAAGGCATTGATCCAGAACAGCAAGTTTCTCAGCGCCGACAGCGTCAGGCGACGGCACCGTAATGAGCGCGATCGGGCCTAAGCCCGCATCGACCCATGCAAACCGGGGTCGATGCGGGCAAGTAAAGCCATGAAAACCCGTAGCCTTATCCTAGCTGAGGCGTTTTTCCAGCGCCGCTCTTGCTTGTTCCCGATCGTCGAAGTGAATCTTCTCCGTCCCCAGAATCTGATAGTCTTCGTGGCCTTTGCCCGCGATCAAAATGCCATCCCCGGGTTTGGCTTCCAAGATCGCTTGATGAATCGCGGTGGCCCGATCGGCAATCACCACTGAATTTGTCCCCGTCGCAATCCCTGCCACGACATCATTGAGAATTTGCTGCGGGTCTTCGGTGCGGGGATTATCCGAGGTGACCACGGCGAGGTCGGCCAGTTCTGCGGCGATTTTGCCCATTTGTGGCCGCTTTGTGCGATCACGATCGCCCCCACAGCCAAATACACAAATCATCTGCCCGGTAATGAAGGGCCGCGATGCCTTCAGCAGATTCTCCAAACTGTCCGGCGTGTGGGCATAATCGACAATCACACTGATGTCCTGATCCGCTTGCACCTGCACCCGTTCCATTCGCCCCGGCACCCCCAGGAAGTCCGGCAGCGCCGCCACCATCCCGCCCAAATCCAATCCTAAACTCAACCCCGCCCCGATCGCGGCCAGCATGTTCGCCAAGTTGAATTGGCCGACTAGGGGCGACTGGAACGGCATCGAACCCATTGGCGTGTGCAATTGCCCGCTCACCCCCGTCGCGCCGTAGACCACATCGCTGAGCCAGAGGTCGGCTTCAGTTTCAGTGCTGTAGCGCCAGCATTGGTCGTCGAGGCGATCGATCAGCCGTTGCCCGTAGGCATCATCCTGATTGATAATCCCGCGACCGCGCCGATAGGTCGGACTAAACAACAGCGCCTTCGCCTCAAAATACTCCTCCATATCCTTGTGATAATCGAGGTGATCCTGAGTCAGGTTCGTGAAAATCGCCACGTCGTATTGACAGCCGAGGACGCGACCCTGGGCCAACGCGTGGGAACTGACTTCCATTAATGCCTGCTGACAGCCCGCTGCGAGGCCTTCGGCCAACTGCTTTTGCAAATCCACCGGGAAAGGCGTGGTGTGGGTGGCGACAATGCTGTGATTGGCCCAGCGGGTGTAGAGTGTGCCCATCAGCATGGGCTGCTGACCCGCGCGTTCCAGCAGAAATTCGATCAGATGGGTGGTGGTGGTTTTACCATTAGTGCCCGTGACCCCGACCATTTTCAGTCGATCGGTGGGGGCTTGGTTAAACGCAACGGCCAGGGCGGCACAGGTTGCGGCTACATCTTCGGCAATGATCAGCAATTGATCCGCATTGGGATTGGCTTTAGCGGCGGCGGCAGGGGAGACCACTGCGGCGATCGCTCCGGCAGCGAGGGCACCGGGCCAAAAGTTGCCGCCATCAACGCGAGTACCGGGCATGCCGATGAAGAGATTGCCGGGTTGGACGGCTTGGGAATTGGTGGTGAGGCCCGTGACATTCGCATTGAGGGCGGGATGATCGGCCAGAGTGAGGCCCGCGATCGGGGCGAGTAATTGCTTCAGTTGCATGGGCATCTTTCCTCGGGCAAAGCGATTTGGCAGATAGTATCGCTTATTTAAGGTGCGGATTCCAGATGCTGTTGTAACAGTTGGCGCAGTTGGTCGATCGTCGCGCGCGGTGAAGGCCGTGGAATTGGACTTTCGCTGCCGTCGGGGCGTCGCCAGAACAGCATGGGAATTTCGTACTGGTAGCGATCGAACCAGTCATCATTCGTTGTAATATCGCGAATTTCGATCTGGAGGGGCCAGTCGGGAATGGCGCGTAATTTCTCTTCTAGCCCTTCGCACAGATGACATCCGGGTTTCGCGTAAAGAATCAGATCGAGGCGCATCACAAACTCTCCATCAGCATCACTTCCCAGACCAGTTGTGGCTGAACGTAGGCCCGTAATTGCTGCTTGGCTTGCTCCAGCTTTTGCATGATGATGCCCGATTGTCCGGCCTCCCAGTAGCGTTGTTGCAGGTAATCCAGGAGCCAAATTTGGGCTTCGGAATCAAGGGTTTTGGCGACGAGTTTGGCGATCGTCAGGGCTTCTTTGAGCGATCGCGGCCAGGTGTCCAATCCGGCTAAAATTTCGCTCGGGATGGTTTCAAGCCGCTGGGCATGGTCGATCGCCGCGCCGGGACTGCCCTGAGCCAGGGCAAGCACCTGGGGCTGGTCGAGAATGGCGCGGTATTCTGTGCGTTGCAAAATCTGGGCCATAGCTTCACTCCCGAGTCGATAGAACGGGATGCGCTGGCAGCGGGAGACGATTGTTGGCAGTAGGGCTTCGGGATTGGGCGCGAGCAAAATTAAAGTGGCTTGCCCCGGTTCTTCTAAGGTTTTGAGCAACGCATTCGCCGCCGCTTCGGGCATGGTTTCAGCCGCTTCGAGCACAACTACTGAGCGTGCGGCTGCCAGCGGCGGACGGCTGAGGAATTGGGTAATCTCGCGAATTTGTTCTAAGCGCACGATCGGCGGGGATTTCTTCTTCACGCCAGTGGCTTCAGCTTCAGCGACCGTGAGGCGTTTGCCTTTTTCCAGGTAGGTCGGTTCAACCCAAAGTAAGTCGGGATGATTGCGTTGGGTGATGCGGCGATCATGCGGTTCGCCGAGCAACATTTGGGCAAAATACCCCGCTGCTAGCGCTTTACCAATGCCCGGTGCACCAGCGAATAAGTAGGCTGGGGCAATCCGATCGCGCTGCATCGCTTGGGTGAGCAAGGCCACCGCCTGGGGTTGTCCAATCAGCCGTGAAAAAGTATCCATGATGCCCCCAACTACTTACCCAATAGCTTCACGATGCCAATCCCGGCAAAATATAGGCCCAAAACCGCGCCAGCCAAAAGACTCTGCGTGAGTGGATCGGTTGATGGGGTGAGAATTGCGCCAGCAACAGCGGCACCGACGAGGACATAACGCCAACCCGATAGCATTTGTCGTGATGAGACGATCCCGAGCAAACCCAATAATGTCTGCACGATCGGCACTTGAAACGCCAGCCCTGTACTGAACATCAATAGCAAAATCAACTCAAAGTAGCGCTCGATCGACCAAGATTGCTCAACCACATCGGCCCCATAGCTGACAAAGAAATTCAAGGCAGCGGGAATCAAGGCACTGTAAGCAAAAGCTAAACCAGCAAGAAACAGACCGCCCGAGCCCAAGACGATCGGTCCCAAAATCCGCTTTTCGCGCTGGGTTAGTCCCGGAGTGACGAAGGCAATAATCTGGTACAGAATAAACGGCGATGCTAAGACCAAGCCGCTGTAGCCTGCAACTTTCAGGGATACAAAGAAAAACTCACCCGGTGCCAGCTGCAAAAATTTCACCCCTTGGGCGGGTTGCTCCAGCAGCTTCACCAGTGGCTTGACTTGAGTAAAACAGCCGATGATCCCGATCGCGACGGCAATCAAGGCATAAAAAATCCGCATCCGCAGTTCTTCCAGATGGTCGAACAAGCTCATTTCTAGGTCATCGCTAGCGTCATCCTCGGGAATTGGTGCGGTGACTTCGCTGTTGGATGGCAATGGCTCGATGGCGTTAGTTGCGCTTTGTGCCGCTGTGTCGAGTTCCGTGGTCATGGGGAGCGATCGCGATTGAGCCCCCCCATTGTACGCAAATCTCGGTGCGGGCGGTTAATTGCGGCAACGGTTAGCTGCCAAACTGTTTCTTTCCTTGGTGACCTAATTCCTTGGCAATTCGTGGCTTGAGCTTATTGAGTTCATCTTTAAGCAGTTGGCGGGAGGTCTTTTTGCCCTCCTTGGCATCGCCGAGGATATGCCAGTTGTTGCTGTTGACGACCCATTCTTGCAGATTGGCTTGAAGGCCCGGATTGATTTGGATTGTAGTGACGTAGGCGCATTTCTGCGGCAATTCTTTGGCGAACAGCAGCAGTTGATATTCCCCTTTCGCGGCCAAGAACCGCACGATGTCCATGCCTTGCTTGGTCTTCAGATCTAAGTAACAGGGCATCCAGCGTGGACCGTTCTCCTGGTGGAACATGTGGTTGTAGAATGCGGTGATCCACAGGGCCAGTGGATAGGGCGTGGGGGTACAGAGGAAGGTTTTGTAGACGAGGTTGTAGAGGCGGCTGAGCTTGATTTTTTTGACTTCTTCGTAGGAGTCCAGCATGACCCAGAGGGTGACGACAGGCTGGCCGCCGACGCGCATCATCTTGGGGAACGAAACCTGGGCAGGTGGCACCTCTTTGATCGGCCAAGTTGCGCCCCGCAGCAATTCATCTTCGATCGACAGCGGCACGGAGCTGCGGGGAACTTCGATCGTGGGCGGTTTGACGGGTTCGACGGTGGGAACCGGAACCATCAACTGCACCGCCTCTTTTTGGGGTTCAACGACAGCGGCGGGTGGCCGTTCGGCCTCGATCTGGCTGCTGTCCTCAAGGAACTGGGCCGCTTCCTTGGCTTGACGATTCAGGGCTTCGCTAATCCGGTTGCTGAGTTCGCGATTGCTGCGGAAGCGCTCTTCGATTGTGCCCAAGCCCTGCAAGATATCTTGCACACTGTTGGGCCGTTGATCGGGTTCCTTCGCCAGGCAAGCCATGACCAAGTTTTCGAGGTTCTTGGGGATGCTGTTGCCGATCCGCGTCTGGGCGAAGGGGCGCGGCGTTTGGGTCATGTGGGCCTTGAGCCAGCCGCCGAAGGAATGGGTCTCGGCCATTACCGGCAGTTCCCCGGTCAGCATCTCGTAGGCCATCACGCCGAGGCTATAAATATCCGATCGGGCCGTCAGTTCCCGGCCTTCCATTTGTTCCGGCGAGGAATAGACCATGGTGCCCATGTAGGTGCTGGTCTGGCCGCTATCTTCTTGCAGCAGTTTGGAAATGCCGAAATCCAAGACTTTGACAAATTCACCCAGACTCGGATCTTGCATCAGCATGATGTTGCTGGGCTTGATGTCGCGGTGGATGATTGGGCAGAGGTTGCCATCCACTTCGATGCCTTCGTGGGCCGCATGGAGTCCGAGGCAAATTTGCCGCATCAGGGACAGAAACCGGGCCAAGGGAATCGGATTTTCGCGGATGATTTCGTTCAGGCCTTGGCCTTCGAGAAATTCCATCGCGTAGAACGGAACGTCCTCGGGGTCCAAATCGTAATCGGTGACGCGAATGATGTGAATACTTTTTTGGCCAAGCTGCGCGCAGATGCTGGCTTCTGACCAGAAGCGCGATCGCATGCGTTCATTCAGCAGTGTTTGGGCCAGAAACTTAATCGCAACTGTCGCCCCGCCCAAGCGCAAATCCTTGGCTTTATAGACGCGCCCCATCGCCCCCCGCCCGATCAGTTCAACCAACTGATAGCGGTTATTTAAGGGTTCGTTGCTGGGTGGGGCTGACATTGAGCGTTCGCGGGTTTGCACAGAATGGGAATGACGCGAGTCATCGGGTAGATTGCTAGCCTTGGACTGGCGCGGAGAAGTCAGTACCGGAGAGTCGGGATCAGCCCACAGACAGCCAAGACTGCCCATAGTATGACCGCCAAATCTCGGAATCTAACGGAAAAAAAGAGAGCATTCCTACGGATCTTTACCGTCGGGCAGGGAGTTGAGCGCTGCGCCAGAACCCGTTGAATTACGGGCGCTGAATGCTGTAGTGGTTGTGCCGTCGATTGCCAGTGCGATCGATTGGCCATGGGATCGATTAAGCGGCGCGATCGACGGTAGCCTCCATTGCGCTAATCAGGTAATGCCCGGCCATGATGCCGCTGGAGAGGAGATATTTGCGTTCATCGACGCGGTGCAGGGTTTCAAAGCCAGTACGGCGTTGTTTGTCCCCGATCGCCCAGTAGCGCTGAATGATCGAATCGGGTGCGATCCAACCCTCCCCTTCGACTTTGCCGAGGACGGTATGCTGCAACACGAAAGTGTAGCGGCGATCGTCCGAATCAAACCGCCCCCGAAATTGCAAGTCAACATTCTCATGGTCAGAACTTGGAAAAATCAGGCGTTGCACCATGGTGAACCACATATCCCGGTTCCAACTGACCAAGATTTTGCCTTTGACATCGATCGGCGGTGCTTGCCGTTCAATCCAATTGCCCTGCAACAGCCAGGTGCCAGGTTCGAGTAAAAAGGAATGACTCACGAAAATGTGGGGAGGTAGAGATGCTGAACGTCTTCCCCTATTATGCGCCGCGCCCTTGATTGTGAATGGGTTTGTGAACAAAAAGACGGTGAAAAATTTAGTCAATGCTGGAAATTTCCCCCAAAAGGGTAAATTTCCGGGCCCCAGTCACAGCGGGTAAGTTGCCAGGGATCCCCTGTTTCCGCCAGTAGGCCAGTACCGCAAAGGCGATCGCTTCTTTGAAATCGGCATCAACGCCCGCTTCGGTGGTGGTCATGATTTCGGACTGGGGCAGGTGATGCTGGAGCCGATCGCGCAAAAATCCATTGTGGCTCCCGCCCCCGCAGAGCAGTATTTGCTGGGGCAGTCGGGGGAGAAATTGGCGGTAGCTCAGGGCAATCGATCGGGCGGTGAATTCGGTCAGGGTGGCTAGCAGATCCGCGCCGGTCAGTGTGGGAGCTTGGGCCTGGATCTGGGCCAAATAGCTGGCCCCAAATAGTTCGCGTCCGGTGGATTTGGGCGGGGACTGTTGGAAGTAGGGATGGGTGAGCCATTGTGCGACCCATTGATCATGGATTTTCCCCGATCGGGCCAATGCGCCGTTGTTATCGTAGGTTTGGTGGCCCTGAGTGAGTTCGGTGATGGCTAAGTCGAGCAGCACATTCCCTGGCCCGGTGTCGAAACCGCAAAAAGCGGCGGCGTTGGCTTGGGCGGGGAGGAAAGCGACGTTGCCGATGCCACCAATGTTTTGGACGGCGCGATCGAATTCGGGATGACTGAGCAATGCCACATCGACAGGTGGCACTAGGGGCGCGCCTTGGCCCCCAATCGCGATGTCGGCGACGCGAAAATTGCTGATGGTTTCAATGCCAGTTTGGTGGGCGATGAATGCGCCGCGCCCCAGTTGCAGGGTATAGCCCAGGTGGGTTGCGTTGGGGGGCCGGTGAAAGACAGTTTGCCCATGGGAGCCAATTAAACTGGCGCGGGGGGTGTCGGGGATGCTTTGGTTAATCCTGTTGGCGGCCTCGGCGAAGCAAGTGGCGATCGCGTCGTCGAGCTCGGCCAGGGCTTCGATCGTCAAGGTCTCACCGTCGCAAACAGCGAGAATCTGCGATCGTAATGCGGGCGGATAGGCGTAGGTTTCCCCAGCGAGGAGATTGACCTGGGGGTTTTTGGGGGTGCCACTGATTTCGACTAATGCCGCATCGATGCCGTCTACGGATGTTCCGCTCATCAGTCCGATGACCCGTAATGTCTCAGCCATACCCTGCCCCCGTTATCCCAACCTAGATCATCGCCATGCTAAACCGTCGCCTCAAACGAAACAAGGGACAGACATTGCCTGTCCCTTGGCGGAATTGATGAATTTAGTGAAAGCCTAGCGATGCTAAAGCCCAGCGATTACAGCTTGGCGATTTGCTCTAGGGCTTTGCGGTAGCCCTCGCCATTGTTTTGCTGACGATAGAGACTGGCGGCTTGTTGTAGATCATTGAGCGCAGGCTGGCGTTGGCCGAGTGCACTCTGGATGCCACCCCGGTAGTAGAATGCCGTCGCACTGCGCGGGTTCAATTCCAACGCTTGGTTGAAATCAGCCAGGGCACTGCGGGCATCGCGCAACTTGACGTAGGCTTGGCCGCGTTGCTCAAAGGCTTCGGCACTGCGCCGATCGAGCTCGATTGCTTGGGTCAAGTCACCCACTGCCATGACCGGATCTCCAAGACTGATGCTTGCCTTACCCCGAGCGAGGAAAGTACTCGCGTCCGTGGGTTTCAGCGCGATCGCTTGGTCATAGTCTTGAATTGCGCCTTGGAAATCGGCCATTTGGGCACGAATGTCGCCTCGTTCTTTGAAGGCATTTGGCTGATTGGACTTGAGCGTGAGGGTCTGGTCATAGTCCTTCAGCGCGGCGGGCAAATCCCCGGTCAGGGTCAACAGCTGGGCGCGCCGCAGATAAGCCTCATCCCGGTTGGGCGCTAAGGCAATCACCCGATCGAGATCCAGCGTTGCGTCGCTGAAGCGTCCTAAGTCGGCTTGAAGCAGGGCGCGATTGTAGTAAGCCTCGATGTAGTCTGGCTTCAGCTTCAGTGCTTGGTCAAAGTCCGCTAAGGCCGATTCCCGTTGGCCTTGCTTTTCATAAATCACGCCGCGATTGAGGTAGGCTGGGGCATATTTCTTATCAACGCTCAACGCTTGATTCACATCCGCCAGGGCGCTAGCGAGATCCGCTTCCGTCGATCGGGTGTAACCGCGATTCACGAAGGCAGCGGCATAGTTCGGCTGGACTCCGACTGCTTGGTTGAAGTCGGTGATTGCATCCTGGGATTGGCCGACGACGGTTTGGAGATAGCCGCGATTGACCAGGGCCGGAACCAATTTCGGATTGATTGCCAACGCCCGATCGGTGTCGCTCATGGCGGCGCTAATATTGCCCAATTCATAGTAGAGACGGCCCCGGTGTGCCAAGGCTTCGGCATTTTGGGGATCCGCTTGGATCACCTGGCTGAGATCAGTTAACGCACTCGTACGATCGCCCAAGCGCAAGGACATTACGCCCCGGCCAAACAAGGCTTGTACCGACTGGGGTTCGGCTTGCAGCACGCGGTTGTAATCGGCGAAAGCATCGCGATATTTGCCCTTCGTCGCGTTTTTCTGGGCGTTGTTAAAAAACGATTGGGTGTTGACTTGCGTTGCGGGCGCGGGCTTTGCCGCCTCCGGCGGTGCGACGGGCACAGCGATCGCGGCAGGCGCGGCGGTGGGCATCGTCGGTGCGGGTGTCGCCATCGGTCGGGCCATCGTGCGGGGTCGGGGCATGCTTCCCGACGGCGTGATCCGTGAACCATTCGCCAAGGCCGCAGGAGCCGAACCAATAACCGGGATCACACAGCCCCAAGCAGCCATGAACAAAATCTGACGGGTGAGCTTGACTGAAATTTGCATATATCTAGCGCTTAATCTTGAACGGCAGATGGGTCATCCATCCACTATGCCCACATGCTGTATGTTTTATAAATTTTCTACAGAGAAAGAGATAAATTTTCAGTAAATTTACGCTGTTCTCGGGCCCGATCGGCATCGCCCGCAAGACAGAATTTTGCTGAACTGGGGGTTGATTTGGCGGATGGATTTACACTGCAATCCTCTGGGGGAGCTAGGTTGGCACTGGGGTACTAGGTTGGCACCAGTTCGCCGGGGCGCAATTTGGCCCAGCGTCCCGGTGCTTCGCTAAAGCTGAGGCAACCCACTACGTCCCATTCCATTTCGATCGCGTCATCCTGGTTGCGAATGTTGACGTTGATCGTCGGTTCGCTGGCTTCAAAATCGGGAAACTCTGTTAAATGTGGCTGTTGATGCTGGTGTTCAACGGCATGATAGGTCGTGCAGCGATCGACGTACTGGCAGTTAATGCAAATGCACATGGCGCGTCACCTCTTTTTTGATACTCTAGCTCAGGCGCAAAAATCCTGCTCGATCGAAAGGAACATTCACCTTGAACCAACGTATTGTCCGGTTACCCTTCATGCCTGCTTTTGCTCTGTCGCCGCAGACCTGGCCTTTTGACTTGCAATGGTTGCCGACCTCGGCTTGCCTAGTCGGTGGGAGTGTGCGGGATGCGCTGTTGGAGCGGACTTCGGACTATCTGGATTTAGATTTTGTGTTGCCTGAAGGCGCAGTGGAAACGGCGCGGGCGATCGCGCGGCACTATAAAGCGGGATTTGTGCTGTTAGATGCGGAACGGCAAATTGCGCGGGTGGTGTTTGCTCAGGGGACAGCGGATTTTGCGCAACAAGTCGGGGATTCCCTGGCGGATGATCTGGCCCGCCGGGACTTTCGCGCTAACGCGATCGCCTACAATCCCCACACCCAAGAGCTGATTGATCCGCTGAATGGCTGTCAGGATCTGCAAATGGGAATGCTGAGTATGATCGCGCCGGAGAATCTGGCGGAAGATCCCCTGCGCTTGCTGCGGGCCTATCGTCAGGCGGCGCAGTTGGGGTTTAGTCTGGATCCAGAAACGCGCCAGGTGATTCAGAAGTTGGCCGATCGCTTGAGTGGGATTGCGGCGGAGCGGGTGCAGTCGGAACTGAATTATTTGCTGAGTACGGCGAAGGGGACAGCTTGGTTGCAATTGGCCTGGGAGGATGGCCTGCTGCGGCATTGGTTGCCGGATATTGCGGCGGCGGGGTTGGAGCGCTTGCGTCAGATCGATCGGTGGTATAGCGATTTGAAGGAAGATTGGCCTGTGGTGGCGGCGCTTTGTGTCCAGGATATTCGGAGCAGTCATCAGACAAAGACGAGAGGCAAGACTGCGGCGCAAGGCAAGAATCAGTCAGGGGCAGCACGATCGGATTGGGGGGTGGACAATGGGGCGAATCTGGACAGTCCGCCGAGTGGGAGCACCCGCACTTGGCTGACCACGGCAAAATTAGCCTGTCTGATGGCGGTGGATCATGCGGTGGGGGCTGAGGCCCAGCTTTGGCAACTGAAGTACAGCCGGGCCGAAGTGCAAGCGGTGATCACGGTGCTGCGGCATTTGGCGGAACTGGTGCAAGGGGACATCCGGCAGTCCGCCCAGCAATATCACTTTTTCCAAGCGGTGGGTCAGGTGTTTCCGGCATTGGTGATCAGTGCGCTAGCGGCGGGTCAGCCCTTGGCGCAATTGCGACCGCTGTTGCATTGCTTTTTAGATCCGCTGGATCAGGTGGCCCATCCCCAACCCTTGTTGAGTGGGCAAGATTTGATGCGGAGTTTGGGGTTGCCGCCGAGTCCGCAGATCGGACAATTACTCGCGGCGTTGCAACTGGCGCGGGCGGAAGGTCAGATCCACGATCGGGAGACTGCCCTGGAATTTGCGCGGCGGCAGTTGGGTTGATGGGGTGAGTCAGGGCCAAAACCGCTGAGGCGATACGCTTTCCAGCATGGGGTCAGCCGCTTTCAACACCGATTTTGCGAAGCGGCGAGCCAGGGCGGGCACCAGCGCCATGGGGTTACTAAAGCCGGAAAATAAATGAATGCTGGGATGGTCAGGCAATGCCCCGACTAGGGGCAGGTGATCGCGGGTGAAGGCGACGGTGCAGCAGCACCAGGCCCCCGGTAGAGCGGCGATCGTCGGCAAATAGCGCCGCACTTCGCGCCGAATCCAGGCTTCACTCTGGTAGGGGTTGAAATCGGCATGGGGATTGCTGAGGGTGCGACTGATCTGGCCCATGCGGATGTGGCCGTCGGGGAATTGTAAGGCACCCATGTCCATGACCGGGGGTGAAAGTTCCTGGTCGGGTTGATTCCAGCGATCGGTCAATTCTGGTTGGGCGGCCTGGGCTTCGAGATCAAAACGGCGGGTGATAGCCGACTGTACCATTGTCCGGAGCGGGATTTGGCGGGGAATGGTTTCTACGGATTCGGCGTAGCTGAAGTACAACGGGATTTCCAGGCCCAGATCTTGGAGGAAGCGGCGACTGTCGCTGCCTGTACAAAGAACGATATTTGTGCCATGGAAGGTGTCGTCGCTGGTTTCGACCCGATCGGCGTGGACGGCTGTGACCTTGGCGATCGTCACTTGGCCGCCGCGCCGGGTAATCGCTTTGTGGTATGCCTCGGCGGTGCGCTGGGCATCAATCTGGGCGTGGGGTAGGCGCAGAACGCACTGGAGGCTGTCGATATGCAGCTGGGGTTCGCGTTCCTGGGCTTCCTGGGGTGTGAGTCGCTGGGGCTGGGTTGCACAGTCGGCAAAACTCGCGGTAATCGCCTCGGCATCCTCTTCTTGACCGATCGTCAGCAATAAATCAATGTCACGGTAGTGGGTCGGGCTGTCCAGTTCGCGCGGCAAAAACCGATGAATGGCCAAACTTTCCTGGCAAAGTGTGCGGGTGAAGTCCGTGGTGCCCGCCCAATGGGCAATGCCCCCGTAGCTGTAGCGTGTTGCGCCGCGCAGCACCGGATCGCGCTCCAGCACCAGCACCCGTGCGCCCTGGTCCAGCAGCTCATAGCCCAAGGCTGCCCCTGTAATTCCCCCACCCACCACAATCCAGTCAAAACTTGCCATAACTGTTCCTGTAATCCCGGCTGCGTGCCCCGCCATCCCGTACAATTTTGAGACTGATTTCTATTATTCCATTTCCCTGAATTGTCCGTTGAGGTTTTGCTTATGCGATCGTTGCTGCGTTCCTGGCCGCGCCCATTCCGGCAATTTCTGACTTGGTATTTGCAGTTGCCGCTCTGGTTGACGGGGGCAACGGCTCTGAGTTTGGTCTTGTTGGTGATCGCCCTGAGTGGCAGTCCTGGGGGGGCGCAGTTGCCGCCGCCGTTGCCCGCGATCGCCCCGCCGAATTCCTCAGTTGTACCCGCTGCTAGTAGTCAAATCAGCATTAGCCCCGCCCAGCCGATTCTGGGCGATACGATTAGCGTCACGGTTTCCCAGTCCCTCACGCCAAATCCCGCCGTGGCCTGGAATGGCAGAGCCTATCCGATGTTTGCGCTGCCGGATGGCCGCTACCGCGCGCTGATTCCGACCACGCCGCGCGATCGACCGGGCAATCTCAGCTTTCAGATCAATAATGGCACGGTGAGCGAGCAGATCGTGAAGTTAGGCAATCGGACATTCCCAACCCAAAGCATCTGGCTATCTGGCGGGCAGGACGGTTCGGTCAGCGATGCGGAGTACGATCGGGTGGATGCGTTCAAACGAATCGTCAGCCCGGAAAAACTTTGGAATGGGAAATTATTGCGTCCGAATCATGGGCCAGTGACCAGTCAGTACGGCATTCGGCGTTATTACAACGGCGTGTTTGCGGAGGATTATTTCCATCGCGGGGTGGACTACGGCGGTAATCCGGGTTCTGCGATCGTTGCGCCCGCTGCTGGTCGTGTGGTGCTCGTGGGCTATGAGCGTGATGGCTTTGCGGTGCATGGCAATTGTGTGGGCCTCGATCACGGTCAGGGTGTAACCAGCATTTACATCCACCTGAGTCAAATTCAAGTTCAAATGGGAGAGGTTGTCCAATCTGGGCAGACGATCGGGACGTTGGGCAGTACGGGGTCAGCTACCGGGCCACATCTCCATTGGGGCTTGTTCGTCCATGGCGAAGCGGTTGATCCAGTGCCTTGGCGTGAGCAGGGGTTTGAATAGAATTGGACGGTTTGGATTGATGCAGAAAGGGCGGTAGTCGTTAGAACTACCGCCCTTTTGCGATGAATCAGGCCCTGAAAAATAACGGGCTTGAAAATTTGTGTCTATCGACTGTAGGTTGCTACTAAGCCGTTCGGCGGCACCGTTGCCACGCCTTTTGGCTCCGGCGGGAAGGACACCACTTGCACAGCACCGGGTTCTCCCAGGGGCTTGGCTTCGCCGCCATTGAAGGTGGCAATTACGCCGCCCGCGTTGCCCGCTTCGACGGTGACCTGCTGGTTCGCCGTGAGCATCCGTTTCTCGCCTGCGACGACATTTCCTTCGTAGGCTTCCTTGCCATCGACGACAAACCGTACCCAGGAGCTGTCTGTGACCGTGAGGTCAACCCGAACGGCTTTGCTGGTGGTCATGGGTGCTGCCGCATTCGCCGTTACGTTCGCACCAGCCGGCAAGTTTGGCCCGATCGCGACCTGGGGCAAGGGCGCAGTGGGGGCGTTTTGCGGCTGGGTCTGCGGCGCATTGGGCAGGGCCGGAAATTGCCGGGCGGACTGGTTTAACACGATCGACAAACCTTGGACTGCGCCCAGAATTAGCACAGCGTAAGCCCCATAAAGATGAATCGGGGCAAGCTGTAACCGGGGTCGCTTAAACCAACTTGTACGCGGTGCACGCACCACAGGTTCGACGGGGAATTCACTGGCGAGCTGAACGCCATTGAGCCCCAAGGCATTCGCATATTGCCGGATGAAACTCTGGATGTAGACCGCTTCGGGTAAGGGCTTGAGGTCACCTTGCTCGATCGCCTTGAGCAACCGAGTCGGAATGTGGGTTTTAACCGCGAGTTCCTCCAGGTTAAACTCACGCTGCTCGCGTGCATGGGTCAGCTTGAGGCCCACTTCTTTCAAGGCGATCGCCTGAAGTTGTTGAATTTGGAGGTTGGACTGATTTATCACGTTAGGCGTTTCTCCTTTACCGAGCCAAGACCCGAGATGGGTGGCTAAGGCTCATTCGATTCTTCAAATCATCAATTTCGCGGGGACTCAGGGAACGATACATTCCCGTCGGCAATGCCGCAGAACCCGCTGGTGCCAAGCGAATCGAACCGATTGATATCCGATGTAACTTTAGCACTGGATGGCCCAAAATCTCAGCGACGCGACGAATTTGTCGGTTCCGCCCTTCGACCAGGACAACCTCGAGCAGGCTGCGGGTTGCCGTCCGCTTTAGACAGACAACTCTAGCTGGCAAGGTGGTTTTGCCGTCTAAATTAACGCCTTTGCGCCATTGGAGCAAAGTTTCATCCGTTGGCTGGCCCCGTACCCACACTTCATAGGTTTTGGGGATGTGATGCCGGGGATGGGTCAAGTTAAACGTGAGTTCGCCATCGTTCGTCAGCAACAACGCGCCCGTTGAGTCGGCATCCAGTCGACCGACCGGATGAATGCCCTGGGTGCGTCGCAGCGCTGGTGGCAGTTGATCGAGTACAGTGGCTCGTCCTTGGGGGTCAACACAAGTGGACAATACCCCAAATGGCTTATTGAGCAACAGATAAATTAACTCGGGACGATGATCCGGTTGAATTAACTGACCATCCACCTCGATCCGATCGTGATCCGGATCAGCTTGCTGACCCAGTTCGGCCACGACGCCATTCAACCGCACACGGCCTTCCAAAATCAGGGCTTCGGCTCGCCGACGCGAAGCGATTCCCCACTGCGATAGAATTTTTTGGATGCGTGCTTGCATGAATATTTGGCGCTCATGCCATCAATCAGAATGGCCATTACCTGTGGTCAAACCGCCTACCTGCGGTCAAACCTACTATGTCATGGTTGAATTGCCTTGATCAAGGCCGTTCAGACATTATAGGCAGGGACATCGGCCAACTCGCCGAATGGGGCAACCACACAGTGGTAACGTCCCCGTATAGAGCTTGTGTTATTCCAGATAACCCACCAACGTTCAATCCGTAAAATTACGGATAAACATTGTTAAGTAATGGAATCAGCATCAAAATATCCGTGAATATCATGAGGTTTTGTTGCACCCCTGTCGGTGTCCAAGATTACGGAAAATTACAGAACACGTCAAGTCGCTGGCAATGGCATCAGTTGAATTAGTACGTAGGGCTGCACAATTAAGGCGGTGAAGCGATCGTCGCTGCGGCTTTCCCAGGTGATTTTTTGTTCGAGGCTGGGTTTGATCAGCAGTTGCTCGGCGATCCAATGCTGGACGGCTTGGGTTTGGTCTTGGACGATTGCGAGGCCAACGTCCACCAGGTCAAGCTGGGGGGCGACAATGATCACGGCATCGCGTTCAGCGTGGGGGGTGAGCCATTCCCAGGTGGCTTCATCCAGGGATTCGGTGAGCTGTTGGCGAAAATCGGACATGGCAATCTCTGAAACCTCTGATGGCAAGCGGGATTAACGGGTGAATGGGATGCGGTGTCAGCTACCGACCAAGGTCGAGCATCGCGTTAATTTGTGCGGCACAGGTGGCTGTAAGCGCTTCCAAGTTGGCCCGATCGGTCGAAGTGGGCGGTGCGATCGGTGTGCCGATCCGAATCGTTAGAGGCGTGGATTTAGGCAATTTGCCTTTGCGAAAAATCGCATCCGCGCCCCAAAGTGATACGGGTAACAGTGTTGCCTGGGTTTGGGCGGCTAACCAAGCCGCGCCAATTTTCGGGTCATGGATGCGGCCATCCGCTGTACGGGTGCCATCCAGAAATAGGCCTGTGGCCCAACCTTGATGTACTGCATTCATCGCCGCTTTGAGCGCCGCCCGATCGCCTTTGCCCCGCTTCACCGGATAGGCCCCGTAGAGCGTAATAAACTGGCCGAGACCGGGAATTTTGAACAGTTCCTCCTTCGCCATAAACGCCACGGGCCGATTGACACTACAGGCGACCAATAGTGGATCGAGATCACTGGCATGGTTGCTCACCACAAGCACCCGACCTTTGCGGGGGACATTGTTCACCCCATGCACCCGGCCCCGGAAGTAGCTGTAATAAATCGGATTGATAATGCCCCATTTAAACAGGCGATAGAGCAGCAGGCCGCTGGCGGGTTCGCGCTCGCGCTCGGGCGGTACGAGTTGGTTGGCGCGGGTGTTGGTGTTAGGCATGGAGTCTGGGTGTGAGGGTGGAATTGCATGGGGTGGTTTAGCCGATCGCCGCGAGGTCATCGACATTACCGCAGGTGGCATAGGTCAATTCCACGGTGCGCTTCATGATGCCGATTAACACTTTGCCAGGCCCCACTTCGAGCACTTGGGTCACGCCGCACTCGGGGAGATTTAAGCTCAACTCGCGCCAGCGCACCCCGCCTGTCATCTGGGCCGCGAGGCGTTGATGCAGCACCGCCGCATCTTGGCTCGGAGTGGGATCAACATTCGAGAGTACGGGCACTTGGGCCGTTTGAAAGCGCACTGCTGCCAAGACTGCTTCAAATGCGGCTGCGGCCTCCGCCATCAAGGGGGAGTGAAAGGCCCCGCTGACTTTCAGTGGGACAGCTTTTTTGCATTTGACCTGGGCCATGACCGCTTGGACGGCTTCTGGGGTACCCGAAATCACGACCTGTCCAGCATTATTGTCGTTGGCTAAAACTGCATCAGGTGTAGCGGCCAGCACCGCATCCAACTCGGCGCGATCGCCGCCCAGCAAAGCGGCCATCATCCCATCCGTGGCACTATCCATCAGTTCCGCGCGCTTCTGAATGAGCCGCAATCCAGTTTCAAAGTCAAAGACCCCAGCGGTGTAGAGGGCGGCATATTCGCCCAAGCTATGGCCCGCCACAAAGTCGGGTTGGTTGCCCTGGGCTTTGAGCTGATCGGCCAGCAAGCTCTCGACGATGTACATGCAGGGCTGGGTGTAGCGAGTTTGCGATAATTTAGCTTCATCGCCCTGAATAATTGCGATCGGCGACCAGCCCAAGATCTCCGCCGCTTGGTCAAACTTCGCTTGCACCCCCGGACGATCGCACAAATCCATCCCCATGCCGATCGCCTGCGAACCTTGACCCGGAAACACCCAAACAGACTTGCTCATCGTTCATCCCTAGCGTTTAATTCAAATGTCAAAACTTAGCGGTCAAAACTTAGCGGTTAAAACTTAGCAGTTAAAAGCAGTTAAAACCGCGCTATTTGCCCCAGCGGACGATCGCGCCGCCCCAACTGAGACCCGCCCCAAAGCCCGCCATCGCGAGGCAATGCCCCGGCTGCACTTTGCCCGATCGCACGGCTTCATCGAGGACGATCGGGATTGTGGCGGCGGAGGTGTTGCCATAGTTGGCGAGGTTGCTCAAAACTTTCTCCGGTGGAATTGACAACCGCTGGGCCGCTGCGTCAAGAATGCGTTGGTTGGCTTGGTGCAGGACGAGCCAATCGATGTCTGTAGTTTGCAGTTGGGCTTGGAACAAGGCTTTTTCAATCACTTCGGGCACCCGCCGCACTGCAAACCGATAGACTTCCTGACCGTTCATCGTCACTTTCTGAAATTCGCCATCAGAGAGTTCTACGCCCGGTAGCAAGGGTTTGGCTGCTGCTTGATAGGTGAGGTTGAGCTGGTGATTGAGTAGGCCATCGCTGTGCAACGAAAACCCAAGCAATTGATCCGTGGAATTGGCCTGGAGCACCACGGCTCCGGCCCCATCGCCAAACAAAATACAAGTGCGCCGATCGCCCCAATCGACCCAGCGCGACAGCACATCCGCACCGATCAGCAGAATGTTCTGGTAAGCCCCGGTGCGAATGTATTGGGCCGCAGTAACCAGGCCAAACACAAAGCCCGAGCAGGCGGCGGTCAGATCAAATGCGGCGGCGCGCGTCGCCCCCAAATTGGCCTGAACCTGTCCCGCACTGCCAAACAGGTCATCCGGGGTGGAGGTGGCCAGAATGATGAGGTCGATCGCACTGGCCTCAATGCCCGCACTGGCGATCGCCTGGGCTCCAGCTTGGGTGGCCAGTTCAACCAAGCTACCCGTTAGGCCAATGGCCCGCCGTTGCCGAATTCCCGTGCGGGTGGCGATCCACTCGTCCGAGGTGTCGACGACTTGACCCAGACTGTCATTGTCGATCGTTTGCTCTGGCACCGCTGAACCGCTGCCAGTCATTGCCATCCCGATCATGGGGCTTGTCGTCGTCATGTTTGCTCCCTAATATCAACTGGCTGCGGCCTGGGTGGCCCGATCGGTGAAGGTGTTGGCGCTATGAAGGGGTCAGCGCTGGTAGCTTTTCTTTGATCCGCTCCAGAACTTGGTTGTCAACCGCTTCCTGGGCCGATCGAATGGCGCTACAAACAGTTTCGGCATCGGAGCTGCCGTGGCCGATGATGCAGACCCCGGCAACGCCCAGCAGTAATGCCCCGCCATGTTCAGCGTGATCCACCCGCGCCCGGATCCGTTTGAGGTTATGCCGCAGAATCGTCACGCCCAGCTTGCCGCGATTGCCTCGGGGCAGCTCTTCTTTGAGAATTTGCAGCAAAATGCCCCCGACGGCCTCGGCAAACTTGAGCAGGATGTTCCCCGCAAAGCCATCGCAAACGACGACATCAAACTCGCCCGACAGCACATCGCGGCCTTCACAGTTGCCTGTGAAGGGGATATTGGGGTTGGCACTGAGCAGTTCGTGGGTTTGAATTGCCAACTCGTTGCCCTTATTCGGTTCTTCGCCAATGTTCAGCAAACCGACGCGCGGCTGCTCACTGCCGAGGACGTACTGGGCATAGGCAGTGCCCATCAAGGCAAACTGCTCCAGGAACTTGGGCCGACAATCGACGTTCGCGCCCACATCAAGTACCAAAACGGGCTGGTTCGCCACCATCGTCGGGAAAACCGCCCCGATCGCAGGGCGTTCAATGCCGGGCAAGCGGCCCAACCGTAGCAATGCGGCGGCCATGGCCGCGCCGGAATGGCCCGCCGAGACGACGGCATCGGCTTCGCCGTCTTTGACCAATTTCATCGCCACATTAATTGAGGCTTTGGGTTTTTTGCGGAGTGCGGGCAGCGGATCCTCAGACATTTCGACCACCCCTTCGGCTGGGATGACCGTGATTTTTGGTGCATCAGGATGCTGTGCGAGACAAGCCTGAATTTGCTGTGGATCACCCACTAACAATACGTCAACGTCTAATTCTTGCTGTGCTTTGAGCGCACCACTGACAATTGCAGCTGGTGCGTGATCGCCACCCATAGCGTCCACAGCAACTCGTACCCGCGATGATCCCATTGTTTCAACTGGTAAAAAGTCTTCCAAATTCTATCAGAGCAGGGCACGCCTCCCGCTCGCGAGTTGTGCATCGAAGAAATGCGGAACTTGACGGAATGACCGGATCAAGGGGGCAAGCCGGTGAAACAATAGTTAATCGTCACTGTTGTGGGTTTCGCGTTGCAGGCTGTGAAGCGTTAGCGCGGCGTTCCTGATTAAAACTTCGCCAAACTGCTGTGGGACATAAAATTTCCGACAAGA
>JBJORF010000085.1:0-19974 GCA_046049545.1 Cyanobacteriota bacterium | reverse complement strand
GTTCTGCTTCACCCAACTTCCCTGCCTAGCCCTTATGGCATTGGCGAACTCGGTGAGGGGGCACGGCAGTTTGTTGATTTTCTCGTCGCGACAGGACAGCAGTTTTGGCAGGTGTTGCCACTGGGGCCGACGGCCTATGGGAATTCACCCTACATGTGCTACAGCGCGATCGCGGGCAATCATTTATTAATTAGCCTCGATATGCTCCAAGCGGATGGATTATTAAATCCTGAGTCGCTCACACCGCTGCGCCATCTCCCCAGCGATCGGGTCGATTATGACTCAGCGATCGCGGCAAAGTTGCCGCTATTACGCCAAGCATACGAACAATTTGTGGCTCATGGTGATCCACTACGCCAAGCCAGTTTTGAGGAATTTTGCACCATCCAGTCCTACTGGTTAAAAGACTATGCGCTCTTCATGGCCCTGAAGGTAGAAGAGCATGATCAACCCTGGTATAAATGGCCGATCGATCTGGCCCAACGTAAACCGGAAGCGATCGCCGCCGCCGAAAATCGACTCAAAACCGAAATCCAATTCCAACAATTTCTCCAATTTGAATTTTTCCGGCAATGGCAAGATCTGAAAACCTACGCGAACAAACACCGCATCCAAATTATCGGTGACATTCCGATCTACGTTGCTCACGATAGCGCCGATGTCTGGGCCAATTCCGAGAATTTCCAGCTTGATCCGACTGGCCAACCCGCCCAAATGGCAGGCGTTCCGCCGGATTACTTCAGCGAAACCGGACAACTCTGGGGCAATCCCGTTTATGACTGGGACTATTTGCAAAAAACAAATTTTGCTTGGTGGATACAGCGCTTTGAAGGATTGCTGAACCACGTTGATTGGATCAGAATTGATCACTTCCGGGGATTTGAAGCCTACTGGTCGGTTCCGGGTGGCGAAACGACGGCGATGAACGGCGAATGGGTGCTGGCACCGGGAATGGAATTCTTTACCGAACTCGATCGGCGATTAGGCAAGCTGCCCATTCTCGCTGAAGATTTAGGCGTGATCACCCCCGAAGTCGAAGCCCTGCGCGATCGGTTCGAATTTCCCGGTATGAAAGTGCTGCATTTTGCCTTTGGCTCTGATCCGGGCAATCCATTTTTACCGTTTAATTACCCGCGTAATTGCGTTGTTTACACAGGCACCCACGATAACAACACCACCATCGGCTGGTGGGAACAGATCGGTGACTGGGAACGCCAAAATGCCATGACCCACTTTGGCGCGGTGAGCCATGATGGAATTCACTGGGATCTCATTCGGCAGGCAATGGGATCAATCGCAAATCTATCGATCGTGCCCTTGCAAGATATTTTGGGGCTTGGGAGTGATTGCCGGATGAATATGCCGGGGGTGGCCACGGGGTTCTGGACTTGGCGCTATCACGCCGATCAACTGCATGAAGGGATTCAAGATCAGTTACGGACGCTCACCGATCGCACAGGCCGCGCGCCGCACCCATCACCTGAACCACAGGAAACTAACGAGTAAGCCGCAATTATTGCAACGTCACCGCCGCACATTGAATGGGCAAAACTTGTTCCAGCGTCAATGCGCGATCAGTGGTGATATGCCCATCGCAGCAAACGGTGCTAAAGAAAATCGGCTGCCCAAGCACCTGCGAAAAATGCTGCTCAAGCAAAAGTCGCGATGTAATGTCACCCAACAGGTCACTAATATCCTTCGACAGTTGCGTTTTTTCATCCTGATGGGTCACGCGATAGGGGAACTCGGTTTCTCCGACAATGCGTTTGACCGCCGCATCAAAGTGATCCGATCGCCGCTCAAGAAACGCCTGAGCCTGCTGTGCCAAAAACTCAAAAGCCACCGGAAAGCGATCGCGAATATTCTGAAGATGCTGCGCAGTGAGGTAGACCTGCCGTGCCGTTTGACAATCCATAATTCCAACACCCTCTCAATAATGAATGCGGTGCAGCAATTAGTGAATTGAACCACTGCACCTCATGCCAATCATAAGAGAATGATTCTCAGACGATCGTTGATTTTATTGAAGCGATCCCGTCATTAAGCATGGCAACCGCAGCCACTATGGGCACAATCCCCTGCCCCGTCACGATGGCCATTCGCGCAGGCTTCACTACAGTAAGGCTTACCTTCACGCATCACCGCCTCAGTCAACGAAACAATACAGAGGCAATCGGGGCAAGCACATTTCATTTGAGTGACAGTCGTCATAACGCAACCAGCCTCCTAACAAGGACAATACTTCTTGAATCTAACACCCACTGATTGCACGCTAATTTTCTCAAAACAGTCTTAAAAAATCGTGATATGTCGTCACTGAAATCGCGAATCACCCGTTATGATAATCATTATCATTCTGGTGAATTTAAGATAGGATCACACAATGCTCAGGAACTTCTCAGGCCATCAACGGATCTATTCATCCTCCTGGCAATATTTGCGGCGAACTGGGACGATCGGCTTGATGGTCGGGATGCTGAGCGCTTGTACGCCCAATGCGCCGACTAATGTGCCGCCCAATCGTCCGGCTGGGGAAACCGGCTCCAATAGCGCGTCGCCCTCCAATTCCTCGATTAAAGTCTTAGCAACCAGTAGTGTTCTGTGTGATTTGACCCAACGCATTGCCCAGGAAACCGTGGCCCTGAAATGCCTCATCCCCAGCGGCCAAGACCCACACACCTATGAAGCAACACCCGCCGATCGGCAAGCCTTAGAAACGGCCAATCTCGTGCTGTATAACGGTTATAACTTCGAACCAGGAATTTTGCGCTTGATTGAAGCGACCCCCGCATCGGTGACCAAAGTCGCGATCGCCCCCCTTGCTGTACCCAAACCCCGAATGGGTGGCCATGATCACGCAGACGATCATGATCACGCCGGCGGTCATGATCACGATGAAGGCCCTAATCACGATAAGACTGATCACGATAAGACTGATCACGATCAAACTGCTAAAGAAAACCCCAAAACCGACGCTGACCCCCACATTTGGCACAATGCTCGCTACGGTATCGCGATGGTGGATACAATCCAAAAACAACTCACGCAGGTCAATCCCAATCACGCCGCAACCTATACAAAAAACGCCCAAGCATTACGCGATCGCCTCACGCAAATTGACAATTGGATTAAAGCCAGCATCGCCACCATTCCCGCATCCCAACGGAAACTGGTCACAACCCATGATGCAATGGGCTACTACAGTGATGCCTACGGTCTCACGATCGAGGGGGCGCTCCAAGGACTCAGCACGGAAACACAGCCGACTCCAACCCGGATGAAAGACCTTGTTGATCAAATTAAAACCACCCAAGTCCCGGCAATTTTTGCCGAAGTCAGCGGCAATAACAATCTAATTCGCACAATCGCTCAAGATGCCAATGTAAAACTCGCTGAACCCGAACTGATTACGGACGGTCTCGGCGCACCGGGATCAAATGCCGAAACCTATGAAACGATGTTGGTACAAAATACCCGCACGATCGTCACCAATCTCGGCGGTAAACCCCCAGAATTACCGTAACTACCGATACGCAGCAATCCGCGCAAAACTCACAGGTTCCAAACTCGCCCCGCCCACCAAGGCCCCGTCGATTTCCGGCTGGGCCATGATTTCATCAATATTTTCTGGCTTTACCGATCCGCCGTACTGAATCGTCACATTCGGATTCGACAACTTGCTCCGAATCAAACCGATCACGCGGTTCGCTTCATCAGAGGCGCAGGTATCGCCAGTCCCGATCGCCCAAATCGGTTCGTAGGCAATCACCAACTGCGATTGATCAACGCCGACTAAACCCTCTTTCAACTGCTGGAAAATCACGGCTTCCATCTCGCCCGCATCGCGCTGCTGCTTGGTTTCCCCCACACAAAGGATTGGAGTCAAACCCGCTTTTTGCGCGGCCCGCAGCCGGAAGTTCACCGTTTCATTCGTTTCGCCGAAATACTGTCGGCGCTCACTGTGACCGACCACCACGTACCGCACCCCGATCTCAGTCAGCATCGGCGCGGAAATTTCTCCCGTAAAGGCCCCAGCTTCTTCCCAGTGGACATTCTGGGCACCCAATTGAATCGCACTCCCATGCAAGGTCTTGGAGAGAATCGCTAAGTCGGTGAAGGGCACACACAGCACGATCTCCCGATCGGCCGGGACTTCGTCAATTTCCGGCTTAAACTTCTCGACAAACGCCAGGGTCTCAGCCTGGGTTTTGTACATTTTCCAGTTGCCAGCAAGGATGATCTTTCGCACGAGTCAACTCAGTCTCTGGAGACGTAATTTTTTGCCACCCTATAGTTTAGGGCCTGAGGGGACGTTTGCGATCACCCCTGCCGCTCCGCACCCACATTCATCGCTGCCGCTACCGCCGCCAAGCTAACCGTCGCATAGATCGATCGCAGAGCCTGTAAAGCTGCTTCATCCGGTTCTCCAGGCAGATTGCCGAGCTGATCGAGTACCGTCTCCTGGGTCGGCGGCGGCACAACCACCACCAGCGACGGATCAAGCGGCGCATCATAGTCCCAAAAACCCGCGATCGTGGGTGGCTCTATCGGTGGCACTGGCGGTAGCTCCACCTGATCCGCCTGGGCCAGCTGCCGCTGTTGCCGCAGGGCTTCGAGGATTTCAGCTTTGGTGCGGCCCCGGAGTTGAAATAGAACAAACGGATCTTGGCTAAACCGATCGCCCAACAAATAATAGACCGCGCCAATATGCTTGCAGGGGTTCACCGGATCGGGGCAGTTACAATGGCTATGAATATCGAATTTAGTGAAGGGAAATAGGCTGAGGCCATTGGTTGTGAAGACGGACTCGATCGTCGTCGGCATTTCCCCCGCCAGCAACTTCGCCGAATAAATCGCCTGGGCCGCCATCGATTCGACCACATAGCCCCATTGCTCATCATCAAACGGATCAAGATGCAGGCTCACTTCGTAGGGTTCCACCGCCGAACCCTGTACCTTCGCCTGCACCATCGCCCCGTCAAAGCGCAACTGCAAAACATTGCCTTCCCGCGCATAGATCCGGGCCCGCTCCATCCGGCGCGCCCAGCCAAAAGATTCCAGCACTTCGATCCAGCGCTGCACCCACCATTCCCGATCGGCTGGAGTTGGACTTGTCATGACACTTTATACAGCCTCCGGATCAATGCCCAATTCCCGCAGTTTCGCCGCCAATCGATCGGCCCGCTGCGCTTCTTGTTCAGCCCGCTGCGCTTCTTGCGTCGCGCGTTCATCCCCATCGAGCAACAAATTCCCCGCCGCATCCCACCAGCGCAACCAAGGCAGGGTTTGATTCAGGAACTTGCCTTGCCAGATACCGAGTTCAACCCCGATCGGCGCAATGGGATAATGTCCGCGCTCATTGGGCCGCATCAACTCGTAGCGATTGCCGACCAGTTCATAGACCTCGACCGCCGCTTTCTCCACTTCATAGATCGCGTAGAACGGAATTCGGATCGCCTGTTCATAGACCCAAAATTTGCCACCCTTCGAACTGGCGCTATCAAAGGGAGAAGTCCGATCGCGCTCTTCCGAACCATTCCCAGACACAAATTCGATCGCAATCAGCGGCGCAATAATTTCCTTCCACATCACGTAGGAACGCCGATATTCACCGTCGATCGCAGGCGGAACATTCGGGACATAAAACCAATCCGGCGCTTCGGCTCCGCGCTCCGGTGGATCAGTCAAGCGCCAATAGATGCCACAGTCCTGCCCGATCGCGTAGTTACCATCCGGGTGCAACGCTCCCAGCACAGGCTGAATCGAACTGGTCAGCAACACACTCTGCGGGTGCTCTTGAAAATTCTTCACAAAAGTACCATCCGACTCAGGCAATTGCTTGTGATCCGGGAGGGACAGCATGGGTGGGGAATCGGCGATCGTCATGGCCCAAACTCCAACGTCGTACAGATGACAGTACTGAACATCCGCATTGTAGCGCAAGCCCCCAAGTCATATTGCAAAGCCGTTACACAGCTCACAGCAGCGCCGTCGCCCGCTCCGCCAAGGCCGATCGTTCACCCTTGATAAAGCTAATATGACCCGCCAATCCTTCATTACGAAAACGCTCGATCGCATAGGTCAGACCATTGCTCGCCGCATCGACATAAGGATTATCGATTTGGTCAGGGTCACCTGTCAGAACGATTTTGGTGCCTTCTCCGGCACGGGTGAGAATCGTCTTAACCTCGTGGGGCGTAAGGTTCTGGGCTTCATCGACGATGAGGAATTGTTTCGGCAAGGTGCGCCCGCGAATATAAGTCAGGGCTTCAATTTGCAGCAACCCCATTTCCATCAGTTCTTCATGGCCGCGCCGCCAGACAGTCCCCGATTTACCTTGATTTTCCTGGGTTCCAAAGATTAAATCAAAGTTGTCATACAGTGGCTGCATCCAAGGCGTGAGCTTCTCATTCACATCCCCCGGCAAATAGCCAATGTCTTTTCCCATCGGCACCACCGGACGGGAAATCAGCAAGCGTGAGTAGAGCCGTTCATCCGCCACTTTGCTCAAACCCGCCGCGATCGCCAACAATGTCTTCCCCGTCCCGGCTTTACCCACTAGCGTTACCAACGGAATCGCATCATTCAACAACAGATCAAAGGCAAACTTCTGCTCCCGATTGCGCGGAATAATCCGAGAAATGCCATTGTGCGGCAGCTTGACGATCGGGCGCAGGGATTTCCCTTGGGCATCCACCATCGCCAGGGCCGTGTGGGCCGGATTAAGTTCATTAATCAGCGTGACGGCTTGATTGGGGAATAGGGTTTCGCTGGAAATGGCACTGGCTTCAGCATCACCGGACTTAAAGACGGTATCAAAAGCATCACTCTTAACATAGATTTCGGCGGTACCTGTATAAAGTTCAGAGATATCGACTTTATCGGTCTCATAGTCTTCCGCTGACAGCCCCAAGGCATTCGCTTTGATCCGTAAATTGGTATCTTTACTAACCAAAACTACATGGCAATCACACTGATACAGCAATTCCAAAGCGACTGCCAGGATTTCGTTATCACCGCGATCACCTTCAAGTTCGGCAGGCAGCCCCCGTAGCGTTTCTCGCTTACACAAAGCAACCCGTAGAGTACCACCATTCGGGAGTGCCACACCATCAGTCAAATTACCATCATTATGTAATCGATCGAGCATTCGCGAGACTTGGCGGGCATTACGTCCTGTTGTTTCTGGCTGTTTCTTAAACCGATCCAATTCTTCAATAATGGTCATCGGCAGAATCACATCATTGTCCTCAAACCGCAACATTGCATTGGGATCATGCAGGAGGACGTTGGTATCCAGAACGTAAACTTTTCCCATAGGGTTCCAGAAGTGAAGAGGTTAGTTGTTAGGCAGTATACCCAGGTTTATTTCGCTTGGGGCACGATCAATACAAATTAACATTTGTGGCAATTTGAGTAGCGTGATTTACAGACGCTTGCTGAATATTCTGGTAGTCATCATAATCCTGGGCATGGTGGCAAATTCTGAGCCTGATGGCAGTGCCATCCAGCGGGGTAAATCTCAATGGGGTAGGTCTCATGGACAAAACGGTATTCATCACGGGCGCTTCTACGGGAATTGGCCGATCGACGGCGTTACTTTTTCAAGCAAAAGGCTGGAACGTCATCGCCACGATGCGATCGCCCGATAAATCGCCTGATCTAAGCAATATTTCAAATCTAATTTGTCTACCCCTGGACGTTACGGATCAAAGCACGATTCAGCCCGCGATCGCTGCGGCTACAGAAAAGTTTGGCCCGATCGACGTGCTCATCAACAATGCGGGTTATGGCTTAGTTGGCCCCTACGAAGCCTGTAGCGAAGCCGAAATTCGTCGCCAATTTGAAACCAATGTCTTTGGCTTGATGGCGGTGACAAGCGCTTTTCTTCCGGATTTTCGGCATCGTCGTGAGGGGATGATCATCAATATCGCGTCGATCGGGGGCAAACTGGCGCTACCGCTGTACAGCCTCTATCACGCAAGTAAATGGGCCGTAGAGGGATTTTCTGACTCACTCCAATATGAATTAAAGCCGTTTAACATCAAAGTTAAAATTATTGAACCCGGCCCGATTAAAACCGATTTTTACAGCCGATCGCTGAGCATCGCCAAAAAAGAAGGGTTGCATGATTATGATGCCTACGTCGATCGGGTATTATCCGCATTAGGCAAAATGGGCGAATCCGGCAGTCCACCGGAGTTTGTTGCCAAAATCATCTATCAAGCGGCGACGGACAGCTCAGAACAGCTCCGTTATCCCGCTGGTGGCAATGCGGGATTTCTATTAGCGATGCGTAAACTACTGCCGGATATGTTGATGAAGCAAGTGATTAAGCAAGTCACACAAGGCTAATGTTTTGCATTCGGTGATTCAACTAAATGACCCTCTTGAACACGCAATATCCGATCGGCGAATTTAGCAATTTCCGGATTATGGGTTGCCATGAGTAGCGTTTTACCAGATGTACGCACGAGGTTAAGCAATAGCTGCAAGACCTTCTCACCCGTTTCTTCGTCCAAATTCCCAGTGGGCTCATCGGCTAAAACAAGGTTCGGATTATGGGCCAAGGCACGGGCGATCGCGACTCGCTGTTGTTGCCCGCCGGATAGTTTGTCGGGGAAGGTTTGTTCACGCCCATTCAAGCCCACTTGATCAAGCAAAGCTCGGGCTGATTCACTGGCTGCCTTGAGTGAAACCCCAGCCAGTTCCTGGGGCAACGTGATATTTTCCAGCACTGTCAGGGTGGGAATCAAATTAAAAAACTGGAACACAAACCCAACTTGATCACGGCGCAATAGCGTGCGCGATCGTTCATCGAGGCTGGTGATATCCACACCATTAATCTGAATCGATCCCGTATCCGGCTGATCGATGCCGCTGATCAAATTCAACAGCGTACTTTTCCCACTGCCGCTCTGCCCGAGCAATACAATGAATTCCCCCGGCGCAAACTTCAGATTCACATCACGCAGCACGGTTCTTTCGGTATCACCTTCTTGGTAGGTTTTCCGCAGGTCAGAGATAACGATCGTTGCCCCCCCAACCGCAAGTTGATCGGACGGTGTATTCAGCTGTTGTGACATGAATTGAACCTGGGGGAATATCGATCTCTATTCTAACCTGTTTGTTTTCTGGGTACTACATCGCCAGCGGGCGCGCACATCCCGACTGGTATCAACATCTGCATAAAATCACTGGCAACTGACTCGGGTTCTTAGGGATAACTTAGAACACCCCCATCCATCATTCACTTTCAGCCCATGCTCACCTATCCGCTGACATTAAAAATCGATCACCGATCGGCTCAGCCGCGAATCATCATTACCGATGCCCAGGCGCAGACAGTACTCGAAGGTCAAGCGGTGATGTCGATGTTCAAGTCCGCAGTTAAGCAACTTGAACTCACAGCGGGACAAAGGCGTAGCCACTGTCGTTATCGGATGACACCACAAACGCGGTTTTCTGTGGTGAATGCGGTTGAACTTTGGGATGAGCACGATCGTCAAGCGATCGGCATGATTCAGTCACCCAAATTGGGCAAAAGCCGCTACCAGATCAACGATCGTCAGCAGCGCCCAATGTTCTCGATCGCGACACGGCATCCCCGACAGGATTGGGCGGAATGGGGGTTCCTAGCCTTGTTTGCACTCGGTTTTTTATGCGCTGTCCTGCCCAGCACTAGGGTTCTGGCCTATTGTCTATTCGGTGGTAGTTTACTGGGTTTATACTTGATCCGTTCTGCGTACCTGTTAAACGTGCCTCATGCGGTCGAGCGTTCCAACGGTCAACGGATCATGGAATTTCTCAAAAAACCATCATTGGGAGACGATCGCACCTGTTTTACGATTCAGGCGACCGATGCTGTCAGCGAATCAGAAGCATTGGCGATTCTCTTTGGCATCATTTGGATTGCGTTTACGATTCATGGCCCTAGAAATAGCGATTAATCAGGCGCTTTCCAATCGATTACAGTTTAATTAGGGCAACTCATGCAATCCTATCCTCTCACCTTGATCTTCGACCTATGGGCCGTACTGCCCAACAAGATTACCATCAAAGATTTGGCAGACAATACGCTCATGCGGGTCGATCGGGCTCTGACGCTGAAGCATAAAGTTGAAGTTACAAACGACCAAGCATCGCCACCCGAAATTTACCAAATCGAAGCGGAAAATCTCACAATTAATCCTGCCTATGACATTCGGGTACAAGGCCAGACGATCGGCCGGATCAAACGTCAAGCGCCCTGGTGGAAATGCCGCTACAACATTTACGATGGTTCACAGCTAATGTTCACGATCGCGGAAGCAACGCATCCTCGCAGTTTGACCGTGTTATGGCTGATGAGCCTAACTACAGTGAGTTTCATCATCATGACAACCACAATCCCCAGCCTGCGGTTACTTGGCATCGCTCTATTTGGTCTATCGCTGATGATGTTTATGATGATTGGCACAAGTCATTTGTGCAACCCCACCTACATCGTCAAACGCGCCAATGGTGAAGGGGTCATGCAATTCGCTAAGGTACCCTCATGGCATCTACACCGATCCAAATTCTCGATTAAGGCCATCACGACGCTGAATGATGCGGAAGAATCAAAAGCCTTACTGGGAATTATTTTGCTGATTCTGCGCGAACGGGCGAAGAGTTAGCAAGACCGGCTTGCCAATCACGCCAAACGCAACCAGCGCCCCAAAGCAGTCAGTGGAAAATGCTGCTGATACAAGTGATATTTCAAATAGAAATGCTGCGGAAAGCCTGTTCCCGTAAACCAGTCTTCATCCCAGGTGCCATCCGATCGCTGTTGATCAATCAGCCATTGCACCCCGCGATCAAGGGCCATTCGATCGCGCAGCATTCCCGCTTCCGCAACGGCAATCAACCCAATTAAGGCCCAAGCCGTCTGGGAAGCGGTGCTATCTCCCTGGCCTTTGAGTGCCGGATTCTTGTAGCTTTCACAAGTTTCGCCCCAGCCGCCGTCGGGATTTTGTACCGATTGGAGCCAAGCCACCGCTCGCTGAATCTGCGCCCGGAATCGGGTGGGGTCATTCGCACAAATCGCCGCCAACACCCCCGATGTCCCGTAGATATAGTTCACCCCCCAACGGCCAAACCACGATCCATCAGCCTCCTGCTCATCCATCAGATAGTCCCAAGCCCGATCGGTTTGGACTGGCCCGATCGTTCCACCGACGGCCTGCCCCTTGAGTCTACCCAGCATTTCCAAAACGCGGGCTGTAACATCGGCGGTATTTGGATCAATCATCGCCCGCAAATCCCCATAGGGAATATCATTCAGCCATTCCTGATCATTATCTACATCAAATGCCGCCCAGCCACCGGGGCGACATTGCATCGTTTCAATCCACTTCACCGCCCGTTCGATCGCCTTTTGTTTTAGTGCTTCTTCAGGCATTTTCACAGCATTTAACGCCATGACCACCACTGCGGTATCATCAACGTCAGGATAAAAGCGATTGTCAAATTCAAAAGCCCAAGCCCCCGGTGCGCCCCGACGATTTTTCACCGCCCAATCACCATAGTCCAGAATCTGCATTTTGATTAGCCATTCTGCACCTTTAACCAATGCTGGATGATCCGCTGCCATACCCGAATCAATCAAACTCCGCATCACCAACGCCGTATCCCACACTGGCGACACACAGGGCTGCACCCAATATTCATCTTCGGTTTCCACACCAAAGCGATCGACCGCCGCAATTCCCCGCACCACGATCGGGTCAGACGGATGATAATTCATCGCCTTCAGCGCCAACAGCGAATTCAACATCGCGGGAATAATGCCACCCCAATCGCCCGTGGCTTCTTGCCGTTCTAAGACCCACTTTTCCGCTGCCACAATCCCTTCGCGCCGCAACGGTACAAAATTTAGATCTTCCGCAAATTTGAATGCTTGGTCAGCGATTAAAAATAAATCGGTCCAATCGCCCTTGCGGGGCAAGCCAATATTGGCGCGGGCTCTGCCTTCAAGGTAGAGTTCGTCAAGCTGAATATGCGGCGTGACGGGCCAAATCGGCTTACGATCGAACACCACCAACAGCGGCACCGTACTGCCCCGCGCCCAGCTCGACATTTCATAAATCGTCACAGGCGATAATTCATTCGGCAACAGCATCACCCAAGGCGGAATCGAGGGAATCCCGCGCCAGTCATAGCAGCCGATCAACGCCAAATGAAATTTGGTAAAAATCCGCGCTTTGGTGATGCCCCCTTTCGCCAAAATAAATTGGCAGGCTTTTTGCATCATCGGGTCATCGGCGGGCACATCGAGCAGCCGCAATGCCATGTAGGCTTCGATCGACGTACTCAAGTCGCCACCATCACCGAAATATAGCTCCCAACTGCCGTTCGATCGCTGCTGATTTTGGATATAGCGTCGCATTTTGGCAAACTGCCGATCACGCGACGACTGAAATTTTTCAAGTTCTGGCTGATCCGCACCGCAAGCCCAAATTTTATGGAGCAACACCACTTCTGCCGTCATCGTCACATTCGATTCCAGCACCGCCCACCAGTAGCCCGCTTCAACCTGCTGTGCGAGCAGATGGGTCTGGCTCGCCTGCACCGCTTGGGCCACCGCTTGATACAACGATTGCTCAACGGCCCCAGCCCCGATCGCCGAATCCAGCATTTGCATACCTAATTGCCCCCATCCCAGCAATCACAAATCTTTACGATTCTACCGAATTCTGTTGTCAAAGTTCTCAGAACACCGTCATCGCATCCAAAAAAGTTGTGCACATGGCCCGAAAGCAGTTCATACTGAAGATAGCTTCGCCTGCAATTCAACCACTCTAGCGCAGCGTTGCAATGCGCTGTTCAACGACTATGGCTGACAAATCCGACAAAAGTGTCGATTCCGGGACGACCAAACCCGCAAAGCCCACGGAAGCAAAACCCGCAGTGCTACCGGACTTGGCCAACTATGTTGTGCCTTCGGTGGAAGTGCTGCTGATCAGCGGTTTTGGGGTGATTTTGTTGAATTACACCCTGGGATGGGGATTATTTTCCCGCGACCAACAGGCAGTCGCCAGTCAGACACAGCTGCAAGCGGCAAGCCAGCAGACCACGAATAATCCAGCAGGCCGATCAACCGGGCCAATCGTCCAAGCCAGCGAAACGGATGTCGCGACAGACAGTGCTTTCGTCACCGAAGCCCGCCAATCGCCCCTTACAGGCACTCACCGCGTCATCTGCAACCGTGGGGATCAGGGCCTGAATTTCCGCCCTTCAGCGGGATTTAGCACGCCCTCATTTGCGATCCCCTGCGGCGCGATCGTCGCCGTGACTGGCAATGCTGTCACTGTCCAAAATGAAACTTGGTCACCCGTGAGTTACGGGGGGCGCAGCGGTTGGTCGGCGAGCAAGTTATTGCAGCCCTTGCAATAACTTGCTCGCAGTAAAACCATGACGATGCCGCTAATGGTCAATTTCATCACCGTTTGGACAGGACTCTCGGGCGCGATTTGGATTTATTTACTGCTGGGGCGTGGCGGGTTTTGGCAAATTGAGCCAGTGTTATTTGAGCGGGATTTCGAGTATTCGACAGCGTTAATCCCAGCCCCAAACTTTGTCTGGCCCACCGTGGCGATCGTTATTCCCGCGCGTAACGAAGCGGCCATGTTGCCGCAGAGTTTGCCCCCGTTGCTCACCCAAGATTATCCCGGCCAGTATCAGGTTTATCTCGTCGATGACCAAAGTGAAGATGATACCGCCGCGATCGCCGCTAACTTCGCCCAACAGTACCCCCACCTCAAAATCATCACCGCTCCACCTCTCGCACCAGGCTGGACAGGCAAACTCTGGGCATTGCACCAAGGATTAGCTGCGGCTATACCCAGTGATACCATACCCAGTGATTACCTATTGCTGACGGATGCCGATATTTGCCACGATCGCCAAAGTTTGCAGCGGCTGGTACTGAAAGCGACGATCGAACAGCGCGATTTAGTATCGCTGATGGTGCAGTTGCGGGTGGAAAGCCTTTGGGAAAAATTATTAATTCCAGCTTTTGTTTTTTTCTTTGCCAAACTTTACCCGTTCCAGTGGGTCAATCAAGTCGATCGCCGCACCGCTGCCGCTGCCGGGGGTTGTAGCCTCGTCCGTCGGGAGGCGCTGAACGAAATCGGCGGAATTGCCGCCTTGCGCGATGCCTTGATTGACGACTGCACCCTCGCCGCGAAGATTAAGCACCGATCGGGCCAACCGCACTCGATCTATTTAGGACTCACCCAAACCATCCACAGTCTGCGTCCCTACGACTCCCTCGACAGCATTTGGAATATGGTCGCCCGCACGGCTTACACTCAGTTGAATTATTCGCCGTTATTACTCCTGGGAACGATCGTCGGGATGGCCCTGGTCTATCTCACTGCCCCGATCAGTATTTTCTTTGGGTTAATGTGGCAGCAACCATTGCTGTTAGGTCTAGCAATCCTGCCCTATGCGCTCATGACGACCGCTTATTGGCCGACGATTCGGTTTTACCGTTGTGCGCTGATTTATGCGTTTGCGCTGCCGTTGATTGGACTGCTATATAACCTGATGACGATCGATTCGGCCCGCCGTCATTGGCAAGGCAAAGGGGGCCGTTGGAAAGGTCGGATTTATTCAGATTAGGGATACACGCCCACCCAAATCCAAAAAATGCGCTAGGCTAAATTCAACTGTCCACGATCGTACGCCTTGGGTCATTGCCCGTGATTTCCCGTTCCTCGAACCTGCCGTTTATCAGTAGCCGTCAAGCCGAAATCATCGAAGTTGTGGCCCGCAATGGCTGGGACTATTTCCGCAATCAGTTCTCACTGAATAATCCCCAGCCCCATGAAGAATTTGCATTGCCCCTACCGAATACCCTACGGCAAATTTTAATTGACCTCGGCCCCACATTTATCAAGCTCGGCCAACTGCTCAGTACGCGTCCAGACTTGCTTTCACCGGATTATATTGCCGTATTGGAGACGCTCCAGGATGATGTGCCGCCTGTGGCCTGGAGCACGATCGAGCAGATCTTGAACGAGGAATTACAGCAACCGTTAGATCAGATTTTTCGCGACATTGACCAACGCCCCGTGGCAGCGGGTTCCCTCGGGCAAGTCCACCGCGCCCAACTGTGCAGCGGTGAAACCGTGGCGATTAAAGTCCAGCGACCGGGCATTCGATCGGTGATCGAACGCGACCTCGGCGTATTGGAATCCCTGGCGGCATTTTTTAACGGCGATCGGATTGGGCAGGCTTACGATTTAGTCGGCTTAGTTGAGGAATTTAGTAACAGTATTTTGGGGGAACTGGACTTCCGACGCGAAGCCCGCAATACCGACCAACTGCGCCAAAATCTCGCCAACAGCACGCTCTGGAAACCCGGACGAGTCATCGTTCCCCAGTTATATCACAGCATTAGCAGTGAACGGGTGCTGGTGATGGAATGGATTAATGGCGTTAAATTAACCCAGCTTGACCTTCCGCCGGAACGCCGCAAAGAGGTTGCCGCATTGGTTGTGCAGGTAATCATGCAGCAAATGTTTCTCGATCGGATCTTCCATGCCGATCCCCATCCCGGCAACTTTCTCTACATTGATGGCGGTAACGTTGATGGCGGTGAAGGCGATCGCATTGCTTTACTTGACTGCGGTATGGTTGCGATTCTCGATCCCCGAACCCAACGAATTATCACCGATTTGCTCGTAGGCATTGTCTTTGAACAACCGCGACAGGTTGCCCAGGCCGTGCGTGAACTGGGATTTACCCGCCTGGACGTAGACATTCGCGCGATCGAAGCCGAATTTGATCGCCTGCTCCGCCGCTTTTACACCAAACCCCTCGAAGAAATTAATCTGGCCGAATTGCTCAATGCCGCGCTGAAAATTCCCCGTGACAATAAAATCCAAATGCCCGGAGCTGTGGGCCTATTTGCGAAAGCGATCGCCAACGTCGAAGGCATCGCCCGTCAGCTTGACCCCAGCTTTGCCTTCATCGAAGTCGCCCGCCCAGTTGTCACCCAAGCCTTACAAAAGCGCGTCATCGGCGAAAATGCTTTGCCAGAAGTCGGTCGATCGGCCCTGTCGCTGTCCCGGTTACTCCTCGACTTGCCCCAACGGCTCGATGTCCTCACCGATCGGCTCGAACGCTCCGAACTAGGCCTCATTTGGCGCTGGCGTGACCAAGCGAGCTTTCAGGAAATGCTCGCCAAAAGCACCCGCCGCCTTACCCTAACGCTCCTAAGCGTCGGCTGCCTGCTCACGGGCGCAATTCTCACCGCCAGCGATCGCCTCGCCCCCACTCCGCCTAAACCCGACTGGAGTATCCTGTGGCATCAGAGTTTCTTGGTTGCAGGGGTGGCAATTGCGCTCTGGGTGGTCGCCGGATCAGTCGTCCGGCGGTGATCGCCGAACGCAACGCATCCGCTAAGCATGGTGAGCACGATGGTGAATCCCCAAGGACGGATACCCCGTACAACACACTAAAAATAAATCCACCCCAATATCCAGCTTCGACAACGTCGAAGAGTCCCCCACAATTTGTCGCTGGGTCTCGACATCTTCGCAGACAATCCGCAATGTCCGCTCCTTCAGCTCCAACCGAATATCACCCAGCTTCCAACCCGGAAAGCTATTACTCAAAAACTCACGCAAAACATTGGTGATTAGCATACAGACCATCATGATGAAGGACAAAGCCTGCATCGGTGGCAAAAACGATGGGTGACTTGAACGGCCTAATACCAGAAGTCCTAAAACCAAAAGCCCTAAAACTAAAAGTCCTGAAACCACAAGCCTCAAAACCCAATTAATGATCAACTCGCTTGACTGCAATTAACCACTGCCCCGATCGGCCCAAGAAAACTCAAACGCAATCTTGAATAACGGGTTAAAGCCTCACTCCGGCGGAATGGAGAGTTGGTGAGTGAGACGCAGCATTTCCGCATCAGCAAAAATGACTGCGAAATGGAAACTGCTTAGCAACAGCATAAATCAATGGCCTGCGTAAATTGATCGCTGACACGATTACCTTGATGCGGTTACGACACCAGGATGCAGGGAAATCGGGATGGAAAGCGCATCACTTAGCATTCTATCGCTCAGCTCATCGCCTAGCATTCTATCGCTCAGCTCATGGCTTAGCGTCGTATTGCTTAGCTCATCACTGAGCGTTTTACCGCTTGGCTTTCAGCGTTTTACCGCTTGGCTTTCTATCACTTAGCCTCTAAGCTAAGCGATGAGCCGATGGTTTGTCAATCTACTGTGTCGGTTTATTAAGGTTCAATGTCATTTTGTCAAGCCAACGATCGTTTTTGATTGATTTCACCCATCATCCTACCCGGTACCGCCTAGCGAACCTGAAAGATGGCGCGACAGTCGGGCCCGAACACCACCACATCACCTGCCTGCAATTGCCGAATTTGTTGGGGCTTGCCGTTGACTTGGACACCGTTTTTACTAGGCTTGCCCGCCAAATCGCCGTCCTGAATCTGATAGTGATAAATTGATTGATCCGGCCCCTCAATCCGTCGTAGCACCGCATGAAAGCGGGACACAAACTGAGAAACCAGATGAATGTCATTACGCGGGTCGCGCCCGATCGTGTATTGCCGCTGACCCAATTCCACTTCATGCTGCCCCTGTTGATCCTCGACCACGAGCAGCGGTTGAGCGACTGTCACCGCATAATCCGCTAAACGCCCAACCAAATTCGGCACTGGCGCAGGCACCGCTTCCATCAAACTGGGGTCGGCCAGACTCGGATCAAATGCTTCCCCATCCAACGCCACAACCTGGGTCGTCGCGTCCGGGCTTTGGTGTAAATTCGCGGCACTCAAGGCCAACAATCGTCCTTGCTGCGCTCCTTCATCCTGAGGCTGAATCGCCAAGGCCCGATCGTAGCTGACCAAAGCTGCCCCATGCTGCCCCAACTCCACCAATGCATGGCCGCGATTGCGCCACACCTCAAATGATTCCGGTTGATATGCCAAGGCACGATCGTAACTCGCGATCGCGGGTTCAGGCCGTTTCAAGCCATACAGCAGTGCATTGCCTCGGTGCAACAGGGCCATACCATGGCGCGGCAATCGTGCTAAAGCCCGATCGTAGGCAACCAAAGCAGCTTCATAGTCCCCCAAGCCATACTGCTGCACCTGACCTTGGTGAAAATAAATCTCGCCACAAGCGTCCGCTGCGGGCTCCAGCACCAACGCCTGGTCATAGCTCGCCGCCGCTGCGGCATAAAGCCCTAAGGCTTCCAGGACAAGACCTCGCTCATACCACCCTTCCCAAAAATCCGGCCTAGCGCCAATCACTTTGTTATACAACGCCACAGCCAATTCCAGCTGACCGCTTGTCGATGCGGCCAACCCTTGGCGATACCAGGCTAGCGTTTCCCCGGCCAGTGGAATGCGGCCAGTCGGAACTCCACCAGTGGGCGTAAATCTCGTATGAATCATAGGGGGCAATCAGGCTTCCTTACTGAGGATGCAGTAATTAATCGGACATGGCATCTGTCTCAAGAGGTAGATTTCTGAATGGGCGATCGCCCGAATGAACGACCCCTGAGTCAGTTCATTGGTTAGCGACTTGTCCACTTTCAGGTTAGCGTAGATTTTTTCCAATCTCCGTGTTCCAAGTGGCAAATTTGACAAGATTTTACCTGGACTTTATCCTTCACCACAGTTTGATCAGATCACAGCAGCAATTCCAAATTCAAAGTTTATCCATTGGCGGTCGGGGTTGAAAATTGGTGTTGCGCGATTGGGGGCGCGGAAAACGCGCCCGTACGGGCGGGATCAATCATCGCCCCATCCCATCCATGCAGTCGTCGGTGATCCGTAGGGGCGTGCATCCCACGCCCACAGCCCACGCCAACCCACGACCACCCCCCATCACCCCACCCGATCGATACAATCCATTGAATTTGGAATTGCTGAGATCACAGTTTGATCAGAGCACAGTTTGATCAAATCATCGCTTGATCAAATCGCTGCGCCCGATCGGAAAACCCAACGCATAATGGTTAGGCCGAATGTCTTGAATTGATATGTCACGGTTCCTTCGCCTTTTTGCCCGTCGTTCTGCTTTACTGATCGGGCTGGGATTATGTTTTGCCTTAAGCCTCGGTGGCTGGTGGCGATCGCCCAGCACCGCCCAAACCTCTGCCGATGTCTTTCGGCAACAGCGGCAGCAAGTCCAGCAGCAACAGCAACAGATTCAGCAGGAACGCCAGCGGATCGAGTCACTCGAACAAAATGCCCAAAAGGACCTCGGCGGCATTCGTAAAACGATCGAAGCCACCACTGAAGAAATCAACGCCAATACCGCCAAACTCCAAACCGCCAACGATCGCCTCAAGCAGCTCGAAACCGATCTGGGCAAGACCGAAGCCATCTACCGCAAACAGCAAACCGCCACCGCCGCCCGTCTGCAAGTCATGCAACGCCAGCGCAGCAGTTCGGGCTGGGCCGTGCTGCTCCAGAGCCAATCCATGAATGACTTTCTCGATCGCCGGGAACGTTTAAAGCGTGTCTTTGAAGCCGATCGCCAAGTGCTCAAACAACTCAAAACCGAAACCGACAAAATCATCGCCAAACGCAACACCGTCGAGCAGCAAAAGAACCAAATCGCCATTCTCACCCAACGCAAACTCGCCCAAAAAAGCGAACAAAAGCAGCGCGAAGCCTTCCAGCAACAGAACATCGCCCGCCTCAAAACCGATCGCATGGCCCTCGAAGCTGCCATGGCCATTCTCTCCCAAGATTCTGTCAATCTCACTGAATTAATTCGTCAACGCGCTCAAATCGAGCAAGGCCAACGCATTGTCGGGGGCGGGCCGTCCCAGGTGGTAGTCACGGGTTCAGGTCAGGTCAGCTTCCCAGTCAATGCACCGATTACCAGTGAATTTGGCTACCGGATGCACCCGATTCTGGGTTATGAAAAGTTCCATGCGGGCCTCGACTTTGGG
>JBJORF010000084.1:0-20051 GCA_046049545.1 Cyanobacteriota bacterium | reverse complement strand
TTTATGGTCATAATTACTGATCCATTTCCAGATATTATATTTAATTGCACATCTTGTTTGCTTATTAAGTTTAGCTTATCTGAAGCAGGATTAGGATAGACAATTAGTTTATCAAAATTTAATAGCATTGGTAAAAGTCGTTTCATGGCAAATTTCCCTGCTGGCTTTTTAGTTATTTCATTTGTCCGATATTGCTTTTCAAGTTTCATTTTTTAATGATTTATAATAATTCATCTGACAATATTGTCCGCTTCCATCAATGATTCAAAGATGTTCTTATTCTGAATGGCGCTTTGCTGAATCGTATCCAAAGTCAAACATAATTTTCCAGGTTAGCGTTAAAATCCACGCCAGTTTCTTCACTCTAGCCAACGCCGCAAATAATTTTGTGATGCTCAATACCGCTAGCGCTGGAGAATCTTGAATTTTGCTAAAGATGATTGGGATTAGGCGATGAATTGTGTCCTCTAATGCAAAATCACGGCGCGCGATCTCTCTATGCTTAGTAACGAAGCGAATATTCAGTTTTGCTGCATCGAG
The DNA here is from genome assembly GCA_046049545.1 of Cyanobacteriota bacterium. Lineage (GTDB taxonomy): Bacteria > Cyanobacteriota > Cyanobacteriia > Leptolyngbyales > Leptolyngbyaceae > Romeriopsis. The sequence continues at coordinate 19,511 of JBJORF010000084.1, read as the reverse complement.
GAACTGGTATCGAATGAAAGTGATTTATGACGCAGAGCAGGATATTCTCCAGATTTCTTTCATCGAAGAAACTGTTGAAGAAACCGCCCAAATTGCCCCAGGATTTATTTTGGACTACGACGAAGATGGCCAGGTCATTGGGGTTGAACTCCGAAAAGCCTCGCAGTTTGTCGACAATCCCTACGCGATCGCCTATATCGTTGGTCAAGCAAATACCGACAAGCCTCCGCTGAAAGCCAGTGATTCAATTTGATTAATCTGGGTTCGGGCTAAACTGGCCTAAATCGTTTGGCCTTAATCATTTAGCCAATCTTCCTGAGTCAGGAGATCAATCACATGATCGCGCAGGAGAAAATCGTTTGCTTCTAAGGTTTTTTCGATCGCCTGCCATTCAAAGGGGCGGAAGTAGTTGCATAGCTCGTAAATGCAGTGCTGTCTTCCAATTGAGCCACGATCGACCAAAGCTCGAACCTCGTCTTGAATATCATTCATCGAATGCTGACGGAGTACTGGCATATAAATCTCTCTGGAGAAATGAAACAGTATAGAGAAATGCAAATTCATCCCCTATTTGCATTGTAGGACACAGAATGGCCTGAAATCGTAATTCCCCGCGTCAAATTTCCATAACATTATCGACAATGGAGTGAGAAACCTGATGGCCAAGGGTTCTCGATTTGTGAAATAATTCTGGAAATCATTTTTTAATCCAGATTTAAAATCTAATACTAAATTAATTTTAAATTGCTACAGATCGAGATTTCCCCAAGCCCCCAGCATTGGGGGCTTTGAAATGGTTTCTGGTTTGGCTCCCCCAGGATTGGGGGTCGGGGTCGGTTCGGCAAGATGTGTATTGATAACCATTGAGGTGGTCTAGGTATGGGTGGTTCAACTCGAATTCTGATGTGTTCTCCGCATCACTATGATGTCGATTACGTAATTAACCCTTGGATGGAAGGCAATATTCATCGATCGTCGCGGCAGCAAGCCGAAGCGCAGTGGCAGAAATTGCATGATGTGTTGCAATCCTATGCAAAAGTGGAATTGGTTGAACCCCAGCAAGGTTGGCCGGATATGGTGTTTACGGCAAATGCGGGATTGGTGCTCGATCGAACCGTAGTCCTCAGCCGCTTTTTCCACCCAGAACGCCAAGGCGAAGAGCCACACTTCCAAAAATGGTTTGAAGATCAAGGCTATAAAGTCCATGTTTTACCCAAGAGTTTGCCCTTTGAAGGGGCGGGTGATGCGCTGTTTGACCGATCGGGCGGCTGGCTATGGGCCGGGTATGGGTTTCGATCGGAGCTAGATTCCCATGCTTATATTGCGGATTGGTTAGATGTAGAAGTGCTGTCACTCCGGCTGGTTGACCCACGGTTTTACCATTTAGACACTTGTTTTTGTCCATTGACCGATGGCTATTTACTCTATTACCCTGCGGCATTCGACACCTATTCCAATCGCCTAATCGAACTGCGAGTGCCACCGGAGAAACGGATTGCGATCGATGAAGTCGATGCGATTAATTTTGCTTGTAATACCGTCAATATTGATGATGTGGTCGTGATGAATCAGGCCAGTGACGGCTTGAAGCAAGCCTTGAGCGATCGCGGCTTTCAGGTCGTGGAAACCCCGCTCACGGAATTTCTCAAAGCGGGCGGTGCCGCCAAATGTCTTACCCTCAAAATGACCGAACCGCGTCAAGCTAACCCGCAACGATCGACGATGCAGAGCCGTGTGGTGCATTTGGCCGGACATTTGCTCGATTCGGGATTGGTGAATCGGGCCTTGGATACGATCGTATCGGCTGGTGGTAGTTTCCAAGTCCTGCACTTTAATTTGGGGGAACAACGTCAAGATCAATCGGCAGCGGATATTAAAGTCTCGGCTCCCAATGGTGAAATCATGGCCGATATTATGGGGCAGTTGGTGGACTTCGGGGCGGTGCAGTTGCCCCAGGAAACCAATCCCGCAATTTTAGCCGCCGTGCCCCAAGCGGGTGTCGCCCCCGATGATTTTTACGTCAGTACGATTTATCCGACGGAAGTGCTGGTCGATGGGGCTTGGGTTAAAGTTCAGAATCAGCGGATGGACGGGGCGATCGCGATTACCCACCAACCGGAGGGGCCGATCGCGCGGTGTAAATTGCTGCGGGATCTGCAAGTTGGGGAGTTTGTTGTCGTCGGTAGTGAAGGCATTCGCACCACCCGCAGTGCGACATCGTTGAAGAAATCCAATGAAGAATTTAGCTTCATGGGGGCAGGCGTATCGAGTGAACGACGCGTGGAACTGGTCGTCGAGCAAATTGGCTGGGATCTCCGCCAAATTCGCGATCGCGGCGGTAAGGTCGTCGTCACCGCTGGCCCGGTGGTGATTCACACAGGCGGCGGCGAACACCTGAGTCGCTTGATTCGCGAGGGCTATGTCCATGCGTTGCTCGGCGGGAACGCGATCGCGGTACATGACATGGAGCAGGCAATGATGGGCACGTCTTTGGGCGTGGATATGCAGCGGGGGGTGTCGGTACATGGTGGGCATCGCCATCATCTGAAGGTGATTAATACGATTCGGCGCTGTGGCAGTATCCCGAACGCGGTGGAGCAAGGCGTATTACAACGCGGGATCATGTATGACTGCGTGAAACATCATGTGCCATTTTCCCTCGCGGGGTCGATTCGCGACGATGGGCCATTGCCGGATACAAAAATGAATCTGATTGAAGCCCAGACCGAATATGCCAAATTACTGGAAGGTGCGGATTTAGTGCTGATGTTGTCGAGTATGCTGCATTCGATCGGGGTGGGGAATATGACCCCTGCTGGCGTGAAGATGGTTTGCGTCGATATCAATCCGGCGGTGGTGACGAAACTCAGCGATCGAGGGTCGATCGAGTCGATCGGGGTTGTCACTGATGTTGGCTTATTTTTAAGTCTATTGGTACAACAGTTGCAAAAGCTCACGGGTAAGTACGCACAAGTGTGACCGACTGAGGCGACTCCATCATTTCAAACGGCTCTACGCAAGATGATTATGGCAAGAGTGAGAATCATTCTCATTCTGTTGTATGATGCTCATCTGTGTATAGCAACATCGGCGCAGTCGCCGCAAAATCTATGGCTGCAACAACTCAGATCGCCGCATTGATGACTTGGCGGCAGGACTTGACGGGTCAGGTATTTGATCCAGCGAGTTTGAATGTGTTTTGGTTTGAACTCACCGCAGGGGCCTATGGCGCGATCCAGGAAGTTGCGGCGGTGGTCGAGATTGTCGATGGGAGTGCTTGGGCGCTGGAATTCATTGCCGGGAGCGAGCCGATCGAGCGGGAATTGTCAGAACCCCGATGGCTCAATGGTCGTCCGACCAGGCCGAGCCAGATTCAGGTCACGGGTCAGGATCTCGATACGGTCAGCCTGATGAATACGATCGCCGATTGCTGGTTGCCCGATGCGACGATCGAGAATTATCAAGCGCAACTTCGCGCTCAGATGGGACAAACTAGGGGAGAAGCTAAAGGAGAAACACTATGAAAATTGCCGTTCTATCTTGCATTCACGGTAATTACGAAGCGTTGAATGCGGTGCTGTCCGATGTTGATCAACAGCAGGTCGATAAAATCTACTGTCTGGGTGATCTGGTGGGCTATGGGCCACATCCGAATGCGGTGGTGGAAATGATCCGATCGTTGGATATTCCCACGGTGCAGGGCTGTTGGGATGAGGATATTGTGGATGGGCTGAATGCCTGTGACTGTAGCTATCCGTCGATTTTGGCGGAGAAGCGCGGGAAGCTGGCTCACGAATGGACGAATCAAGAAATTCATCCGGAAGTGCGTGAATATTTAGCCCAGTTGCCGATGATTTTGCGCGATGGGGAGTTGGCGTTTGTGCATGGCAGTCCGAATAATCAACATGAATATCTAATGCCGGAGCTGGATGCGTTTACGGCCATGGAGCGGGTGTTGGGATCGGGAGCGGATGTGCTGTTCTGCGGCCATACCCATGTGCCCTACGCGCGGGAACTGGGCAACGGCCAAGTCCGGGTTTCGGTGCAGCGACCGGGAAATCAAGCTCCCGAATTGCAAACCCATACAGCAGCACTCAAACGCTTGATTAACGCGGGTTCCGTCGGAGAGCCGCGCCACGGTCGTCCGAATGCGACCTATGTGATCTACGATCGTGACACGCAACAGACAATGCTACGGGAAGTCGAATACGATTACCAAAAAACCTGCGCGGCGATTATCGAAAAAGGCTTACCCAAAATTTTTGCTTGGCGATTGTCCCAGGGATTGGAATATGCCGAACGGGCGGACGATCCGACGCACGTTTGTGAACGATAAGCATGAACGGTAATTGTGAATAGCAAGTGTGAATGCTAGGAGGAATAGGCATGTACTGGGCGATCGCGAGTGGTATTGAAGGTAATTTTGCGGCATTTGAGGCGATGCTGAAGGATGTGCAGCGCTCCAAGTTGGCGGTAGAAACGCTGTATTTGTTGGGCGATATTGTCGGGCCGAGGCGGGATGCGGTGAAGGTGGTGAACCGGATTCAAACGCCGCAATTGGGCGATCCCACGATCGTGGCTTGTCTGGGTTGGTGGGAAGAGCAATGCATGATTTTGCATGGTTTGGGGCAAATGAATGAACCGCAGCAATTAATCGATCGCTACGGCAAAAGCATGGCGAAATTGCTCTGGGATGCGGTGCCGCGATCGGTGGTGGAATGGATACGCAATTTGGAATTTGGGTTTGCGGAATTGGATTGCTTATTAATTCACGGTAGTTCGATGGGCGTGGACGAGGAATTAACGCCGGAAACCCCTGTGATGATGATGCTCGATCGCTTGAATCGGATGAACGTGAATCAGTTATTTTGCGGGCGATCGGGCCAAGCGTTTGAATATCACTTGGCCCAAGGTTCCCTGGAAAATACCCTGACGACCTTGGATCAAAGTGCGATCGTCACCACAGCGGAATTGCCGCAAAAACGGGTGGTCGGCGTTGGCTCGATCGGGCGTGAGGCGGGTGTCGCAACCTATTTGCTATTTAATCCCGGTAGTAATGAGTTGCGATTTAGAACCGTGAAATACAGTGCGGCGCGGGGCTTTGGTGCGGCATAGCCGGTAGTCCTCAGTCTTGAACCCAAGCGTTGAACCTTTGCTCGATGCCATGCAACCGCTACACCGCATGGTATCGCCTTCTGCCTTTCAAGGTTGTGGCCCTCGGTGGACAACTTGAAAAACCCTCTGAATCTGTTTTACAGGCGATTCAGAGTTTCTGCTCCCTATCCTTTGTGGAACCCACGTATAATGACAGCACAAATCCCGTCTGATTCGGTTCGTTCATTGACTACAGCAGCGGCGATCGCGTCGCTGAAAACGACGCACACGCCCCCGGTTTCCGATGCTGAGATGCAGCAAGCGGTGCGGACGTTGTTGATTGGATTGGGGGAAGATCCCGATCGTGAAGGTTTGCGTGATACGCCGAAACGCTTGGTCAAAGCCCTGCAATTCCTGACCAGTGGTTATCATCAATCCCTGGATGAATTGCTCAATGGTGCGGTTTTCCATGAAGACGCGAATGAGATGGTTCTGGTACGGGATATTGATTTATTCAGTTCCTGTGAACACCATATTTTGCCGATTCTGGGCCGCGCCCATGTGGCCTATATTCCCAATGGTAAGGTGATTGGCCTCTCGAAAGTGGCGCGAATTTGTGAAATGTATGCCCGTCGCTTGCAGGTGCAAGAGCGCTTAACGGATCAAATCGCGGATGCGATTCAGGGATTATTGCAACCGCGTGGTGTAGCGGTGGTGATCGAAGCGACTCATATGTGCATGGTGATGCGCGGTGTCCAGAAGTCCGGATCTTGGACAGTGACCAGTGCCATGCGCGGTGCTTTTTCCGAGGACGGTCGCACACGCCAGGAATTTTTGGACTTAATTCGCCATAGTCCGAAGTTCCATTAATGATGTAGCGTCGCCCCTTAGCTCCCAATACTGGGGGAACCTGCTCCTCGCCCCCAATACTGGGGGAACCGGAGTTGAAGCCTTCAGTATTGGGGCTTGGGGGCTTTAAATCTGTTTGATTTGGGCTAACCTGATTATCGGAGTATGGTATGCAAATTCCCGTTCTGGATATTCCGAAACAAGGGTTGCCAGTGACGATTATCACGGGCTTCCTGGGCAGCGGTAAAACCACACTGCTGAATCATATTTTAAATAATCGCCAGGACTTAAAAGTGGCGGTGCTAGTAAATGAACTGGGTGACATTAATATCGATAGCCAACTGTTGGTGACGATGGAAGATGACATGATCGAACTCAGCAATGGCTGTATCTGCTGCACAATTAGCGATAGCTTGACGGATACGGTTTATCAGGTTTTGGAACGGGAAGATAAAATTGATTATTTGGTAATCGAAACCTCTGGTGTGGCTAATCCTCTACCGATCGCGCTGACGTTCCTGGGGACAGAATTGCGCGACTTTACGACATTGGATTCGATCCTGACGGTGGTGGATGCGGAGACCTTTTCCCTGGAATCGCACTATGAAAGCGAGGCGGCTTATAATCAGATTATCTACGGGGATATTTTACTCCTGAATAAAGCGGATTTAGTGCCTGACGATCGGCTCCAAGCACTCGAAGCATCGATCGCTGATGTTAAATCTGGGGCAAGAATTTTGCGATCGCAGAATTCCCAAGTGCCCCTAGAACTGATTTTGGATGTGAATCTTGCCGTTAAAGGTGCCGCCGCTGAAGCATCGGAGCGATCGACAGCAGATTCAGCCACGGCATCGCATTTGCTCAATGATGGATTCAAGGTGGTTTCGTTTACCAGCGATCGGCCCTTTGCACTAAAGCAATTTCAAGAATTTCTCGACTATCAGCTCCCCGAAACCATCTATCGCGCCAAAGGCATTCTTTGGTTTGAGGAAAGCCCGGCCCGACACATTTTTCAGCTTAGTGGCAAGCGCTTTAGCATTGACGATACCCAATGGCAAAAGCCCCCCAGTAACCAACTCGTACTGATTGGCCGTAATGTTGATCCATTGCGCTTGCAGCAATTGCTGAACAATTGTTTAACGCACTAGCGAAATGATTTGACGCGGTAGCGGTTAGGGGTTATTGTGAGAATCATTCTCATTCTCGTTTTGTATGGCTGACAGCATCTCCACCCCGCCGCAACATCTCACGAAACGTCCGCGTCGATTGCGCCGCACCGAAACTCTGCGGCGGATGGTGCGCGAAACTACGTTGACGGTTGATGATTTGATTTATCCATTATTTATCATGGACGGTGAGCAGCAGCGCGTTGCTGTACCTTCAATGCCGGGGTGCGATCGGTACACGGTGGATCTCCTCCTCGAAGAAATTCAATCGGCGGTGCAGCTAGGCATTGGCGCGATCGCGCTGTTTCCCAAAATTCCCGAATCGCTCAAAGATAATGCCGGCACTGAAAGCTACAATGCCGCCGGACTCGTTCCCCGTGCAGTGAAAGCGGTGAAAGCCCAATTTCCTGAACTGGTGGTGATTGCCGACGTGGCCCTCGATCCCTACAGCAGTGAAGGTCATGATGGCATTGTCGAAAATGGCCAAATTTTGAACGATGAAACGGTCGCGATTTTGGTGCAGCAGGCGGTGATGCAGGCGGCGGAGGGGGCGGATATTGTGGCCCCGTCGGACATGATGGATGGGCGCGTGGGTGCGATTCGGCGGGGCTTAGACGCAGCGGGATTTTGGCAAGTGGGCATTATGGCCTATTCGGCAAAATATGCTTCGGCCTATTATGGCCCGTTCCGCGATGCTCTGGACTCGGCCCCCAAATTTGGCGATAAAAAAACCTATCAAATGGATGCTGCCAATGCCCGCGAAGCGATCGTGGAAGTCGATTTAGATATTGCCGAGGGGGCGGATATTGTGATGGTGAAGCCTGCGCTGGCCTATTTGGACATCATCCGTCAAATTCGGCAGCATTGCCAGACCCCGATCGCGGCCTATAACGTCAGCGGCGAATATGCCATGATTCGTGCGGCGGCGCAGCAAGGCTGGATCGATGAGCAAAAAGTTATTCTTGAAACCCTTACCAGTATGAAACGGGCTGGGGCTGATTTGATTTTGACTTATTTTGCGAAACAGGTGGCTGAGTGGTTGGCGTGAGGCCAGTCGATTAGACAATATTACCGCCGTTGTCGCGGACAATCGCCACCACGCTGGGCTTGGGCGGTTGATTGATTTGGGTGCTGGGGAAGTTGGAGCCGATTGGGATTTGGCGCTGCTGGGTGAACTTTTGGCCGTTGGGGGCGTTGATCGTAAATTCGACGGTCTCACTGGCCGAATTGCGCCGAATGCCGTTAATCCCGCCCGGATGTTGCACCGATAAAAATAAAGTTTGCTGGTCATGGCTCATAAATGGCCCAGTTAGTTCGCATTCCATTGGCCCGATCGCGAATAGGTGGGCTTTGCCCCGATCAGCCCCGCTTGTGGGCAAAAACCATAAGCCATCATTGCCAAAGTAGCCCTGCGGTGCGCCCATGTCGGTGACGACCCACAAATTGCTCGCCCGATCGATCAATAAATTATCAGGATTGGCAAACCCCGCCCCGCCTTTCGCCGGATCGCCGCCGAGGGCAAACATTTTCCAGCTAAATGTCATCGCCGCTGGTTCATTGCCAGTTTCGGTCAGGTGCATGATAAAGCCATGAAAATAGGGCGTTTCACCCTTTGGCCCTTTGAAAATGCGCCGATCGGGACTGTCGCCCGTATCGTCAACGCTGCCCGAAGTAAAGGCGATGTAGAGTGAACCATCGGGCGCAACTTCCGTATCTTCGGGACGGGCAGTGCAGGTGCCGCCGCAGGCATTGGCCGCATAGTGCGCATCAATCAAAATTGCGCCTTGTTTTTCGATCGCGCTACCGCTGTAGAGATCACCGAGGGTTTTGTAGGTTGTGGCGAAGGTTTGGGCCTCGCGATCGGATTTGATTAATTGCGTGCCACCTTTGGGTCGGAGCGGGAGTTGCACTTGATTGCCGATGTTGTTGCTCGGAAGAACTGGTGCGACAGGTGTATCGGGTTTCAATGCAATCCAGTTCCCGGTGCCGTCGGGATTAAACTGCGCGACGTAGAGCATCCCCTCGCTAAATAGCTGGGAATTGCTTTTGGCTTGGGGATCTTTGACCGCGCCTTGGCTGACAAATTTGTAGATGTGACCGCCTTTACGATCGCAGCCAGAATAAGCGGCGATCGGTTTACCCGCAGTGACGCGAATCCCCACCGCCTCATGGCGATAGCGTCCGAGCCAAGTATGCTTGGTGCCGTAATTGCTGGGATTGGCGGGATCGATTTCCACCATCCAGCCATATTTATTTCCCGCGAGGCCGAAGACGTTGCCCTGTCCGGTGACGTTAGTGGCGGTGATATTCGCGGGATTTTGCTCCGGGGGGAAAGTGGTGCCATCGGCGTAGACTCGATCGGTGACTTGGCTTTGGTAGTTTTCTTCAGCGGTGAGGATGGTGCCCCAGGGGGTGGTGCCGCCCGCGCAGTTGGCGAAGGTGCCGATGATTTTGTCGCCGAGTCCGTCGATGTAGCCCTGGCCCGATCTCTTCTGAAAAATGCTGCGGGCGGGGCCTGTGCAATTCAAGTAATTGCCATCTGTTAGGCCAGAAATTCCGGTGATGCGCCGATCGGCAGCGGAATCGGTACGTTCCCATTGGCCCTTGGCGTTGCGCTGAATGCTGATAATCCCGACCCCTTGGTCAATTAAGGCTTCGCGGCAAACTTCAGCGATTTGCTGTTTGAGGGGATTGCTGTCCGGGAGGCTGTGGGCGTTAATCGGTTTGCTGTTGGTTTGGGCGGTGATGCTGGTGATCGGGAGGGCTTTGCCCATCACGGGTTCGTAGGATTCGAGCCAGGCTTTGCCGCTGATGTACTCGAAATTGATCACCAGATAGCCTTGGTTAGGGGCGGTTTCGATGAAGGAGAGATAGTCATTGTTGTAGCCGAAGCGGGAATTGCCGATCGGGTCGCCCCAACTGCCGATGATTTGGTAGCGGTAGCCGGGGGGAAGTTGAAGATCGTCCTGGGCTTGGTATTGGGCCAGTTGTTTGATTTGGGTGGCGATCGGCGTTGGGCCAGTCGCCAGGGGCAATGGGCCTTGAACTGGGCTAAAAGGGCGCGTGCTTTGACCTGGGCCTTGGCTGCGGGCAATTTGGGGGATGGTTGCAGTGGCGATCGCGCTGCCCATGAAGAGTAAGAATTCGCGGCGGTTGAGGCTCATGGTGATGTCTAGGCGGCGTTTAGTTGTCGAGCTGATCTTTGAGAGCTTGAAGTTCAAGAACCGATCGGCCTGCAACCTGGGAAACTACCTCCAAAGGTATATTCCTGCGGAGCATGTTAAGAATGATTTCTTCGCGGCCTTCTTCGCGGCCTTCTTCGCGGCCTTCTTCGCGGCCTTCTTCGCGGCCTTCTTCGCGGCCTTTTTGGTAGCCGATTCGCTCGATGCTGGTGATGTAGGTCATGCTGCGCTCCGCTTCGTAGGCGAGGATGTCTTGCCAGAAATCGTTTTCTAGGGGCTTGGGCAGATGCATGATCCAGTCGATGAACCGGAATAGGTCCTGCACCTGCTCTCGATTATAACCCGATTCATAAAGCTCCCTGACCAGAAGGAACTTCCAGGCTTTGCGCTGGACTTTGTTGTTGCGAGTTTCCTGGTTTTTGAGGTGGGCCATGACGACTTTGGCAAAGGGATTGGCACTGCTGGCGAGGATTTCCCACTGCTGCTGATAGTCAAGGAGCTTGATGCTGGTGAACCGGAAATCGATCGATGTGCCAGCGAGGGCGAATTGGTAGCGCTCTGGTCGCCATTGGCGGTTTTGGTCGCAGAGGATCGCCAGGCTGATTGGATGTTGTTGAAAATAGTCAAAGATTCGCAAAGAGTAGGTCAGCATTCGCCGTTCAAACCCTGCGTCTTTGGTCGCTTGGACTTCGAGATGAATGAGTAGAAAAAGCGGCTTACCGTCGCGACGGTGTAGTTTGACTAATTGGTCAGCGAAGCGTTTGCCAGTCTTCGCATCGGGGGCAATCTGGGCAAACTCCTTGTCCAAAAATTCCGGTACGATCGCCCAATCCACAAATTCATGGACTGCCGGAAAGAAAAATATCAGTGCTTGCTCAAAGTACTTACGGAGCAAGATTTTCCAGGGGGTATCTTGTGCTTGTGACATCCGTTTAGCATAGGGTCGCATCTGTTCTGGTTACAGCTATCTAGGGGTAGAGTTTTGTGGAATTCGGTTATTCTGGGAGGTGGGGTTGGCTCGCGTTGGGCAATTGGCTGACGGTGGGCGACTCTCGATATTCACTGGGCCGATATTCACTGGGCCGATCGCTTCTGGAGTGCTGAATCCTATGGCTGTAACCAATGCTGCGTTGAATGTTGCACCCTTAGTTCCGGTGACGGTGCTGACCGGGTATCTCGGGGCGGGAAAAACGACGCTGCTGAACCGAATTCTGACCCATGAGCATGGGCTGAAGGTGGCGGTGATTGTGAATGAATTTGGTGAGGTGGGGATTGACCATCAGTTGGTGGTCGATGCGGATGAAGAAATTTTTGAAATGAATAATGGTTGTATTTGCTGTACAGTGCGCGGCGATTTGATTCGGATTATCGGTAATCTGATGCGGCGACGGGATCGGTTTGACCATTTGGTGATTGAGACGACGGGCTTGGCTGATCCGGCTCCGGTGATTCAGACGTTTTTTATGGATGAGGATGTGCAGGCGCAGACGCGGCTTGATGCGGTGGTGACTGTGATTGATGCGAAGCATATTGTGCAGCATTGGGATGCGGATGAGGCCGTAGAACAGATCGCCTTTGCGGATGTGATTTTGTTAAATAAAATTGATTTGGTGTCAGAAACGGAATTGGCGGAATTGGAAAGTCGGATACGATCGATGAATGCGATCGCGAAAATTTATCGTACTCGGGATGCGGCGATCGCGATGGAGTCGGTGCTGGGTGTGCAGGCATTTAACTTGGATCAGGCGTTGACGATCGACCCGAATTTTCTCGGCGAAGAAGCGCACGAGCATGATGAAACCGTTGGCTCGATCGCCATCACAGTACCCGGTGAACTGGATGCGAATAAATTTCAGGCATGGATTGGGGAATTGCTGCGAACGCAGGGGGTGGATATTTTCCGCACGAAAGGCATTTTGAATATTGCGGGACAGCCGAATCGCTACGTGTTTCAGGGGGTGCATATGGTGTTTGATGGGCAGCTTGATCGACCTTGGGGTAGTGCATCCGAGCGCAAAAATGAATTGGTGCTGATTGGCCGGAATTTGGATGAAGCGGCTTTGACGGAGGGCTTTAAAGCGTGTTTAATCTAAATCCTCGATTGCATTGGCGGGGGGAGATGTCGGATTATGTAAGCGCGATCGCGGTTTCTCCCGATGGGCATTGGATTGCGATCGCCGATGCGGGAGGACAGGTTTGCCGAATTGAATTGGGAACGCTGAAAATATCCGAACTTCAAGGGAACTCGGGACAGTCGATCGATTGCTTGGAATTTTCCCCGGATGGGCAATTTCTCGCAGCGGCGGGGCAGGCGGGGACGGTGATGCTTTGGCGGATGCAGCCGGAGATTGAATTAATTACGACGCTGGAATATCCGAGAGCTTGGATCGATCGCTTGGTTTGGCATCCGACGGAATTGAAATTGGTGTTTCAAGCGGGATTTGATTTGTATATTGTGAATCTGGCGAATATCGGGGGAACTGGAGTCAAAGCCCCCAGCATTGGGGGTTTGGGGGCAGACAAAATTGTGCAATTACCGATCGGAGCCACAGCGCAAGCAATCCAATGGCATCCCCAAGGGCATTTGTTGGCGATCGCGGCGAACGATCGCTTGATTGCTTTGCTGGATGGGAAGTGGGACCAAGAATCAGTGATACCGTTAGCCGCACCCGCAACGACGATCGGTTGGTCGCAGGATGGGCGGTATCTAGCATTGGGCAACTTGGAATGCCATTTATTTATGTGGGAATGGGGCAATCCTGATCCTTGGCGAATGCAAGGGTTTCCGGGTAAGGTGTCGCAAATTGCTTGGTCGGATGACGATCAATTGGTGATGAGTAGTTTGGAAGGCGTTGTGCGGTGGGAACGATCGGGCGATGATTGGCAGAACCAAATTGGTTTGGAGCATCAGGATAAGGTGATGGCGATCGCCTTTTCGCCCAGTTTGAGTTCGCCCAGTTTGAGTTCGCCCGGTTCGAGTCTGTTGGCTTCGGGAGGGCAAGATGGGCGGTTGATTTTGTGGCGGGATGGGCGAATGGCTGGGCGATTGAAGGGATTTGGGAGTGGGATTGCTAGTTTGGCTTGGTCATCGCTGGGAGATTATTTGATTGTCGGCGGGGTAAACGGTGAACTGCGAATTTGGGAAATTGGCAATGATTCGTAGGTTGGGCATCGCCCAATATCAATCACCCAATATCAATCACCCAACATCAATTGTGTCGATGTTGGGTTGGGTGTGTTCGATCGGCTTTTACCGTTGTTTTTGTGATCGGTTTTTGACGGGTTTTAGTGTTGGGCTGTGCCCAACCTACAGTTGATCTACGGTTGATCGGTTAAGCCGATCGCCGCGTGCCGATTGCATCCTGAATCTCAGATAAATCGGTGTAGCGATCGCAAACATCTTGGAGCCGATCGCTGAGCATGGATTTGAGACTTACGACTTCGACGCGCGCGCCTCGGCGCGATGCATGATCCAGGGCATAAGCCAATTCACCATTGCCACTCACTAACATAATTGTGTCGCAGTGCTGCGCAAATTGGATCATGTCGATCGCCATTTCGACATCGAGGTTGGCTTTGCGCGTGCCATCGGGGAGGCGGGTAATTTCTTTTTGGACGACGCGGAAACCGTGGTTGCGCATCCAATGCAAAAAGCCTTTTTGCTTTTCATTCGTGGGATCAATTCCGGTGTAGAACAAGGCGCGAATCAAGCGGCCACCACGGGTTAATTCGGCCAGTAATTTGGTGTAATCCACGTCCAATCCCAGTTGCGACATTCCATAAAATAGACTGGTGCCATCGATGACCAGGTACATCTTTCCGCGATCGTAAATGGGATGAGGTGTGGTATCGGTGGGGGCAAGTGGGCTGGCGATCGCTTGAGTGGGTTCGGGCTGGGCAATCGCGGCGATGGGTTCGGGTTTTGGACTGTCCGTTGCTAGGGCTGGGAGCGCGAGCGATTGGCGTTGAGTTCGTTTCGTGCGTTGGGCGGGCAGGCGCGATGTCCGGCGATCGATTTCTGGCAATGTGTCAGCCGGCGATCCATGGCGGCGATGCTCCGTGCGGGCATCGAATAGGGTGTTGTCGGCAGCCGGATCAAACGAAGAAAATTTAGCCACTAGTGAATGACTCCTTGCAGTAAATTAAACGGGGTCAGGCTGATGGCGCAACGGCAATACCGTCGGCGATGCCAACCGTCAAAATGAAATAACCAACCTTCAAACTTCGATCAAGTCGCGAATCAAATTCACCCGTTGGCCGAGGTATTGCCGAACAGTGCTTTGCTCACCCGCATCGAGCACCAGATGATGGGGCCAGTGCGTCAATACTTTCTGAATCAAATGCTGATCCGATAAATCAAACAAATCGTTGGCGCCATCGCTACTGACACAACGTTCAACCGCCGCCCACATCGATCGGAGGAGGTTGGGGGATACAGAATTAGCCGCTGCATCCGGGATGATCGGATCGACAGGAACCATTCCAGCTTGCATAATATTCACCGGAGTTAGAACCTGGCTGAATATAAAGTGCCAGGAAGACGAGGCGTTATTAAAATCTTAAGAATTAGTTAAATCCTACGCCCGAAATCCAACTTTTTCAAAATCTGTTACATTGCTTCATATAATTTGCAATATTTTGTTACATTCTTGGTGGGAGCGAATTGCCTGCGATAATTGGGTTTGGCACTAGCGCGAGGGACGTTGTGATGGCACGATCGACAGCAAAACCCCCCAAACACAAAATTCTCCCGCCCGCGTCGAACGAGCCTGCCTTGCCGTATCAGGTGGCGGAAATTTACGAAACGATCGCGCTGCAACGGTATGGCGTGGTGCTGGTTTTGGCGGTGACGGCGACACCGACCGTGCGTGCGGAGATTGTCCAAGTCAGTGGCAATGTGGCGGACTATCTGGGCCGATCGCCGGAGCAGCTACTCGGAGAATTGTTGCAAAATTGTGTGGTTGAGTCGGATTGGCGATCGTTGCAAGCGCTGTTTCATCCCGCAGCAGTGTGGGTAAATCCCTTGTGCCTGCACCTACAGGTTGCCGCATTGCCCCCCCAGCCCTTTGAGGCAATTCTGCACTATGTCGAGCGCGATCGCTTGTGGGTGCTGGAACTGGAACCCTTGCCCGCTGCCGCGCCAAATCTTTCTATTCAAGCCCAGGACTGCTTTGCGCGATTGCGATCGGCGATGGTGCAGCTAGAGCGATCAGCGCATCGCGCGGCTTTTCTCCAGCAGGCGGCGCAGTTGGTGCAGTCGCTAATCGGGTTCGATCGGGTGATGATCTATCAGTTTGATGACAGTGGTGCGGGGCAGGTGATTGCCGAAGTTAAACCGGACGATCGCCCCAGCTACCTGCACCAATGGTTTCCGGCGACGGATATTCCCGCCGTAGTGCGAGATTTTTATCAACATAATGGCCTGCGTTATGTGCCCGATTTGTCCCAGGCCGCCACGACCCTCGAACCGCCGCTGCCTCCGCAAACCCAGGCCCCGATCGACCTAACTGCCGTCGAAATGCGGGGCGTGACCCAGTGCTGCATTGACTTTCACCGGAATATGGGGGTGGAAGCCTTGCTGGTGGTGCCGCTGGTGCAGCATCAGCGCTTGTGGGGTTTGATTTCCTGCCATCACTATCAGCCGCGCCGTCTCCGCTATGAGCTCCGGTTTGCCAGTCGAATGCTCGGTCAGTTCATTGTCTCGGAGCTGGCAAACTACTTGAGCGAGGCGACTTTGGCTGATGTGGTGCAGCGACAGCAGATCCAGACGCAACTGCTGGGCCAGATTGCCCGATCGCCGGACTTGGCAACGGTGATTGCGGCGCATCAAGATTTGCTGCTGGATGTGGTGAAGGCGCAGGGGGCGGCGGTGTTTTTGGGGGATGAGCTGCGGCTAATCGGTGAAACGCCTGATCGGGCGGCGGTAGAAGGTTTAATGCATTGGGCGGAAACGACGCACCAGCCTAGTTTATGCCCCACCGATTGTCTGAGCCGCTTGTATCCGGCGGCGCAGGACTGGATGGCTTGTGCCAGTGGGGCGTTGATCCTACAAATTGCGCCGCCGCGCTACAGCATCATTTGGTTTCGGCCTGAGGTCTTGCAGACGATCGATTGGGCCGGTGACCCGACAGCGTTGCAGGTGGGGTTGGCGGCACTGGATGAACGTCGTGGCCCGCGTGCATCCTTCGCCAGCTGGCAGGAAACCGTGCGTGGGACAGCGTTGCCTTGGCAACCGATCGAGCTGGAATATGCCGAGGAAATTCGCAGCGCGATCGTCGGGATTATGCTCCAGAAGGCGGCGGAACTGGCCCAACTCAACTTGGAGCTGCAACGCAGTAACCAAGAACTGGAGGCGTTTGCCTATGCTGCTTCCCATGATCTGAAGGAACCGCTGCGGGGGATTTATAACTCGGTCACGTTTTTGATTGAAGACTATGAGGCGGTGCTGGATGAGGCGGGGGTTGATCGGTTGCGGAATCTGATGCGCTTGAGTCATCGGATGGATGGGTTGATTGATGTGCTGCTCAAGTTCTCACGCATTGGTCAGTCGGAGTTGCAAGTGGAGCCGACGGATTTGCAGGCGATGGTGGTGCAGGAGCTGGCGGTGGTGCAGGCGAGTCAGCCGACGGTTTGTCCGCAGATTCGGGTGGTGCGATCGCTGCCGACGATTGCCTGTGATCCGACACTGACGCAGGAGGTCTGGCGGAATTTGATTAGTAATGCGTTTAAGTACAACGATAAGTCAGAGCCTTGGATCGAAGTGGGGTATTACGATCAGGCGGATCAGGCGGGGTTGCCATCGGAATTTGGGCCTTGGGTGGGGCATACGCCCGTATTTTTTCTGCGGGATAATGGGATTGGGATTCGTGATCGGCATGTGGATAGTGTGTTTCGCTTGTTTAAGCGGTTGCATCCGCAGTCGATGTATGGGGGTGGGACGGGGGCGGGATTGACGATCGTCAAGAAGATTGTTGAACGTCATGGGGGGCGACTTGGGGTGGTTTCGGAATTGGGGGTGGGATCCGCGTTTTATTTTACGTTGGGAGCAGTGGGTGGTGCCCATCCTACGGGGGTGTCTTGATTGGTGGGGCGCTTCGGAGTAGAGTGGGAGTGGGTTTCGTTGCTCTGTTTAAGAAATTTGCTCCTTTAAGAACACTCTTTTTAGATCATTTGCATGACTGACCAATTCCCTGATTCGCTGCTGATTGTCGAAGATAGTGATGATGATTTTGATGCGTTGCATCGTCTGATGCAGCGGTTGCCGGTAGAAAATCCGATCTACCGCTGTACGGATGGGGATGAAGCCCTGGATTTTCTGAGTCGATCGGGGGTTTATGCGGCGGCGGATACGCCCCGTCCTTCGGTGATTTTGTTGGATCTGAATTTGCCGGGGACGGATGGCCGTGAGGTGTTGGCCCATCTGAAGCGGGATGAAACGCTCCGCGAAATCCCGGTGGTGGTGCTGACGACTTCCTCGAATCCGATCGATATTGAGTATTGCTATCAGCAAGGGGCGAATGGCTATCTGATTAAGCCGATGAATATTCCGGAGTTTCAGGAGTTGGTGCGATCGTTTGTCGATTTTTGGCTGAAAACGAATACGGCCCCGCAGATTGCTTAGCACTGGTGCATTTTGTTTTATATTTAGATCTGGGACTTTGCCGTGACTGTTCCCAGATAAAGTTTCGTGTTTTAACAAAATTACTTATCGATTCCTCCTCAGTTCCTTGCTGCATCCAGCGCTGACTTGCCTATGGCTGGCGATCGTGTGGTCTTGATTATTGATGATTGTGCTGAGGATCGTGAGGTTTATCAGCGGTTTTTGTGCAAGGATAGCCGCGAGACCTATGCGTTTCTTGAGGCCGATTGTGCGGAAACAGCTTTGGTTGTGCTGAAACAGCAGTCCTGCGATCTGATTTTGTTGGACTTTTGTTTGCCGGGACTGAATGGATTGGAGTTTCTGGAGGACTTACAGCAACAGCAGCCGAATCTATCCGTTCCGGTGATTATGTTGACGGGGCAAGGGGCGGAAACGGTGGCGGTGGATGCGATGAAGTGGGGGGTGCAAGACTATTTGATCAAAAATCAATTAAAAGCTGACATTCTCCAATTGTCGGTGCGGAATGTGCTTCAGCAAACGGCGCTGAAGGCGCAACTGAGCCGTATCCGTGAACGTCAGCGGTTAATTGCGACGACGGCATTGCGGATTCGGCAATCGCTGAACCTCGAGGAAATTCTGAATACGGCGGTCGCCGAGGTGCAGCAAATTCTGCGCTGTGAGCAGGTGGCGATCTATGAGTTTCCAGCGGGGATGGCGGCGGAGCTGCCCGCATTGTTAGCGGCTGGAACTGTACGGGCGCAGGCATTATGTGATGAAATGGGGATGCTGCCACCGCATCATTCGCCTGCGGATTTAATCGAATCAATTAGTTTGGTGCGGACGGCGGCAGTAGCGTCGGAGCTGCATTTTTGGGGGGCGATCGTCGCCTATCAACAAACTCGACCGCGCAGTTGGAGTCCCGATGAGCGGGAAATTTTGCATGAAGTGGCAGTGCAATTGGCGATCGCGATTCAGCAAGCCCAATTGCTGGCCCAAACCCAAGCCTCCCTCGAAAAAGCGAAGGAACTGAGCCAATTCAAATCGCAAATCATTACCACCGTATCCCATGAATATTGCACTCCACTGGCGGCGATTTGGGCAGCAGCTTCGACGATTAAACGTCACGGCGATCGGTTGTCACCAGTGCAGATTGATCGCTACCTCGGCATTATCGAACAAAAATCGCAGCGGTTAAAGCAACTCGTGGAGGATATGCTATCGGTGCAGCGCTGTGAAATGCAGCAAATGTTTAGTCCGGTGTCGTTGGATTTGGTGCCATTGGTGACAGAAATCATTGCTGAGCAACAGGATATTGCCGGAACAAATCATAAATTATTATTGACAACAAAGGGTAGCTGCAAAGGCTTTCGGGGTGATCCGAATTTGCTGCGATTGATTTTTTCAAACTTAATTAGTAATGCGGTGAAATATTCGCCGAGTGGTAGTGGAATTGCGATTAAATTAATCAGCACCCGATCGACGGTGGCATTTTCCGTAGAAGATCCAGGAATTGGGGTGCCGCCGGGTGAGCAAGCCAATTTATTTGAGGAATTTCAGCGGGGGAGTAATGTTGGGCATGTGGCGGGGTTGGGGTTGGGGTTGGCGATCGCGCGTTCCTGT
>JBJORF010000083.1:0-20186 GCA_046049545.1 Cyanobacteriota bacterium | reverse complement strand
CTCGAATCTCAATCCGACTAACGCCCACCATCGCATCACCCGATTAGCTCATACATTCTCTATCTATTTGTATCATTAATTGTTTGATTTGGTATTAGAATAAGCTGGATTTACTGAATTCTCCCAACCAATTCCAGATCCAGTTTTCCAGCACTGGAACTGGATGGTCTTAAATTAGTGCGACACGATCGGGTGATCGCAAAGCTGGGATGGGATCAGCAACATCAAGCGCTCATGAGTAACGCCATTGTTTATCTAATCCACACCAGTTGATTAACCAGTGATTTCTAGGATTGCTTGATCTTCATCTCGCCAGATCTCAACTTCGACTGCTTTCAAATAATCAACGGCTGCTTGTAAATCTGCCGAAGTACCTTGAAGACGCAGATGGAACCAGCCATCTCCGATCGCATTTGCCCCCAAAACAGCAGACGCAATATTGACTGTCAGTTTATAGTCTGACACCAAATTTGAAATTATGGGTTCTTGGTGAAGTGATTTAGGAATCCGAATCCGAATTTGCTTCTCTGAAATTGACTGGTCAGCAGTTGTAGGATTTGACATGAGAGAAACCTCCAGTGATTACACGTCTTTGATTTTGGTTTTGCGTTCGAGAATCTCTTTCAGAACTAAGGTGACAACCGCAAGACAGGCCAATAGAACTGCTGCCGAATAAGCAGCTTCCGTTTCATACTGCTTGTAAGCATCTTCCACAAACAGCGGTAAACTTTGGGTTTTTTGGCTGATGTTCCCTGATACCACGGAGACAGCCCCAAATTCCCCCATCGCTCTGGCGTTAGTCAAAATCACACCATACAATAGTCCCCAGCGAATACTGGGCAAAGTCACCCGCCAAAAGGTTTGCCATTCCGTTGCCCCCAAGGTTTTTGCAGCTTCCTCTTGGTCAGCTCCAGCCTCTTCTAAAACCGGGATGACCTCCCTGGCCACAAATGGCATACTGACAAAGGCTGTCGCTAAGACCATGCCAGGGAACGCAAAAATAATTTTGAGGTTATTTGCCTCCAGCCAGCCACCGAACCAGCCGTTGCGCCCATATAGCAGGACAATCATCAAGCCTGCAACGACTGGTGAAATCGAGAAAGGCAAATCCAAAACACTTAAAACAAAAGCCCGCCCTCGAAATTTGCGCCGCGCGATCGCCCAAGCTGCACAAAGACCAAACACTGTATTCAGTGGCACAGAAATTAAGGCAAGTAATAGTGTCAATTGAACCGCATTCAGAAATGCGGGTTCAGTCAGGGTTTTAAGAAATGGCCCTAGGCCCTTACTGAATGCTTGCACAAAGACATTGGCAGCCGGGATGTAGATGATTAGACCTAAATACAAAATTCCGATGCCAATGATCAGCGTGGGCACCAAGCTTTTTTTGCGCCGTCGATCGACAGACGGGCTCGTAGTCGTAGTCGTTGGTTCTATTGTGGTCGTCATATTAGCTATATCTCCTACCCCAGGCTTGCAACAAATTAATCAGCAACAAAATCAACAGCGAGATCATGAGTAAAACCACCCCAATCACCGTGGCACCGGAGTAGTCATACTGCTCCAACCGCTGGAAAATTAACACAGGTGCAATTAGATCTTTGAACGGCGTGTTCGAGGCAATGATTACTGTGGAGCCATATTCTCCCACTGCACGGGAAAACCCTAGCGCCACCCCCGTTAAAACTGCCGGGAACAGCGGCGGCAAAATTACGCGCCAAAAGGTTTGCCAAGGAGAAGCACCCAAGCACCAAGCGGCTTCTTCCACATCGGCTTCCATTTCTTGCAAAACTGGCTGTACGGTGCGCACCACGAAGGGCAACGAAATAAACAGCATCGCCATGCCGACACCCAAGCGGGTAAAGGCGATTTTGATTCCCAAGGGTGCTAATAAAGAACCAATCCAGCCATTATCGCTGTAGACAGTTGCCAATGTTAAGCCCGCGACTGAAGTCGGTAAGGCAAAGGGCAGATCCACTGACGCTTCCACAATGCGCTTGAGGGGGAAATCATAGCGAACCAGCATCCAGGCAATCAAGGTGCCAAACACACCATTGAGAATCGCTGCAAATAACGCTGTGGTAAATGTCACATCATAGGCAGATAGGGCGATCGGAGTTGTGGCGATTCGCCAAAAATCCGCTGGCTTTTCCGTGCTGGCCTTCAAAAACATCGCACTCACAGGAATGATCAGCATCACGAGCAGATAACCGATCGTGATGCGCCAAGGCCAAGAAATCTTTTGCAGCGATCGCAAACCTTTTCGCCAACCAGAACGGGAATTTCTATCGACAGCAGTAGAAGTCATAAAGTCTCCAGTGATCGCAAGCGGAACAGCAATAAATTGGGGGCAAGACCACCCCTACCCCCAATCTCGTTACCTACTTTTTACCGATCGAGGCTTCGATCGCGTCAAACGCACCGCCGTCTTCAAAGACCTTTTGGGCTTCTTTCCAACCGCCATATTCACTAATTTTAGTGAGTTGTTTTACGGCCGGAAACTGCTTGGCGATTTCGGGTTCTTTGGCGACATCACCTAATGGGCGGAATCCCACTTTCGCGAACTCCCGTTGGGCTTCTGGGGTAAATAGAAACTTAGCAAAGGCTTCGGCGGCGGCTCTGGTGCCATGTTTATCGACATTTTTATCGATCACCGCTAGCGGCGTATCGATCGACAAATTCACCTCTGGTACGACATAATCAATTTTCTCGCCCTTTTGTTTCGCCAGAATCACCTCATTTTCATAGTTAACGAGCGCATCCCCTTGCCCCTGTTTGGCAAAAGCATCGGTTGATTCCCGCGCATCCTTCGCTAACACCACAACATTTTGAAACGCTTTGCTGACAAACTCTTTGGACTTAGCTTCATCCAATCCCGTTTTTTTGGCGTGATTCCACAGGGCGTAATAATTCCAGCGGGCACCCCCGGAAGTTTTCGGGTTGGCGGTGACCCATTTCACATCATCTTTTGCTAAGTCAGCAAAGGTTTTCAGACCCTTCGGATTACCTTCGCGAGTAATAATAGCCGCAACAGTTTCACCAACAATACCGTTATTCGGCAGGCGCGTTGTCCAATCCTCGTTGACCAAACCCGCCTTGACTAATTTATCCACATCGGCCCCGATCGCTAAATGCACCACATCGGCTTCCAGGCCATCAATGACGGCTCTAGTCTGCGTCCCGGAGCCACCATAGCTCTGCTTAAAGGTGACTGTTTGGCCGTTGTGATCTTTTTTCCATTGCTCAACAAATTTCGGAATGATGGCATCATGGGCCGCTTTTGGCACAGCATAGCCGACCAGTGTGAGTTCAATGTCTTTGCTCCCGCTGCTCGACGAATTACCACCTGGGGCACCAGCATTACCGCCACAGGCCGCGATCGAAACTGTCAGTACAAGACTCATCAACCCGATCGCAGTAAACCGCCGCATGGGGCTGAACCGTTTCTGCGTCCCCACAACCAGCCTTCCAAATTGCTGCCAAAAGCGCATTGCCACTATCTCCTAAGCGATCGAACCAATTAATCTACGGTAAACCAGTCAAGATACCGTACTTTGCATTCGATTATCCTACTAGGCAGTTTCCAAAAAAGCAAGCAAAAAAATCCACAATCCCGACCGGAATACCGTAGATTAAAATCGCCAAAATAAAACCACCCGAAGAATAATCGACTCACGGATGGTAACCATGGGCTTCGCAGCAATATTTCTATCTCTAGTCAGCAGGATAGCGAGTATTGATTGCAGAGGTCGTATTGCTTTTCACGAGATATTAGTATCACGGACTACTGTTCCATGTTGAAAGACCAAGAGTTCACCAGGATTGATCTCTGTCCAGATTTCGTTATCGGTCAAGGGCTGCGTTGCAATAATCACAACCCGATCGTTGGCATCGGTTAATTCCCGAAAATCGACTGTCAAATCTTCATCGATCAAATGGGCTGGGGCAAACGGTGCCTGCCGAATAATGTAATGCAGCTTCGTCGAGCAATAGGTAAATAGGTATTCACCATTCGAGAGCAGATAGTTAAAGATGCCATGGCTAGCGATGCGATCGGTAATTGATTGCAGCACAGGATAGAGTTTATCTAGGGGCGGTTGCTGATCGGGGAAAGCCTGACAGAGGGTTTCTAAAATTAGGCAAAACGCCTGCTCACTATCCGTTGTCCCCACAGGCCGATAATAACCCGCACTTTGCGCTTGAAAGTCTTTGAGATCGCCGTTATGTGCCATTACCCAATAGCGTCCCCAGAGTTCCCGCTTGAAGGGATGACAATTTTCCAAGCCGACTGGCCCCACCGTAGCTTTGCGAATATGAGCAATGACGTTCATCGATTTGATCGGATATTGCCGCACGAGATGGGCGATCGGGGAAGCGATCGAGGGTTGATCATCTAAAAAAGTCCGACAACCACGTCCTTCAAAAAAAGCAATTCCCCAGCCATCGGTATGCTCATCCGTCTTGCCACCCCGCGCACAAAAGCCTTCAAAGGAAAAGCAAATATCGGTCGGCACGTTGCAATTCATCCCTAACAATTGGCACATGACAGTCATTGCCTCCAAATCTAAAGAATTTCTTGATTAAAGATATTGTCGCAAAAGTCACTTGACTTTTTCAGAACAGGTATGAAAAGATTGCTTACATTAAATCTACGGTATTCCGACCAAATTACCGTAGATTTAATATAGAACAAAGCAACTGATTCTGCATTGGTTAGGCCGAACGCTTTCCCAAGTACTGGTTCTGGACTAACCGTCTTGATTGGTTTCTATTCTCATTAGCATTGGTGCGAGGAGCTAAATTGCGATGACAATTAAATTATGGCTAGGCACTTTGGGATTGATGAGCTTGGGCTTAACGGCTAATGGTATGTTTGCGACTACTGCGCGGGCTGAGTCGGCATCAAGTCTGCAAAGCCTGGAGGAAATTGAGCGGTATAACCAGTTTTCATTGATTCCAGGTGTTACGGCACAGGTAACATCAGTTTCTCAGTTAACAGATGTAAAGCCTACCGATTGGGCTTTTCAGGCATTGCAATCCTTGGTGGAACGCTATGGCTGTATTGCAGGCTATCCCGACCGTACCTTTCGGGGCAATCGGGCTTTGACGCGATATGAATTTGCAGCGGGACTGAATGCCTGCCTCGAAAAGGTGAATGAACTGATCGCTTCGGCTACCGATAATCTAGCGAAGAAAGAAGACCTTGAGACGGTACAAAAGCTGCAAGAAGGCTTTGCAGTTGAGCTAGATACCCTAAGAGGACGAGTAAATGCGATAGAGGCGAAAGTTGAGAAAATTGACAAGCAGCAATTTTCAACGACGACTAAGTTAAGCGGTGAGGCGATTATCAACGTCGCGGGTGTCTTGGGCGACGATCGTGCCCTCAATTCCGATCAATGGCGGACGATCAATGCGGCGGCCACACCTGCGGCTAGAAATACAGCGTTGAATAATGCGTTTGGGGCAGCGGGTCGGAATCTGCAAGATAATACGATCGTCAGCGATCGGGTTCGGCTTGATTTGCGCACCAGTTTTACCGGCAAGGATCTGTTGCTCACGCGCTTAGAAGCCAATAACACAACGGCCTTCAATTCCCCGATCACCGGCACTAATATGACGCGGTTAGGCTTCGATGCAACGGCGAATTTGGACAATAGTGTTCAGTTGGGGAAAGTATTTTATCGGTTCCCAGCGGGTAAGAAGCTAAATTTAGTTGTTGATGCGATCGGGGGTGAGTTTTACGATAATTTGAACACCTTCAATCCCCTATTTTCATCGGGTGGAACTGGTGCCGTCAGTCGTTTTGGGCGCTTCTCGCCAATCTATCGTGCCAGCAATACAGGCTCTGCGGGCAATACCGGGTCGGGGCTAACAGCCATTTATAACCTCAGCGATAAGTTGACTTTCTCAGCGGGCTATTTGGCGCGGCGGGGGAACGACCCAACTGACAAACGTGGACTCTTTGATGGCAGTTATGGGGCGATCGCGCAACTTGGATTCCAGCCCACCAAGGATTTGGGTGTTGCTTTCACCTACGCTCACTCCTATTTCAGCGGGGCCAATAACGATGTGGCAATTTCTGGTGCTTACGGGAGCGGATTTGCCAATCAGCCGTTTGGTGCCGGTGCCGGCAATACTGCAACCAATCCGACGGGGATCGCAACCAGTGCCAATTCTTTTGGGATTCAAGCAAACTATCGGATTGCGCCCCAAGCCGCGCTTTCCGGTTGGGTGAACTATACCAAAGCGATCGCGGAGAACGGCTTTGGTACCAACGTTCGACGGGGTGATAATGCGGATATTTGGAATTGGTCTGTGGCATTGGGCTTCCCGGATTTGGGCGGCAAGGGGAATTTAGGCGGGATCATTTTTGGTCAGCCGCCGAAGGTCACTCGTAGCAGCTTCGGGCCGACCGTTGCCACTGCAACCTCGCCTCGGCGTGAAGATGATGATACTTCTTTGCACTTAGAGCTGCTATACCGCTACCAACTCAATGATAAGGTTTCGATTACGCCGAGCTTCATTACCATCTTCAACCCGGAACACAATAGCAACAACGATACAATTTACGTTGGGGCGCTTAGAACAACATTCAGATTCTAATTGACTAGAATTTCTGATTGTATTCTGCAAGACTACATTTGATTGATTGCGAGTAATAGGATCATTCAAAGTTCCGTTTTGTAACTTTTGCCATCTTGGTTCCTCTTACCTAGACAGCCTGCCGCGACGCAACAACGGCAGGCATTTCTACAGTTTTCTGAGTTGCCATTAATGATTCAAATTGGGTTTTACGAGTCATTAATCTAAATACTCTTGTGTTTTGACAATATCCAATCACGAATTGACGGCAATATTACTGTCATCTTGTCAAGTTGCAACAGATTGTATATTTGGCAGTTCTAAATTGCGTTTTACGTATTCCAGCATTTCAGGAGAGCAGCATGAGATTGGGATCAACTTGGACGAACAAACGCCGATGGAAGTTTTCTTTCCTGAAATTTCTTTCGTTGTTAACTTCGATTGCGATCGCTGTCGGCATTACACCTTGGGTAACGATTTTACCGAGTACGGCAACCACAACGGCTCAAATTAAATTTGTTTCTCCTGATTGGGTAAAGGCTCAAGCCCAGGATCCAAATTTGCGTATCTTAGATGTGCGAACCTCACCCTTGGATTACATTTCAAGTCATGTGCCTAATGCGATCAATATTGCTGACACAGTATTCCGAGGCCCTAATGGCTTTTTGCCCGTGCAATATTGGGATACAGCTAAGTTGGGGGATACTTTAGGTAAAGCGGGGATTACTAGCAAGAGTAACGTGTTAGTTTATTCCGACGGTCGGGATGTTTTAGGCGCAACGATGGTGGCCTATTTGTTAGAGCGATCGGGAGTCCAAAATATTGCTGTATTGGATGGTGGATTTGCTGGCTATAAAGGCGCTGGAGAACCCCTCACCAAGGAGTTTCCAAAGTATAGTCAGCAGCGCTTCACGTTGAAAGATAATCCGGCTATTCGCGTCTCATTGAACGAAGTCCGAAATTTGATTGGTAAATCAGGTGTCGTCTTCATTGATCCCCGTCCGGGGGATTTGTTCCGAGGTGAAAAGGATATTTGGGTGCGCAATGGCCACATTCCTGGCGCTCGAAATATTCCCTGGCCGACTTTTACAGAAGCCGAGAATGCCCAAGAAGCCTTAAAGAACCCCCACAAGCTCAAGCCTTTGGCCGACCTGCGTAAACTGCTAGAAGAGAAAGGCATCAAGCCCACCGATGATATCATTGTCTCTTGCAGTACAGGTCGCGAAGCAACATTGCAATATGTCGTGCTGAAGCATTTGCTGAACTATCCAAAAGTCCGAATTTATGAAGGTTCCTGGACGGAATATAGCACCACCGATCTTCCAGTTGAAACTGGCCCAGAAAAGCCAGCGAAGGCATAGATTCGATTTTGTTCAATCCCATTTTTCCAATCCAAAGAGTGGTAAACCGCTATGAAAGCATCAGGCCTTTTCCTGTCTACTCTGCTGGCGATCGGAACCACCTTGCCGATCGCTATGGTAGTCATTGCCCAAGGAGCACAGTCAGTTGATCTGATCAGTTGCACAACATCCGACGATACACCAAAGAAAGGCTCTGGTGGAAAGAACGGATAGCAGGGCATTAGAGGATAGTACGCAACATACCCTTCAAGACTGTCTAGATGAGCAAGCGTCTTGGAGGGTGCTTCGGCGTTCTTGAGGATGATTAATTATTTGACATATTCGCACCATGAGCAGCATTTCCAGTCTTGGCTTACCGAACGATACCCCAAACCATCAGCGAACTCAGCCACCCCAACGCACCATTGCGTTAATCGTTTTAGGAGGCTTTGTTGTCGGCGCGATCGGCTTGAGTCGTTACGGCTGGCAGCAAAGTGCATTATTTCTGATTGGTGGACTGTTTGGAATCACCTTGTATCGATCGCGCTTTGGGTTCGCCTCGGCTTATCGTAAATTCCTGACGCGGCAAGCGGTTGATGGGATTTATGCCCAGTTGCTGCTGTTGGGGGTGGCGACGGTGCTATTTGCGCCCGTATTGGCGGCGGGCACGATCGGGGGGCAAGCGGTGAAGGGTACGATCGCCTCGATCGGCTGGCAGGGGGCAATTGGGGCATTATTGTTCGGAATCGGGATGCAGTTTGGTGGGGCTTGCGGTTGTGGAACGCTCTACACGTTGGGCGGCGGCAGTCTATCAATGGGGCTGACGTTTATTGGCTTTGCCTTTGGTGCGTTTTTGGCGAGCCTGACTCGATTTTTGTGGGCTGGTTTACCTTCTATTCCGGCCATTACTTTAGGTCATAGTTTGGGCTGGCCTGTGGCCGTTGCGCTGCAATTAATGCTCTTGGCGCTGATCGCGATCGTCATTCGTTGGAACCAATGGCAAGGCGTATTCCCAGGTTGGCACCGACTGTCTTGGAATCAGTTTTTTACATTGCCGCAATCGGGACGCTCGTGGTTGAGCGATCGTTGGTCATTATTCGCCGGTGCGATTCTATTAGCGGTACTCAATTGGTTGACGCTGATCATTTCTGGACAGCCTTGGCGGGTGACTTGGGGATTTGCTGTCGGGTTCGCTAAATTGGTCACGTTCTTGGGCTGGAATCCAAGCAATAGCCCATTTTGGCGCAGTGGCGCTGGACAGCAAGCCCTCAGTCAAAGTGTCTGGGCAGATACCAGCATTGTAATTAACTTGGGGGTGATTTTAGGCGCATTGATTGCGGCCGCGGCAGCGGGGCGGTTAATTATTAAAACCAATTGGACAGTGCCAGCGACGCTATCGGCTCTAGGCGGTGGCTTGGTTATGGGCTATGGTGCTTTTTTGGCCTTTGGCTGCAATATCAGCGCTTTTTTGGGTGGAATTGCATCGACCAGTTTGCACGGCTGGGTTTGGATTGTTGCTGCTTTGGAGGGAACCGCGATCGGCCTATGGCTGCGTCGCCAGCTCGGGATAATCGAGTAATTTGTCAACCTGCGGTGGCGTGAATCCGAACGGGCGTGACATATGATACAAGGCCGACAGAGCAACCACCGCTGTTGGTCAGACCTTGCGCTGATGGTACTCAGAGGATGTAGACTGGGTATGGCCCATCAGCAACCTTGATCGTTGCAGTAGACTTGATTGTTGCTGTAAACCTCAGAGCATCCTGGTGAGTCCCGAACTCAAATCCACCTAGAGAATTCGAGTTCAAATTTGAGTTAGCGCATGAACACATAGGGAATCCGATGATGCATTTGGAGAGTCTACTCGCGCAGGGCGGAAGCCGCTGGGATACCCGCACGGGGTCAATTTCAATGCCGATTCACCAGACCACCACTTTCCGGCATCCGGCCCTGGGAGCTTCGACTGGATTTGACTATTCCCGTACCTCAAATCCCACCCGATCGGAACTGGAGTCGGTGATTGCGGCAATGGAAGGGGGCACGCAAGCATTGGCATTTTCTTCAGGGATGGCCTGCATCGATTGTGTTCTGCGTCTTTTTCAGCCTGGTGACAAGCTCTTAGTGCTCGAAGATCTGTATGGTGGCACCTGGCGAATGCTGGAAACTGTGTTTAAGCCATGGGGATTAAAAGTTCACTACGTTAGTTATCAACGCTTACAGGAATGCGCGATCGAGGAGTTTGGCAGTTTTCAAGGCGTTTTCCTCGAAACCCCGACCAATCCAACACTCAATGTTGTTGATATCGAAAAGTTTTCCCAGGTGGCTCATGCGATGAACGCGATCGTCATCGTGGACAACACCTTTCTGACGGCCTATTCACAACGCCCTTTTGAGCTAGGGGCAGACGTTGTGGTGTATTCCGCATCCAAGTATCTGGGGGGACACAACGATGTTCTTGCCGGAATTGCTGTCTCCAATAGTGAGGCGATCGATGCCAAACTGTCGTTTCTGCAAAATACAACGGGTGCAATACTTTCACCTTGGGATTCGTGGCTATTGCTGCGGGGCCTGAAAACACTTCCCCTCCGGCTCAAACAACAGCAAGCCAATGCACTGGCAATTGCTCAATATCTAGAGCAGCATCCCAAGGTTGCACGGGTGTATTATCCCGGTCTTGCCTCACATCCGGATTACGCCATTCAAATGCGCCAAGCAACTGGCGGGGGCGCGATGGTGGCGTTTGAGCTGAAGGATGCGGAGCGGGTTCCCCAGGTGATCGCTAATGTTCAGCTTTGGATTTTTGCCGAGAGCCTGGGCGGCGTCGAATCGCTCATCACCCTGCCAAGTCGGCAAACCCATGCCGACGTACCCGTTGAAACACGCTATCGCCTGGGGATTTCCGATGAGTTATTGCGGCTTTCAGTAGGCATCGAACATGTCGATGACCTGATCAACGACTTGGCACAAGCCATAGGGGACTAAGTATGACAGAGCAACCATTACACTTAGACAGTTTGTTTGTTCATGGCGGCATCACGCGTGATGTTCGTACCGGTGCATCGAGCGTTCCCATTTACCAATGCTCGACCTTCCATCAAGAAGATCCCCTTCATCTGGGTGAATATGATTATGCCCGTTCTGGAAACCCCACCAGACATGCCCTTGAACAGGCGATCGCGGATTTAGAGGGTGGTGTTGCAGGCTATGCTTTTGCGAGTGGTTTGGCCGCAATTTGCTCTGTGCTCATGACTTTCAAGCCTCATGACCATATTGTTGTCTGTGAAGATGTCTACGGGGGAACATTTCGGGCGCTGACAAAATTATTTCATCAGTGGAACTTAGAGGTATCCTTCGCGAATGCCGCCGATCCTGAGGTTTTTGCAGCCGCGATCCAGCCAAATACCCGAGCGCTCTATGTGGAGACCCCCTCAAATCCGCTATTGAAAGTCACCGACCTTGCGGCAATCGCGCGTATCGCCGCAGAAAGGGGACTATTGTCGATCGTCGACAATACCTTTATGTCTCCGGCATTGCAGCGGCCCATTGAATTTGGTTTTGATATTGTGTTGCACTCGGCGACGAAGTTTTTGGGCGGGCATAGTGACCTGGTCGCTGGGTTAGCCGTGGTCAGAGACCCGGCT
Organism: Cyanobacteriota bacterium; assembly: GCA_046049545.1. Classification (GTDB taxonomy): domain Bacteria; phylum Cyanobacteriota; class Cyanobacteriia; order Leptolyngbyales; family Leptolyngbyaceae; genus Romeriopsis. The sequence goes on along the minus strand of JBJORF010000083.1, from coordinate 8,623 downwards.
GTTGGCAAGCAAATTCAATTTGTACAGAATGCTTTTGGTGCAATATTAGGGCCCCAGGACAGTTGGCTGGTGGCTCGTGGTCTCAAGACGCTCGGTGTCCGGATGGCTCGGCAACAAGCAACGGCGCTCTTAATGGCTCAGTGGTTAAGCGAACAACCTAATGTGGTGGGCGTGCATTATCCAGGCCTGAAAAGTCATCCGGGACATTCGTTACAGCATTCCCAGGCGGCGGGTGCCGGGGCAGTTTTGAGCTTTGAATTCCCCGATGAGCAACAGGCAGTTCATTTTATCAAAAATGTCAAGCTGCCGCTAGTTGGTGTGAGTCTGGGTGGAATTGAAACGATCGTTTCGTATCCCACCACAATGTCCCATGCTGCCATGCCGCCAGCCGAACGGATCGCTCGGGGCATCTCGCCCGGTCTTGTGCGGGTATCAGTCGGTTTGGAAGACTACGATGATTTGCAACGTGACTTCGCACAGGCTTTTTTAGAGCATTAGGTAATTACTCAAACATTAGCAAAATTGTCTAAATCCCTGCGCCTTCATCAAACATCTCCTGCCGTAGTTGTGCCTGGGAAATAAAACTGCCAGGGGGAACGCTACGGGTCAACCAAACATTGCCGCCGATCGTCGCGCCTTGACCAATGGTGACACGACCGAGAATGGTTGCTCCGGCATAAATGACCACATCATCCTCAATAATTGGATGACGAGGTTGGCCTTTGACCACACTGCCGGATTCGTCGCGGGGAAAACTTTTAGCCCCCAACGTAACGGCCTGATAAATCCGCACACGATCGCCGATCACGCTGGTTTCACCAATGACCACTCCTGTACCATGGTCAATAAAAAAGCTGTGACCAATGGCAGCACCGGGATGAATATCAATGCCCGTCAAAGAGTGACCGATTTCGCCAATAATGCGCGCTAACAAGGGCGAACCTAAACGATAGAGCGCATGGGCGATCCGATGATAGGTAATTGCCGTGATGCCGGGATAACAAAACAAAATCTCATCTAGATTTTTGGCGGCGGGATCACCGTGATAGGCCGCCACAATATCACTTTCTAGTAACCGCTTGAGCGCCGGTAATTGTTCCGCAAAGGCCTGTACTGTCGCCTGGGATTGGGCCTCAATTCGCGCCTCCTCTAAATGCAAGTCGGCTCCCAATAGCCACTGTTCTCGATGAACTTGATGGTGTAGTAATTGCAGCGCCTCATTCAAGGTATGAGCGATAAAATAGCGCGTCGGTGTTTCGCCAAAAACGAATTTGCCAAAATGAAATGGAAACAGGGCGGCACGGAGCTGACCCAAAATGTGAAATAGAGCATCACGGGAGGGTAAAGGAAACTGATTTTTCTCCTGAGACCAACTCTGTAGTTGCGACGATCGCGGCTCCGATAGCTGGGTGATAATCTCATCTAAATTCCAATCAGAAGCTGGGCCGCCCTGCTGAGAGCGTAGGGCGGCGTAATGCTCAGTAGAGTGAAAACTCATACCGCTAGCCCCTGCTCATTAAAAACATCTTGGAACAGGACAGAACTGAGATATCGCTCGCCTGAATCGGGCAAAACCACGACAATGGTTTTGCCTTGATGTTCCGGCCGCTGAGCCAATCGCGCCGCTACCGCCGTTGCCGCCCCACAGGAAATTCCCGCTAAAATCCCCTCTTCCTTGGCCAAACGTTGCGCATAGGAAATCGCCTCTTCGTTGGAAACCGTTTCAATCGCATCGACGAGAGACAAATCTAAAATGTCTGGCACAAAGCCCGCCCCAATCCCCTGAATTTTATGTGGGCCAGATTTGACTGTTTGCCCCGCAAGGGTTTGGGATAGAACAGGACTGGTTTCAGGCTCCACTGCTACCGAGAAAATGGATTTTCCCTGCGTCTGTTTGATATAGCGAGACACTCCGGTAATTGTGCCTCCTGTGCCTACCCCTGAAACGAAAATATCAATTTGCCCTTCCGTATCATTCCAAATTTCCGGCCCTGTAGTTTCTTCGTGAATGCGCGGATTCGCTGGATTCTTAAATTGTTGCAACAAGACATAGCGATCGGGATCAGAAGCGGCGATTTCTTCGGCTTTGGCGATGGCCCCCGTCATCCCCTTCGCGCCTTCCGTCAAAATCAAATTAGCCCCATAGGTTCGTAACAATTTACGCCGTTCGAGACTCATGGTTTCCGGCATTGTCAAGGTCAGTGGAATCCCTTTTGTAGCGGCGACAAAAGCTAAGGCAATGCCTGTATTGCCACTGGTCGGTTCCACCAGTTCTTTCCCAGCCTCAAGCAGTCCTCGCTTTTCCGCATCCCAGATCATCGCCGCACCAATCCGACATTTCACCGAATAGGCAGGATTACGACCTTCGATCTTGGCTAGAACCGTTGCTGTGGTCTCCCCGATCACTCGATTGAGACGGACTAGCGGGGTACGACCGATCGCCAAACTGTTGTCCGAAAACCACTGTCCCATAACGCTTACTCCCGTGAATTTTAATACTACGGTAAATCGGTCGGATTGCCGTAGTTTCTACTGTGTTTGATCGTAGAGGAATGGCAATATCCTGTCAATACACGAACTACGGTTGCTCAATGGGATTACCGTAGTTTTACGATGTGAGTATGCTTAATCTCCCAATTCCTGCCAACCTGTTTCATCCCTTGGTGCTGATTCCAAGATTCCTGTGTCTAGCGTGGCTGGTGATGGTGATGCCCCTGTTCCAGTAGTGGGCGGTGATTGTCCTGGCGGCGCTCCGATCGCGGCCTGACTTGGTGTTGATTTACCATCGATCGCAGGGCCGCCCGCAACTGATGCCGCCGCCGCTTCCCGGATTTCCTGCCAAGTAACATTGCCATCACTTTCAACCTTAACGGCAATCACATCCGGCTTTTTAGCGATTTGGAGACTGGGTTTATTTTGTCCCGCTAAGTCCTTACCAGAAATTAGCTGGCATTCAAAACTATCGCCCGGTTTGACAACTCGATAACCACCGCCACAACTGACTTTCAGATCCACTGGGGGCTTAGACTCATCAGTTCGATCGGACTGTGCATTCGCTTGTGCGGCAGAATTCGTGGATTGAGCCTGGACTAAAACTTGCTGAAATTCAGTTTCCAATTTGGCTAAATTGAGCAGTCGCCAGGAATGGGGAATATCCCAATCAACTTTGTCGGTTTCACCACTCGCTTTGACCTGAATAAAAAATCCACCTTCAGGATTTAATTCTCCAGTACATTCAAATTCTTTACCGGGATCAGCTTGCAATTTTTGCGGGCATTTGACCGCTTTGAGCGCAATCCCATTTTGCTTTTCCAATTCTGTTTTGAGAATGGCTTCAATTTTGCTGGTATCCGATTCTTTACTACAGCCGACCAGCAAGACCACACCCAAGCCAACCCAAACTAAACCGCTACTAATCCGCCGCATTTTAGCCTCCCTCGATCGCTAATGAAACCCGCTCTCCACCCACTTTTTGCAATACCCCTAAAACCTTAGCCAGTTGCTCATAGGAGACCTTACGATCGGCCTTGAGCAGCACTGCCGCCTGGGGATTGCTCGCGAGAAAGGTCTGGACTTGCTGCGATAAATCGGCTTCACTCACAACGACATCCTTCACCGCCAACTTACCTTGGGGATCGATCGCCACTACCATTGGATCAGGTGCTTTGGTTTCCGCTGTGGGTGTGGGCGCATTGGCACTGGGAAGAGTAACATTCAGCGCGTTTTGTTGCTTCGTCAAGGTCATCGAAACAATGATAAAAAAGGTGAGAATGGTCATCACCACATCCATCATCGGCACCAGATTCACCTCTGGCATTTGGCTATTGCCTTGATTGCGACGTTTGAGTGTCATCCGTTAGCCTTCCACTTTTGCACGATCAGTCTGGATAAAATCATTGATCCGACTCGCATCGGGATGGGCGGCGGGCTTTTGGTATTGAAACTTTGGCTCATACCAAATCTGTCGATAAATCAGTTCTAATTCACTGCCCACGATCGAGAAATAATCCAGTTGCTTCGCTTCTAACGACACCAGCACCCGCAAAATACTCAGCGCAATAATTGCCACAATCATTCCCCCCGCCGTTGTGACTAGGGCTTCCCCGATCCCGGCGGCGGCTTTGGTTAAATCCCCAGAACTGCTGGCACCGCCGCCACCGCCAATATTCAAGTTGCCAAAGGTAATAATCAAACCAGTTACCGTCCCCAAAAGTCCCAACAGGGGTGCGATCCCAACCACACTTTCCAGTAACTTATGACCCCGACGAATTTCAATAAATTCCTTTTCACTGGAAGTTTCCAGCGCCAAGTGAAAGGTCTCCGGTGAAGGCTGGTGCAATCGTAGCGGTGCAAGCAAATAGCGTCCGATCGGTAAATGGCTGCTGCGCCGTGCAATGTCCGCCGCCAGGGATAAGTCCGTATGGGCTGACTCTAAAACATCATGGACAATCCGGCCTTCCTGCTTGAGCAATTGTCGCCAAAAGAAAGTCCGCTCGATCGCACAGCCGAAGGTGGCGACCGATAGCCCGACCAGTGGAATCATCACTGGCCCACCCTTTGCCACCATTTCGTAGACGTTAGACATTCACTGCTCCTTGATGTTAATTAATAATGAACTCGAATTTATTGCGGTGGGACATTCCAGATCGTCAGCACACTGCCGCCTCTAGTGCTGGGAACAATCAAAACGTAGAGCTTTTTGGCAGCATCGACGGTGTAGAGCAAACCACCCTTATCCGCAGTTGGCCCGTCAAAATTAATATCTCTAGTGCCTAAATTCCCTTGGATATAGGTTGGGAAAACCTCGTCCGGGGCTTCATCAAACAGCAATGCAGCGGAGGCACCCGGCTTGAGTTTGGCCCCAGCAAACGCAATGGTTGGCTGTTGTAAACTGTCTGGTGTGGCATCAGGGGCCGATGTTGAGCCAAGGATTTCGGCAACATCGGGCGGAACGGGAACGGCTTTGGCCAGATCGGCTAGGGCGATTACTTCCGGAGCCAAAACGTAAATCGCTGTACCAGAGGTATCGACTAAAATATTCAGAATTTGGCCTTGCCCTTTGCGGGAAACTTGATAGGCTTTCTGATCAGGTTTATTAATAATGGCAGCAGCTTGATATTTCTTGGTCGGAAGTTCTTTTTCAAAGAAACTTGCCACCATTGCTAAATCTTTCCCTGTGCTAAAACAAGCGGTTTGGCCATAGCAACCTGCTGTAGCACCAGGATAAATCGGAAAATCATCCCAAGCGGAAGGTGAATTATCGGCTTCTGCCGCATCGGGAGGCAGCGGTGTATCCTTGGGCGTATCCTTGGGCAGTGGCTTGTCAATATCAGGCTTAGGTGGCGCTTGATTTTCGATCGGTTTAGGCGCAGGCGGAATTGGGCTAGGCGGCTTTACCACGGGTGCTGGCGAGGCTGGCTGATTCAGTGCGGGTGTGACCTTCGGTTTAACTGACTTTGCTCCTGGCGGTTTTGTAATTGTCGGCAGTTGGGTAATTCTAACCTTCTTTTCTTCAGGCTTAATCGGCTCAGGTGTTTTCTGATCTTTTCCAGTTGGAATCACCAACGATAATCCATGCAACCCAAAGGAAACCGCCATACCGATCCCTAACCATTTCTGCGCTACTTTACTATGGGGTGCAGGGGAGGCGTGGAGCCATTCATCGATCGGCGTGGTTGTTACTGCTGCGGCCAATTCTTCGGGGGTTGGAAGATCACCGGGAAGGATTGCAACATCGCCATCGGCAGCGGTTGCAGGCTCGGTGTTATGAATAATTTTGGAAGGAAAGAACTTTAACACTGCCATTACGATTGAGAACCTTTATGGACGAAAAGAGCAATAGGATGGGTGAAATATCAGTGGAGCCGATGCTATTACTCTGATCGGATTACACATATTTCACCCACCCTACATTTAATTGAAGTCACTCACTGATTAACGCTTCGATTGAATCTGATCGAAGATTGCGCCATCCGAGAAAAACTTCTTTTGCACCTCATCCCAACCACCGAAGTCCTTCACGGTATACAACTTGTTTACCTTCGGAAACTTCTTCTCAAACTCCTTGGCAACGCCTGCATCCACGGGCCGAAAACCGACCTTGGCGTATTCCCGTTGCGCTTCCGGACTGTAGAGAAACTGCACAAATGCTTCCGCGACCTGACGGGTGCCGCGCTTATCGACAGTTTTATCCACCACCGCGATCGGGTTATCGATCGAAATATTAGTCGGTGGCACAATATAAAAAGCCCGATCGCCGTTTTGTTCAGCCAAAATTACCTCATGCTCATAGTTGAGCAAAACATCACCCTGCCCTTTTTTGAGAAAAATATCGGTAGACTCTCTAGCGTCCTTGGGCCATACCGGAACATTTTTCGCAACCTTACTGATAAATTCCTGAGCTTGGCTATCATTACCGCCCGTCTGGCTAACCGAACCCCAGAGACCCAGAAAATTCCAAATCGCGCCCCCGGAGGTTTTGGGGTTAGCGGTAATCACCTGAACCCCATTCGCCAAATCATTCCAGCCTTTAACCTTCTTGGGATTGCCAGGACGAGTCACCAAGGCGATCACGGATTTTGTCACAATCCCATCGCTAGGGACTTCCTTCTCCCAACCAGGATTAATCAAACCCGCTTTCTCTAATCTCCGGGTATCCAAGGCCAAAGCCAAAGAAACAACATCCGCTTCAAGACCTTCTAGAATCGCGCGCGTTTGACTACCAGAACCACCGTAGCTGCGCTTAATCTCCACTTCTTGTCCGCCATTTTCGCGCTTCCACTTTTCTTGGAACAACGGGACAATTTTGTCATGAGCCGCCTTCGTAACAGCAAAACTGACTAAGGTAATTTCTACTTTCTTGGGCGCTTGCGCGACTAACCTACCATCCGTTTGGGTCGGGTTCGCCAAAGCCGCAGGCGTAGCTATGGATGCTATACCGATGCCAAGACCAAGGCCGATCGCCGCAAATGATTTGAGCGGTTGGCACTTAGTGCGCTGCTTGGAGAGGTGGTGTTGAGACATGTGTTGCTTAGGCGTAGTCATGGGAATTCGTCCTGAATCTGCTCTTGAAAAAACTTGTCTGCTTGCCAAAAATGCTTGCCGCTTAAACTTCAGCGAAAGCCGCAATGAAAATTTCTAATGTACTCTAATCTACGGTAAGTCAGTCGGAATACCGTATTTAATTGATTGAGTAAAGGATTGCACAAAAAAAGTGCAAGATCAAGCAACAAGAATAGAAATTTTGAAAATCAAAGGAAAATGTTTTTTAGATACAAAATTTTTGCAATCTTGATCACAAAACCAACTTTATCAATGATTTCCAGCCTATGTGATGAATCTATGACATTTATAAATTCACATTAAGTGGACGATTTGACGATTAGAGTAAGGATTGAGACCTGGATTCTATGATTCGGATTTGATCCTGTTTCTTCCATCCATCCATTTCAACAATCCCGACCCACGGACTAGGAATTCTCTAATTTAAGTGCTTCAAGCCCTGTGAAAAATTCAGTCGGTTGCAACCGGTAGAAAGCTGAGCTTGTCGATCGACAAGCTCAGCTTTCTTACCCCGATACAGCATCAGACTGTTGACTCCGGTATTGGGCAGACCTAAGGTGATTACGAGGTTCAAACCTTATGGGTTGAGTCACCCGATTCAAAGCTTCAACCCTGACTGTCAGCAGTGACAGTAATTCATCGGACGAATTTACCTCTTCAGCACTTTAGGAGTGTATTTCCTATGACAATGATGATGATGATGACCAAAACGATGACCCCCGAAATGCAAGCCTGTATGCAAGCCTGCATGGACTGCCAAAAAGTCTGCATGGAAACCATGACCTATTGCATGACCCATGGCATAACTGATCAAATGCTGATGAGCTTGATGCGGGACTGCGCCGAAATGTGTATGGTTTGCACCAACATGATGATGGGCGGTTCCGAGTTCATGACTCAAACCTGTACACTTTGCGCTCAAATGTGCGAACAATGCGCGATCGCCTGCGAAAAAATGACAGGCACAACCGACATGATGAGAAAAATCATGGAATGCGCCACTATGTGCAAAACCTGCGCTGAATGCTGCAAAAAAATGGAGATGATGATGGCTTAACCGAATAGGAGGCTATAAAGCCCTGTCAGTGATGGGTGTTCCAGTGTATTGGGGCATCCATCCGGCGACGGTTGTGAAGTAGCGTACTGCCTTGAAGTTCAATGCCGCAGTCAAACTAAACCAATGTTCCACATTCGCAGGAATGTGCAGATAATCCTGGGCTTCTACGCGCAATTGCATTTGTGTCCCATCCGGTCGCACAAATCCCACGATCGCACTCCCTGACAATACATAGAAATCCTCCGGTGCATCATGGATATGGTAGCGATCGTAGGCAGTCAGCAGCATGGGCAATTGACCGGAACCTGGATGCAAGTTCAACAGATCCCACCACAACGGTGTATCAAGCGGTACGGCTGTCACTTCAGGGTGGGACAATAGGTGCTGTTTGGCCGATTCATCCACAGGGCACCTCGAAAAATAGCCTCAAGCATGTCTTATCATGAGAGGGTGTGAGATTGAGTCAGGTCTAAATCATTGTCATTGAGGCAAGGAAAATGGACA
>JBJORF010000082.1:0-21010 GCA_046049545.1 Cyanobacteriota bacterium | reverse complement strand
TGGTGTCATGGTTATTCCCTCTTGAATATCAATACCTAATTTTCACAGTTCAACCGATGACTTGACCATTAAATCTCTTTGAATAAGCATTTCTACTTGTCGCCAAACTGACATGCTCCCAGTAATCGTTTGCTGCGGCTTGTCCAAGTCGCTTAAACAGCTCACGATAGTCCACCTCCACGGGGCGCTGCCAAATGCTGATAGGTTTTTCGATCGGGAGGCCGGATTCGCGGGGCATCGGTTATATCCTGAGAAAATTGCCAATTCAGCCTCAGAATACAAGTTCATCAGAGGAAATTCCAGGAATCCCCAGAAAATATTTTAAAACGATCGTCCCGCCGTTAGCACTTGCCCCGCCGTTAGCTTCAACGCCGGGAAGCTAGGAGAAACCAGTGCATCATCTCCGGCAAAGTCCTGGAACTGGTATTCCCCATTGTTTAGGGTGCCGATTTTGACGATGGAGCGCGATGGGTCAATAATCCACATCTCAGGAATACCACGCGCTGCGTATTCTACGGGCTTTTGTTCATAGTTGCGTTGGTAGTTATCAGTAGATTCAGTGCCAGGGGAAACGACTTCAATCACCAGCCTTGGGTTAGGGTCAAGTTGTTTCAGGCAGGCTTCGGACAGACCGTCGATCGCTGCATCAGATTCTTCGGTGTGGACGATCAGATCAGGGTCGCGGGCGCTGGCATAGCTGCTTCTAACTTCAACTTTCTGCTTAAATGCCACTAGATAGGATGACAAGCCTAGCAACAGACTGAAAACCCCATGCAAGTAGCTCGCGATGCGCGTGTTAATCGTACTTTCTGCACCCATCTCTACCAGCACTCCATCGACCAATTCATAGCGGGCATCTGTCCCATCGTCATAGGTCAGGTATTCCTCTAAGGTCATGCGTTTTGTCATGGCGTTGGTCTGTGACCTGCCGGAGGCGATCGTCATGGGGCAGCTCTCCCTTACTTCACCGGGTTAGGCTCATTCTAGCGCAGGACAAAACCACAGCCGGGGCGATCGATTACCGCCGACCACTGAACATCGGTTTGAAGCGATTACTGCGATTCGTTTCCCATTGCGTGGCCCAACGCCAGACACGATTTAATGGCCAATATAATACGGGGGCCCACAGACTACTCAAAATCGCTGAACTCAACGCAATCTTCGGATGATAGCGCCAGATTTCCGCCAGCGAAGGCCGATCGGGACTAAAGCTAAATTGAATCGCCATAATCGTTTCGCCGATCATCGCCATCACAAAAACAACCATCGCCACCGTAATAAAGTCTTCCTGCACAAACCGCTCCTTCTGCAACCGCGCGGTCAAAATCCCCACAATCATCAACGACAACGCATGGGTCGGCTCCGGGGTCGTTAAGCCATCTTGGATTAACCCCATAACTAAACCCGCAACCGCCCCCATCCACACCGATCGCTTCAAACTCCACAGCACGACCCAGACGAGTAACCAGTTCGGCCCAATCCCGGCGATCACCATCCCCGGCAAGCGTCCGTAGGACAGCAAACAGCACAGCACCACCGACAGCACCGTGATGCCAGCACTGCTGAGAAACGGCGATGCCAATAACATCCGCCCCAAGGGACTAAAACTCAATTTTGGGATACGCTTCATCACTCTCCCTCCCTAGGGTTTTGTCGATGGTGAGGGGGCAGGCTCCGTAATCCCCAAACTCGAATCAATATTCGGCTTGGGGCTGCTGGTGGGTTTGGCTTCGGGGGGTTGCTCGACGATCGGAGGGCGGGGATAGACCATCACCCATTCTAAGGAAGCGATCGGTGCGGATAATTCGATCGTTGCTTCCGGGGCGGGACTGTTATCCAGCTTCACGCTTTCCACACGGCCCACAGGTAATCCCTTGGGATACTTTTGGCTGAGGTTAGAAATGGCGACGGCATCACCCACCCGCACATCCGGCACCTTTTCAAAAAATTCCATCACCGCGCGGTTATCGCCTACGCCTTTCATATAGCCTGTGGCGCGACTACGGCTGACGACGACTCCAGTTTTACTATTGGTGTCGCTGATCAGTAAAACGCGGCTCGTAGTCGGTGTGACGCTTTCGATATAGCCGACCACGCCGCCGGGCGCCATGACAATCTGATTTTCATTGATGCCCGCATTGCGGCCCAGGCCGAGGGTGGCTTGTTGCCACCAATGATCACCGCTGCGACCGACGACAGGTGCCGGAATGCCTTGGCCTTTGGTTTGTTGATCAAGGCCCACCAACTTTTGCAGTCGTTCGTTCTCCGCTTCTAGCTCAATCAAGCGTTGCTGAATCTCAACGTACTTAGCGTTGGCGAGAATGGGCTGACTGGGGGCGGCATTGGGCTGGACGCTGTTGGCTTGTTCCGATCGCACAAACGGTCGGCTGAGCAGCGCCCAGATTTCGGAAAACAACGCCCCATTCGTTTGCCGCACCACTAGCCCCGAGCCGATTGCCAACACAACCAACCCTGCGACCACCCCGTTTCGATCGAGCCACCGTCTCACAACCATCACACCCGTTTGTTTACATCAAGGATTAGGGCTTCGCCTCAGCGACTAGGGCTTCGCTTTAGGGCTAGGCTTAGGGCTTGAAGACCCGTTCCAATTGTTTGAAGTTTTCGAGCACGCGACCCGTACCGAGCACGACGCAGCTCAAAGGATCCGCCGCGACATGGACGACAATCCCAGTTTCATGGCTGATCAAGGTATCCAAACCATTCAGCAATGCGCCGCCGCCCGCCAGCATGATGCCCCGATCGATAATATCCGAAGCCAATTCCGGCGGGGTGCGTTCCAGGGTGCGTTTGACCGCATCGACGATCACGGACAGCGGCTCGGCCATGCTTTCCCGCACTTCAGCGGCTTTGATCACCACGGTTTGGGGCAGACCGGAGAGCAGGTGACGACCCCGCACTTCCATGGTTTGCTCATCGAGTTCCTTATTCGGGTAAGCGGAACCGATTTGGATTTTGATTTCTTCGGCGGTGCGTTCCCCGATCACTAAGTTATGAATCTTCTTCATATACTGAACGATCGATTCGCTCAATTCATCCCCGGCCACCCGCACAGACTCACTCAGCACGGTGCCCTGCAAGCTCAGGACAGCCACTTCAGTCGTCCCGCCACCGATATCGACAATCATGTTGCCCGTGGGTTCAGCCACGGGTAGACCCGCCCCGATCGCCGCTGCCACGGGTTCATCAATTAAGTACACTTCCCGTGCCCCGGCTTGGATCGCCGCTTCTTTCACCGCCCGGCGCTCAACCCCAGTCACCCCACTGGGAATCCCAATCACCACGCGCGGCGCGACCAGTTGCTTACCTTCATTCACCCGCGTGATGAAGTATTTGAGCATGATTTCGGCAGTGTCAAAGTCGGCGATTACCCCATCGCGCAGGGGGCGCAGTGCGACAATGTTACCGGGTGTCCGGCCCAGCATTCGTTTGGCATCTTCCCCGACGGCCAACGGTGTTCGTTCGTTTTGGTCGATCGCCACAACGGAAGGCTCCTGGAGGACAATCCCTTTGCCTGATACATAGACCAAGGTATTCGCCGTACCGAGGTCGATCCCCATGTCTCGCGATAATTTTTCAAAAAAGCCCACGAGGTTAGCTCCCGCTTACGAATCGTCAAGGAAGAATTAATTTTGCTAGCATCGATCCAGCGGATTGATTCTATTACGATTTGACACTGCCGTCTATGTCAGAAATCTTTCTGGGGCGGTTTTGGGTCAACACTTCAAATTTTTGGTCGTCAAATGCTGCAACGGCGATTACACTTTTACAGATTCCGACCAAGCGAAAGACTAAAGACAAAGCAGGTGAGCCATGAGTTTAAATGTAGTGACATTAGTGGGCCGGGTTGGCGGTGAACCCGAGACGCGCCGATTTGAGTCCGGCTCGATGAAAACCAGCGCGACCCTCGCGGTGAATCGTCCGACGAAGTCTGATCAACCGGATTGGTTCAATTTGGAATTTTGGGGCAAGCAAGCTGAAACCGTGGAAAAATATGTCAGTAAAGGCAGCTTGATCGGGATCAAGGGCGCGCTAAAAATTGAAACCTGGCAGGATAAGAGCACGGGGGCAATGCGATCGAAGCCTGTCATTCTGGTGGAACGCCTTGATTTGCTGGGATCACGCCGCGATAATGAAGCGCCGATGTCTGGTGGTGGCAGCACCTATGACGATGATTTTTAAGAATGCTTTGTAGGATAGAGCCGAACTGACAAAACCACCCACGCCCTTGGACGTGGGTGGTTTTTTGCAAGCGGCGTTAACGCTTTGTGTCCAATGCTCAACCTGCCGCCACCAAACAGAGACCAGCACCCACCACCGCCGCCCCCAACCAGCGCAACGATCGGGGACTAAACCGTTGCAGACCGAATCCCGCAATTAAGCCGAGACCGTGCAGGAGTGCTGTGCTCAACAAGAAGCCCAGCGCATAATGGAGGCCATTGCTCCCCACCGGAATTTCTGCCCCGTGGGCCAATCCATGAAACAGCGCAAATCCGCCCACCAATGTCACCCCCGCTGCCAACGGCAACTGCCAAGCCATGAGTAGACAAAGGCCCAAAATCAGATTCGAGAGCAAAATCATCGGTTCCGTTCCCGCAAACGCAGGTATCCCCTGCCCCAAGCTGCCCCCGATCGCCATCACCCCCAAGAAGCCCAGCGGTACGGCCCAACGCGCCCGACCCCCCATCTGCGCCGCCCAAAGTCCAACAGTCACCATGGTTAAAAGATGATCAAGCCCGCCGATCGGGTGGGCCAGTCCCGTGAGGAAACTATTGGTTGATTCATGGCCGGGATGGGCTTGCGCCACAACGGGCGTTAAACCAATCAGGGCGGCTCCTCCCAATAAGCCACCCAGGAGTCTGGCCTGCATTAGTCTGGCCCGCATGAGGTTTGGGAAGCGATCGCTGACGGACTTGCGGTGCGCCGATCGCGCAATGAATTGATGCAGCATAATCTTTGGTTCATCGAATGAAGCGAATAATCTTCAGCCTATCAGGCAAAAATCGCAGTCAATCGTGCTGCTCCGCAGTTTTTAAGAATTGTCGGTGGCAACGGCTGAACGGGTGAGGTAGCGTTCAACCAAAATAATCGCCACCACGTCATCGATCGGGCGCGGGGGCTGCCGCATTCCCTGGGGCAGCAATTGGGTCAACCCGCGTGCGGGGTACAGTTGCCAATAGCGATCGCGCGCTTCCAGGGAGCTGTAGCGCTCATCGACGCGATGAATAATCAGTTCGGGAAATGCTCGCTGAATCTGGGCTTGCCATTGTTTTGACGCGGTTTGATCACCCAGGATTAAGGCGCTGATTGGGGCATGCTGCTGTTGCTGCTGGGTCAGGGTTGCTAGCACCGTCGCACTGGGGACAACTTCATGCCACAGCACTTTTCCCTGCGAATCGACGATCGCCACACCGCATTTATCTTTACCCGGATCAAAGCCAATGTACATAATGCCTACGTAAGCGGAGATGGTAGGGCTAGGTGGTTGAGTTCCTGGTTTCCAGAATCACCTGCCCTGCTTGCAGAATAACAAACTCAAGTTTCAATGGTCCTTCGATCGACACATCTTCCGGCGCGATCGCCCGCACTTCTACCGGGCCATTGAGTTGGGTTAGTTGTTTGACAACTTCTTCGACCGCTTGCAGTCGGACATTACTCGTTGTCGCCCAAATGCCCTGCTGCCGCGCCAGGAAATTCGCTTGACCAATCAACTGCTGCGTCACCCATTCTTCCAATTCCGCCGCATTCATTTGGCTGGGGTCGAGGGTCTTCGCATTAATCACCGCATTGGCTTTGAAGATTAACCGCTTCGGCGCAACTTGAATAAACACCCGCACCCCCCGCCGATCGCTAAAGGTTTCCCCCCGCAGATAATTGACCGATGACAAAACCCGCATCACATAGGGACTGCCATCACTAATCCGTTCGATCAACCGATCGATTTCCGATTGCTCAATTTGGACAATTGGGACACCGGGCGGCACGCCTTCGGGTTGAATCCGATCGAGGGCAACTTGATTCGCTCGTGCCAGAATTGCGTCGATGACTTGCCGCGCTTGACCGGGCCCCTCCGCCTGCACCAAAGCCAAGGCCAACGGCTGATCGCGTACCAAGGCCGGAATTCCACCCCGCAGCTTCAGCTCCGAATCCTGGGCAATCTGCACCAAAGCCACCAATTCATTTTGCAGAAAGCTTTGTTGTTGTTCCAGTTCCCGCAGCCGCGTCTCGCGCTCTGCCAGTTCGGTGTTGCGCTCGTTGATCTCCCGATCGCGCTGCTGGAGTAACCGATTGCGATCGCCAATGTCGCGGTCGCGCTGACGAATCTGCTGAGCAATCTGATTGCGCTGCTCAAATAACCCTTGCCGCTCATTGTTTAAGCGCCCAATATCCGATCGTAAAGTCAGCGCCTGATCCGAAACCCGAATCAACTGCCCCTGGATCTGGTTGCGCTGCTGCTCCACCCGCTGGCGCAATGCCTCGGTGACCCGCTGCCGCTCGACCGCACCTTTGAGTGAAGTATTAATCCGCTTCAGTTGCGTTTGTACCCGTTCGCGCTCCAGCTTGGCCTGCCGCAGGAGGTTTTCCACCTCGGTCTTCGATTGATTCGCTTTTTCCAGTTCTTTTTGCGCGCTTTCCGCATCCCGGCGCAAGTTCAACCGAATCTTATCGAAATTCAAGAGGCGATCGCGCAGCCCTTGACTCACCAACAACAATAGCCCCATCGTAGAGGCCGAAATCAATGTCCCCGTGAAGATCGTCACCAGCACCGCCGTCTTCTTCGGGCGGAGATTGAATAAACTTAGACGGGCCTTACCGACTTTCGTCCCAATCCGATCACCCAGAGTCGCCAATGCGCCACCCAGGATCATCACCAACAAAATCATCAACAAAAACTCAAGGGACATTTACACCCCGACAGGCCCAACTGCGCGATTGCAAATGTGTGAGAACGAGCACACCCACAATAGCGCAAAACCTCGCGCAAAACGCTATCCCGACAAAATTTTCAGCTTGCCGCGCCCCGTTTGACCGCCCCGCCCCGTTTGACTGCCCCTTGCTTAGGCAAACTGTTCGCTCAGGGTTGCCGGATTGTGCACGGTGATTTTTTTCTTGTGAATCGAAATCATACTCTGATCCCGCAGATCGCCCAGGAGTCGCGTCACTGTCACCCGGGTCGAACCGATCGCCTCCGCGATCGCTTGGTGGGACAGCTTCAGGTCGATCGTCACACCATCTTGCCCCGGCACCCCAAAGTCTCGGCACAGAATCAACAGGAAACTCACCAGTCGCGAACCCATATCCCGGTGTGCTAGGGTTTCGATCATCATCTCCGTCTGCAAGATCCGTGACGATAGACCCCGCAGCAGCAGCATCGCCAGTTCGGGATTTTGGGTCAGGGCTTTCTCCACCTGCTCGATCGGCACCGAAATCAGTTCCACGCCAGTAAAGGCCACCGCATGATAGAACCGATCGGCCCGCTGCCCCGTAATCAGCGACAGCACACCGAATACACTATTCTCCCGCAATAGCGCGACCGTGATTTCATCCCCCGCTTCATACACCCGCGAGAGCTTCACCGCTCCCTTCGTCAAAAAATAAACCCGCTCGGCGGGGTCGCCCGGAAAGAAAATTGTCTTGCCCCGCTCAAAGGCAATCACCGTTGGCGCATAATTTGTCCCCAAGCCAATTTGGCGAAAGACAGTCGAAATCGTTTGTTCTGTAAACGTCAGCATAGAAGTGCCAGAGTCCGGATGAAACAGTTGCGAAGACCAAAGGATTCAGCGAAGACTAAAAGATTCGGCGAAGACCAAAGGATTCAGCAATCAGGGGTAATTGGCGGTAAGGATGTGTTGGGACATTGAATCTTAACTTCAGTCTAATTAATCCTAGAACTTCAACCAATTTTGTGCCTGATGTTACCGTTCATTTTGTCGGCATTCCCAGACAATGCAAGACCTGAGATGTTTGTATGCAGAAGTCGGATGATCAGTTGTTCTGCTTATTCCCCCAGCCCCGCTGCCGAGTTTCTCTCTGGAGTCCTATTCCATCGGGGAACATCTTTCAGTATCCTCATAAAGGCTCAGCGCCGGACTCAGATCGATCGCAACTCAAGATCACGCACAATGAGATTAAAGCTATGTTAGACCTGACTGGAAAAAATGCCCTGGTAACTGGGATTGCCAACAATAAATCGATCGCCTGGGGCATTGCCCAGCAGCTGCATAAAGCGGGTGCAAACATCGGTGTGACCTATCTCCCGGATGACACAGGCAAAATGGAGCGCAAGGTGGCCGAACTCACCGAATCGCTCTCGCCCAGCCTATTCCTGCCGATGAACGTCCAAGACGACGAACAAATGGCCCAAGCCTTCGGCGCGGTGAAAAAGCAATGGGGCAAACTCGACATTCTGATTCACTGTCTCGCCTTCGCCAAGCGCGAAGATCTCTCCGGTGACTTTAGCGCCACCAGCCGCGACGGGTTCAACCTGGCTTTAGACATCAGCGCTTACTCCTTAATTCCGATGGTGAACGCCGCCAAAGACTTAATGACTGAAGGCGGCAGCATCGTGACGATGACCTACCTCGGCGGGGTCAAAGTAATTCCGAACTACAACGTCATGGGGATCGCCAAGGCCGCCCTGGAAATGAACGTGCGCTACCTCGCTTCCGAGCTGGGTGAAAAAGGCATTCGAGTCAACGGGATTTCCGCCGGGCCGATTCGCACCCTGGCTTCTTCCGCTGTCGGCGGGATTCTCGACATGATCCACCACGTCGAAGCCGTTGCCCCCCTGAAGCGCACCGTTACCCAAACCGAAGTGGGCAATACCGCCGCCTTCCTGTGCAGCGACCTCTCCAGCGGCATCACCGGACAGATCGTCTACGTCGATGCGGGCTACGAAATCATGGGTATGACCGGCAGCAAGAGCGAATAATCACGTGAGCATTGCCCACCCTGCGCTCTATTTATCAATGTAGGGTGAGCATTGTAGGGTGAGCATTGCCCACCCTACGTCCTACTCATCCGCGATCGCACCCAAGAACACCGCCAAAACCCATCATCGAATCAGCTTCGAGCCACCAAACATCGCCGCAAACCCAATCAAAAAATTCCAGAGCGACGTTGGTCGAATCAACACCCCGCCGCTCATGAAAATCAGCGCGATCGCCCCGCCAATCAAAATCCAAGCAAAATTTCGATTACTGCTCCGCGCCTCAAACAACACCCACAACCCAGCAATCAGCAACACCACCGCCGCCGCTGCTGAAATACCCTGCCACCAGTAATAATATTGATTAGTAAAGAAAATATTCTGACCCAGCCAGTAGATTCCCAACAGAATCAACCCGAAGCCGATCAACTGACCCAATAATTTCATTTTGAGAAAGCATAGTTTATCTCCCCTAGGTTAGCCTGGAAAAGGTCAGCAGGCATTGAAATTTGCGCGCCTCAAATCATCGCTCTAGCAGCCAGATCAACGCCGCTATTGCGTCCACTCCGGTGATTTACTTCCGGTGATTCACTTCCGGTGATTCACTTCAGGTGATTCACTCAGGCGAGTTCATCCAGGCTACAGCAACTCATTCACCCCGATCGCCACATCCGGAAAAGCCAGCAATGTGATTGCACCGCTCCTAACGGTGGTGACCGATTGATAATCACCCTCGGCGGGGTTGCGATAGATCATCACTTCACGATCTTCGAGATTCACAATCCAATATTCCTGAATTCCAGCTTGGGCATAGAGCTGTCGCTTCAATTCTCGATCCTTCGCTAAACTCGTCGAGGAATATTCAACCAGTAGAAAGATGTCTTCTGGATAGGGATGATGTAGCGTTTTGTAGACCTCACGCTGCGGCGCCACGATCGCAAGGTCCGGCTCCGGTTCTGAGCCTTGATCAGGCAATGTGATGGGCTTGGCATCTCGCACCAGCGCTCGCCCCCGTAACTTGTCATAGAACACATCCCGGGCATCCGTGCTGCTTTGCGCATGGTCAACTCCTTCGGGGGGCATTTCAACAATCGCTCCATTCAGTAATTCCACATGACGATCGATGAGTACGCCCCCCTCAATCATTTGGTGATAGTCCGCGATCGACCATTTTGCCAAGGTGACAGTCATCGGTTCGCCCTCTGCCCTTAGAGTTTTGTCTTTATGATAACCAACTGCTCCCCCCACGCGAGATAATGGCAAATATTCCGTTGTCGCAATTCCCATGCAAACCACCGATGACCTCAGGTCAGCCCAAGGCCAACGCCCCCCAATTCCCGACACATTTTCCCAAGGACGCAGCGCCACCGTTCATCGCAAAACTGGCGAAACCGATGTCACCGTAACGATCGGGCTAGATGGGACGGGCAAGTGTAACGTCAATACCGGCATTCCCTTCCTCGATCACATGCTGCATCAGATCGCTTCCCACGGTCTGTTTGACCTGGATATTCAAGCCACTGGCGATATCCACATCGACGATCACCACACCAATGAAGACGTGGGCATCACGTTAGGCATGGCCTTGGCGAAGGCATTGGGAGATCGCAAGGGGATTGTGCGGTTTGGGCATTTTCTTGCGCCGTTAGATGAATCGTTGGTACAGGTAACGATGGATTTTTCGGGACGACCGCATTTGGCTTATGGCTTGGCGATTCCGACGCAGCGGGTCGGCACCTATGATACGCAGTTGGTGCGGGAGTTTTTTGTCGCGATCGTTAATCACGCGCAGT
This sequence comes from Cyanobacteriota bacterium, assembly GCA_046049545.1. Taxonomy (GTDB): domain Bacteria; phylum Cyanobacteriota; class Cyanobacteriia; order Leptolyngbyales; family Leptolyngbyaceae; genus Romeriopsis. The sequence goes on along the minus strand of JBJORF010000082.1, from coordinate 10,270 downwards.
TGACGTTGCACATCCGGCAGTTGGATGGGATCAACTCGCATCATATTATCGAGGCGACGTTTAAGGCGTTTGCACGGGCCATGCGGATGGCGACGGAGGTTGATCCGAGGCGGCAGTTTGAGATTCCGAGTTCTAAAGGGGTGCTGTAGATTGGGGACTGGTCGATCGGCGATCAGTCCCGTAGACCTATGACCGATCGTCTGCGAGTTGCTGCTTGGCTTGATCAAGCTGTTCGCGCTGGATTTCCAGGTCGCGACGCTCTTGTTTGAGGTTTTCTTCGAGTTCTTGGATTTGTTCGCGACGGGCTTCCATTTCCAGCGCCCGTCGATCGAGCTCTTGACTCTGTAAGGTTAGCGATTGCCGCCATTGTTCGGCACGCTCTACTTCCTCTTGCAACATGGCTGGCATTGGCGTTTCATGCAAATTCTGCAAAATCTCCAGTACCCAATCTTTCGCATCTTGAAGTTGGATGACTTCGCGATCGGGGGTGAGATCCGCTAGCACCAGTTGCGCGGGTTGCACTTTCGCCGCTTGATCGGGGGGCAAGAGGACTTCGCCCGTCAGAACCGTCCAAGCACTGCCGTTGGCTTGGGCGGCGAGCAGTTTAAGCTCCGGCGGTTCGGAAGGCGCTGGCTGATGAACTTGAGCCAAGTGAAGCATCATCGTGATCTTATTTGAGGGACTCAAACATAAACTTGGACAACTCAGGAACCAGAAAGGCAATTAACCGAAAAGCAATCAATGATTAAACAACTACGGTTAAAGTTTGCCCAATCAGGATAAATGCGCCTTAAATCAGTTGACTTCGCCGCCTCACAATCAGGCTTACAGTTTGAGGCAACGGCACATTGGGCGAGGCAAGCTGATCAGTCGCAAATTCATCCTACAATAGCCATCCCGACTGGATAGTGTAGCTTTACGGAAGGAATTACAGAGTTTCTATGAAGTTCCCGTGAGAAAATCCGTAAAATTACGGTGTTCCTTCCTTTGGAAACAGCTCTAAAGAAGGAGAAGCATGGATGCTCTCTAACTCAAGACACAGTTCTCTGACTCAAGATACAGTTGCCAGTCCGGTTCAGCGGTGGAAACATGACCACCGCTTAAGATTGACTCAGAGCAAGTTGAGCCGATCGCGGATGATCACCGCTTGCTTTTCCGCCTCGCTCAGGGAGTTACGCACTTCTTGAACAACTTCGGCTGGGGCCTTGTCGACAAATTTTGCGTTTCCTAAGCGGCCAGATAGGCTCTTGATGTCGTTTTCCGCTTTATCGAGCTTGCGTTCAAGGGTTGCCCGGAGTGCGGCGACATCCACGAGGCCCGCCAGTGGGATCAACACTTGAATGGTCCCCACAACACCCGCAAACATTTGATTGCCCGGGGGCGCGGTTGTGGCTTCAGGCGTTGTTGTGGTTGCGACTCCATCCTGGGGGATCGATTGCGAGGGCGTATTTAAGGTCATCAGCTTGGGTTTGCCGATAATGTCTTGCTTGAGCTGCAAAATCTTTTGCCAGAGTTGCTGGCGCTCTTGCGCTTGCCACAAGTTCCGCTTGCCAAACCAAACCCCATAGCCCAAACCCACAATCTCCAGGAAGGATGGCAATACAGGCACCTGATTCACCGTATCGAGGACCGCTTTGAGCAATTCCAGGATAAAGATCACAAGGCCGATCGCGCCCAAAGTCAGCAGCGATCGTTGGTTATTGCGGAAAAACGCTCCCACAATATCAAATATCGCTTCCACTTCAAGCCGTTCGGCCCAAGTCATTGCTTCCCAACCTTTATCTACCCAAGGACGCTGACGATCAAAGGCCTGGATTTCCTGAGCAGAAATCGCCATTGTCCGGGCACCGTTGGGTTGGGTAACGCTCAGATGGTCAATCTTGGCCAAGTCCTTAATGTAGAACCAGCCCGCCTTGAGAACCTGATGTTCCCGATCGCTTTCGGTTTGCATCATGGCTTCAATCCGCTCACCTGGTTTGATCCCGGCTTCCGCCCGCAGATTGCGAACCGTGCGAATGGTGCCAATCAGCAACGAGAAGTCTTGTTCTAACTCGGAATTAACCAGGCTGACATCTACCTCAGGATAGAGTTGCGTTGCGAGGCTGACGATGTCTTCAGCAGGCTGCTGGGTGACGGTATGCCAGATTTCCTCGGTGATGTGGGGCATGAAGGGATGCAGCAGTTTGAGAATCCCTTCGAGCACGTGGGCCAAGGTCTGCTGGGCGACGTGGCGGGAAGCCGCATCGTCACCGTTGAGGCGGGATTTGACCAGCTCGATGTACCAGTCGCAGAAGTCGCCCCAGATGAATTCGTAAATTAGCTTCGCCGCTTCGCCCAGGGAGTTGCTTTCCAGGTCGCGGCGCATGGCTTGGGTGACTTGGTTGAAGCGCGACAAGATCCAGCGATCGGCCAGTTCGAGCTTGGCTTTGTCCGGTGCGCCAAGCTGTGCGGGACTCTGACCGTCCAAGTTCATCAACACAAACCGGGAGGCATTCCACAGCTTGTTATTGAAGTTGCGCGCGCCTTCAACGGTTTTCGATTCGTTGGTTTTGCGGTTGTAGTCGAGGCGGATGTCCTGGCCCGCCCCTGCGACTTCACGAATCATTGCAAACCGCAGCGCATCGGTGCCGTACTGCTCAATCAACAGCAAAGGATCGATGCCATTATTCTTCGACTTAGACATCTTATCGCCGTTTTCATCCCGCACCAGGCCGTGGATATAGACTTCTTTGAACGGCATTTGACCCGTGAAATGGCCCGCCATCATGCTCATCCGGGCGACCCAGAAGAAGATAATGTCGAAGCCTGTGACCAGGGTGCTAGTCGGATAGTAGCGCTGCAAGTCTTCTGTTTGCTCCGGCCAGCCCAAGGTCGAAAACGGCCATAGCCCCGAGGAGAACCAGGTATCCAGCACATCGGGATCTTGCTCAAGTTGAATATCATCGCCATATTCCGCCTTGGCCTTCGCTTCGGCTTCAGCGGCAGTTTTCGCAACAACGAAGGGGGTGTTGTCGGTGATTTTGCCGTCAGTTTTGCTGACGACGTACCAAGCGGGAATCTGATGGCCCCACCAAAGCTGACGAGAAATGCACCAGTCGCGTAAATTAGTCAGCCAATCGCGATACACCTTCGTCCAGCGACTCGGCACAAATTCCGGTGAGCTTTGATTGTCCAAATCCGCGAGGGCCTTCTGCGCCAACGGCTCAACTTTGACAAACCACTGGGTCGAAAGCAACGGCTCGATCGGCACCTTACCCCGATCGCTGTAGGGAACGGTATGTCTATAATCTTCAATCTTGACCAAATTACCCGCCGCTTCGAGAGCTGCCACGACGTTCTTCCGGGCATCAAACCGATCCTGGCCTTGGAACTCGCCGCCGTTCTCGTTGATCGTGCCGTCTTTGTTCATGATGTTGATGAACTCAAGCTGGTGGCGCACCCCCATCTCAAAGTCATTCGGGTCATGGGCGGGAGTCACTTTGACGCAGCCTGTCCCAAATTCGGGATCGACCAGTTCATCACCCACGATCGGGATTTCGCGACCCACCAGGGGCAATTTTAGCGTTTTGCCAACTAAGTGCTTGTAGCGATCGTCGTTAGGATTCACCGCCACCCCGGTATCACCCAGCATCGTCTCCGGTCGGGTAGTGGCCACTTCCAGGAAGCCCTCGCCTTCACTGAAGGGATAGCGGAAATGCCAGAGCTTGCCCTCAACTTCCTTACTTTCCAGCTCCACATCTGACACCGCCGACTGACTCGCCGGACACCAGCTCACCAGGTACTTACCGCGATAGATCAAGCCTTCCTCGTAGAGCTTGACAAAGGCCTCCAGCACCGCCTGCGACAGCCCTTCATCCAGGGTGAAGCGCTCCCGGCTCCAATCCACCGAGAAGCCCAAGCGCCGCATTTGATTGACGATCGTTCCGCCGGACTCCGCCTTCCATTCCCAGGCCCGCTTCAAGAACGCTTCCCGGCCCAAATCCTCACGGGACTTGCCTTCAGCCTTAAGCTGCTTATCCAGAATCGTCTGCACCGCAATACTCGCGTGGTCAGTCCCCGGCAGACAGAGCGTATTCTTGCCGGTCATGCGGTGGTAGCGCACCAGCGTATCGATCAGCGCCGTATTGAACGCATGGCCCATATGTAAGCTACCCGTCACATTCGGCGGCGGAATTACGACACTGTAGGTTTCTCCGCCCCGGCTCGGATCAGCTTTGAAGATCTCATTCGCCTCCCAGAACTGCTGCCACTTCGGCTCGCTCTGAGTCGGATCATATTGGCTCGATAGGGTGGGAATCGCTGCCGTCATAATAGGAAAGTGTTTAGCGTTTTTTAAGGTTGAACCTGGGGAACCGAAGCGCCGAATGCGTCCAGTGCATTTGCCATGATAAACCCCATCGCTACTGAAACGGTGGGAAATTCTATAGCGATCGCCCCCAGCAAGGGTAAACTTTTCACTAGGCATTCTGTCCACACAAGGCAACGATTACAGAAGTAGATCACTATGGCTTTCGCATATCCCGACGACCTACGCTACACCGACACCCACGAATATGTCCGCCTCGACGGCGACATTGCCACCGTCGGCATCACCGCCTTCGCGATCGATCAGTTGGGTGACATCGTCTTCCTCGAACTGCCCGAACTCGGCAGCACCGTCAGCCAAGGTGAGAGCTTCGGGTCGATCGAATCCGTCAAGGCCGTCGAAGACCTCAAATCCCCCGTCAGCGGCGAAGTGATCGAAGCCAACAGCACCATGGTCGATGCCCCCGAAGAACTCGCAAACGATCCCTATGTTGCTGGCTGGCTCATCAAGGTGCGGTTAAGTGATACCGCTGTAGAAGCCAACACCATGGCCGCCGCCGATTATCGTGGCAAGGTTGAAGGCGCGTAGGGGTCGCCGTGGGTTTCGGCGGTTGCTCAACCCACTGGGTGATCTGTGGGGCGTGGGTTTCGGCGGTTGCTCAACCCACTAGGTGATCGAGCATGACAGAGGGCTGAGCGTCAGCCGAAGCCCGGTTGCTCAACCCAGCACGATAGAGGGCTGAGCGTCAGCTGAAGCCCGGCTACACAACAGTCCATCCCCCTGCTGGCTGAGCAACGCCGAAGCCAGCCACACACAAAATTGATAAACACTCGATCGAAATTTCACGATCGATTCCTCACCCGCTACAGACCTTAGCGGGTGTTTTAATAGAGAATAAGAAATACGACTAAATGTAACGAATGGCATCAGGTCACCGCCGCACTCGGTTGCAGAAAGTACCAATGCCGCGCATGATAGGGCCTACTTGCTCGTAATCCAACCCATTTGTTCCAGTAAGGTTAACTCCTATGTCTATGTCAGAGCCGATTTCGTCTGCGTTCGAGACCGTCACAGGCAGCGTCGATGAAGAATTTGCTGTTGTCAGTGGGTCGGCTTCGACTGCGCCCCGATCGCCCCAACTGCCGCACCCCGATCGCTTCGTCGATCGTCACCTCGGGCCACGCGAAGCTGACCTCCAGGCGATGCTGCAACAATTGGGCTACGCGCAACTCGATGACTTGGTGAAGCAAGCAGTACCGGACAGCATTCAACTCGCGGGTGGCTTGAGCGCGATCGGTTCCGCCCGATCGGAATATGGGGCACTCAAAGACCTCAAAGCGATCGCCCAGAAAAACCAAGTTTTCCGATCGTTCATCGGCATGGGCTACGCCAACTGCATCACTCCCGGCGTGATCCTCCGCAACATTCTGGAAAACCCCGCCTGGTACACCCAATACACCGCCTACCAACCGGAAATCTCCCAAGGTCGCCTGGAAGCGCTGCTGAACTTCCAGACCATGGTCATCGACCTGACGGGCATGGAAATCGCCAACTCGTCACTCTTGGACGAAGGTACCGCCGCTGCTGAAGCGATGAGCATGTGCTACGGCATTGCCAAAAATAAGGCCCAAGCATTCTTTGTCTCGGAAGCCTGTCATCCCCAAACGATCGAAGTCATCCGTACCCGCGCGTTGCCCCTCAGCATTGAGGTGATCGTCGGCGATCACCGGAACTTCGACTTTAGCCAACCGATCTTCGGCGCATTGCTGCAATACCCCGCCACCGATGGTTCGATTTACGACTATCGGACATTTATCGAGCAAACCCATGGTGCCGGTGCCCTGGCGATCGTTGCCGCTGACATCATGAGCTTGACCTTGCTCACCCCACCGGGAGAATTCGGCGCGGATGTCGTGGTGGGTAATACCCAGCGCTTCGGCGTGCCCCTAGGCTACGGCGGCCCCCATGCGGCGTTCTTTGCTACCAAAGAAGCCTACAAGCGCCAGCTTCCGGGTCGCTTGGTCGGGGTTTCCAAGGATCGGCGCGGTCAGAATGCCCTGCGTCTCGCGCTCCAAACCCGCGAACAGCACATCCGGCGCGACAAAGCGACGAGTAACATTTGTACAGCCCAGGTGTTGCTCGCTGTAATTGCCAGCATGTATGGCGTGTACCACGGGGCGGAGGGTTTGCGCGCGATCGCCCAGCGCATCCATCGCTTCACTGGCACCTTGGCTCAAGGTCTGACCCAATTGGGCTACAGCGTCAATAACGCCGAATACTTCGACACCCTGAATATCGCCGTCGGCACCCAAGCCCAAGCGATCCACGATCGTGCCCACAAAGCCCAGATCAATCTGCGGGCGATCGATGCTACGACGATCGGTGTCAGCCTCGACGAAACCACCAGCGAACGCGACCTCTGCGATCTGCTGGAAGTCTTCGGTGGCAAGGCCGTGGATCAAGTGACGATCGCCGCTAGCGATGCCATGCCGCAGTCCTTGCAGCGTCAGTCGGCTTATCTGACGCATCCGGTATTTGCCCGCTATCGATCGGAGACCGAACTGCTGCGCTACATGTACCAGTTGCAGCAAAAGGATTTGTCCCTGGCCACCGCGATGATTCCCCTCGGCTCCTGCACAATGAAGCTGAACGCCACAGCGGAAATGATTCCGGTGACTTGGCCGGAGTTTGGTCAGATTCATCCGTTTGCGCCCGTGGCCCAAGCCGAAGGCTATCAAATTCTGTTCCAACAGTTGGAAACTTGGCTTTCCGATGTCACGGGCTTTGCCGGGATTTCCTTGCAGCCGAATGCGGGTTCCCAGGGTGAGTATGCGGGACTACTGGTGATCCGGGCTTACCACGAAAGTCGCGGCGACAAGCAGCGCAACGTCTGCTTGATTCCCACCTCCGCCCACGGGACGAACCCTGCCAGCGCGGTCATGGTCGGAATGCAGGTGGTGCCGGTGAACTGCGATGCCGACGGCAACATTGACATCACCGATCTGCAAGCCAAGGCCGAGCAGCACAAGGCCAACCTGTCGGCCCTGATGGTCACCTATCCTTCGACCCACGGTGTATTTGAAGCCGGGATTAAGCAGATTTGCCAAATCATCCATGACAACGGCGGCCAAGTCTACATGGACGGCGCGAACATGAACGCCCAAGTCGGTCTCTGTCGTCCCGGTGACTTCGGTGCGGATGTCTGCCACCTGAACCTGCACAAAACCTTCTGCATTCCCCACGGTGGCGGTGGCCCCGGTGTTGGCCCGATCGGGGTGGGCGCACATCTCGTGCCGTTCCTGCCAGGGCATCAGGTGATTTCACCCGTTGCCAATGCCAGCCAAGCGATCGGTGCGGTTTCGGCGGCACCTTGGGGTAGCGCCAGCATCCTGCCGATTTCCTGGATGTACATTGCGATGATGGGTAACGAGGGTTTGCAAAAAGCGACGGAAGTAGCGATTTTGAACGCTAACTACATCGCGAAACGTCTCGAAGGGCACTATCCGATTTTGTACAAAGGAGCCAATGGCTTAGTGGCCCACGAATGCATCATCGATTTGCGCGAATTCAAGAAAACGGCGGAAATTGAAGTTGATGATATTGCCAAGCGCTTAGTCGATTATGGTTTCCATCCGCCGACAGTTTCCTGGCCCGTCGCTGGGACGATCATGGTCGAGCCAACGGAAAGCGAATCGAAGGAAGAACTCGATCGCTTCTGTGATGCCTTGATCGCAATTCGGGCGGAAATCGCCGCGATCGAATCGGGCCAAGCCGACAAAGCCGACAATATCTTGAAGCATGCACCGCATACCACAGCGGATCTAGTCGATGCGGACTGGAATCGACCCTATTCCCGTGAGCAAGCAGTCTTCCCAACGGCGCACACAAGACAGCAGAAGTTCTGGCCGTCGGTGAACCGGGTCGATAATGCCTACGGCGATCGGAATTTGGTCTGTTCCTGCTTGCCGATGGATGCCTATGGCGCAACTGAAGCGTAAGCGATCAAACAGTTAAACAAAAAGCCCAGGAGCCTCTAGCTTCTGGGCCTTTTTGGTACGAACTTGAGAGATTTTAATGAGCGGATTTGGCGAGCGCTTCCACCTCGGCGATCGTGAGTCCGGTGGCAGTGGCGATCGCTTCAACCGCAATTCCTTGGAGTAAAAGATTTGTGGCGATTGCGACGATCGCTTCCTGACGGCCTTCCTGACGACCTTCCTGACGGCCTTCCTGACGGCCTTTGAGTTCGCCTTCTTGAAGAATATCTTGGTAAATTACGGACTCGCGCATGATCTCCTCCCGGAAAAGCTGTTTGAGTATGGTTTTATCGTAACGCAGGCCCGCAAGGATCTGCACGTAAGATGCGACCTGACCACGGATATTAGGTTCTGGGATGGTATCCACTTGTTGCGCTACCTGCTGGATCAGATTAGCCCGATCGTTGGTTTGGGCCAGACTGGCGAAGGGCAGTAGCACAGGGTTACTCAAGAAAGGAGCGGGGTTTTGTTCCCAAAGGCGAATGATGTTGAATTCATGGGCGGTGCGATCGGCCTGGAAGCGATTGGTGATTTGGTCGTCTTCCGCCGAAGGGCAAAGTAAAATGTATCATCGCTCAATTTCAGGATCTCAGTACATCACCCGGCCCACCTTGAAATGAATTTCAAGGCTAATAGTGCAAGTCCGTTGAAACGGACTGCGACCCCTGATTTTAAATGGTTTCAACCCATTTTAATGGGTTTGAGCTATCAGCCTTGAAATTGATTTCAAGGCGGGGATTGGCAACCACCGATCACCGTCGCTTAGGGCATTTGATGAATCTGCCTTCGTGCTAGCCGATCGACAGATCCCTTATTAAGATAAGACTTTAACCTGCTAATTTAGGGAATCCTAGACCCAGAACTAGACGCGCAACCGATCGCCCACCATGGATGAGTATCTTCAGCAGATCGATCGACTGCTCCCCACCCTCAAAATCATCAGCCACAGCCCCGTTGATCCTGTGGTCGCCGAAGCCGTTCCCTCGCCCTGGGAAGTCCTCGGTTGCGGCAACTATGCGGCAGTCCTGGTGCATCCAGAATTTCCCCAGTGGGTGGTCAAAGTCTATGCCCCCGGCAGATCGGGCATTGAGCAAGAAAAAATGGTCTACGATCGGCTCGGTGCCCACCCCGCATTTTCCCAATGCCTTGCGAGTGGCGACAATTTCCTCGTGCTGCAACGGCTCCACGGCATCACGCTTTACGACTGCTTACCACGCGGCAAGCGCATTCCCCGACGGGCGATCGCGGATATCGATCGGGCCTTGGATTATGCCCGTGCCCAAGGATTGCATCCCCACGATGTCCATGGTCGCAATGTCATGCTAGCGGACGGTCATGGCCTCGTCGTTGATGTTTCGGATTTTCTTAAAGCGGAGGATGACTGCCAAGCCTGGAATGACCTGCGCCGTGCCTACTACTGGATTTATCGTCCGTTGATTTATCCCTTGGGTTTGCGGGTGCCCTATCGGTTGCTCGATCTATTGCGGGCCAGCTATCGCCGATCGCGCAAACTTTTCCGCCGCTGCCGCTACACCATCCGCAACGCCTGAAGCTGGGCCTGGGCTTTTTGCAAGGATTCAAACCATTCTCGCTCGGGATCACTATCGGCCACGATGCCTGCTCCCACTTGCCCCCAAACCCTTGCTCCCGATTCCGTTGGCGCATACAACAACGTCCGAATTAAAATATTTAAATCCAAATTTCCCCGCACGTCTAAATAGCCGCAGGAACCATAAAATAAACTGCGTCGTACAGGTTCTAATTCCTCAATAATTTCCATACAGCGCACCTTCGGACAACCCGTGATTGTCCCCCCCGGAAACATTGCCCGAATTAAATCCACACTGTCATATTCTGGTTTGAGGCGGCCAATGACGTTACTGACTAAATGCATGACGTGGCTATAGTGCTCGATCGTGAGCAATTCATC
>JBJORF010000081.1:0-21128 GCA_046049545.1 Cyanobacteriota bacterium | reverse complement strand
CCATTGCCTGTACAACCGCCCGTGGCGAAAGCTGCGCCACTGACCCCGGCGATCGCGCCAGCCCCAAAGGCTGATATTGGCTACCTGGAAGGCATCGTCAGCATGTATCAACAAATTCAAGCCTCACCCAATACGCCAACCAATCGCGCGTTCAAAGATGTGCTTGACCAGCTCTTCCAGCCGAATGCGGTGCAAATTCGGTTCCGATCGGTGGAAACGACGGGCGGTGAACGCAAAGTCGGGTACTCCGGCAATCTCTACTTCTCCCAAGGTCAACTGTTTATCAACTATGACCAAACCCAAGATGATGCCGCCTTCGCCACGATCGATGGCAAACTCTACACTTGGCGCATCGGGGCCAAGGATGGTGAAATCCTGAAACGCTTTAAGGGCGATACGCTAGCGTTTCTGATGTACATGATTGATCCGTCGGCGATTATGCGATCGGTGTATAGCGAATTTCTGGAACGGCCCAAGCAATTCACTACCACCACGACCCAGGGCATTCAAACCCTTCAGATGAAAGAGAACCAAGGCGGGATTCACGGCATTCAAGTGGCGACGAAGCCGTTTTGGTTAAAGACATTGTTGTTTGAGAAACCAGCGGCGTTGGGATTGCTGCAAGGGCGTTTGGAAATCGATCCGCCGATCGCCCTTGATGCCTTGCCGAAGGAACTGGCGGTTCTGCCTAAAGGCGTGAAATTCAAGGCTTCAGAGGGGGATCTGCGCCAACGGATGCAGTACCTCTAGGCGCAGTTTTGCGGTCACAATCTTGAGGGTGTGCGGCGATTTCGAGTAGCAGGGCCAAGGCGGCTTGGGTTACAGTGGAGGAAACTCAGCCAAAATCGCCCACCGTTGCCATGTCATCCACTGTTAGTTTAATTAAAGCCACAACCTACGACCTTGAGGCACTCCAGGAAAAGCTGGAAGCGGTACTTGCCCCGATGGGTGGCATGGGTGCCTTTGTGAAACCGGGCGATCGGGTGTTGCTGAAGCCGAATTTGCTGACGGGGGCCCGTCCGACGAAGGAATGTGTGACACGCCCTGAGATCGTCTACTGCGTGGCCAAGATGGTGCAGGCAGCGGGTGGCAAGCCATTCCTCGGGGATGGCCCTGCCTTTGGTAGTGCCCATGGGGTGGCGAAGGCGAACGGTTATTTGCCATTGGCGGCGGAACTGGGACTGCCGATCGTGGAATTTAAAGGCAAACGCTACGCAACGGTGAGTGATGACTTTAATCACCTGCTGCTGTCCAAGGAAGCGATGGAAGCGGATGTGGTGATTAATTTGCCGAAGGTCAAGTCCCACATGCAGTTAACGATGACTTTGGGTGTGAAAAATCTGTTCGGTTGTGTGCCGGGGAAGATGAAAGCCTGGTGGCACATGGAAGCGGGAAAAGATGCCGATCGGTTTGGCACGATGCTGGTGGAAACGGCGCGGGCAATTGCTCCCGATTTGACGATTCTTGATGGGATTATCGGTCACGAGGGGAATGGGCCGAGTGCGGGGGAACCAAGGGATCTGGGCGTGCTGGCGGCGGCGGATGATGTGTTTGCGCTGGATGCGGCGATGCTGGCGATTCTGCAAGTCGATCCGCAGACCGTGCCGACGATGCGGATGGCGCAGCGGTTGGGTTTGGTCAGCGATTTGAGCGAATATCAGTTCCCGCTGATGCTGCCGGAAGAGCTGAAGATTGACGGTTGGCAGTTGCCGGAGAAGATGATGCCGATCGACTTCGGTGCGCCGCGTGTGATCAAGTCCACCTTCCGGCACCTCTATATTCGCTTTATCAAGGAACCGATGGCGGCCTATGCCGAACGCTAAGGGCGATCGTGCCGATGGATTAGGACGATAGTCCCAAGTGCGAAATCAGCAAAATAGGACATTAGCCTCAAGTCATTTGACTTGAGGTTTCTTATGATCGGCATATCGTGGGTTGAGACCAATCCAATCCCCCTCGCTTAAACGACTCTCTCAACGCAGTTCATTCAAATTAGGAACAAGTATGAAACGTCAATTCTTGGCTGTTATTGCTGGTATTGCCTTGCTCGGGACCCCAGCGCTGACGACAATGGCCACGGCCCAAGGCGGGGGCGGCTTGATGGATGGCCCGCCGATCGAGCGCCTCGCGAAACGCCTCAACCTTTCCGATAGCCAGAAGACCCAACTGCAATCCCTGCGCGATCGGACTCAGACCAAGGTCAAAGCCGTTTTGACTCCCGAGCAGCAGGCCAAAATGGAAACGCTGAAAGCCGAATTTGAACAGCGCAAAGCGGCGGGTGAAAAGCGTCAGCGCCCCGGCAAAATGCGCGGCGAAAAAGGCCAACGTCGGGGCAAATTGATGGAGTCCCTGAATCTCACTGACAGCCAAAAGGCACAGCTGAAAACCATTCGCGCCGAAGCCAAGGCAGAAATGGAGACAATTCTCACACCAGCGCAGCGTCAACAAATGCAGCAAATGCGCCAGAAAATGATGCAGCGGATGGGCGGCTAACTGAACGGCAACGCATTGCCTAAGATTCAGGCAATGCTGGGGTACGAATGTTCAACACACGACACATTCGACGACACATCGAAAATCACACCTTGAGGCCAACCCATGGGTTGGTCTTTTTTTTGCGCAAGTTCAGGACGGGTAAGATTAGGACTGCATGAATTGGGTGATTTTATCGACGACTAATTCGGGCTGGGCGATCGTTGCGACAACATAATCATCGGCTTGGAGGGTGGGATAATCGGCGATCGTGTGATTTTCGGGCAGGAGCGCGAGTAATTTAATTGGGCGATCACGGATGGCTTGGTGAAACTTGTGATCACGTGGTACAGTGCTGAGCGGCTGACAGTTGGCGATAATGACATCAGGTGGAGCAACGTCAATTTGATAAAGTGCTGTGTCAAAATCGCCAACACTAACAACTTGGCAAGCCGCCGCCGTTAATAAATCACTCATGAAATCCACTGGAGTATCCGCTGACTCAATCATCATGACCCGGAGATAGCCAGTGCTGTCTGCTTGAGAATTCGGTTTGTCTGATCCGATCGTGGCGCAAGGTAATGTCACTGTAAAGGTTGAACCGACATTGACGGTGGATGTAAATTCGATCGCGCCCCGATGCAGATCGACGAGTTGTTTCGTCAGTGCAAGCCCCAAACCTGTTCCTTCATAGGCCCGACGGTAGGAAGCATCAATTTGCTGAAACTTCTCAAAAATCAAGGGCTGTTGATCCGGGGCAATCCCAATTCCCGTATCTTGTACTTGAAACACAAAGCCCTGGGGTAATTCGCGCAGCCTGGTGTGGATGCGTCCCCCGTTCGGTGTGAACTTCACGGCATTGCTGAGTAAATTCGATAGGATTTGCCGCAGTCGCAGCGGATCAGCGGTGAACTGGGTGTCATGGCTAATATCGGCACTGGTTTCTAGGGTGAGCTGAATATTTTTCTGGGTGGCTTTATCCGTGATTTCCCGCAGGGTTTGGCTGACTAATTGCAGCACATAAAACTGGCGCAGATTCAGCACGGTGCGCCCAGATTCAATATTTGCGAGTTCTAAGATGTCGTTAATCAGCGCCAGCAATCCTTCGCCCCGATCGTGGATAATTTGCAAATGTGATTGGCGACGTTCAGCGGGCAGCCGCTCGGCATCGGGGGTACGCAGCAGGGTCGCAGACATGCCGATGATACAGGTCAAAGGTGTACGCAATTCATGACTCATCGTGGCGAGAAATTCCGATTTCGCAACATCGGCGGCTTGGGCGGCGAGCAAGGCATCCCGCAATTCCTGGGTGCGATCGCTGACCCGCTTTTCCAGATCGATCGCCTGCTCTTGCAATGCCGCATAGCGCTGGGCATGGGAACTGGGGTTGAGCAGTTGCATCAGCCGCAGCGTGAAGTGGGTCTGCGGCTCGGCGTGGTTGGGCTGGAGTGGCGCGAGGTCGGGCCAGAGGGCTTGCTGCTGGACGAATGCCGCGATCGTTTCGGGAACAAAGGTCAGCTGTGTCTGCCAATCGCGATCGAGGGTTTGCTGCGCTTGCAGTAAAACGCTAAATTCAGCCCCGATCGTCACCGCATAGCATTCGCCGATCCCTTCGGCATGGGTGGGCGCGATCGGGAACGTTGTCTGAAATCGCCCCTCCCCACCAGCAAAATCTTTCAATAGCAGCACGATCGCTTCAAGCAGCGACGGCAATAGCGTTATGCGGAGCGGCGAAGCAAGCGAACTGGGCATAGATTCGAGGCAGGCGAAGGGCTGGTGCGGACTGACCGCATCCAAGCAATGAGTGGCAATCATTGTAAGCCACAAGTCTGACCCTTTAATCAGTTCTTAACTGAGTTTTTTGTTTGCGCCGGAGCGGCCCGGCACATTGCGATTGCAAGCCCGACCCACCCCTTGACATTTTATACTACATATACTACACTTGAAGTGAGGCGACGACCAAAATCATCGGCGTTGCCAACTGATCAATGATTGCGGCTTGCAGGCTGGGGACGAACGAATCATGGCTTATACTGAACTGCCGATTAAAACTGATGCCCCAGTGTTCTCCTGGGCGAACCATGATTTGGGCCAGGATGAACTGCGGATGGCGCGGAATGTGGCTAGCCTGCCTTTTGTCTTTAAGCATGTGGCGCTGATGCCGGATGTGCATTTGGGCAAAGGGGCGCTAGTGGGTTCAGTCGTTGCGACCAAAGATGCGATTATTCCAGCGGCGATCGGGGTGGACATTGGCTGCGGCATGGGGGCGATCCAGATGCCGTTCAAGGCCGACGTGATTGAAGGCAATCTCAAGGCGATTCGTCAGGCGATCGAGGCCGCAATTCCCGTGGGCTTCAATGAGAACCAGGAAGCCGACAAGCAAGTGCTGAACTGGCAAGGCTGGCAGCATTTCCGCGACCTGCACAAAGGCGTGAGCCACTTAGAGGGTAAAGCGCTGAAGCAAATGGGTTCCCTCGGTGGCGGCAATCACTTTATCGAGGTTTGCGTCGATGAGCAGGATACGGTGTGGCTGATGCTGCATTCCGGTTCGCGTAACATCGGGAACATGCTGGCCCAGCGGCACATGGAAACGGGGCGACACCTGGCGAAACTGGCGGGGGAAAAGCTGCCCGATCCGGACTTGGCCTACTTCATTGAAGGCACGCCGGAGTTTGCGGCTTACTGGCGTGATTTGCAGTGGGCTCAGGCCTATGCCAAGTACAACCGGGATGTGATGATGGCCCGGTTTAAGGCGATCGTCGAGCGGCATGCGGTCGGCGGCAAACCCACAAAGCCCCTGCTGTCGGTCAACTGCCACCACAACTACGCGGAAAAAGAGGTGCATTACGGCGAATCGGTCTATGTCACCCGCAAGGGCGCCGTGCGCGCCCAGGAAAACGACTATGGGATTATTCCCGGTTCGATGGGGGCGAAGTCCTACATCGTCAAGGGTAAAGGCTGCGCCGCCAGCTACTGTTCCTGTTCCCACGGGGCAGGCCGCTTGCTGTCGCGAGCCAAAGCCAAGAAAACCTATTCCCTCGATGACTTAGTGGCCCAAACCGCAGGCATTGAATGTCGCAAAGACGAAGGGATTCTGGATGAAATTCCGGCGGCTTACAAGCCGATTGAGCAGGTGATGGCGAACCAGCAGGACTTGGTGGAAGTGGTGGCGACGCTGAAGCAGGTGGTTTGCGTTAAAGGGTAGGGGCGCGATCGGGATTTGCATCAGATTGTCAATCCTGGTGCCTTGGCATAGAAAATCGGGTGAAAGTGGCTGAATGGTCAGAATAAGTTATTCGTCCGCAAGTCACTTTCAAGATTATCGATTTCGAGGTTATCCATGCGCTCCCCCTCGACTCATCCCCAGCCCGATCGGCTTACCGTGGGTTGTGATTAATTCAGGGGGGCGTAGTCGCGGCGCGTTCTGGCCCGACAATGCCAATAATCACGGGTAAATCCGGCAGCGGTGAATTGGGTTTCGAGCTGTTCCAGTAGTGCGGTGATCGTTGGTGCTGCCGGTTGAGCCTGATGTTGGCGCAACAGCGCTGCGGCTAGGCAGTGATAGCGCTGCATTGGTTGTGCGGTTACTTCGAGCAGCCCGATGCCGGGTGCGATCGGCAGGCTGAATAAAGGCACCGTTGGCTGTAAATGTGGTTGAAGTTCGGGATACAGTGCGGCTAGTGCGGTGTGCGCCAAAGCATAATCGTCAATCGTGATCGTCAAAATGCCCACATCGCGCCGAGGATAGGCTTCTTGGAGGTGCGACATGGCCAGCCGTAGGGGTTTGGCGGCGGTATTAAATGTGGTGGTGAGGTTTTGGATTAATGGCGTTGCCGCCGGCGCTTCCAAATGGAAAAATAATTCGACGCAGGCGCCCTGTGGGAGCCCCGCATTACCGACCGCAACGTAATAATCATCCACCACTAAGTTCTTCGGCAATTTAATGCTGACCCGATCGCCCACGCGATAGGGCCGCTTCCTGATGGGTAAATGCTGCGGCGCCACTTCCACCCATAAACCGTTGCGGACCACTTGGAAACAGTCGTCGGACAATTGTTGAACAATTTCCCAACCGTCATCCCAATAGCCATGGCCTTGGTTCGCGCGGTGCAGATTTTGGGTCAGCGATCGACTTAAGCCATTCTGACGATCATTAATGACCCGCTGGGGCCTTGCGCGCGACGTTCCCATCGATTGCAAAAAGCACCAGTGCTGGAGCCATTCTAAGGTCGTTTGGCGGCGATTAGCGGGTTGTGAGTCCGACGATTGATACCAAGGACTGGTTTGCCACACCGCCGGGGTGAGATTTGTGAGGAGGGCTTGCAGATCGGTGGGGCTTAAATCGTTGGTCGGGTCAGCCAGTGCAATGTCACGATCGCGGGAATCCATGGTGTGGTAGTGAATGGTGCGAATTGTTTGGGTAAGCAAATGCTCAGGTCGGTAAAATGCCGTCGTTTTAGTCAGCGGTAACCCCGGCTAAACCGTCAGCACCGAACAGCTCCACGACGGCCACTTGCGGTTGACAAATCAGTTGCTTGGCGACTTGATAAATAATCCGCTGGCATCGATCGAAGGGTTGGTAATATTCTAAATGCACCTGAATGGTGCTGAGCAATGCCCGCCCCGTCCAACCGAGCATAAGCGTTAGCCAATCGTCGTAACGCTGCGTCACTTCAGGAAATTCCTGACGATAGGCGGTGACGATCGCCCGTAGGCTGGGTTGTAATTTTTCTAATGGTACTGCCGCCTGTTGCAACACGACGGCTAGCGGTAATCCCGGCTGCGGATCAAGGCTCTCAAGCCAGCAGAGTAAATATTCAGCGAGTAAATTGCCCACATCCGCCAGTGGATCGCCCCATAACAATAATTCCCAATCAATTAAGCGTGGGGGTTGTCGCTGATCAGTGCGATGAATTAGCCAATTTGCCAACCGGAGATCTTGATGCGTTAGGCAGCAACTTTGCCAGGTTGCCTGCAACTGCGCGATCGCCTGCTGCAAAACGCGATCATTTTGATAGAGCCGAAAAAACTCAAACGCATCCTGCCGTCGCTGGCTAAAGTCCTCCGGGGTCAGTGCTGGAACTTCTCCCCAGTGCTCTGGCGGTTCTGGATCAATTAAGTCAGCATCCTGCGCCGCAAGAAAGCGTGCATACGCTGGTTGATCAATGCTCGATCGGTGAAACTGGGCGAGAACGGTGCCGACTTGCCAGCCGACTGCCGGGTCAAATTGCGCGGTTTCGGTATAATAAGCCGCGAGATCCTGATAGTCCGCCAAAAACTCGGCAATAATAATCCGATTTGCCCCATCGTAGCTTTCCAGCATCACAACATAGTTTTGGAGCGGCTGGAGTGGCTGGAATTGATTCAGCAGTTGATTGAGCAAGCGATCGCCCAGAAATGGCTCATCATCGTCCGCCTCGGCAATCGGTGTCTGCTTAACAATTAGCGATCGTCGGTCTGTCTTACGACTGATCGGTTCAACCGCAAGGCTGAAATTCTTTCCGTCTAAAGGTAGAGCCTGATATTCGATGCACTCTTCTTTGCGGAGGATTTTTTGATTGACTAGGTATGTAAAAACATTCCGATCGTCAAGAACAAACATGATTAAAACCAGCGACGATTGGGGTCAAAAAATAGCAGCAAATGAGTCAAAAGGGTTTCTATTTTGAACCTAATCAAAGTAGAAACCCTCGCCGTTTTCAATTCAAAAGATGCATCAATTTTGTCGAAAACAATTTAGTTGTGCAAAGCCTAAAAATGGATCAATTCTCTGCACAAAACCCGCCTTGATTAGCAGTAGCAGCCATAGTTGCCACGCTTCTTGCCCTTGCTGCCTTTCCGGCTGCCTTTTCCGCTGCCTTTCCGGCTGCCTTTCTTGCTGCCCTTCTTACCCTTACTGCCACGGCCATAGCCGCTGTGGTGACCGCAACCGCCAGTCACTTGCAGTTCTGCTTCAGTCAGATCAGTCAACAACGAAGCACCCGCAACATTGATGTCAGAAATAATAATGCTAGCCATCAGTTCAATCTCCTAGAATTGGATGTAGAGAGCGCTAATTCCTAATAGAAAATAGCCTCGATTCTGGAATAGTAGAGCTAGGTTTGTCTTGACAAATCGAAAAGTCAATCCGCAGCTAACTCTATGAACTTGATAGTAGTGATTGACGATTGGGTTGGCAAGGGGTAGAAGCGAATCATTTAGACATAAATTCGGACATAAAGGGGAATGTAAAGCGCTGTTTTCTCGCGGCGAGAGTGTTTCATAATGAAGCCTAAATGCCTCTATGCAATGTGTGAATTGAGTTGAGTTAATTGTCTATGAACCTCACTTCCCAAGCGATTCAACCCCCCACGATCGGGCGACCGAAGACGATCAGCGACGCTTACCTGGAGCGCCTGCGGGAACTCGCCAGCCATAGCCCGCGTCAGTTTGGCTATCCGTTTGAGCGCTGGACGGCGCATTGGTTGAGACGACGGTTACAGGAAGAAACCAGTCTCGAAGTCAGCGAGCGTCATATTCATCGGCTGCTCAAACAAATGGGTCTCTCCACCAGGCATCCTCCGCATTCGCCCCCCCATCGCCTCGCCAAAATTGAAATTCACGATATCGAAATTCCCGATATCAAAATGTACGACATTCGGCTAAACGCCTAGCTCTCATTCAGTCAGACGCATCACTGTTGTATTCATTTATCGATTCGCTGCCATGACTGTTGCGCGTTCTGACTCACAATCGGCTTTATCCGCGATTTTTGCCGATCTGCTATCCGATCCGACATTTCTCCGTCTGACTGAACAGTTGTCGCCCCAACGCTTTACCCCTGGTACGTCGCTCTGGGTCGTGGCCTCGGGTAATCCCTCGGGTTTGTATATTGTGACGGCGGGGAAGGTGCGGGTTTTGGATGCAGCGGAGAATTTGCACCGATCGCTCCCGGTCGGGGGCTATTTTGGGGCAGAAAGTCTGTTTCCTGATTGCGATCCGGGCGACTACCAAATTCGGGCGGCCCTGGATGCGGAAGTGGTTTGGTTAGACCGCGCGCAGTTGCAGCGCTGGTTCAAGCAATTTCCCGCATTAAAAGAGGCGCTACGATCGCGGATCAGTTGGGGCTTTGGTGATCTGACGGGAAAATCGGTAGCTGTCCCATCAGTGCGAGGGGTGACGGGACAAGCGCCCTCGCCCCTCGCGCTCCGATCGGCCCCGCAGGCCAATCGCGCAATAGCCGCGACAAAACCCGCCAAACCCAACAATCATCCCTATTTCCCCAGCCCCAAAGTCCGTGCCCGCCATGCTTGGCAGAAATTGACCCAAAAATATCCTTTTGTCGCCCAGCAGAGCACTGTGGACTGTGGAGCCGCTTGTCTTGTGATGATTGGGCGATTTTGGGGGAAGCGGCTGAGTTTGAATCAGTTGCGGGAATTGGCGCAGGTCGATCGGGGCGGAGCGACGCTGAAGGGATTAATCCAAGCGGCGGAAGCGGTAGGATTTTCAGCGCGGCCCGTGAAGGCGACCCTGGAGGAGTTGGCGAAGCAGCCGTTGCCCGCGATCGCCCATTGGGAAGGGAAGCACTATATCGTGGTTTACGCGATTAGTCGGCGAGAAGTGATTGTGGCTGACCCGGAACTGGGGCCGCGACGGTTGAGTCCCACGGCATTTCTGGAAAAGTGGACGGGTTATACCTTGCTGCTGTCGCCGACCGCACAACTGCATCAAACGACCGCTGCGAAATCAGGACTCGGGCGGTTTGCGGGCTTGCTGAAGCCCCACTGGCGGGTGCTGACGGAAATCACACTGACCTCCCTCGTGATTCAGATTTTCGGGCTGGTCACGCCCCTGATTACGCAGCTCTTGCTCGATCGGGTGGTCGTCCAACGCAGCGATCGGACGTTAATTGCCCTGGGCATCGGACTGATTTTATTCAGTGCATTTCGCCTTGGTTTGAAGACGTTACGCCAGTATTTGCTCGATCACACCGCGAATCGCATTGATTTGGCTTTGGTGGTGGGCTTTATTCACCACACGCTCAGCCTCCGTCTGGGCTATTTTGAAACGCGCTATGTGGGCGATATCATTTCCCGTATTGGCGAAAACCAGAAAATTCGTCGGTTTATTACGGGGGATGCGATTACGACGTTGCTCGATTTAGTCACCGTATTTGTCTACATTGGTTTGATGTTCTGGTACAGCTGGTCAATGGCACTGTTGGCCTTGACTTTGGTGCCTGTTCTGGGACTACTGGCCTTTGGCTTTGCGCCCTTTTTGCAGCAGAACTCGCGGGAGTCGTTTAGTGCCAGAAATAACGAAAACAGCTATTTAATTGAAGTATTGAGCGGGGTGAATACGATTAAATCCATGGGGCTGGAGCGCATTGTCCGCTGGCGTTGGGAGCAATTGTTCAGTCAATTTGTCAAGCTCAACTTCGGGGGGCAGATTCTCCGCGAACGCCTGGCGTTTGCCAGTGATTTTGCCGAAACGATCGTTTCGCAACTCTTGCTCCTGTTCGGGTTATGGCAAGTGATTCGCGGTCAATTAACCGTCGGGCAATTACTCGCCTTTAACATGTTGCTCGGCAATGTGCTTTCACCTTTCCAACGGTTAATGGATCTGTGGGATGACTTTCAAGAAGTCTTGATTTCGGTCGAGCGTCTGAATGACGTGTTGGATTCCGCACCGGAACTGCTCCCCCAATCCCAAGGTTTACCGCTGCCAACCGTGCGAGGCGATATTCGGCTGGAAAATGTGACTTTCCGCTATAACCTCGATAGTCCGAATAATATTCTGTCGAATCTGAGCCTCGATATTCGGGCTGGGGAAACGGTCGCCGTTGTGGGCCGCAGTGGTTCTGGCAAAACCACCCTATCCAAATTATTACTCGGACTCTATCTTCCGGTCGATGGCAAAATCTTAATTGACGGTCATGATTTAGCTACGCTGAACTTGCAGTCCTTGCGACAGCAGGTGGGCGTGGTTGATCAAAATACCTTTTTGTTTGGGGGTACGGTACGGGATAACCTGACGATCGCCGCCCCAGGAGTAACGATGGAAGCGATTCAAACCGCTGCGGTGATGGCGGGAGCCGATCAATTTATTCAAGCCTTGCCCATGGGCTATGACACGCAAATCGGTGAAGGCGGCGGGATGCTATCCGGCGGCCAGCGGCAGCGATTGGCGATCGCGCGCGCACTATTGCGTCAGCCCCGACTGCTGATTTTGGACGAAGCGACGAGTGCGCTCGATACGGAGTCGGAACGGATCATTCAAGAAAATTTCCAAAATATCTTTCATCGTCAAACGACGATCGTCATTGCCCATCGTTTATCGACCATTAAACAAGCCGATCGCATCCTCGTGCTCGATCAGGGTGTATTAGTCGAACAGGGCAGTCACACCGAACTCATGGCCAAACGCGGCCAATATTATCACTTGAACCAGCAGCAGTTAGCAGTGACGTAGCGATCGCGTTGATGTCTAGCGCGGTGATCCATTTCTTGAATTTGCCAATATTTCCTTATGACCTATTCTGCTAGCTTACCGTTTCCCAGTGATCGCCTCACCCCCGACTGGTCGGAGCCGACCCAGGAGCTACTTGATGCCCTGCCGCAGCGCTGGACGAAGGGATTGCTCTACAGCATGATTTTATTTGGGACGGTGGCATTGCCTTGGGCGGTGCTGTCGCAGGTGGATGAAGTGGGCACGGCGAAGGGACGGCTCGAACCCAAGGGTAATACGATGCGGCTGGATGCGGTGATCACGGGAACCGTCGCAAAAATCCACGTTAAAGAAGGCCAAACGGTGAAACCGGGCGATCGCTTACTGGAACTGAATGCCGACCTATTGCGCAATCAGCAGCAACAAGCCCAAATCCGGCTCGAAGGGCAACTCGATCGCTTGGTGCAACTCCAAGCGCTGCAACGGCAACTCGAAATGACCTTGCAAACCCAAAGGTTACAGCTCCAAGCCCAACTGAATGAACAGGTGGCGGAATATAGCCGCACCGAACCCCGCATCGTCTATTTGCAAAACGCTCAAGTCTTAACCCAAGAAGTCCTTGCCAAAGATCAAGGCCGCGCCGATCGATTCCGGGAATTTCAACGCGCTGGGGTGATTTCCGGGGTGCAGGCGGAGGATGCCGAACGGACGGCGTTGGAGACGCGCCAGCGGCTCAGCCAAACGCAGTCGGATCTGCGTCAAATGCAGACTGAACAGGACAAACTTCGCAGCACCTATGAGCGCATTCGGCGCGAGGGCGAAGTCATGCTGCTCGCCAGTGCGCGCCAAATCAAGGAATCCCAAGCGGAGATTACGCAACTGCGATCGGAGATTGCCCAAAGCCGTCAGCAGATCGAATCCTTGACTCTGCAACTCCAGCAAACCCTCGTATCCGTGCCGATCGCCGGGACAATTTTTGAATTGCCTGTGCAGAAACCTGGAGCAGTGGTGCAGCCGGGAGAACAGTTAGCCACGATCGCCCCGAAAGACGCGCCGCTCGTTTTACGCGCCCGGTTGAGCAGCCGCGAAAGTGGCTTTGTCAAAGTGGGCCTACCCGTCAAAATCAAATTTGATGCCTATCCGTTCCAGGACTATGGCGTAATTCCTGGAACGGTGCGCTGGATTTCACCGACCTCGAAGCTGCAAGCAACGGCCCAAGGACAACAAGAAGAGGTGTATGACGTAGAAATTGAGCTGGGGCAAACCTTCATCCAAGCGGGCAATAAAACCCTACCGCTGACACCGGGACAAACGGCAAATGCGGAAATTGTGGTGCGTCAGCGGCGGGTGATTGATTTCTTCATTGATCCGTTCAAACAATTGCAGAAAGACGGCATGACTTTCTAGGCTGGCATGGTGCAAGGTCGCATTTAAGCAACAAAGCCACATCATTTCCGTAATTTGGCTGATATTAGTAGCATTGAGGAACTGCAATCAACCGTATTACTTCTAGCAATATATTCTAAGTAATCTTACTTCCTCTAATGTCTGAGCAACTGACGATTCACACCTATGATCTCTGGCAACAGGCGAAGCATCAGCTTCAGCTGCCGCAACTGATCGAGCAAGCGATTCATCGCCACATTATTACGCTGACTGCCCAGCAACAGGGAATTGAAGTTGCGGTGTCAGAGCTGCAAGCGAGTGCTGATCAATTACGGATTCAACATCAACTGCTCACCGCCCAAGCAACGATCGCTTGGCTCGAAAAGCATCGGCTTTCGGTTGAGGATCTCGAAGATATCGCTCAATTCAACGTATTAGTTGCAAAGCTGAAAACCGCACTGATCGAACCGCAGATTGAGTCTTATTTTTACCGTAATCAATTAGACTATGCCCAGGCGGTCTATTACGAGATTGTGGTGGCGCAGCGCGAACTAGCAATGGAGTTGTTTTATGCGTTGCAGGAGCGGGAGCTGGATTTTTTGGCGGTATTGCATCGGTACGTGGACGATCGGGAAGTGCGGGTTGCGGGTTCCTATCGGCAGGTGGTGCAGCGTCAGGATGTATCAGCGGAATTGTCGGCGCTGATTTTTGCTGCCCAAGCGCCGCAGGTGTTGCGACCGTTGCCGATCGGGGATGCAATGCGGTTGATCTATGTGGTGGAATTATTGCCGCCGGTGTTGGATGAGTCGTTGCGCGGACAGTTGCGCGATCAATTATTTGAAGATTGGTTGGAGAAGGCGCGATCGGGCTATGATATTCAGCTTGATTTGGCGTTGAAATAGGTGGCTGGTGCGAATATGGGACGATCGGATGGGCCGCGATCGATGGAGGCGTGGCTGTAAGGAGAAAGCGGCATGATGGTTTATTTGAAGAACTTGATTATTCAAATAGCACGATCGGCAGATGCGTTTGAAAATTCCGAAAATCATTATCGGTTGTGAAAATGCGATAGTTTCGTCGATAGGCTACTTGTTGGTTAGCAATTAGTGATCAGCTGTGATCGCTAATTGCAGCATTAACCTCTGGGGCGTTGCGGCGTAGGGCAAGTGCCCAAATTGCAGCATCGACAATTACACTCATAATCAAGCGGTTTGGCGTTGTTGCTTATAGTCATAGGTTTCGTCGTAGTCGATCGTGCCAAATAGATCGATTACTTGAAGCTGTTTATGATATTGGATGTAAGCTCGTAATGCTTTTTCTACAACTGCCTCAACCGAGGATTCTTGGTCAACGGCGATCGCTTCTTCTAAGAGATTCGTATCAATATTCAGGTTTGTAACCATAACTGTCTCCTCCTACATGCAATTAGGCATTATTTCATCCCAACTTAGCCTCTTGTCTTGAGTATAGCGCATTGCTCCTACGTCTCCCCTGCCCTGTGGCCCAAATCTCAACTCATCCGTCTGAGTCTTAAAAAATACTGAAAACTGACCACCAATCACCGAAAACTCTCTTTCCTCCTGCTAAAATCAAATCCAGTCATGAGGGCACATAGGATGACGCGCGAGGAATTGCTGGCGATAATTGAAGCGGCAAATTGCGTTGATGGTGAATCTTATTCCGTGTAAAAGTATTCAGCTAAATCTTCTTCAGGAATATATTCACAGGCTTGTCTGAAGATGGCACGACAGGTTCCAGTATCCAGTTCTCGGTGATTGGGTATGGTTAAAGTTTGGGCGTTATCATCAACCTCACGCCGAAGTTTGATATGGCTGCCTTTCTGGCTTTTGATGTAGAAGCCAAATAGTCCCAGGATTTTGACCACATCTGCGCCTGATAAACGTTTGAGTTTAGGCATATGCTGGTTCAAGTTCTAGGGAGATTTGAAGTTTTGGTTGAGCAGTGAGGCCGAATTTTTGGGGGTCTTCGTCTTCTAGGTGTAGGGCGACAGCTTCGCTGAGGTTGGCGGTGACTTCATCGAGGGTTTGCCCTTGGGTGATGACGGCGATTTCTTGGCATTCGGCGACGTAACCGGATTCATCACCGCGATAGATAGAGACGTGGATGTAGGGAGAGAGGGACATGATGGTTTAGGAGGAGAAGGCTGTCTTCATTTTAACTCATCTGCCTGAGTCTTAAAAAATACTGAAAACTGACCACTGATTACTGAAAACTCCATTTCCTCCTGCTAAAATCAAATCCAGTCATGAGGGCACATGGGATGACGCGCGAGGAATTGCTGGCGGTAATTGAAGAGGCGAGGCGGAGTGGGAAAACAAGCCTTTATTTATCGAGGAAACAGATAGCCGAACTTCCTGAAGAAATCGGGCAATTAACTAACCTCACTTCCCTTAACCTCAGCGATAACCAACTGAAGTCATTACCGGAATCGATTGGTCAATTAACCAAGCTCACTTTCCTTAACCTCAGCGGTAACAGACTCACATCATTACCGGAATCGATCGGTCGATTAACCAATCTCATTTCCCTTGACATCAAGGCTAACCAACTGACAACGTTGCCGGATGCGGTCACTCAACTCACCAATCTCACTTTCCTCGATCTCTACAGTATCCAATTGAAGACGTTACCAGAATCAATTGCTCAACTCACCAAGCTCCATGAGCTTAATCTTAGCAGTAACTACCTAGCTACGTTACCAGAGTCAATTGGGCAACTCACTAATCTTAGAGTTCTCAAACTCGGTTTTAACGAATTAATAACGCTGCCGGAATCGATTGTTCAACTCACTAACCTCACTCGTCTTTACCTCAGAGCTAACAAGCTGACGACCTTGCCGGATGTGATCATGCAACTTACTAATCTTGCTTTCCTGAATCTTGATGATAACCCATTCCCCGAACTTCCTCCAGAACTCAAAAATAAAGATGGTCTCAAAATTCGTGATTACTATCGACAACTTTTAGAAGAACAAACAGATTACATTTACGAAGCTAAACTCCTTATTCTTGGCGAAGGCGGAGCCGGAAAAACCAGCCTAGCCAACAAACTTATCGACCCCGAATACACCCTTAAACTTGAAGGTACCCCCACCCCCGAAAAATCCACCGAAGGCATCGAAGTTCTCCGCCTCGACTTCCTCCACCCCAGTGGCAACCCTTTCCGTATCAACCTCTGGGACTTCGGTGGCCAAGAAATTTACAAGGCTACCCACCAATTCTTCCTGACTAAACGTTCCCTCTACCTCCTCATCGCCGACACCCGCCAAGACAACACCGACTTCAACTACTGGCTCGAAATCGTCGAACTCCTCACCGAAGCCAGCCCCACCCTGATCATCAAAAATGAGAAACAAGAGCGCCCCTGTCAAATTAACGAAAACCAACTAAGCGGACGTTTTTCAAATCTCAAAGACTATTTCTCCACAAACCTACTTACCAATCGAGGACTTTCGGAAATTCTTACTGCTGTCCAGCACTACATCAGTCAGCTTCCTCATATCGGCTCCCCCCTGCCCAAAACATGGGTCAACGTCCGCAAAGCCCTTGAAACCGACACCCGCAACTACATCACCCAAAACGAATTCCTCGCCCTCTGCGACACCCACGGCTTCAAACGCCACGCCGACAAACTCCAACTCAGCGGCTACCTCCACGACCTCGGTGTATGCCTCCACTTCCAAGACGACGACCTCCTGCAACGCTACATCATCCTCAAACCCGAATGGGGCACCACCGCCGTCTACAAAGTCCTCGACACCCCCAGCGTCCGCGCCGCCTACGGCCACTTCACCAGCGAAGACATCAAACTCATCTGGGCCGACGAGCAATACACAGCCATGCGCCCCGAACTGCTCCAACTGATGAAAAACTTCAAACTCTGCTACGAAATCCCGCACAAACCCAAAACCTACATCGCCCCCCAACTTCTCTCCCCCAACCAACCCGAATACGACTGGAATGACACCGAAAACCTCATCCTCCGCTACCACTACGAATTCATGCCCAAAGGCATGATCACCCGCTTCATCGTCGAAATGCACCGCCTCATCGATCGCACCATCCCCGATCGTGAACTCGTCTGGAAAGACGGCGTAATCCTCCAAGACAAAGACACCCGCGCCGAAATCATCGAAGCCCGCTACCGCAACGAAATCCGCATCCGCCTCAGCGGCAAAATCAAAAAGCCCCTCCTCGAAGTTATTCGTCACGAATTCAAAAAAATCCATGATTCCTACGGCGATCGCCTCCGCTACCAAGAATACATTCCCTGTAACTGCCCCACCTGCAAAAACTCTCAAACGCCTCATTCCTATGCCTTGAAACGATTAGAAGAACGACTGAGGAACGATCGCCAAGAAATCGAATGCGACATCAGTTATCAAATGGTCAACGTTCGTGGATTGATTGATGACACGATCGGTATATCCTCTGACAACCCAAGTTATGATGTGGATACAGACCATGGAAAAAGTTACGAAGACGTTCTAGACCTTGCTAAACGTCTGGCCGATCGCCCGATTAATAACACCGCAACCGCAGAGGCAAATGCAATGGCTGACCAATCCCAGAGAACTCAGAACTTTAATGCCCCCGTTGGTGTCGTTGCTAACGACCATTCCCAAGTGACCAACTTTACTCAAATCAATAACGCTAATACCGCCGAATTGCTCCAACTCATCACCACAATGCGCCAAACTGCCGCGCAATTTCCCCAAGATATTCAAGATGACATCATCATCGACATCGACGACGTAGAAGCCGAAATCAAGAAACCAGAAGCCGATCGGAATATCCCCAAAATCAGAAAACGCTTGATCGCCATCCTCGCCGCAGTTAGTCTCATTGCTGGCCCGATCGCGAGTGCCACCGATTTCGCCAACAATGCCATTGATGTTGGTAGTAAACTAGGCATTGAGCTTCATTTACCTTCCGCCACTCAGAACAAAGCCCCTGATGGAAAACCTTAAATACACAATGGTCATCCAATGGTCAGAGGAGGATCAACTCTACCTCGTCCACTTCCCTGACTTTCCAGGACAACACTTCATTACCCACGGCAGAACCTATCAAGAAGCTGCCCAAAACGGTCAGGATGCCCTTGAAGGACTAATTTTTGTTCTTCGAGAAACCAGTCAACCTATCCCAGAGCAATCACGGTAATACCTGAAAATGCGCTACTTTCCTGGCTTAAGCGCATAGCGACTTCCCAACACCGCGATCGTAAAACTCACGGAAATCGTCCCCATAATCATCGGCAAAATCCTGGTGGCCAACTTCCCTCATTCAACTGCACCATTTTCTGCCGCCCATCCGGCAACCCAAACTCAACCACCGGATAAAAATACTCCTGCGTATATTCTTCCTGCCGATCGGAACTGTCATCCGCATTCGTCCGCCGCGTCATCTCCACCACCTCGCTCGGTGCTGATTGCTCATTCGAGATCGTTCGATAAGCCAAAACGCCAGCACCGATCGCCACCAAACCCGTCACCAAAGCAATTGGCCCAAATATCCAAAAAAATCAGCCCCATATTCGCCGAATCAGGCTGTGCCTCAGCCGAATTATGTTTTGTCACGATCGATACTCCATTCGTTTCAGCTTTTCACGTATCTATGCTCACAGCATTTCACCAAAACTCTTCTACCGCTCCATCAGCCGCTCCACCAACGGTACCACCAACTCCTGCCCCCGCAATACATCCAGCCACCGACTCGGAATCGCCTCCACCCCATCCCGAATTCCCGCGATTCCGCCCGCAATGCAAGCGGTTGTATCAGTATCATCCCCAAGCGCGATCGCGGCCTTCACCACCTGCTCATAACGCCCTGTACCCAGCACCATCCGCGCCGATCGGAGCGCATCGATCACATAGCCACTGCCCTTCCCTTCCGCCCGATCGTCGGGTCGCACCGCCCAATTCAGCACATCCAGAAAATGTTCATTAGACTGATAGATTTCCCGTAGCGTTGTCGTTGCTGCTACCCAGGGCGACTTCACCTCCGTTAATACGCATCTTGCCCAGAGGCAATAGAGCGCACAGCAGACCTGACAGTAACTATCTCCATGGGTGACTTGCGATTGTAAATGTGCATCAGCCACCAATTCCGCATCCGTTCCCCGATGCCATAACGCTAACGGCAGTGATCGCATCAACGAACCATTCCCCCGTGCCTCCCGTCCTAGCTTCCCCGCTTCTAAAACCGGCATTCCAGCAGCGATCGCGCTCACCACATTACTCGTATGCACCCCGACATCAAACACCCGTTGGTCGATCGCCATATAGCCCGACTGATACCAAGCGACAAACCGTTGGCCTAGGTCATCAGGGTCGAGTTTGCCGCAGTCGAGAAGTGAAGTGAGCAAGCAGAGCGCTTGCGCCCCATCATCCGACCAAGTGCCGATCGGGGTATTGCCGTGGGAACGGCGGAATCCGGCTGGGGGTTGCATTTCAATTTGGTCGATCGGCGGAATTGCCGCCGCTGCATGAAACTCGTAGGGCACCCCCAGCGCATCGCCAACGAGTAACCCAAATATTCCACCCTGAATCCGTTTTTCGCGTTCCATCGCCCTATCCCAGAGAAAACCTGTCATTCACGATAGCTGATTTGGGCGGGGGCGGATCGATCGTTTTCGATTGTTGCTGCCATCGAACCAGCTAGCTAATTGGGTGGATGCAGTTGGGCGGTGATCAGCAATCGACGCAAGTTGATAACACCAAGGCGATTCAGTTTCAAAGCGGCGATCGTGGCACGTCCGTAAGGTGTAAGGCCGAAATGCGTTGACCACCTGCCTGTCGGGGTTGGATATGGTCGATGGTGAATGAATCGGAGGCGTAATCAGCAGGACAACAGCAGTATTCACACCGATTGTAGGCCCGGTCACGCACCATTTGTCGTAGGCTGACGGGAATATAATCGGACTCACGAGGCATGGGGCAGGTCGGCGCGAAGTTGCTGGTTGAGCGTGGGGAGATCGATATTTTCAGTTGGGCAAGCTGAATCATAGCTTGGAGCCGATCGACGTTGTGTTGTTCGATCGCGTCTTCGTATTGCATTAATTCTTGGTGCTCTTCGGGGGTGAGGTGGCCCCATTCGCACCGATCGCGTAGGTCTTCGAGGCGTTGACGATCGGGTACGGGTTGCTGCTGGATAACCTGCATCAACTGGGTTTCATCCGTTTTTTGATGAAGCTGTTCGAGGAAGTTGAGGGCAATCGTCAGTTTGTCGGCAGGCAGTTGCTCGACTCGGGTGATGGCGCGTTTGACGGCAGCAATCATGGGTGGGATGTCAGTTTGAGGCATGGTGGAATCCTCGGTGGCGATGACTTTAGTATAGCGAAGGTTTGGGGTGGGTCGATCGGGTTGAAGGTGCACGATCCCCTCATTCCAAAGTCGACAATTTGCGGGATTCAGCGCAAACATTATAATTCCCTTAGCACGAGCAAGCAGAGTGATCGAGGCAAACATGGTCACAGTGCTTAACAAGCCATCCATATTGATTGATGAAGTTGCGATCGGGAAAGTGGGAAACTGGAGTCTATTCAAGTTTAGTCAGCCGTTGCAAGACTGGATGGAACTGCCGCTAGACAAGAAGAAAGCAGATGAGTTGAGTGCGGAAGAGATGGGGATTTTGAGGCGATCGGGTTCCCCGATCTGATTTTTACGCACATGCATGTCATGATGGTGACATCTATTTAGAAGACTTCCTGCAAAGCTCAAATGCACCTTATACCAAATCAAACAATTAATGATACAAATAGATAGAGAATGTATGAGCTAATCGGGTGATGCGATGGTGGGCGTTAGTCGGATTGAGATTCGA
>JBJORF010000080.1:0-21211 GCA_046049545.1 Cyanobacteriota bacterium | reverse complement strand
GCAATTCAACTTGATCGCCCGATCGACAACTCAAAATCAACCAAGCTCCATCACTATTCTTGTGATAAATATCGATCGCGATTTCCTCTGAACTCCCTAAAGCATAATTGACTAGATTCGGATTGCGGTGGTGCTTTTCAAATTTCTTGCCCTGATCGCAAGCCTCGGTACTGATGGATAACACTTCGACAATCAAGCAGGGGTAGGTGATGTCGAGCGGCTCCCGGTCACGATCGTCATAAGTTATGCTTAAATCGGGATAAGTATAATTCGGTGCATGTAGGATATTTCCCTTCAAGTCAGAATTGAAAACGCTGCAAGACTTTCCACATAGATGATTTCGTAGCAACAGCAATATATTAATTGCAATGGAACGATGATTCTTCGTCCCACTGCTCATCGCATAAATGCGGCCATCAATCAGCTCATGTCGTTCGAACGGCTACGCTTCCCAGACCAAATACTCTTCCGGATTCATGGTTTCCCCGTATGGCTACAGATGCCGATCGGGTAGGCTGAACTGCCACAATATTAAGTGATATTCTGACCGACTGAGGGATTCCCATCTTGAAGTTTAACTTGTTGAAATTTAATGCAGGTGCCATTGCTTTGCTGCTGGTTTCGGCGGCTTTGATGTTGCCCGCGATCGCCAAACCGTCTACGAACCCCGGCAATCTAATCACCTCAAAGTCCGAAGTGGGCGATCGCCTATCGGTATTGGCGGATTACCAAATCGCCTATTTCCAGCAACATGGAAAATTTGGTAAAACGCTGGCGGATCTTGGGAACCAGAAATTAATCAGTGGTAAACCAAAGCCGATCGCGGAAACGGCAAGCTACAGCTATAAAGTTTTGCCACACCCCAGATCCGGCAACATGACCATGATCGCTGCCATACCGCAACAATCCAGCCGACCCACCTTGATTGGCTTAATCAGCGGTACCCAGAAATCCAGTGGCCCCAACGGCAAAGGCGGCAAAGAAACCCTGACGATCGGCATTCTCTGTCAAAGCAAGGCACCGGGAACTGCCGTTCCCGCCTGGAACAGCATCGGCAAACCCCATCCAGTCCTGGGATTTGATTGTCCAACGGGATTTTAGGATTAGATCATGCTAATCAACGATCGGTTTCACGACACCGGGCAACAAATCAGCGCATTTGGCCAAACCTCCTTGGTGAAATGCCCAAACTGTGGTGGTTGTGCGCTAGTTCAACCGCTAAATGCCAGCGATCGACTACGGCGGTTTGTCTGTCGTCATTGCGGGTCATCCAAGGATGACGAACCAGATGCGCCAAGTATTGGTTATTCACTTTGGTTACAAGCAACCTGCTGTGGCCAAAACTTGTGGGCCTATGACTTAAAACATCTTGATTTTCTTGAAGCCTTTGTGCGAGCCAAGCACCGCGAACGCCATCACCTCAAACAATCGGACTACAGAAATTCCACACTGTTCTCCCGTTTGCCCAAGTGGATACAGTTACGTAAACATCGGGATGAAATTCTCAAAACGATCGGCAAACTTCGCGCATCAGTTCCGACCGAGTTGAAGAAAACGACGAGGGATGCGATTCAATAACTGGCTACAGATTATCAATAAACTCATCGGGCAGAACTTGAGCCTGCTTGAGCAACCCACTCAGGGTACCAACTTTCAATTCTCGATGCATCGGCACCACACAAGTCACTTCAATGCCATCGACCACCTGCTTCATTACAACATGGCTACCCGTTTGTCTCACAGTCGAAAATCCCAATCTCTCCAATGCCCGGATCGCTTCTCTGCCGGAGATCCGTGGCAGTTTAGGCATAGCTCACCTCAATGTTTGTCACAAACCGAGGTGAAGTTTGCGGCAATCCCGAAGTTGCTTCCAAATAAAGTCGTGTTGCTTCTTTCAGTCCCGCGATCGCCGCTTCGATCGTCTCCCCTTGATCGACCGTCCCAACTTCTGGACACTCGGCCACATACATATCGTCCTCTTTGTAAACGATCGCCGTAAAGCTGCGAGTTTTCATAGCATCTATCCCAGGCTGGCAATGCTTTTAGTATATCGCTCATTGAAAACAGGAACCACATCAGCATGACTCCCGTTTCCAATGTTATTCGGCTAAAACTCGATGGCCACAGCTTAGGCTGAAATCGCTTGCCACTTGCCGTGAGCGATTTGATACATCGCCAATCTGTTATCCTGCTCATCGCAAACATGAAATTGGATACCGTTAGCTATGGGCAACCATGAGGAACCATTCAAAATTGCCTCCGCAGAGAACTGCTCACCAGAATAGTTACGCCACCAAGTTGACTCATTCCACCTAAAACCATCAGCTTTAAGTTGATCTTTGATGGGATATGTAGCACCAATGAGCTTCACCGTGATTTTTCCGGATTCGCTAGGCAGGGGCGGATAGCTCGACCAATTAACAGGCTTGCTTGGAAGTCGTTGTTGTAGTTCTTTTAGAAAGGGTGACTCTTTTTCTTTGTTTGTCACAATAAACAGGTGCTCTACTGCACGGGTCAGTGCAACGTAGAATAGGCGACGTTCTTCGGCGATCAGGCTCTCTACCCGATCTCCTAGAACATGAGTAAATACTGAGTCTGGATGGATTGACGGATAGCAGCCTTCGATTGCATCTAGAATGATCACCACTTGTTTTTCTAGACCTTTGTACTTATGCGTGGTTGAGGTTGAGATGTATTGCCGCACGTCCTCTGGAAGAGACAAGCGGATCCGCGCCTCAAATTTCTTGAGTGTAGTCTGTTTGTCCCAATATAGTGTATTGTTCCGGCTAAGTAGGACGATTCCGCTCTTCTCGTCTGAGTCGGCAATATGCTTGCTATTGCGCGTAATTTTATGAATTATCCGTAATATGGCAGGCGTAATTTTGTCATACTGGTACTTCTCTGACTCTTGGGGAGATAGCTCAAATGACGATAAGTCAGCAACCCTAATCAGTCCCTCAACCGTCTTATGAGGACGAGCAAGTGACCCTAAATCTTGCATTAGAGCATTGCCGAGATTGACGATCGCTGTCGCTGAACGGTAGTTAGTTGTGATCTGGAGTGGTTTAGTCGCTGGCTGGAAATACGTGCTGAAATTTCGATAAAACTGGAGATCGGAACCCGCAAAGCCATTGATGGCTTGCCAATCATCGCCTACACAGAAAAACTGAACTTGTGGATTCTGTCTCTGGATAGCGCGAACTAAACCGTGAAACAACTCGGAAAAGTCCTGGTATTCATCAATCATGATGTACTGAAGATTGCGTAAGTCACCATCACCTGACTTGCTCCTGAAAGTCGTAGCTCCAGCCTCGACTTGCTGTGCAGCTCGCTGCATTAGTCCGTCAAAGTCTTCTTCCCCATTGGTTTGAAGCTGCTCTAGATACGCTTGATAAAAGGTCTTGGCTAAAACCAAAAACTGTTGTTCAACATGGTTCTGACTCTGGTACCCATCAACTAGCTGAAACAGCATTGCAACAGTCAAGCATTTTTTGCGGCATCGGCTAATAAAAACTTTCATTGTTTTTGTAAATCGATCGATGGCGCGGTGTTTAATGTTTTCCCAGATTTTTTCCTCGCTGAGACGATTACAGGCGATCCCGCAGGACTCTAATCTTTTCTTGAATAAATCGCAAAAGCCATCTACGCCATATTTGCCAAGGTCGCGATGGGAGAATTCTAGAAACTGCCATTCAGGCGATTTCGTTTCCCAATATTGGCGCTTTCTCTCAGACATCTGATCATAATCTGGATCACCTTCTATACCAAAATATTCGATGACGAGTCCTTGATCCTTACCCGTTAGGATCGTAAAGTCTGGACGGTAGGACTTCCCGTCCCACTCGAAGTGCTTCTCATATTTATACGGGATATTGTGCTCAAATAGGAAATTAGCGATCGTCTTTTCCCCGAATGATTTCACATATTTACCGTCAAGGGTTTCATTCGGCAGCGATCGACGATATTCCAGCATTTCTTTCTGATCTTTGTCATGGCCACCGAAGATAATACGATTCCAATCTTCTCGAAAGTGTGCCGTCATTAAATCGCGTATTTTCCCATAGATTTCCGGCTGTTTTAGATATTCGTCGATCGTGTTTTGGATTCGGCGGCTTTGTTGCTGATTAAAATCTCCATCATCATAAATTAGGTTTTCTTCGGGATGAACTAGTCTATTTGCAAGAGCGTGAAACGTCATCACATAGGGTATATCATCTACGAGATACTTTTTCAAACGCGCTTTAATTTCCTCGGCAGCTTTCTTGTTGAAGGCCAAAAGCAAGATTTCTGATGGTGCAACGCCACAATGCTTTTGCAAAAATATGGCGCGACTGACTAGCGTGGAGGTTTTACCACTTCCAGCTCTTGCAATAACTTGAGTATGGGTTTCGACTGCACCAATTGTCATCGCTTGTTCTAGATCAAGCCTGAAGTTTAGATTTTTCTTCAGCCAAAATTGTACATAGCGCTGCTTTCTTTCCTGATAAACTGAGCGGCAAACATATTGGGAAAAATGAACACCATACGACGTATGAGAATTCAAAAAATCTTGTCTGAAAGATCTATGTATTTCAATGTTCGCACTTCTAATCGCTTCATTTTTTCTTTTCTTTTCTTGCTCTGCAAGCCAGAGTGAATTCTTGATTTCTTCATTCCTTCTTTGATTTCCTTGCTCTATGCGCCAGAGAATTCCAGCTCTTTCCCTCTTTCTTTCTAGTTCAATCTGCCTTTGATAATCCTGCCCCTTGCGCTTTAAAATACCGTAGAAGTCAATAGTGCGGAGAAATTCCTGTGCTTCTTTAACTTGAATCTTTTTCTTAATTCGGCTACTAATTTCACGCCCTGAAATTGGTGGATTTATTTGCCCAAATTGAGCAATAATCAATTCCTGTCGGTATTTAACCCGAAAGTCTGATTCATAGATGATTTCAACCAGAATTTCATCCGGATCCGGAAAATAAATTTTCCCTACTACTCCATGAGTAAAGTCTCTAACCCCTGGAATACCATTTATTCGATATTTCACCTGAGAATCAAGACGTTGGATAGTCCTATCTCTCAAAAGATGCAGGCGGCTTCTACTATCACCAATTTTTTGGAATAGGTCTTGAACATTACAAATTAATAAATCTTGAAATTGCTCTTCGCTGCTCATTGACAACTCCCCTGAATGCCCCAGACTGTAAGGATGACCTTATTGGTACAGTTTTCCCAATAGAAGCATTGCCTTAACTCTGTATCCGGCTTATTTGAGAGCAAAAATTGAGGTAGGTCCAGACACAGGTATTCCTAAAGACTACTCCAAAACAGTGGGGGCTAATCCGATCGATTAACCCCCACTGTCTATCATTTAACTCCGATCGACGCTCTATAGTGCGTTAGCCCGATACCATTCGATCGTGTTCTTCATGCCTTGCTCGAAGCTCACCTGCGCCTCAAATCCAAAGCGATCCTTCGCCCGCTGGGTGTCCAAACAACGACGGGGCTGACCATTCGGCTGA
Source organism: Cyanobacteriota bacterium (assembly GCA_046049545.1). Taxonomy (GTDB): domain Bacteria; phylum Cyanobacteriota; class Cyanobacteriia; order Leptolyngbyales; family Leptolyngbyaceae; genus Romeriopsis. Next base: position 15,710 of record JBJORF010000080.1, on the reverse strand, counting down.
TCAGTTTCCCAAACGATTTCGCCTTCGTACTCCATCAATTGGCAAATCAATTCAATCAAATCCTTGATCGAAATCTCACGATTTGTCCCGAGGTTGACCGGATCTTCGTGATTGTAGGAAGTCGTGCCCATGACGATCCCGCGCGCCGCATCTTCCGAATAGAGGAACTCCCGCGTCGGGCTACCATCGCCCCACACCGGAATTTGCTTTTGACCGGAAACCTGCGCTTCATGCACTTTCTTAATTAACGCCGGAATCACATGGGAACTGCGGGGATCGAAGTTATCCTCCGGCCCATACAGGTTTACAGGCAACAAATAAATGCCGTTAAATCCATACTGCTGACGATAGGCCTGCAACTGGACCAGCAGCGCCTTCTTCGCGACACCGTAGGGGGCATTCGTCTCTTCGGGATAGCCGTTCCAGATGTCATCTTCCTTAAACGGCACCGGCGTAAACTTCGGATAAGCGCAAATTGTCCCGACGCAAGTAAACTTCTCGACCCCGGCTTGGTAAGCCGCATGGATCAACTGTGTCCCCATCATCAAGTTGTCGTAGAACAGCTCAGCGGGCTTCTCGCGGTTCAGACCAATCCCGCCCACATGCGCCGCCAAATGCACGACAATATCCTGCTGATCGACGGCCTGCTGACAGGCTTCCCATTGGCAGAGGTCATAGTCCTTCGATCGAGGCACGGTAATTTTGTCCGCCTGGGCACCAGCCGCGATCAACTGCGCCACCACTTGCTTACCGAGGAAGCCAGCGCCGCCGGTGACGAGAATGCGTTTATTGGAAAGGTCGATCGTTGTCATAGTAAAAGAGTTGCGAATTAATCAAGTTGAATAGCAGTTCCAGCCGACACCCATAACACTTAAATAATCAAATCGGGGACAGGCGATGAAATTCCCATTTGTGAAACTCAACCGCACTATCCCCGACTTAATCTGTCCATCGAATCGCTTAGAACGATACGCCAGCCACGCGATCGCGCACAATTGCATGTTCGATCGTCACATCCGTCGGCGACTCCAGACCCAAGGCCCGCAGATCCGCATCAACCATCAAGTTGACCAAACCTTCAAAGCTCAGCTCCGGCTCCCAACCCAAGACTTTCTTGGCTTTGGCGGGATCGCCGATCAGCAGATCCACTTCCGTCGGCCGCAGGTAACGCGGGTCAAATTCCACGTAGTCTTCCCAGTTCAGGTTCACCCGGTTGAATGCGAGTTGCAGGAACTCCTTCACTTCATGGGTTTCACCCGTTGCCAGTACATAGTCATCCGGGGTGTCATGCTGGAGCATCATCCACATGCCGCGCACGTAGTCCTTGGCATAGCCCCAGTCCCGCTTTGCATCCAAGTTGCCCATATAGAGCTTCTTCTGCTGACCCGCGACGATGCGAGCGACGGCGCGGGTGATCTTCCGGGTGACGAAGGTTTCGCCCCGACGCGGTGATTCGTGGTTGAACAGGATGCCGTTGCAGGCAAACATGTCATAGGACTCGCGGTAGTTCACCGTCTGCCAGTGGCCGTAGACCTTGGCGCAGGCATAGGGGCTGCGGGGATAGAACGGCGTTTGCTCGTTCTGGGGCACGGCTTGCACCAAACCGTACATTTCCGAAGAACCGGCTTGGTAGTACCGGACTTGGTTACCTGTGCGCTGTTGGTAGTCGCGAATCGCTTCGAGCAAGCGCAGCACGCCCATGCCGACGCAATCGACGGTATACTCCGGTGAGTCAAAGCTGACGCGGACGTGGGACTGCGCGCCCAAGTTATAAATTTCGTGGGGCTGAACTTCTTCAATAATCCGACCCAGCATGGTGCCGTCGGTCAAGTCGCCATAGTGCAGGAACAGCTTGGCCCCTTCAACGTGGGGATCTTCATAGATATGGTCAATCCGATCGGTATTGAATGTAGAAGTGCGGCGGATCACACCATGGACTTCATAGCCTTTTTCTAATAAAAGTTCGCTTAAGTACGAACCGTCTTGCCCAGTAATCCCTGTGATTAGTGCACGCTTGCGTTGGGTCATGCTGCTAGTTTCCTCACCTGCATTGATGAATTAGGTTCAAGCGATCGGCGGTAAACGGGCCGACGACCTGATGTAATGAACATGTATATCCGAATATTTGACGGCCGCTTGCCGAATTTCGGTGCGCTGGCCTCGATTTATTAATCCCCAAGATCGACTAAAGAACGCTAGCGATCGTTAGAATCTCTCAGGTCAAATCACAATTTCCTACGATAGCCTGAAGCGGTTCAATTTGGATGAAGCCTGAGTAGACTTTCTGAAAAGACTTGCTAAAGTCAAGCTCCTAATGGCGGATAGTTCTACAGCAAATGGCGTAGATGTGCCAGTGCTGGTCCTGTATGCGCATAAAAATGAGGGTGATGGCATAGTGGCCACCCCCTCAATCGGTCATATTTGGGCTGATCCGCCAATCTAGATCTTGGCGAGGTTTACGCCCGCTGCCTTAGCGAATGCGTTCAAGCCATTCTTCTGGATCGTCTTGATCGCCTTGGTCGAAACTCGCAGACGGACGAAACGATTACCTTCCGGCCACCAGAAGCGCTTCCATTGCAGGTTCACTTCCTGAAGCTTCTTGGTGCGGATATGGGAGTGGGAGACGGCCATTGCGTTGTTCGCCTTCTTCCCAGTGAGTTGACATCTACGCGACATGGTCGAATCTCCAAACTGAAAAAATATTGCAATTTTTGAATGCAGTCTCTAAGTATAGCGGGAGGTGTTGTAATTAGAAAAGCCTTTTGCGATCGGATTTGCCGATTTGATTGTCACCAAGTCATGACCAGTCCCCTGCCACTGTTGACTGACAGCCATTCCGCCCTGATTCAGGACTTCCAACAGCGCTGCGATCGGGTGGCTGATCCGGCAACGAAAGACTGGTTTGAGGCTTATCTGAAGGGGGTGATTCCCTACCGGGGGCTGAAGCTGCCGCAGGTGAAGACGATCTTCAAAGCCTGGTATCCGTGCGTTGAGGCGCTACCGTTGCCGGAACAGGTGGCGATGGCTTTGGCGCTGCTGGCAATGGACTATGCCGAGGATAAGCTGGCGGGAATCGTTTGGTTGGAAGAACGTCTGGGGCCGCGTGGGGCGATCGGGTATCGACAGGATTTGCCCCGGTTGGCGCGGTTGTTTCCGGCGGGGGCGATCGCGGACTGGAGTACTTGCGATTGGTTTTGTGTGCGGGTGTTGCAGGGGATGGTGCAGCGGGAGGGGGCGGACTGTGCGCGGGCGATCGCGGCTTGGCGAGAGGCGGAGAATCTCTGGCAGCGGCGGGCAAGTTGCATTCCGTTTGTGGGGTTAGCGAAGCGGGGGGAGGCGAATTTTCCGGGGTTTACGGGGCTGATGCTGACGACCGCCCAGACGGTGGTGCAGTCGCCGGAGCGGTTTGCGCAGACGGGGGTGGGCTGGCTATTGCGGGAGCTGTGGCGATCGGAACCGGAGCGGGTGGTGGCGTTTGTGGAGCAGCATTTGGGGCAGTTTTCGGCGGAGGGGTTGCGCTATACGACGGAGAAGATGCCGCGATCGGAGCAGCTTCGTTTGCGGGAACTTCGGAAAGTTAGCCTAGCGCGTAAATGAAGTTAGGCCGATACGCCAAGTCGCTGGGGTACAACTACGCAAACTCGCTGGAAAAGCCCTAATTCCCAGAAAAAACACCCTAGTTCATTCGATTTATCAAATTCTATAGTTGGTCTGTTCAGTTGGTTGTTAGGCAGGCATCTATGATTCGACGTGCGATATTTCTGTTGAGTTTACTCGCTTTGGTCGGTTGCACCGATCGGTCAGTACGCCAGAACCGAGCTAATCCTGCGATGAATCAGCCTGAAACTCCTGTGTTAAGCGATATTCCAGGTCAGGCTTATCCGACTGAAGTCGTGTCAGAGTTCATGCAAGCCTGTACCCGAGGTGAAGCAATTCGTCAGATGGGCTGTGGTTGCTCAATCACTAATATCCAGAAGACTATATCTTTGCGCGATTACGTGCAGGTCAGTCAATCAGTTGTAGAGAACAACCCGCTGCCTGTGGGAATGCAGCAGATTATTTCAACATGCAATCAACAGGCAATGATTGCTCTTCAGAAGTCGCAGTATGCTCAACAGCAGCAAGCTCAGGCACTTGCAAGGCAACAGCTTGAGCAGCAGTATGCCGTAGATAGCTACCGAAATCGCATGGCGATCTCGCGGGCCATGGCAGCTGACCAGGGCAGACTACACGTAATAGGTGCAGAGAACGTAGGACGAGCAATGACTATGAGGTACGGAGACTCGCCTGCGCCGCCATATCCTTGTGATTACTCTAACCAACGTGATTCAATGGGACGGTACTGTGGAGATCGTGCTGCGACAGTGCGCCCCGGTGGTAGGCAGTAGTAGTTTCTTTGTAATGGATCTCGATCGCCGATCGCGTAAAGCGGATATTCGTCAGGAAGTGAAGGAACGCTTTGGCGGAACTTGTGCCTATTGCGGGGTGAAGGCGCGGGTGTTGACGCTTGACCATATTGTGGCGAAGTGCAAGGGGGGCCGCGATGTGCGATCGAACCTGGTAGCGGTTTGTCCCCGGTGCAACAAGAGCAAGAAAAGTCGTGAGATCTGGGAATGGTGGCAGTCGTCGCCCTGGTGGGATGCCGATCGGGCAAAACAATTATCAGAGACGGTTTTGGTCTGTCCGCTTAAAGCGAAGTAAACGGATTGAGAAGGGCTTAGGGCGGGTTGGTGGTGGGTGAGCTGGGGGTGCGATAGAATGTGGATAAGCTCATTCAGTCATCGGAGTTAACGATGTCATCGATTAAAGCCGAACTCCTCAAAACGATCGAAACAGCATCCGATCCTGCCATTGAACAGACTTTGGCATATCTCAAAACACTACTCACCGATCAGGGTGAAGCGAGCACGGCTTTTCAACCCAAGACCAATCTTGGTAAACAGCTTTGGGAAATTCGCCAGCGGGCGATCGCCAATGGGATGACTAGTTTGACGGAATCAGAAATAGCGCAGGAATTGGCCGATCGGGACTTCTCGGAGACGAATGATGTGAAGATGGCGAGTATTGCCTAGGTTTTAGGTTAGCTTGTCGGATTAAAAAGGCTCGGAGTCCGCGATCTGACTTCGAGCCTTTTTTGTGGGTTGATGGCGATAGTATAGTTTGTTGGGCATGTCGGAATTTTTTTGCTACTATCAAGGTAATTGGGCAAAATACTCCGGTATTTGTTCTATTTAATCAGATATGCAGAAAATTGCTGTTTATTTAGTTTTTCGCAGGAAACCTTGACGAAATGACCCGATCTATTGCCTTTGCATTGGGATTACTCAATGCAATTTCTATATTTTTTCTTCTACAGATAAATGTTGGTCTGTTCCCGTTGCTTCCGTCATCATTGCCGGAAGATCGTATATCAAAAATCAATGGTCTAGTTTCCGATCTGTGTCAAGGAATTGTAGTAAGCACCTTTTTCTATTTCCTGCTCGTTTACTTGCCCGAACAAGAAAAGGCAAGGCGCGTCAAGGCATTGATTCAGCCTAGGCTTAGGAGCATAGTTGAGATGATGGAGCCATCACTGTTATACGTTCTTATCAAATCGGGACAACCGCAAGAGACGCTTAAAGAAGCCTCGCTAGATGCTTTTAGTTCTTTCCCAGGCATTACAGGAGCTAAGATGAATTTTAAGTATCAAGTTTTATATGATGATCGAACATGGGTTTCATTTGAAATTCCACATACGGATGTAGAATACTTTCAGTATCAGCATAACTATGTCTGCCAAGGAATTGAAACCTTACTGTCATTGCCCCATATCGCGGACGAGAACAATGGCCTGGTTGATCTGCTTCCAAGGCTCCGTGACTGCCAATTTTATGCCACAGTCAAGAGTACAGAAAGGTTCGGAGCTAACTTTGCGGCACCTGAGTTGACGCAAGATATCTACGACTATTGGTATCTCTATTCAAAGTTGAGAAAAATCAGTGAACCCAGATCTATCCGCATCACTCCTGATATTTAGTTGTGCTCGGATGCTTTCTAATTGGCATCTTTGGTGGAGATCTTAAAGCGCATCCGATGTCTTGCTTCTGGCTACTAATTTAGAACATACTGAAGGCTCTCTAAACTGAAAAACAATGAAAATAGCAATACTTACCGCAATACTCTTAATGCTGCCAACACAAGCAATAGCGGCATCATGCAAAATTTCCCAAAGCATTTATCGCGACTCTGCTGGTAAAGGTTTTGAGCTAGCGTTTGGTACAGCAATCCCCGGAAAGGGGGATCGTACGCCACGGCCACGATTAACCACCCGAAACAAAATCAGATTTATAATTTTAGCGTTACGCAATCAAACGGTTACGGCTCAATTTCTTTTGTGAGCATTATTCCTACCAGTAAGGGAATAGAATATGGTGACGGTTTTCGCATTAACTTTTTTGACCAGGAGCTTAAATCTGCTAATCCAGGGGTGATTGGGCGAGAAGTGGAGGCACCCAAATACGTCTTTATTTCTGATTTGGGTAGTCACGATTACTATAGAAGAAGATCAACCGTTTCAGAAGATACACCACCTTTTCTAGGAGACGTGATGTGGATTTATGAGCGTTGTCGATAGAATTTTCCGGCCTACCCGATTGAACTTCCAATATGGTTGAAGCTCCGATCGCCCACTCAATCACGCTAAATCATTTCCCTGGATGAAAGACTGATCGCGCTCATCGTGGGGCGGGCGAAGGGATGACCTTGGGGGCGATGGGTTGGGGTTCGATGACCATCCGATTGTAATGTTCGTTATGACTCTGACCAGATATTTGTGATTGGGTAACTGCTAAACGCCGAATCGGCACTCATCAGCGCTAAATTCTGGTTAATCGATTGAGCGATGATCAACCTGTCAAACGGATCGGTATGATGAAAAGGCAATGTGCGATGAACATTGAGATCACCGAACAAAATCGGTAGGGTTTGAATCTCCAGTTGATCCAGAATTCCTTCTAATTCGTGGAACTCAATGCCTAGATCAAGTTTGCCTTTGCCGACTTTGATAGCAATTTCCCAAAGACTTGCAACACTCACATAGAGGTTATTTTCAGTCGCTTCTAGCCGATCGAGCATCGCTGGATTTAGCTTGGGATTCCCGGCAATGTACCAAATCAAAATGTGAGTATCGATCAGCAGGTTCATAGCTTATTGGTAATCGGAAAATTCTTCCAGTGGGGCATCAAAATCATCAGCGATCAAGATTTTACCTTTGAGAATACCGAATCCATTGCGCTTTCGGGTTATCGATGGTACTTCGGCAGGATCAAGCGGCATTTGATTAGGATTCTCAACGGTCTTGCCAACACGGGAGGAAGACAAATACTCAACGTAATGCAATGCTTCGACTTGGAGCGATTCAGGAAGCTGCAAGAGGAGTGAATTAATACTCGCGATCGCGTTGGTTTGTAACATTTTGCCTACCTGCTTGTCACTCCTCCGATTTTAGCGTGGATCGGATGAAGCGACCACTGACAGAATACTGGGTTGATTCGGGCTGGATTCGGGTGCCGCACCGATCGACCACCAAACACTAGCAAAAGTTACGGTAATCATTGCTCTGGGTGAAATACCGACGATCGCTCATCGTGGGAAAAGCGAAGAGATGACCTTGGGTTCCATGTGGGGGGCGATCTGATCGCAGCTACTGAGATAAAACGTGGGGCGAGTGGATATCAATCAGCCAGTTCTCATCGATCACTTCAAGGCTGTCGTTCAAAATCAGACTGAGTTCCCCGATCGGAGTTTCCACCCCAGGAATCTTCAAGGCATATTTAAAATTAAGCCAAGGAATCCCGCCATTCTGATTCGGGGTGACACCGAGAGAACTGCTAATCACTTCTGGCGTTAGGCTTTGGCTGAAGCGAATCGTTTCATAGAATTGATCGTCCTCATCCCAATAGCCGTTAATTTCGGCATTGCAGGCTTGGAGGTGTTGGACGGCGATCGCGCTGGAGTCGATCGCGGCAACGGTTTGGCTGACGTTGTGCCAGATGGGATGCGCTTTCAGGGTGGTAGTCACAGCATTTACTCCATTAGTGAGTCGTCATTTTGCCAGGGAAGTAGAGCACCGCTTCTACTATTCTGTCGTGAAATCGTCGGTCTCCCCCTTTTCCTAAGATTTTGGATTTCAGATCGTAGTCGGCGACTTCTGACGGGACAAGTCCAATGTTGCCTGTAGCAGGGACAAGGCCTTTGTTGATGGCCTTGAGATGCTTGCCAATAGGGTCATATAGCGTGCCCATTTGGATCTGAGTGGCGCTAAAAGCGACGAGTCGTGGCTCGATCGAGTGATAGACGATTTCGGCTTCGATCGCTTGCCACCGATCGGGAAGCTGAGGTGGATCTGAGGGACGATCGCGCATGTTGGTCGGGGACGGAGGCGATTAGATACGGATATTGTCCTCGATCAGGTTAGCGGAGTCCAGCAATTCCAATAACGCCAAAGGTCAGGGAACTCATTGCTCTGGGTGAAAGACCGACGATCGCCCATCGTGGGGTAGGCGAAGGGATAGCCTTGGGGGCGATGGGTTGCGTCGAACCCTAGTTGACACCCATAAGCCGATCGCGCTGAATCATTTCGCTATACAGGCATGACTTGTAAGGTCGCGCCAGAGGTGAGTTCGGGGGTGCCGATCGGAATAATCGCTAAAGCATTCGTGCCCGCTAGATTAATTAAGTTTCCCGAGAGGTGACTCCCGGCGGCGACATGGAAGGTCGGTTGGCCATTTTCATATTCCAGTCGTCCCCAGAGATAGGTTTCACGCTGCCGATCGCCCTTCAGTCCTTGGGCCGTTTGGGCGGTGATTGTTTGGGGTGCCCAGGCGTTGGGTTGGCCCGATCGGTGCCGCAGGGCGGGCTGCACGAAGCGCCAGAAAGTGACGAGGGCGGAGGCGGGATTGCCGGGGAGGCCGAAGTAGAGAGTATCGCCTTGGGTGGCGAAGGTGAGGGGTTTGCCGGGTTTGATCGCGACTTTGCGGATGTGAATATTGGCACCGAGTTCTTCGAGTAGGCGATCGACATAATCGTAGTCGCCGACCGATACGCCCCCGGAGGAAATCACAATATCGGCGGTGGCGATCGCTTCAGCCATGGCCGCTTTGAGCCGATCGGGATCGTCAGCGATGACACCCATGGGAAGGGCGATCGCGCCCATTTGTTCGACGAGCGCTGCTAGGGCATATTGGTTGGAATCAACGATTTGGCCGGGGCGGAGCGGTTGGTCGGGTTCGACCAGTTCGCTGCCAGTGGAAAGGATGGCGACTTTGGGCGGGGCAAAGACGGGGATTTGGGTGACTTGGGCGGCGGCGAGGATGGCGATTTCGGCGGCGTTGAGGCGGGTTCCGGCGATGAGGAGGGGATTACCCGCTTGGTAGTAGGTGCCTTGGTGACGGACAAATTCTTGGGGTTGGGGGGATTGCAGGATGGTGATTTGGTTCCCGTCGCGATTGGTCTGCTCTTGCATGACGACAGTATCGGCACCGGGGGGCATCATCGAGCCGGTGAGGATGCGGGCGGCTTGGCCGGGTTGGAGGGGGATTTGGGGAATGTTGCCAGCGGGGATGGCTTCCACGATCGTCAGGGTGACGGGACAGGTTTGGACATCGGCGAACCGGACGGCATAGCCGTCCATGGCGGAGTTGTCCCAGTGGGGGAAGTCGAGATGGCTGGTGAGGTTTTCGGCGAGGATGCGGCCCCGGCATTGTTGGAGCGGAATGGTTTCGGTGCGGGTGAGGGGCTGGCTGTGGGTTTGGATCAGACGATCGGCGGCTTGGGGATGGAGCATGGAAAAAGCGAGAAAGAACTTTTCTTAAGCCTAGCCTATTTTATTCTTGGGCAAGTTGGCCGAATTACGGTGCTGTACGCAAAATAGGTTGGGCTTCGGCTGTCGCTCAGCCCCCTGTGGAGTGATCAAGTGGGTTGCGTCGGGCTTCGGCGTGGCTCAGCCCTCGGTTGAAGTTGAACTCAGTCGAGTTTAACCACCCCGATCGCCCAGTGGGTTGAGCGTCAGCCGAAACCCACGGCAATGGTTGCGACTATGACGATGGTTGTGTTTCTTTAATCAAACTGCTTTGAGCGCGATCGGATTTGTTGCAGCGTTTCTATTTGTTGCGGATTGTCTTTGGCTTTTGGTGATTGGGAATAGATCTCGAATGACTTTTCGGCATCTGCTTCAGCTTTTACATCGTCCCCTAACTGGGAATAGATTTCGGAACGGGCATCGTAGGCTTCATAGTTGTTGGGCTGCAATTCAATGATGCGATCGAGGTCTTTCATCGCGGCTTGGGGGTTTTGGGCGAGATCGTAGAGGGATGATCTCAAGAACAGTGCTTCTACATTTTTTGGATCGTGTTTTATTACATATGCCAAGTCCTGAAATGCCCCCTGCTGATTACCTAATTCATATTTGGCTTCGGCTCGCTGAATGTAGGCAGCCAAGTTTTTAGGCTTTTGTTTAATTTGGGTGTGGGCAGCTTGAAATTTAGGCAGCCACACGATTTCACGGGCTTTGTGATCGTCGGCTTGTGCGCGATTGTGGTCGCCCATTAAAGTATAAATCCGACTACGTACTTCATAGCCGTCCGGTGAAGCGGGATTAATTTGAATTGCAGTATTAGCGTCCGCTAAAGCACCTTGAAAGTCATTTGATAATGACTTGAGCATGCCGCGAGCAGAATAGCATTCAGGGTTTTTGGGCTCTTGGAGAATCTTGGCATCGAGTTCTTGAATGCTCTGTTTCGTGCGCGCTTCACGGCTCTGAAACATTGACGGCATTCCACGCGCAAAACCGAGCATCATTTTTGGACTGGGCATGATGCTATACAGACCAGCAGTGATGCCTGCAACTAAGCTGATGACGTAGACGATCGACAACCCGATCCGCGATCGTAATGGTGCGCTGTCCGATCGGCGATCGGCAAAAATCCCACCTGCGATCATCTGTCGTTGGGTCGGCGACATTTTTGGTGCGGACTGCAATCGGGTAAAAATCAGTTCCGCTGATGCCCGTTCATCCTGCCAAGGAATGTTTCGTAACTCTTTGCGGAGCTTTGAAGACCAACGGGCGATGCGATAGCTGTTGGGGATGGTGAAGGCAATAATCAGCCCAAATGCTAACATCGTAGGATTCATTAAGCCCAGTAAAAGGAGTAATCCGACCCCGATCGAGCGATATAACACGCCCAGATAAGGATTGCGTGAGAACAGGAGCAGGTCGCCTATTTGTCCACCATCGAGGGGGTAAATGGGCAGCAAATTAAATAAATTCAAGAAGATCAGAATGATGCTGGCAATTCGCCAGGGATTCGCACTGCTATACCATTGGCTGACTGCGGCGATTTCTGATAATCCATGGGTTTGGACAAGCGCGATCGCAATCCCTAAAATTAATCCTGGCAATGGCCCTGCCATCGAGATCCAGAATTTTTCGGTCAGTGAAGCGTGATTTTTTCGGGCAGTGGCTAAGGCTCCGAAAAATGGAATGAAGAATACAGCGGGCGATCGATAGCCAAATATCATCATTGCTGCAAGATGCCCGCCTTCATGCAGAATCAGCGTGCCCAGAAAAATCCCCACAAAGGTTAGCCCAAATTCAAGTTGACCAAATTGAATCACACAGGTTGCGGCAAATATCGCCAGTGAACCGATCGCGAGCCAACCCCGCTTTTGCTTAGATAGTTCTGATTTTGGGGCTAAATTAGCCAGAAATGCTTCGGCTTCAGACTGGACGCGATCACGTTTCGCCTCTTCTGATTTAACTTCTAGGGATTTGACTCGAGTTTTTGGGGATATTAACTCTAATGCAACCTGAAATGTTAGTTTGACTGCTGATTGCATTGTGTATTGATACTGTTCATTCGGTTTGAGCCAGCGGAAAACTCGACGTTTGACACAATACTCTAACTTCTCTAATTCATGTTGTATTACTTTAGCGATGAATTCAGGCTCGGTTAGGCTAAGCGCCTTTTGTGAGGCAGTTTCAAGCTGGGACTGATGGATTGCAAGCAGTTCTTCAATCGGTGTATTTAAACGATAAATGATTGTTTCCCGATCGTTGCGAGGTCGGATTTTATAGTCTTTGCTGTTGTTTGTTGTAATACGGTGATTGTTTTCTAGGAAGCTGGTGATTTCACAGATTGCGATTGAGTGCTGGTGAAAGGGCTGTGGTGCAAAGATTGTCGCATAGGTCTGCGATGCTGAATTGCGGAACATTAAACCCCAGGCAGGTAAGTCGCCAACGGCTCCGGCGTAGACGTAATAATGCGAGAGAAATTCAAATTCAGCCGCCGATTCAAGCGCACAGATTGAAGCTTCTAAGGCATCTTGAATTTCTGTTGGGAGGTCTCCTGAATCAGCGGACTCAATGTGTAAACACTCTAAAGTCCGATTCCGCATGATCCAGGCGGTTTTGATCAAAGGGTATAGCAAGAACCCCAAAAGCAGCAAAAGTCCGATCGCAATTTGACCCAGCATTTCACTCGACCTCAGACATTCAACAGGTAATGAACAAACACACTGGCTTAGGTTGCCCCAAAAGGCCTCGGCCCGATCGCTCTACCCTTAACTCAGTCCACTGCTGGCAAGCGCCCTCCGTAATCAATGCATCAAACCCCGCCGCTGTTATCGTCAAGCCTGGGCCTTGAGAATAAAGTTTTCACCCGGTTCGATCGGTGAACTATGGCGTTTTGGTTAACTCTATCCTGGTGAAGATGCTTGGGGCTGGAAGTCTGAATAAGATAGATGAAAACTCAATCAGTCTCCGACCCATGCGCCAGCTTGCCAGTATTTCGCTTGATCTCGATAATCAGTGGTCCTACATGCGCGCCCAAGGCGTATCGGGCTGGGAGTCCTACCCGACTTATCTGCCCGTGGTGGTGCCAGATATTCTGCGAGTGTCAGACGCGGTACGGATGCGGTTGACAATTTTCGTGGTGGGTCGCGATGCCGAGATTCCGGCCAATACCGCACCCCTGCGTCAAATCCTGGAAGCGGGCCATGACATTGGCAACCACAGCTATATGCATGAGCCTTGGATGCATGAAACGCCCGTGGCAGACATTACGGCGGAGCTGACGAAGACTCAAGACGCGATCGAGCGGGCCACGGGCTACCGCACGGTCTCCTTCCGGGGGCCGGGGTTTGCGGTGTCGAAGGATTTACTCGGTGTGCTGCGATCGATGGGATATGTCTATGATGCGTCGGTCTTCCCGACCTTTTTGGGCTCGATGTTGCGCAAAGCCGCGCTGAAGGGCGTAAATGTCCCAGCCGCGCAGAAGACCGATGTGGAATTTGGTCAGTGGACGGATGGCTTTCGCACGTTGCATCCCCACCGTTGGCAGTTGCCCCAGGGGGAAATGATCGAGATTCCCGTGACGACGATGCCGTTGTTCCGGATTCCGATTCACTTGACTTATCTGCATTTCATCGCGGAGAAATCGGAGTGGTTAGCGAAGTTTTATCTTGGCTTAGCGTTGACGCTGTGCCAGATCTTTCGAGTCGAGCCGTCGATTCTGCTGCATTCGCTGGACTTTATTGCTGCCGATCGGGCCCCGGAACTGAGTGCTTTCCCTGGGATGGGTCGCAGTACCGAAGCAAAAATTGCCCGCACGATCGGCTATTTGCAGCAAATTCAGCGGCGGTTTACCTTGGTACAATTAACGGAATACGCCGAACTCGTGAGCACCCGTAAGTTGAAGACGCAGCGCTTATAATGATGGCATTGGAACTGTAGTTGTCAGTGCAATAGCTGCCAGTGCAATGGCCGGCGAACTCAAGCTAATTGTTGAAATGGTGACGGTGCTGGGAGCGGCCACGGTAGGCGGTGTTGGAGCCCTGCGGCTGCGGCAACCAGCACTGTTGGGCTACATTTTGGGTGGGGTGGCGGTGGGGCCAGCTTGCTTGAATTGGGTGAGTTTGAAGGGCGATATTCAGGTTTTAGCGGAAATTGGGGTGGCGCTGCTGCTGTTTGCGCTCGGGGTGGAGTTTTCGCTGAAGGATTTATTGCGGATGCGGCGAATTGCCTTGGGAGGCGGGACGTTACAAATTATTGGGACGATCGTCCTCGGTGGCGGACTGGCCTATTGGACAGGCTGGGTGGACACGATCCCGAAGGCGATTTTTCTGGGCGCGGTGTTGTCGTTGTCTTCGACGGCGGTGGTGCTGAAGAGTTTGATCGAACGGAATGAAGTGCAGACGATCGTTGGGCAGGTGATGCTGGCGATTTTGATTGTGCAGGATTTGGGGTTGGGGCTGATGTTGGCGGTGCTGCCCGCGTTGAGTCAGCCGTCGGAGACAATCGGTATCGCTGTGTTGGCGGCGGTGTTCAAGGCAATGTTATTTTTGGGGTTGGCAGTGACTGCGGGGAAATGGCTGATTCCGCCGCTGATCCGGTTGGTGGTGCGGACGGCTTCCCAGGAGTTGTTTTTGCTGGCGATTTTGGTGTTGTGTTTAGGAATTGCGATTTTTACCCACCTGCTCGGATTGGGCGTAGCGATGGGCGCGTTTGTGGCGGGATTAATGATTTCCAATATAGAATACGCCGACCATGCCCTCGATCGGGTGCTGCCGATGCGCGATGTCTTTGCCACGTTATTTTTTGCCTCGATCGGGCTGCTGATTGATCCCGGATTTTTGGGGCAAAATGCGGCGACTTTACTGGGTTTAGTCACCGTGACGATGATTGGCAAAGCGCTCGTGGTGGTGGCGATCGTGGTGCTGTTTGGCTATCCGCTGAAAACAGCGATGGCAGTGGGATTAGGGATTAACCAAATTGGAGAATTTTCCTTTGTGCTGGCGGGGGTAGCAAAGAGTCAGAATTTGTTCAGCGATCGAATCTATGGATTAACAGTCGGAACGACAGCAGCAACCCTATTGTTGGCACCGTTGTTATTAAAAACTACACCGTTTTTATTGCGACAATTAGAGCAAATGATTTGGCTGAATCGCCTGCTGCCAATGCAGCCAGAACCGCAGTTGGTCGGCATCGCATCGGAAACATTGCGCGATCATGTCGTAGTTGCAGGCTATGGCCGTGTGGGACAGACATTGGTGCGAATGCTGTATTTTCAAGGCTATTCGCTCTTGGTTATTGATAATAATGAAGCCTCATTTGCAACGCTGCGGACAATGGGTATTCCCTATTTGTTTGGCGATGCGGCGAGTGAGTTGGTTTTGGAGCGGGCGAATCTGAAGCAGGCGAAATCTTTAGCAATTACGTTACCTGATCCAATGGCAACGCGGTTAACGCTCAATCGGGCTTTGAGTTTGGTGCCGGATTTGGATATTACGGTGCGGGCCCATGTGACGGCAGAAATTGCAGCGCTGTACCAATTGGGGGCGAAGGAAGTGGTGCAGCCCGAATTTGAGGCGGCGCTGGAAATGGGGGCGCATATGTTACTGAAATTGGGGGATCAGCCCCAGGCGGTGCAGCAGTTGGTGCAGCGCTATCGCAATGGTCATTATCGAGATATTGAGCCTGCCCGATCGGACTATTGGGGGGTGGCGGATTTAGACAAGGCGATCGCGGGACTGGACAATCAGTGGCATGTCCTGGATACCACCGCAACGATCGTCAACCAAACCCTGGCGGAAAGTAATATTCGGCGGATCACCGGGGCGACGGTGATGGCAGTGGAGCGCGATCGACAGTTGTATCGCTATCCGACAGGGGAAAT